>NZ_PPXY01000002.1 GCF_021655115.1 Clostridium sp. Cult3
TATTATTTTAACAAAAAAACTTTTGACATTTATATATAATATAATATAATTATAATATGAACGAACAAGCGTTCAAATTGAGGTGAATACTATGAGTAAATTTAAAATCCATTCAGGCTTTAAACCTACTGGAGACCAACCAGAGGCTATAAAAAAATTGTCTAATGGTATAATGAACAATATAAAACACCAAACCCTATTAGGAGTAACCGGTTCGGGAAAAACCTTTACCATGGCTAATATAATTGAAAAAGTTCAAAAGCCTACTCTGGTAATTGCCCATAATAAAACTTTGGCCTATCAGTTGGCTAGTGAATTCAAGGAGTTTTTTCCCGATAATGCTGTAGAATACTTCGTCTCCTATTACGATTATTACCAACCTGAGGCCTATGTACCCCAAACAGATACTTATATTGAAAAAGATGCATCTATAAATGATGAAATAGATAAACTTAGGCACTCGGCTACAGCCTCCTTATTTGAAAGAAAGGATGTCATAATAGTAGCAAGTGTTTCCTGTATATATGGATTAGGAGATCCAATCGACTATGAAAACCTAGTAGTGTCCATAAGACCAGGTATGGTTAAGGATAGAGATGAGATAATGAAAAAGCTAATAGATATTCAATACATCCGAAACGATGTTAACTTTGTAAGGGGAACTTTTAGGGTAAGAGGAGATGTATTAGAGATATTTCCTGCCTCCTCCAGTGAAAACACCATTAGGGTGGAGTTCTTTGGGGACGAAATAGATAGAATAGTAGAAGTAAACTATCTTACAGGGGAAATTATTGGTTTGAGAAATCACGTTTCCATATTTCCAGCATCTCATTATGCTACATCTAAGGATAAAATTGATAGGGCCATTGTCAGTATAGAAGAGGAATTGGAAGAAAGATTAAAGGAATTGCGTTCCCAAGAAAAACTGCTAGAAGCTCAAAGATTAGAACAAAGAACTAAATATGATATAGAGATGTTAAGGGAAATGGGCTTTTGTCAAGGAATAGAGAACTACTCTAGACATTTAAGCGGTAGAGCACCAGGAAGCAAACCCTATACCTTGATAGACTATTTTCCCGATGATTTTTTAATAATAGTAGATGAGTCCCATGTGACTATACCTCAAATTGGGGGTATGTATGAAGGGGACAGATCAAGAAAGACTAATTTAGTTGAATATGGCTTTAGGCTTCCATCGGCATTAGACAACAGGCCATTAAAATTTGAAGAATTTGAGAATCATATAAATCAAATACTATTTGTGTCGGCAACTCCTGGACCTTATGAATTAAAACATTCCCAAAAGGTAGTAGAACAAATAATACGTCCAACGGGACTATTAGACCCTAAGATAGATGTAAGACCTACAGAGCATCAAATAGATGACTTAGTAGGTGAAATAAGGAAACGTTCAGAAAAGAATGAGAGGGTACTGGTAACTACTCTAACTAAGAGGATGGCAGAAGACTTAACCAGTTATTTTAAGGATATAGGTATAAAGGTAACATATCTCCATTCCGATGTGAAAACCATAGAGAGGATGGAGATTATTAGGGATTTGCGTCTAGGAAAATATGATGTACTAGTAGGAATAAACCTACTACGAGAAGGATTAGACCTACCAGAGGTATCCTTAGTAGCCATACTAGATGCAGATAAGGAAGGTTTCTTAAGATCTGAAACCTCATTAATACAGACTACCGGTAGAGCAGCTAGAAATGTATCTGGGCAGGTCATCATGTATGCCGACACTATAACTAAATCCATGAAAAGAGCTATAAGTGAAACCAATAGAAGAAGAAATATACAGAATGAATACAATAAAAAACATGGTATAACACCAAGAACTATCAACAAAGCAGTAAGGGATGTAATAGAAGCTACCATAGCTCTAGAGGAAGAAGAAAAGTATATGGATGAGGTATTTACAGTAGAGGAATTAGAAGGTACCATAGAAGCCTTAAGGGTAGCTATGCTAAGAGAAGCAGAAGAATTAAATTTTGAAAAGGCGGCAGAACTTCGAGATAAGATGATTCAATTGAAAAAAATGCAAGACGCAGGACTCAAATAATTGTGAATTGTTAAAAGTAGGGAGACCTTCGGTCTTCCGAAGCCAATTGCAAAAGAAGAGGTGAAAAATGAGTGGTAAACGATAAAATAGTGATAAAAGGGGCTAAGGAACATAATTTAAAGAATATAGATCTAGAGCTTCCTAGAAACAAATTCATAGTAATTACAGGATTAAGTGGTTCGGGAAAGTCTTCCTTAGCCTTTGATACCATATATGCTGAAGGTCAGAGAAGATATGTAGAGAGCCTCTCTAGTTATGCACGCCAGTTTTTAGGGCAGATGGATAAACCTGATATTGAGTATATAGAAGGTTTATCTCCTTCTATTTCCATTGACCAAAAGACTACCAGCAGAAATCCAAGATCTACAGTAGGTACCGTAACGGAGATATATGACTATTTAAGATTATTGTTCGCTCGTATAGGTACACCCTATTGCTATAAATGTGGCAAAGAGATTTCTAGTCAGACGGTAGATCAGATGGTGGATAGGGTTATGGAATTAGGGGAGAGAACTAGAATACAGATATTAGCTCCTGTAGTAAGAGGAAAGAAAGGAGAGCACCAGAGAATATTAGAAAATATTAGAAAAGAGGGTTTCATCAGGGTAATAGTAGATGGAAAAATGTATGAAATAACTGATGAAATCAAATTAGAAAAGAATAAAAAGCATGATATCCATATAGTAGTAGATAGGATAATCGTAAAGGAAGGCATCGAAGGGAGACTGGCTGATTCCATTGAGACAGCCCTAAAGCTTGCTGATGGACTAGTAACAGTAGATATAATAGGCAAAGAACATATAATGTTTAGTCAAAAGCTTGCTTGTCCTGACTGTGGAGTAGCTATTGAGGAACTATCTCCTAGGATGTTTTCATTTAACTCTCCTTTTGGCGCATGTCCCACTTGCAATGGTATTGGATATCATAAGGAAATTGATAAAGAGCAGGTAATACCCAATCCGAACTTAAGCATTAATGAAGGAGGAATTGCTCCTTTTAATACTGCTAAAGAATCTACCTATTATTACCAGATATTTAAGACTTTAGCGGAAGAGCATAGGTTCGATATGGATACCCCATTAAAGCATGCTCCTAAAGAGTTTATAGATGAATTATTGTATGGCACCGATAGGGTTATTTCCTTTCAATTCGAAAGCCACTACAACGGCTTAAGAAATTATAAGGGAAAATTTGAGGGAGTCATTCCTAATCTTGAGAGGAGATATTCAGAGACTAATTCCGACTATATGAGGGATAGAATCGATGGATATATGACGGAAATACCTTGTCCCGCCTGTAAAGGCAAAAGGCTAAAGGATGAGGTATTGGCAGTAAAAATAAATGGATTAAATATAGCCGAAGTAACGGATTTATCCATAACTCGGGCTATAGACTTTTTTGAAAACTTAAAGCTTGATAAAAAACAACAGCTAATAGGTCATCAGGTATTAAAGGAGATAATAGAAAGACTAAAATTTTTACGAGATGTGGGCCTGGATTATTTGACCCTATCTAGGAATGCTGGAACTCTATCAGGAGGGGAATCCCAGAGGATTAGATTAGCTACCCAAATAGGCTCTAGTTTAGTAGGAGTAATATACGTATTGGACGAACCTAGTATTGGATTACATCAAAGGGACAATGCTAAACTTTTAAAAACCTTAAGAAACTTAACGGATCTAGGCAATACCCTAATAGTGGTGGAACACGATGAGGACACCATGTATAGTGCTGATCATATAATAGATATAGGACCAGGAGCAGGAGTTCATGGTGGCTATATAGTTGCACAAGGCACTGTGGAGGAGATAAAGAAAAACCCTAAATCCATTACAGGTCAATACCTATCTGGAACTAAAAGGATAGAAATACCTAAGGAGAGAAAGAAACCTAATGGCAACTGGGTAGAGGTAAAGGGAGCTAGGGAGAACAATCTAAAAAATATTGATGTAAAGATACCTCTAGGAGTATTTACATGTGTAACAGGAGTATCAGGCTCAGGAAAGAGTAGTTTAGTTAATGAAATATTATATAAGAGTTTGGCACAGAAGTTAAATGGAGCCAAGATAAAGCCTGGGAAACATAAAGAAATATTGGGATTGGAAAATTTAGATAAAGTAATAGCAATAGATCAATCTCCTATTGGAAGAACGCCAAGATCTAATCCTGCCACCTATACAGGGGTATTTGACTATATAAGGGATGTATATGCCATGACACCAGAAGCTAAAATGCGAGGTTACGAAAAAGGTAGATTTAGCTTTAATGTAAAGGGAGGAAGATGTGAAGCTTGTAGAGGAGATGGCATATTAAAAGTAGAGATGCATTTCCTTCCAGATGTATATGTACCTTGTGAGGTATGTAAAGGAAAAAGATATAATAGAGAAACCCTACAGGTTAAATATAAGGGTAAGACTATTTCCGATGTGTTGGATATGACTGTAGAAGAAGCACTTGAGTTCTTTGAAAATATACCTAGAATCAAAAGAAAGCTACAAACGCTATATGATGTAGGACTGGGCTATATAAAACTAGGTCAGTCCTCTACGGAACTATCAGGTGGAGAAGCTCAAAGGGTTAAATTGGCTACGGAGTTGAGTAAGAGAAGTACAGGAAAGACCATATATATACTAGATGAACCTACCACAGGTCTCCATATGGCAGATATTCATAAGCTTATTCAGGTATTAGACCGTTTAGTAGAGGGAGGTAATACGGTAATAGTAATAGAACATAATCTAGACGTAATAAAAACTGCCGATTATATAATAGACTTAGGGCCAGAAGGAGGAGACAAAGGAGGTACAGTTGTAACCACTGGAACGCCAGAAGAAATAACAGGAGTAGAAGAGTCTTATACGGGACAGTTTTTGAAAAGAGTGTTAGAATAATAGAGCAGTTGTAGAAAAATAAAAAATCGTTAAAATATTGACAAAGCCCCCAACTAGTAATATACTATTCTTGTCGAAAAAAATAATTTCAAGGGGGCTTTTAAATGGCTAAGGAAGTTTTTAAAAGTACTGCTAAACTAACAGAAGGTATGAGAGTTGAATGTGTAGCTAGGGACCATACCATCCTATTAGATGAACCAAAGGAATTAGGTGGAACTGATACAGGTATGAATCCAGTAGAAGGAGTATTATCTGCATTAGGAGCGTGTAAATGTATAGTTGCTAGATGTTTTGCAAAGGCCCATAGAATAGATTTGCAGGATTTTCATATAGAATTAGAAGGGGATCTAGACCCAGATGGATTTATGGGAAAAAACAAAAATGCAAAGATTGGTTTTTCAGAAATAAGATCTAAAATATATATCAAATCTAGTTCATCAAAAAAAGATATAGAAAAATTTGTTGAATTTATAGATAGAACTTGTCCAGTAGCAGATACTCTAACAAACTCACCAAAGATGGTTACGGAAGTAAATATAGAACGATAATAGGCAATAAATTATATATGAAAGCCCATAGAATTTTCTATGGGCTTTCATATATAATTAAGAGACAGTTCACATTTCCCCAACTTTATAATATAATAAAAATATTATCAATACATTTTTCGAGGTGAAATATGAGCAATATAGTGCTATGGATTATAGTTATTTTTTCTATTATTGGCGGAATAGACAGGCTATTTAACAACAGATATGGCTTGGGAGGTAAATTTGAAGAGGGATTCAAAAGCATGGGAGGTTTGGCTATATCTATGATAGGGATTATTAGTTTAGCGCCAGTGATAGCCCAATTAATTATGCCAATTTTGTCTTTTTTATCTAATCTAACTGGTGCAGACCCTTCAGTATTTACCTCAAGTATACTAGCAGTAGACATGGGAGGTTATGCTACTAGCATTGAAATAGCTGAAAATCAAAGCATAGCTCAATTTACTGGACTTATTCTGGCATCTATGATGGGAGCTACTATATCCTTTACTGTTCCTATAGCCATAAACATGATTTCCAAGGAAGATTTCCCCTATTTCGCAAAGGGAATATTAGCTGGCATAGTGACTATCCCCATAGGCATGTTAGTTGGTGGAATGGTTATGAAAATAGAATACAATACTATACTACTAAATTTAATCCCTGTAATATTTCTATCGATAATAATAGTTATCGGACTTTTGAAATTTCAACAGAAGATGATCCGCATATTTACTGTATTAGGTAAGATTATTATTATAATAAGTACAATTGGTCTTTTAATAAGCATATTAGACTTTGTATTGGATATAGAATTAATACCTAATATGATATCCTTTGAAGAAGGGATAATAGTAGTAGGGAAAATAGGAGTAATATTGTCTGGAGCCTATCCCCTATTTAATTTTATATATAAGATATTAGATGAAAAGTTAAGCAAGATATCTGATAGATTAGGGATTAATGAATTTTCCTGTTTGGGGATCATTACCTCTTTAGCAAATTCTGTTCCCATGATTGGAATATATGATAAAATGGATAGTAGGGGAAAGACTATTAATGCTGCTTTTGCTGTTAGCGGTGCTTTTACTTTTGGAGGCCAGTTAGGCTATATTTCAACAGTATCTAAGGATATGGTTACTCCTTTTATATTGGCTAAATTATCTGCGGGGATATCTAGTATTATCCTAGCTAGTCTGTTAATGGTTATAGAAGGAAAAGAAAAAGTAAACAATATATGATTTTTAAATTATTAGGGGGGATTTAGTATGAAGGTAAAAGAAAGGATTAACGGTTTGAGAAATTTAATGAAACAAAAGGGAATTACAGCATACATAATTCCAACTTCTGATCCGCACCAATCGGAATACTTAGCAGATCACTATAAGGCAAGGGTTTGGATTTCTGGTTTTACAGGTTCAGCTGGCACCGTAGTAGTAACGGAAAAGGATGCTATCCTTTGGACAGACGGTAGATATTTTATCCAAGCGGAAAAGGAGCTAGAAGGTAGTGGAATAGAGCTATATAAAATGGGTATCCCAGGCTTTCCAACTTACACTGAATGGCTTAAGGATAATCTAGAAGAAGGCGATACCTTAGGATTTGATGGAAAAATATATCCTCAAAATGATGTAGAAAGGCTAGAGGAACAAATCGGTAAAAAGGGAATTAAATTTATAGATGAATTCGACTTAGTTGGTGAAATTTGGACCGATAGACCTGCGGCACCACAGAGCAAGGCATTTGTCCATGAGGTAAAATATACTGGGAAAACTGCAAAGGAAAAAATAGAAGAAGTTAGAAAAGAGATGGAAAAGAAAGGTGCAACCCATTTCCTAGTGGGAAGTCTTGATGACATAGCTTGGCTCTATAATATTAGAGGAAGGGATGTAGCGAACAATCCAGTAGTAATCTCCTATGGCTTGATTGCTCAGGATAAAGCTTGGCTATTTGTAGATGGTGACAAAATAGACGATGAAGTAAGGAAATACTTAAATGAAAATGGTGTAGAGATTGAAGACTACGCTAGGGTTATAGATTATGTAAAAAACATAGAAAAAGGTAGCAAAGTATTTCTAGATTCAACAAGAATAAACAGATGGCTCTATAAGGGAATACCTGAAGATTGTCAGGTAATTAAAGGTACAAATATAACCACTGAGCTAAAGGCCATTAAAAATGATGTAGAGATAAGAAATCAAAAAAATGCTTATATCAAAGATGGAGTGGCATTAGTAAAGTTTATATACTGGCTAGATAAAAATGTAGGTAAAATGGATATAACCGAGGTATCTGCTGCAGAAAAATTAGAAGATTTTAGAAGAGAACAGGAAGGATTTATAGAACCTAGCTTTGATACCATTGCAGCATATAAAGAAAATGCAGCTATGATGCATTATAAAGCAGAAGAAGGAAAATCCAATTATACATTAAAAAGAGAAAAGATGTTTTTAGTAGACTCTGGTGGACAATACTATGATGGAACAACTGATATTACTAGAACTATAGTATTAGGAGATATAACAGAGGAAGAGAAAAGGGATTATACCCTTACGCTGAAAGGACATATAAATTTAATTAATGCTAGATTTTTATACGGTGCAACAGGACCTCATCTGGATACATTAGCAAGATATCCCCTGTGGAAGGAAGGATTAGACTATAAATGCGGCACTGGCCATGGAGTTGGATTCCTACTAAATGTTCATGAAGGGCCTCATAGTATCTCTAATAGACATAATAAGGTATCATTGGAAAAAGGCATGGTGGTAACTATAGAACCTGGAGTATATAAAGAAGGAAAACATGGTATTAGAATTGAGAATGTAGTAGTTGTCGAAGAGGATATAAATACAGATTCAGGACAATTTATGAAATTTGAAGTCCTATCCTATTGTCCTATAGATTTAGATGGTATAGATGTAGAACTACTAACGGAAGAAGAGCGAAAATGGTTAAATGAATACCATGAACAGGTATATGACAAATTATCATCCTATCTAGATGAAGAGGAAAGGAAATGGTTAAGGGAACAAACTAGGGATATATAATATACAGAAGAAGCTCTATGTAGGGCTTCTTTTTATTAAGAAAAACTGGAATCCTGTCGACAATACATATATACTATTTTTGGGGGGATTAAATGAAGGTATATATACTAGATGAAATATTAAAATACGAAAATTGCAAAAGCATATTAGATGATATGTTTAAAGAAATAGAACATAAGGTAAGCAGTTCAAATTTGGTATTTAGCCATTTTATCATAGATGGTTTTGAATTATATGATGATTTTTATGACTATTTTTTGGACAATATTAGAAACATAAAAGAGGTAGAGGTGATAACCAAAACGATAAAGGAGATATCTCAAGATATTATTATTACTACTATAGATTATTATTATAGAGCTATCCCCGAAATTGAAATATTAGCTAACGAATTTTACAAAACCACATCTAGGGAATCGTGGCATAAGCTGATGGCTTTAGTAGAGGGAGTCAAGTGGATAATGGATACTTTTGTAGCAATAGATACTAATCCACAGCTGCAGGATATAGTAAGAAGCTATGAGGGGTGGAACCGCTATGCAAAAGATGTGTACTCTTTACAGGAGATAATGTTGGATTTTGAAGACGTATTGGAAAACAGCGACTTTGTTTCAACAGCAGATCTACTATCATATAAAATAGCTCCCCTATTTAAGGAAATGAAGGGAAAATTGGAGCAGCTAGTATTAGAAGAAGTTGCGATGGATAAAGTTGAAAGCTGAAGGTTCTCCTTCAGCTTAATCTATAAATAATTCTACTTCCAAACACGTTCTAATTTAAAAGCTTCTTGTAAATATCCCCAGACGGATACTGGACTCATTAAAATTTGATAAAACAACATATAAACTATAAACCCTAGCTTGTTATTACGAACTGTTAAATCCAAGGTTTCAAAGACTTGATTTTGGTATCTATATAATACATAATTTTGCAATACAGCTAAAGGTATGACAAATAATGTCATAGGACCAACTATCCAAAACTCCCCAAAAAAGGCAAGAATTAATCCTGGTATCCAACAAAATGTAAAGATAATATCTAAATATGGCATTACTAAGTTAATACCTGTTAGGTATCGTACATATTTTATAGGATGTTGCCATGGTTTGTTGATTTTTAATGCTTCAATCATTCCCCTAGCCCAACGACTTCTTTGCCTAGCTAAATGTTTAAATGTAGAAGGAACTTCAGTAAATGCCACTGAAAGAGGCTCGAAATAAACCCTTTCATTATTTTTCAACAGATTCCAGGTCAAAACAATATCCTCGCCTATAGCATCAGGCCATCCTTCTGCATATTTAATGGATTCTGTTTTATAAAGGGAATAGGCTCCTTGGGCTACTAAGGTTCCTTGGAATAATCCCTGCATTCGTTTAATACTAGCTATACCTAAAAAATAGTCCCATTCCTGTAATCGTGTAATAAAGTTTTGTCTGCTATTTCTTACGAGCACTGAGCCTGCTACAGCAGAAACATCTTCTGGTGCAGATTTCATTCTTGAAACTATATATCTTACAGCTGATCTATGTAGCAAGGTATCTGCATCTAGTGTTATTAAATATTCTGTGTCTACATATTTTAATCCAGTATTTAATGCATTGTGTTTGCCAGCCTTTGGCTCTGATATTATTTTTACAGTCATGGAAAGCAGCGATGCGGTTTCTTTTGCTTTTTTTAAGGTATTATCGGTAGAACCATTGTCAATAACGATAACTTTTATATTGCCTTCATAATCTTGATTTTTAATATATCGGAGGGCCTTTGGAATATTATCTTCTTCATTCAAGCATGCAATTAAAATAGTTATATCATCTTTTGGATTAGTATCCTTGAACTTTGGCTGCCGATCCAGTAGAAGAGACGTGAGATTGAAAGCATTTATATATCCAGGTATATAGCCAATACCAGCAATAATAAGAATGGCAATTGGCATGGAAACGATTGAACTTAAATCATTTAACCATGGTATAGAAAGAATAATAGAAAACACTACCCATGCTATGGCCACCATGTGGCTGGTCCAGAATTTGAACTCCACGGAAAAGTATTTATTTTTTAAAGGTCTAGATTTGTTTTTTTCAACATATTTTTGTTTTTTTGAAGATGTCGATAGCATTTATATCCTCCTTAAATTTATCTTTTATGCTATAAAGCATATTATTTCATACTGTACCCCTATCTCAATACCCAAATAATAATAAATTATTTATGTTTTTACAAATCCTATCTATTCAAAAAAACATTTATATTTTAGCATAAAAAATTTTTTCTACCTAAACAAGATTAGTATAAATTTGTATTAAGGTCAAGGAAAAGTATAGGTATAATCGGGTATAATATATATATCAAATCTACGAGGTGATTTTATGTCGAAATATCAAAAACTCTCTAAAGAGGAATTAAAAGAGAAGCTTACTCCAATTCAATATAAGGTTACTCAACAAAATGCTACGGAAAGACCTTTTCAAAATGAATATTGGGATCATGAGGGGGAAGGAATATACGTAGATGTAGTTAGCGGTGAGCCTTTATTTAGTTCTAGAGATAAATACGATGCAGGTTGTGGTTGGCCTAGTTTTACAAAAACTATAGACAAAAGGAATGTAAAGGAAAAACTAGATACTAGCCATGGCATGGTAAGAACAGAGGTGAGAAGTAAATATGGGGATTCCCACCTGGGTCATGTATTTCCTGATGGACCAAAGGAGGAAGGAGGTCTTAGATATTGTATCAATAGTGCTGCACTAAAGTTTATTAGAAAGGAGGACATGGAAAAGGAAGGATATGGGGAGTATCTATGGTAAATGTAACTGCTTTGTTGATCTAAATTTGCTAAACTCCACCATTTCCTCGACCTTTTTAACACTATCTTTGTTTTCTGAAGATAGGTTTTCTCCTTTTTCCATTTTAATGAGTATTCTATCTAGTTCAATATAGTCCATTCCTAGGGCAAATTCATCGGTAATCCCAGGGGCTATATCTGGGCTAGGTTTTTTGTCTATTATCTTTTGAGGTATATTCAACTTTTCTGCCAGTTCAAATACTTCAGTTTTATATAGATGACGGATAGGCTCAATATCGCACATTTCATCTCCCCATTTAGTATAAAATCCTGTAACGTATTCGGTTTTATTGGTACAGCCAGCTACCCCATAGTTCTTTTTTTCCCCTTCAAAGTATAGCACAGTAGACCTTATCCTTGGCTTAGTACGATAATAAGCTAAGGCTTCAAGGAATTTTTCATCTCCTTGAGTAGTTAAATCTTGTATAAAAGGATTGTCTTCCCTTTTCCATATATTTTGGGAATATATCTTTTGAACCGCTTTTGGGAAAGGAAAGGCAGGGGGCTTTAAAGAATATACTCCTAGCTTCCGTAGTATTCCAGTGATATCTATTATTTCATATTCAATACCTAGATAATCACATACCAATTTAGCATCATCTACTGTATGGGAATCTGTATCCCTTTCAGGAAGTATTAGGCCATATACTCTTTCCCTGCCTATGGAGTCTACTAGAAGTTTCCCCACTACAGCAGAGTCAATTCCTCCACTAATACCAAGGATAACACCTTTAAACATATACTTCTCAATATTGGTCTTTATGAATTCTTTTATGTCTTCCATATCGGATTACTCTCCTAAAATAATATTTTATCCTTTAATATTTCGACCATTTCCTCCTGGGTTGGTATATAACCCTCAATCAATATATCGCCGTCTACCATCAATGTAGGAGGATTGGTTACATCATAATCTGAGAACAGATTAGGATTCCCTATGATTTGAAACCTATGGTTTGCTCCCAGTTTTCTTAAGGCTGCGTCTACCACCACAGCTAATTTACTATATCCTCAGCCTATTTCTTCAAATATTTTTATATCCATAGCACTTCTCCTTTCATAAGTATATTATAGTATATATATTACCCTTATTGAATGTGACTTAAGCTATCATCAATATTTTTAATAGATAGATAGTGTAAAAAGAAGGAAATGTAGATTAAGCATAGAATATATAATATTAAGAACAAAAAGACCTAAAGGAGATGGAATAATGAATTTTGAAGTGAATAAAAGAATAAATTTAATCCTGTGCATACTTATATTAAATTTAATTCTTACATCCTGTGGGAGCAAGGGACGGGGCAATTGGCTAAAAGAGCACCATGGAAAATTAAATATAGAAGATATCAACGATTTCTTTGGACTAGAGATATTGGATGATGAATTGGAAGGAAAGAACATTATTTTATCAGGGGAAATCCATGGAGTAGCAGCAAATCAAAAGCTAGAAGGGAAACTAATTAGATATATAAAGGGAAAAACAAATTTCAAATACTTGCTAGAAGAAATATCCTATAGTGGTGCTTATTTTATTAACAAGTATTTAGAAACAGGGGATATTGAAATATTAAAAGACGTTTTTAATGCTTGGCAAGGGACATATGCATATACTAAGGATAAATTTAAATTGTATGAAGAGCTTTATGAATACAATCAAAGTTTACCAGAAGAAGATAGAATTATTTTAGTTGGTGTGGATATAGAGCATCAACCTAAACTTAGTTTTGATTATATTAAGGATATACTACCTGAGGAAGAGTCACCAGAAAAAATAGAAACCGTTATCAATGATTTAAAGCATAAAAATAGCGTTTATTATGAGGATATTTTAGATAGCCTTAATAATAATAGAGAGATATATATGGACTATTTAGGAGATGACTATATAGGATTTAGTTTAGTAGTAGAAAATATGAAAAACTCGAGGATAGCCTATGATGCTCGTGATGAAAATTGGAATCAAGTAAGAGATGAGATGATGTACAATAATTTTGAAATATTAGATGATAATTTAGATGATGGTATATACTTTGGGCAATGGGGAATGCAGCACATATTCCAAGAGGAATTTGATGATGTGGATTGGTTTGCCTCAAGGATAAATAATACTGAAAAATATAAGGGGAAGATACTTTCCATTAATTTTTGGTATGATGATTGTAAACAAATGGATCCAAGTGGAGTAGAATATGATCTATCTTTTGGAGACGAGATGATAAAATACCATAATAGCATAGGCGGAGATGTGAATTTATATAAACTAGTAGGCAAAGACTCCCCCTATAATAATGAAAATTTAAACATGGTAGAAGGGAAAGAAATAGTAGATATATTTCAATACATTATAGTAATCAGTGGAAGCGAAGCGTCGACCATATTAGAATTATAGTGGTTTAGGGAGGTGAAAACTATTAGAAGAAGTAGAAAGAATTTACTTTTTATATCTTGGTTTCTTTTAGGAATGTTATGTTTTTTCATATCTCAACCGTTATTAAGATTTCCATTATTGAATTGGCTTCAAGGAAAGACAGAGTTTGTTGCTTGGACAATATCTTATCCCACAATGTCCATGGTTTTTCTTGCGTTATCAGCTGGAGTATTTGAAGAAGTGTTTAGATACATATTTAAACAGTTCCTTATTCGACCAAAGAAATCCGTGTTTTTACAGCCAATACTTTTTGGTCTTGGGCATGGTTGTATGGAAGTTCTAGTGTTATTCATCCCCAATATTAGTCAAATGATTACTAGGGGGACCTTGCTAATGGCTATAATTGAGAGACTAATAGCTATCATAGGACATATATTTTTGACGGTAATTGTATGGAATGGATTTCAAAGAGAGAAAAGAGCACAATATCTTATTCTGGCAATACTAGTACATGGATTACTAAATTCGATGGCAGTGATTGCACTTTCACTGGGACTAAATATATGGATGACAGAAGGCCTTCTTGCTTTGTTTGATGTTGTAGGAATTTTCTACATCGTCCATTCTAAAAAATATTATGAGGAGGGAAATCTATGAAAAGAAGAACAAAAATTGGATTGATAGCTTTATTATTAGTATGTATATTCACCTTATCTGCTTGTAAGAAAAAGGAATTATCCAATGAATTTGATCAGGAGCAAGTAGAAGAATTAGCAATAAGTGTTGTTGATATGGTCAACAAAGAAGATGCTGAAGGAATTAAAGCAATATCTAATGAAGAGATGAAGCAAGCTATGACAGATGATATATTTGAACAAGTATTTGATATGGTAAAACAGTTTGGGGAATATAAAGAGGTGTCCGAGATCGATGTAACAGGAGTTGAGGATAAAGCTTCAAAGGAACCTATTGCAGTTGTAGTATTAAAAGCAAAATATACTGATAAAGAAGCAATTTATACAATTTCATTCGATACTGATATGAAACTTGTAGGATTGTATGTGAAGTAATTAAAATTGATAAAACAACTACCTTATTCATGCTAGGTCTATTAAAGGTAGTTGTTTTTATTTTTATAGGAATATTATTATATATTATTCCTATAATATATGAATAAGCTATAATCGATAGATAAATGCAGTTTTTGAACAAAAAGTAGTAGATAAAGGGGAAAGTAAAATGAGGTGATGTATTTTATGGTTTTTCACCAATACTGCCTTCTTTATCAACAACTTTCCATATTTTCTTCAAAAAAACCTAAGACTTTACCGAAGTCTCAGGATTTTTATCTGGGATTTTACCAAAGTCTGCATTTCCATTAAACAATAAATAGCCTTATATTAATAGTAAAATATATTTCTAAGGGGGCTATACATATGATATCATCAAATAATTCTTCTGTTCTAGTATTGGATAGGCATTTAGCTTGTATATTAGGATTAAATGAAGCATTACTGTTAGGGCAGGTTCACTATTGGTTAGAAATAAATAAGAAGAACAATAGAAATTTCCATGAAGGGAGATATTGGACATACAATACTATTAAAGATAGGCAAGGGGAATTTCCTTTTTGGAGTGAATCTACTATTAAGAGAATATTTAAGAGATTAAGGGATATGGAACTGATCCTGTTAGACAATTTCAATGTATAGCAAATGGACAGGACCCTATGGTATTCTATTGATTATGAAAAACTACAGGAGATAATTTCTAACTCCATTAGCTCAGATAAAGATACTCTTGATACTCAATCTGAGCCAATGGATAGTCCTAAAAAGATATCACCAATACCAGAGAATTCTTCAGAGATTACTTCAGATATGGATAATCCATCTATCCATCAGCAAACTCCATTAGAAGAGGATAGAGGAAGGATAGATGATTTCCACACAAAATATGAGGAAATAATAGACAATTGTGAACTATATGCTATCAATGAAAAATATAGAGGAGCAGTAGCCCATGCTATTAAGCTTTTACTCCTAGATGTCTATTCTTCCAATCAGATCCAAATAGGAGGGAAATCCATACCATCTGAGATAGTATATAGGGATTTGGAAGGTATAAACTATTTCATAATCCAGCATGGAATTCAAAACTTCAAAGAAGCCAGCAGAAATTTTAGAATCAATAATCCCATAGCCTATTTAAAGGCCTGTATATAATGCTATATATAAGGTAGATATAGATATTGACGCCAGGCTTAGATATGATGATGTGATTTGATATAAAAAAGGGAAATAAAATTAGCAGAATAGTTTATAGATGAAGGGTTTTCCCTACTTTTATAGTTGTTACTACAATAATAAGCGTTCTAAAATATAAAATTAACAATTTCAAACAAAATTAATCACATTAATTAATTTGACTATACTTTAAGGAATGAAATAACTTGAAATTTATAAACAGATTTTAATGTAAGGGTATTATTTTATAGGCAATCAAATGATTAATTTAATTATTATATTTGGATATTATAAAATATATTTATTTATTGCCCTTGAAACTTACGTTCTATTTATATATAATAGAGTTAATATTATACTTAAAAAGCTAGGTGTAAAATATGAAATGGGAACCTGAAAACTATAACATGGAAGTTAGTACATTATGGAGTTTTCCTGAGAGAGGGAATTGGGCTACACACAATGGTGCATATAGGGGGAATTGGTCACCATATATACCTAGAAATGTTATAAGCAGATACTCAAAAAAAGATGATATAGTTTTAGATCAATTTATGGGTAGTGGAACTACATTAATTGAAGCAAAATTATTAAAGAGAAAGGGCATTGGAGTTGAAATTAACCCAAATGCTATTAAAATAGCAAAAAAGAACTTTGATTTTGATAAAAATAGAGAGTATGAACCTAACATTTATTATGGAGACGCGAGAAATTTAAACTTCATACCTGATAATAGTATAGATTTAATTTGTACACATCCCCCTTATGCAAATATAATAAAGTATAGTAATGGAATAAAAGGCGATCTGTCAAATTATGATATTAATGAGTTTATAACTCAGATGAAACTTGTTGCCAAAGAATCTTTTAGGGTATTAAAATATAATAGATACTGTGCAATATTAATGGGAGATACGAGAAAGTCAAAACATATAGTCCCCCTTGGTTATAAAGTAATGGAGAAATATTTAGAAACAGGATTTATATTAAAAGAAATAATCATTAAAGAACAACATAATTGTAAAACTACAGGATTTTGGTATAAGAAAAGTATTGAGCACAATTTCCTTCTAATAGCCCATGAGTATCTGTTTATATTTAGAAAACCAAATCTTTAGTAGCTTATTGGTAATTAGTTGGGAGAGGATTAAATTGAAAAATGATGAATTAGTGACGCCAGTCGTTAAGTGGGTAGGAGGAAAGAGACAGCTTCTTCCTGAAATTAAAAAATATATACCTTCTCATTATTCGACGTATTATGAGCCTTTTGTAGGTGGAGGAGCAGTGCTATTCCACTTGCAACCTAAGAAAGCTGTTATTAATGATATTAATGAAGAGCTGATAAATTTGTATCAAGTAATAAAGGATAATGTTGATGAATTGATTGAGGATTTAAAAAAACATAAGAATGAGGCGGAGTATTTTTATAAAATAAGGGAACTGGATAGGGATATAGAAAAATATAGGAAACTGAGTCCTGTTCAGAAAGCTTCTAGAATACATTATTTAAATAAAACTTGCTATAATGGATTATTTAGAGTTAATTCTCAAGGCCAATTTAATACTCCTTTTGGAAGATATAAGAATCCAAATATCGTAAATGAAGCGACATTAAGAGCGGTAAGCGAATATTTTAATAGGGCTAATATAACTTTTAAATGTTGTGACTTTGAAGAAGCAGTAAAAGGAGCTAGAAAAGGTAGTTTCATTTATTTTGATCCACCTTATGATCCAATAAGTGACACAAGTAGTTTTACTGGCTATGATAAAGGTGGTTTTAATAGGGAAGAACAAAAAAGGTTAAAAAAATTGTGTGATAGATTAGATAAAAGGGGAATAAATTTCCTACTTTCAAATTCTAAAACTGAGTTTATATTGGAACTTTATAAAGACTATAATATAGAAATAGTACAGGCCAACAGAACTATTAATTCAAAAGGAAACGGAAGAGGAGCAGTTGACGAAATATTGGTGATGAATTATGGGTAAAACTAAAAATGATTTAGCCTGGGAAAAGCTTTTTAATAAATACAATATTCTGTCTCAAATAGAAGATAAAGGTTTTTTTGAGATTACTTCTAAAGACATTAACGAGTTTAGAGAAGCTAGATTAGCCACTAAATTTGATCATAGGAGTAATTTACCAAAATTATTTAAAGATAATAATCTATCTATTTTGCCAATAAGTAGAGGTGGCTACATTATCTCTTCCTTTGAAGCATATAAAGAATTTAATGAAATAAATAAAAAAATTATAAGAATTCCATTTCCGAGTTACATAGAAAGTATAGAACATGAAAATATAACTTCTGAGTCTATTGCAATAAATTGTGCTTATGTTTCTGGAATATTATCAGATTTTCTTCAGGATGATAAATTGGTACCTACGGTTAGTGGTAGGATGGGTTCAAATGAATTTTCTTTTTATATAAATAATACTAATATGAATAGAGATGTAATGGTTACAGTATCTAACTCTCAAATTGAGATAGATGGGGGTTATGAAGGGACAGAGAGTTTAGCTTTAATTGAGGCTAAAAATTCAATCTCGGAGGATTTTTTGATTAGACAATTATATTATCCTTTTAGGTTATGGAATCAGAAGATAACCAAAAGAATTATACCGGTTTTTATGGTGTATTCTAATGGTGTTTTTACGTTATACGAGTACAACTTTCAAGAGCCTAATAATTACAACTCACTGGTTCTAGTAAAACAAAAAAATTATACTTTAGTACAAGATGATATTAACTTAAATGATATTAAGAACATTCTATATAATGTAAATATTATTGAAGAACCAAGAATTCAATTTCCACAGGCAGATAGTATAAAAAGGCTTATTAATCTATGTGAATTATTAAATAATAACGAAATGACAAAAGAAGAGATTACCACTACATACGATTTTAATCCTAGACAAACTAACTACTATACTGATGCTGGTAGATACTTAGGAATTATAGATAAAAAAAGAGAAGATGGAGAAGTTGTTTATTTTTTAACTGATAAGGGAAAAAAACTTTTCAAAGTTGATTTAAAATCAAGACAGCTTAAATTCATAGAACTGATCCTCAAGCATAATGCTTTTAACAAAACTTTAAAAGAATATTTTAGAATAGGAGAAATACCTAGTAGAGATAATATTGTTAGAATAATGAAAGGGTCAAATCTCTATAGGATAAATTCTGATAGTACATTTTATAGAAGGGCTCAGACCATTTCAAGCTGGATAAGCTGGATGTTGGATTTAGTCAATTAATCTTCATTTGGGCCGTCATGTACCCTACTCCTCATCATCACAATCCTCCACTCCAGTTCCCTCTATTATAGAGGCATAGGCGCCATTTATTTCTCCACCTAGTATTATCATTATGCTTGTTATATATAGCCATAGCAGTAATACTATAATCCCCCCTAGGCTGCCATAGGTTTTTGAATAGTTACCAAAATTATTTACATATATGGAAAATATCATGGAAGCAATAATCCAGCCTGTAGTAGTAAATACCGCACCTGGTAGAGTTTGGCTAAATTTTATATTTAGTCCCTCTTCAGGGGTGGGGCTTAGTTTATATATTAGGGCAAATATGATTATCATAGATAAAAAGGGGATTATTATCCTTAGGAATTCCCATATATAGTAAAAGATATGGGTAGCTCCCAAATAGGCAAATATCTTTTTACCTATTACTTCACCAAATACCAACATGATTAATACTAGCATCAATAACAGGGCTAGAACTATGGTAAATAGAATAGCCAATCCTTTAAGTCGCCAATAGGGTCTTTTTTTCTTTACATTGTAAGCTTTGTTTACTGCTCTGATGATAGCAGTTATTCCTAAAGAACCAGTCCAAATAGCAAGGATTATTCCTAAAGACAACAGGGTTTGAGAACTGGAACCTAGGATTTCCCGAATCAAATCCTTAAGTAAAATTTGGGTTTCTATAGGCAATACTATCAATAGATTATCCAATACTTCCTCTTGTGCAATAGAAGTATATCTTAATAAATTAAGGAAGAATATTAAGAAAGGGAATATGGACAATATCAGAAAATATGTTAGTTGCCCACCTATAGCAGACACTTCATCTTCTTTTATTCTACAGATTACCTCATCTAAAAATCTATACCATCTCTTATTCTTGTGTTTGCTGACCTTGTTTTTAAGATTATATTTTAGTTTCAAATCCCATACCACCTTTTGAATCAATCTATTCAATACATGTAATTACATATCGACTAGATGGATTGATAGTTTTAGTATTTCCATATATAGTATTACCATAGATATTTTTTATTAAAGATGATATTATTATGGGTATAATCCTACTATAGGGGTACTTGGTATTGGTGTAAATGGAGGGATATACTTGGAAAGTTATATACACATATATACAGGCAATGGAAAAGGAAAGACTACCGCTAGCTTAGGATTAGCAGTGAGGGCTGCTTTTATAGGAATTGCTTTATCTATGATGAACCTACGGAAGAAGATATATTAGCTGCTCGAAAAGGACTGGATATCTGTAGGGAAGTTTTAGAAAAAGGCAAATGGGATGTAGTCATATTGGATGAATTAAGTATTGCCCTATATTACAAGTTACTCCAAGTTCAGGAGGTATTAGATATTTTAGACAGAAGAAAGGAGCATGTAGAGGTAGTTATCACCGGTAGATATGCACCTAAGGAATTGATAGATAAGGCTGATTTGGTGACTGAAATGGTGGAGGTCAAACATTATTATCAGCAAGGGGTAAAGGCTAGGAAGGGAATAGAGTATTGAGTGAGAGGTGAATATATGAACAAATTGATTAAACTGTTAATAGGTGTTGGGATCATAGTATTGGTAGTTGTTATATTCTTATTATATGTGAAACCTAAATATACCAACATTGAAGATAGGAAGGATGTATTAGAAGTTGCCAATCAAGGGGAATATACTGTATTTATTGAGGACAAAGGTAAAGGAGTTGGGGTTTTAAAGATATATGATGGGGATACCAATATGGAAGAAGAGGCAGAAGGAATCATTGGAAATCTACACGGTATTAAATGGTCTAAAGATGGAAGATATTTTATAGTTACCGAAGGTACAGATATGGTTGGAACTACCTATATAATTCCTGTTGAGAATAGGGAGGATATAGCTAGTATTAGAACCATTGGAGAGGTTATATGGTCACCGGATTCGAGTAAATTGTTAATTGGGGTGGAAAATCATCAAAACGAGTCTATAGATTTAGCTATATATTATATCAATAGTCAAATAGTAGAGCCCCTTATAGAAGCTGATAAATACACAGATTATTTACCAAAATACTGGGATGAATCCAATCATATTGGTTATGTGAAAATTAATGATGACAAGGAAGAGGAACATAGCTATAAGTATGATCTTTCTAAAGAAGAGGAACTAATGAACATTATACTATCAGGAGAAGAGAAACATGTTAGTAGGGCAATTGCCTTACTTCCAGAACTAGACTATGATAAGTTGGAAAAAATTTATGGAGAAGGTAGTGTCATAGATCTTCTACGTTGGCTTTCAGATCAAGAAATAGATGAAATTGGTGATATAGCTATTTTGATTGATTTAATGGATGGTTTTATAGGAGAGGAGTATTTCATATTTGTAGAAAGTTTAGGCAATACCTATATTAGGGACAAAATAAAATTCATTAAGGCTTTGTCCAATAGACCAGAAAAGATAGAAGAGGTAGCCTATGCATTAAACGATATTCATATATATGATAGAGAAGATCAAAGTATTGTAGAAGATTTAGATATGATAGTGAATTCAAAGGAGTTGAATGATGAACAAAAAAGGATAGGAATAGATTTGATCAATTACTATGCAGCATGTGGAACCTGATAGAAGTTTTTAGAGGGGCGGAGCCCCTCTATATTATTTTAAATGTCTATCAAACCATTGGGTTATTTCCCTTAATCTTCTTATTCTGTGCTTTGGCTTTCCAGACCTACTTAATTCGTGATTTTCCCCTTTGAACATTACCAGTCTTGATTCTACTCCATGATACTTTAAGGCAGTATACATCTGCAATCCCTCTGCTAACCAGCAGCGATAGTCCTCTTCTGAGTGGATGAATAGGGTAGGAGTTACTACCTTATGGGCATATTTTAATGGGGAGTGGAACCATAGCTTTTCTACATCACTCCAAGGAGTACTTGCTTGCTGATCCTCTACGAAGAAATATCCAATATCCGTAGTGGCAAATTTAGATATCCAATTGGATATACTTCTTTGGGATGCAGCTGCTTTAAACCGCTTTGTATGGCCTATGATCCAATTGGTCATGAAACCTCCGTAAGAGCCACCAGTAACCCCTAATCTATCCTCATCTATAAAGGAATAGTTTTCTAAAACGAAATCCGTAAACTTCATTAGATCATCATAATCTATGGTACCGTATTTTCCTCTGATATCGGCAAACTCATCTCCTCTACCATCACTACCCCTTGGATTACAGTAGAAGACTACATACCCTTCATTGGCCCAATATTGCATCTCGTGGAAGAATACTTCACCATATACGGTTTTAGGGCCACCATGTATATCCAATATTCCAGGGTACTTTTTGTTTTCATCAAAATCCACAGGTTTTAGTATCCAGCCTTCTATATTTACACCACTTTCTGTTTCAAAAACTATCTTCTTAGGAGTAGATAATTTTTTATTTTCTATTACCCATTCATTAAAATAAGTAAGCTGTTCTTCTTTGTAGCTATTAAGCATATATAATTCTTGCAATCTAAGATCCCGAAGCCCTATAAATACTATTTTTCCATTAAATACATCAAAGCCATCGATGGAGCCCTTTTCTATGGTGAGCTTTTCAATTTCTCCATTTCTATCTATTCTATTTATATAGGAGCTATCGTGTTTCGTGGTAACAAAGTACAGATATTTTCCCTCTACTTTGATAGAGGAACTTCCTCCATATCTACAATCAGAGCCTACTGAATTCCATAGGCTATAGTCGAAATCTTCAGGAGTTAACATATTCACTTCCCCATTTCCCTTCATTAAATATATATGGGGATTTTGGTTAAGCCCGTAGGACTTCATATCTGAGCCTATGAATATTATTTCATCTTCTAAAAAATCTGCGTAGGAATAACTAAAGGAATTATCGTGACTCATCTTTTCTAGATGGCATTCATCTATATGATATATATATAAATCATCTTTTAATGACATCTTATCTATGAAGGAATTGGTGATAAGTAATACTTTTGACCTGTCTTTATTTAGTTTAAAGCTACCTACATTGGTAAATTCGTCAGTAATAGGGTTGAGTTTATTTTCTACAATATTGTAAATATACAATCTCATTCTTTTTTTATTGGTAAAGCCTTGTCCATTAAACCAAAAGGGAATTTCGTCTAATACTTCGTAATCCTTTTCCTCTTCATATTGTTTTAATACTTCTTTCTTTTCTTCATGAGATAGATTTTCTATCTTTGGTCTATTGATATCATGTAGGGCAGATATTAGATAGTTATTATCATCAATTTTTTCTATATTACCTACATTAAGTGGGATTTCAAAAGCTTTATTAGCTTCTCCACCCTTTAAAGATATTTCATAGAAAGGTGTAAATTCTTCGCCCTTTTCTTTTCTCTTTTTATCCTTATCATCTCTTATGTTAGGGAATAGTATGGTGTTGTTATCTTTAAACAAGAAGCTTTTTTCTGAGTTGTTAGAGGTTAGTTTTATGGAATCCTTTGTTTTCATATCATATAAATATATGTTGGAAAGATATTTATTTTCCTTCAGGTCCATATGATGAAGGATGAAAGCTATTTTGTCACCTTGGGGAGAATATTTAATACCAGATAAAAACTTATACTTAGTAAAATCTTCTAATAACAATTTCTCCATATATATACCTCCTTAATATTTTTCTTTTACTTATGTATTTATTATACCTGAAACGACAAAATTTGGTAGCAATAAAATAAAAATCAGAGAAAAATCTCTGATTTTACGGCTATATTAGGTCGAAGCTATTATCATCGATAATCAGATCGTGAGATCTAGATATTAACTGTTCTACATCGTTAGGGGTTAGATTCAGTGTTTCAAGAGCAAAGGGAGAAAGATTGTATGCCAATCCATCGGCACCTATACTTACTCCTATCATCATAGTTATGGCATCAGCAATGTGTACAATAGAGACTAGTTTAGAATTTATATTGGATTTTTCAGGAGTGTGATGAAGACCTATGGCTTCTACTAGATCTTCAGGGAAATTCCACTTGGTAGCTATCTTTTCACCTACTTGAGCGTGATTAAATCCTAAAACTTCTTCTTCCGCCTCTAAAAAAGACATGTTTGAATATTCCACCTTGTTGACAATGGCTTGATACTCCTGTTCTACATAGAAGTTCAATATGGTCTTGCCAATATCCCTAAGGAGGCCTGCTATATAAGCGGTTTCTGGATTTGAAAATTTTACTTCTTTAGCGATATACCTAGATATGATGGCACAGGTTTGAGATTGGGTCCATAGATCGTTTTTCTCCAAAGCATACCCTTTCAATTCACGAGCCATCATTTTAGATATCGTAGAAGCTAGAGCCATACTCTTGATAGTTTGAAATCCCAATAGTATAGTAGCCTGAGAGACGGTGTTTATTTTTCTAGGATATCCATAATAGGCAGAGTTGGCTAATTTAAGTATTCTGGAGGTTAAACTTTGATCCTTTAATATTTCCTTTTCCAAATCTTCTATAGTAGAATCTGGATCCTCAGTGATAGCAATTATCTTTTGAACCCTACTAGGTAAAACAGGAATATCGTTTACCTTATTGACTATATAATTCAATCTTTTTTCTTCCATGGTTAATTTTCACCTCATGATTAGTATGTAATACTATTATACTAGATGATTAGAGTATATCCTATAGATACAAGGGATTATTTATTATGTTACAAATAACTATATAAATTGGTGCCAGGCACCATAAAAGAAAGTTATTGAATATTCTGAGTATTAGCATATAATAAATTCCGCTTTGACATCTACCATCAAAGCGGAATTTTTAGGTTTTACTTATTTAAAGGTTTGTGTACTAACCACCAATCGAAGGCTTCTATTTCCTTATTTTTAATTTGTTCTTTTCTCTTATTAGCTAATTCTTCATTTGCTGCCGGTGGAACTATTACATGATCTCCTATCCATTTGTTATTTGGCCAATTTTCTGGAATAGCTACATTATGTTCATCGGCTACTTGCAATGCCTTTAGTGATCTTAAAACTTCATCTACATTTCTACCTACTTCTTGTGGGTAATACATTATAAGTCTAATTATCCCTTTGTCGTCTACTATGAATACCGCCCTTACAGTGTTGGTACCTTTACTTGGATGGATCATGCCTAGTTGGTTAGATACCCTTCCAAGTTCATCAGCTATTACTGGGAAAGGAACCTTTACATCTGAATGTTCGTTAATCCAATCTACCCACTTAATATGGGAGAATACTTGGTCTACAGACAATCCGATTAATTGGGTGTTCAATTTATTGAATTCATCTGCTCTTCTTGAGAATTCAACAAATTCTGTAGTACATACCGGTGTAAAATCCCCTGGATGGCTAAATAGTATAAACCATTTTCCTTCATAGTCCTCTGGTAATTTTTTAACCCCGTGAGTTGTTACCACTTCCATAGATGGAAATTTCTCGCCTAATAATTTCATTCTTCTTTCTTCCATTACATTTACCCCCTTAAATTATTTGTTACAGTTTTTACATATACCATAAAGATGAATATTTTTGCTAGTGATTTTAAAGTCTTCCAATTCATCTTCGTTTACAATTTTAGCTTCAATGGGAAAATCATATACTTTTCCACATCTTTCACATTTAAAGTGTCCATGATAATTGGTGTCAATATCAAATCTTAATTCCTTTTCACATAGAAATACCGTTTTAACAATGCCCTTTTCTAGAAACAAGTCCATGGTATTATATACGCTGGTCCTCGAAAGGGTTGGTATATCATCAAATAGATTTCTATATATATCATCTACCGTTGGATGAATCCTGTTATCTAATAGATATTCTAAAGTTTTAATCCGAATGGTAGATGGTTTGATATCATGTTGTTTTAGGTAGTTTTTTATCCATTGGACATCCCAGTCCATATTTTGGTCACCTCTCTTAGAAGGTATAATATATTAAATTTCTCTACAAGTGATTGTAATGAATACAACTTTGTAATGATTACAATCTTATTATAATATCAATTTTTAATTTTGTCAAGGGTTTTAATAAAAATATATTATTATTCTATGATAATGTCATATTAAATTCATTCTGATAAAATGTCATATATGAGAGAGGAGATATTTAATATGACTCAAAAAGAAATAACTAG
>NZ_PPXY01000020.1 GCF_021655115.1 Clostridium sp. Cult3
GGTTTAGACCTCGATAGAATCCAATCAAAGATTGAAGAAATACTAACCCATGACCTAGACTCTATAGACGGCTAAAACAAAGGACCAGGATAAGTTTTTACTTACCTCTGGTCCAGTTTCCATTTAATATGCAAAGGGATTGAAATTGATTTTATCTATTCTTTCCTTAATATTGTAGGGTATTAAGGATTTTTGATTTTCCGTTAATCTATTATATTCTTCCATTATCTCCATTAGCATCAATTTATCATCCTCTAGCTCATCTACCCTTTGGCTAAATTCCAATGCCTTCTTTAAATCCTCTTCCACAGGAATGGAGGTGCTGTATATATGTTTTACATAATCCCGCATTATAGATATGCCATAATCTGGATTTGGCGCCCAACGGCCTCCTAAATCTTCTACATAGGATACTTTTCCAGCCCAAGCGGCAGTTTTGGTCTTATACCATCTAGGATGAGGTTCTCCTATGGGATCTACTCCACAGTATATACCCATATGATTGAAATGTGCCCTTACCCCCTCTTCTGGAGTGGGAAATATTTGATGATCATAAGTGCTATCCCCTATAGGCTCTAGTATTTTGATACCAGCCCAGTTGTTCATCTCTGGCTTAACTTGACCTGTATATCTACCAAAGTTGGTCTCCTTGGCTGCTTGAGCATATAGTATTTCTGGATTTATCCCAGTAAGTCTTCCATATTCCCAGTAATAGGGTGCTACATCTATAAATCTCTTATGACTGCCTTTTTTAATAGCCCAGGCTTGAGCTTGAGCCATGCTAGTATTGGTCCCTGATTTGATGGAAGTCTTTAGGGATTCTATTTTAGATTCTACTTCTTGAAATTTATTTATCCTTTCATTGGGAATATGCTCTATCTCCTCTTGAGTTAGGCTATCGTATAGATTCCTTAGTTTTTCAACTTTAACCTTATCTGTAACCACTATCTCCCTAATATCCTTTGGATTTGGTAGTTCATCTGCTAGCTTTATAAACTCCTCATATCTAGGTATTTCCTTTATAGGTTCTGTGGGTTTGATTAGACTACCTTCCTCAAATTCCCTTGTAGTTATAAAGGTCTCAAATCCCCTAGAACTAACTATGGTTTTAAATATCTGTGCATCCTCCTCCGTTGAAAACCTACCAGCCATTACATAGTATTTATCATCCTTAATTATAAAGGTATCTTCAAAGCCAGCAAGTACTAAATTCCAAGCCTCTTCATTGGCAGATTCCAAGCTGCTATAGCTTCCTATCTGGACCAGATATTCTTTAGTATCTGGTTCTTCTGTTGGATCATCTTGTATACTCCTGCTAATATTAGCAAGTATCTTAGCCGACTCTGCCCTTGTAATCTGTCTCTTAGGTCTAAAGGTGCCATCTTGATATCCTTGCATATATCCTTTATACTTCATAGATTTTACATATTCCTTAGCCCAATCCCCTATTTCCTCACTATCGACAAAATCCAGCTCTATATTTTCTAGCTCTTGATCCAATCCTGCAACCATAGCAATTATTTTGGATGCCTCTTCCCGAGTTATAGGTCTATTAGGCCTTATGGTTCCATCCTCGTAGCCACTTACATATCCTGCAGCTAAGGCCTTCCCTATTTCATCATGATACCAGTCATCTTTTTTTACATCTGTAAAGGATACTTGATTAGTTTCCTCAAATTCATATACATGGTTTACCATCTTGAAAAATTCAGCTCTAGTTACATTTTTGTTGGGTTTAAAAGTTCCATCGTTGTAGCCTTGTATATTACCCCTTTCCATTAAATAGACTATCTCCGCCTTGGCCCAATGACTTTCTATATCAGAAACCATGGCAAAGGAAAAGCTACTATTGGCTACGATCATAGATGAAATAATTGCCGTAAATAGTATATTCCTCTTCATATTTTTCCTCCATTCAAATATGTACTTGTACCCTTTTTATTATAACACCTATATATCTCAATAGAGTGAAATATTTATTACAATTAAGTTACATAGGAAAAAGTGGTATTTAACTGTATAAAGTTTATCTATAGTGACTGTCTATTCCATAGGATTAATCTATTTGACTAATATTGACACCAATGCTAATCTATCTCTAGATGAGCAAAATATTATATAAATTACGAGGAGTGACAAAAAATGAAGAAACGAATACTTGCATTATTAATGGTGCTAGTATTGTCTTTTGGTCTTGTAGCTTGTCAAAATAATGACAATCCTCAAGAAGAAGCTGATAAACCAGCTGAAACTTCTGAAGAGACCAATGACAAACCTTTTGAAGGGACAACCTTAAGCGTATTGGTAGCTTATGGCGGTGCCGATGCTACTTTTGAAAAATTCACCGAAGAAACTGGTATCAAAGTAGAATTCTTGAGTATGTCCACTGGATCTGCTCTTGCTAAACTTCAAGCAGAAGATGGAAAAACTGAAGCAGATATCTGGTTTGGCGGTGGAGTAGACAGTTACTTAAACGCTAGAGATTTAGGGTATCTAGAAGCTTACAAATCCCCAGAAGTATCTGCTATCAATCCTCAATATTGTGATGAAGATGGATATTTTTCAGGATTAGCACTAGTGCCTGCTGGTTGGATAGTTAATGATGATATATTAGAAGAAAAAGGTCTAGAGCCTCCAAAGACTTGGGAAGATTTAGCTGACCCTAAGTACAAAGGGGAAGTAATCATGGCAGACCCTGCTATTTCAGGAACTAACTATGCTATCGTCAGCGGTCTTATACAAGCTTTAGGAGAAGAAAAAGCTTGGGATTATTTTGAAAGACTTAATGAAAATATAGATTTCTTCGCCCAAGGCGGTGGAGAACCATTGGAAAAAGTTGCAGCTGGAGAATTTGCTATAGGTGTAGTAGCCATCACTGGTGGAACCTATGCTGCTGGAGAAACAAGCCCTACATCTGTTATTTATCCAGAAGATATGATTCCATGGACACCAGCTCCAATTGCTATATTCAAGAACACTAAAAATCTTGATGCAGCTAAGGTGTTCGTAGACTGGTATCTATCTCAACATGGACAGGAAATATTAAGAGAAGCCGATGCAAGAATAATGGCTAGAGACGATGTAGAAGCACCAGAATTGATGAAAGAATTGGATAAAAGTAAACTAATCGATTTTGACCTAGAATTAATGGGTAGTGATAGGGAATCAATCCTAGAAAGATGGAAGGAAGTAGTCGGTGATAAATAGTGTAAGACCAAAGGAAAGGGCAGGCTTTGCTCTTTCCTTTGATTCTATATTAGATCGGTTGATTTTATGGACTGTTATCATTAGTTTACTTTTATTCATCTTATATCCTATAGTTATGGTCATCTCCACCAGCTTCTTCTATAGAGGTGATTTTACCTTAGATAATTACAAGAATTTATTAACTCAAAGCAATTTAACATTGATAAAAAACAGCTTATTCGTAGTAAGTCTATCCTCTGTACTAGCTACGATTTTTTCACTATGTATAGCTTTATACACCTTTACTCAAAGGGAAAGGATCCAAAACATCATATTAAGAGCTTTGATGTTATCTATGATATCGCCACCCTTCGTTTCTTCTTTGGCCTTGATTACACTTTTTGGTCGAAGGGGGCTCATCACTCACAATCTATTGGGCTTAAGCGTCAATCCTTATGGTTGGCAAGGAGTCGTATTACTTCAGACTTTAGGGAAAATCCCCCTGTCTACCATTATGATTATTACAGCTTTAAACTCTATAGATAGAAGGCAGATACTAGCCTCCAGGGACCTAGGAGCCACTCCTAGTGAGACTTTGAAAAATGTAATACTACCAGCAGTATTTCCTACGGTATTGGCGGTATTGTTTTTAAACTTTACTATGAATTTAGCAGACTTTGGAACTCCTATCATCATTGGAGGAAAGTTCAAAATGCTAGCTACAGAAACCTATAAGACCATATTTGCTAGTGGAGATTTAGGAAAGGCTGCCGCCATGTCGGTACTATTAATTCCTCCTGCTCTATTGGCATTTTTGTTCTACAGAAAGAACATGGAAAGTATAGATAATAAATCCGATGGAACCAAGGCCTTTGGAAGTCAAGGATACCATTTTCAACTTCCCAAAGGATTAAATGTAGTTTTAGGTTTTATTACTATAGCTTTTTTTATAATAGTCATACTAAAATATGGTAGTATATTTTTGTTATCTATATCTAACAATGCTTCTGGTAAATTAGTATTTACACTGGATCATATTAAAAAGGTGAGATTTCTATATCTATCTGCCTTTGTCCGCTCCATAGTATTTGCTATAATTGCTGGAATAATATCTTCGGTGCTGGGAATTTTATTGTCCTATTATACCCACAGACGAAAGATAAAGGGTATGAGATATATAGAATTTGTATCCTCCCTCCCTTATATTATACCGGGTATATTCTTTGGACTAGGATATATAGTTGGATTTAACAATAGGCCTTTGCTCCTTACGGGAACTACTGCCATTGTAATCCTAAACTCTACTTTTAGACATATATCCGTAGCTAACAAAGCTACTAATGCTGCCTTTGCCAATATAGATACTAGATTGGAAGATGCAGCTAGGGATTTAGGTGCATCAAAGGTAAGGACTATTACCAATATTATATTTCCCTTGTTAAGGCCAGTATTTTTAACCAGCTTCATAAACACTTTCACCGCTTGTATGACTACTGTTGGAGCCATTATATTTTTAGTTTCGCCAAAGAATGTAGTAGCCAGCGTTGTAATGTTTAAGGATATTCAAAGAGGTGGATATGGACAAGCCGCAGTAATGGCTAGTGTACTGATCCTAATCACCGTCAGCGTAAATCTAATAGCTATAAAGCTACTTAACAAAAGGGAGGTGTAGCATGTGTTTCTTAAGTTGGTAAATTTGACTAAACTGTTTGATGAAGAAAATGGTGTAAAAAATGTAAATATAGATGTAGAGGAAGGAGAGTTTGTCACTATCCTAGGCCCTTCCGGCTGTGGCAAAACTACTACATTGAATCTAATTGGTGGATTTTTGGAAGCAGATAGTGGACAAATTTTATTAGAAGGAGTAAATATCCTAAGCTTACCTCCTGAAAAACGGCCTGTATCCACGGTTTTTCAATCCTATGCCCTATTTCCCCATATGAATGTAGTGGAAAATGTAAGCTATGGTATCCGATTCTATAGGAAGGAAAAAAAGAAAAAGGCTTTAGAAATTGCTCAGGAATATATAGATATAGTTGGTCTAACAGGCTATGAACAGTATAAAGTAGGGAATCTAAGTGGAGGACAACAGCAAAGGGTAGCACTAGCTCGCTCCATGGCTACTAATCCAAAGATACTCCTATTAGATGAACCCTTGAGTAATCTAGATGCATCCTTGAGGATGAAGATGAGAGGAGAGCTTAAGGAATTACAAAAAAAGCTTAATATCACCATGATTTTTGTCACCCATGACCAAAGTGAGGCCCTAAGCCTTTCGGATAAAATAGTAGTAATGGACAAGGGAAAAGTAGTGCAGATAGGTTCCCCTACAGAAGTATACTTCTCTCCTACTAATGAATATATTGCCTCCTTCATAGGAAAGTCAAACCTAATCCACATAGATGGAGAAAAGTTTATGGTAAGACCTGAGGATATCCGTATGAACATAAATCCCCAAGGGGAATATACCATAGAAGAAAAGATATTCATGGGCCAATTCACCGAATACCTGGTTTCAAAGGATGGAAAATCTGTTGAAGTGAATTTAAGTGGTAAGGAAAGTGCAAAGTTTCAAACAGGTAGTAAAGTGAATTTGGAAATACTTCATAAGACTAAATTAGGAAAATAATAGTTAAAGCGGGTATACAACCCGCCTTTTTTTACACTAATTTTTGACCACAGTTGGAACAGAAATTTCCCTCCCCAGTCTTCTGACCACAATTAGGGCAGAAATTTGGTTTGGTTGTACTGCCTTGAGATTTGCCTTCATCCATGTTTTTCATCATCTCTTTGGCTACATTCATCCCCATCATCATGCCTGCCATATCGGAAGCAGTTCCTCCACCTTTTACTTTTCCTGAGGATATGCCATCGGTCATGGAAACCTGTTGGTATTTACCTAAGTCTCCTACCATATTGTGGGAAGCTACTTTGTTGATCATATCTTGGATTTCCTCTGGATAGTTAAAGCTCATTATATTAAAGCCTGTAATGGTCATACCATTGTCTAGTATCTGCATATCCAAATCTTCTTTAATACCCTTGGCTATTTCAAAGGCATTGGCTTGAAGATTGAACATATCCTTACCTTCTTTGCTAATCCATTTCATCAATAATTGGTCTAGTATAGAGGTAATTCTCAGCTTCACATCTTCTACTAGATAATGATCCTTTACCCCTGCTATCTTATCGATTAATGCTATATAATCGTTGACCTTAAAGTTAAAGGTACCATTAGCACGGATTGGAAGTCCTCCTGGTAGTTGAGGAGTAGGTATATTTATGGCATTTTTGGTGCCCCATCTTACTGTAAATTCCTTGGTATTTACAAACAGTACCTCTGCCCTCATACCCGTATTAAAACCAAATTTAAATCCCTTTAATGTAGATAAAAAGGGGATGATTTGAGATTCTATATCGTAATCTCCTTCATCTTTAAATATGCCCTCTATTTTACCATTGTATAAAAATATTGCATCCTGGCCTGGACGTATAATCAATCTACTTCCCTTTTTTATCTCCCTATTGGACCATTTCCAAAAAATCATATCATCTCTAAACTCTTCCCATTCTACTACATTGGCAAATTGTCCTTTAAATATCATTTAATCATCCCTTTCCTAGGTATTTATCTAAAATTTACCCCTACTCCCACTATGGGAGTGACCACCTCTAGTCATTCCTCCACCTCTACTAATGCCACTACCACCGCTGCCGCCACCTCTATTGTTATTAGAAGGTCTTCTATGTTTAGTAACAGAGGTTCTCAAATAATTGTCCCTTCTATTTAATATTCTAGAATTGCTAAAATCCCTATAGGTCCCGTCATGGACTGTGACCCTGCCACCAGTATTGTAGGCCATAGACCCTACTACTATTCCAGCCACTATTAGGGATATGGTGATTTGAAACCCTGATTTAAACAATATATTGTTTGGATCTACTCCTGGCCTAATTCCCATATATTTATAGGCGGTCTTGATAAAGCCCTTAAATGCCTTGTAGAAATCTCCATCGGATAAATCTGGGGTTATCTTATAGCGGATCAAATCCAATCTATAATCATCTAAGTATTCTTCTCCTTTATAGAAACCTGCCAAATAAACATCTCGATTATCCATGTCGATGGTAAGTATAGCCGTATTACCATGGGGTTTGTCATAGCCTAGAGCTTTATCATCGTAAAAGTCTTCCATATATTCTACTATATCCTTCCCCTTAGTATCGTTAGTAGTCAATATGATAAAATCCGTATCCCTTCTAGTGCTATACTTTTGGGCCATAGACTCTAACTTTTCTACTTCCTCTAGAGTCAATAGATTAGCAAAATCGTATATCCGATGTTTTCTACCGGAGTCGGCCAATACTATAGAACTACTAAAAGTTAATAATATAATAAATAGTATGATAAATGCATAGCCTTCAAACCTTCTTCTCACCACAGACCACCTCCCATCAACAAAGCCATTATCTTAAGTGTAACAAAGGTAGCCCCAGCTACTCCGCCAAACCAAGCAGCTACCTTGCCATAACTAATAGGAGGTTTGCCTACTACTTTTCCCGTCTGACCATTCATAGCAAAGGTGTGTTCCGATTTGTCGTAGTCATAGTACACCATCCAAACGGGAAGAAGGGTGTAGTAAGCATGGGTATTCCTAGTATCAATCCGTTTATCCTTATATCTAACGGAAGAATATCCGGTAATAGTAGAGTTGATATAAGCATTTATATAGTTTTCTATTTTCGATTTAGCACGAGGCAACAGCTCTTTTTCATCATAATTATATTTTTCTGCAATATACCCAGCTAGATAAGGGGTTTTAAAATCCTTTATTTCCTGGTAATTATAGGGTTCTAATTTGTCCATTAACTCATCGTTCATCTTCTCCGAAGCATCTACTGGCACTTTTAGATAATCTAAATTTATATCCCTATATACATCATAATATCTAGTTTCCGTATATACATAATCACCTCTAGTATATGTCCGAACCTTGGTACAAAGAGCATTGACCTGGACCTTAGAGTTTAAATCGTATAGCCAAAAAGGCACATAAATACCTGTAATGTTCTTTATCCTGTCAGCAGTCATAAAGCCCTTTGGTGTAAGCCTGCCATTCCGGCACCACTTCTTAAAGGCCTTCATAGCCTCTTCCTTGCTTATGGCAAAGGGAATTACCTTAGCAGGAGCCATCTTTCCTGACAATCTATCGGCTAAAACTACCCCAGCTCCACAAAAACTACAGGTGGTGGCTGTAGTCTCCGCTTCCGTAATTATGACTGCACCACAGTTTTTACAATGGTATTCCTTGGCTTCATCTTCTGAAAAATGGGTACTTATAAACTCATCGGGAAAATTTTCTATATCGTCTTCCCTGCCACAGCTATGGCAAGAAAGCTTCCCAGTTTCAGCATCAAAGGCCATATCTGCACCACAATTAGGACATTTGTAGTGTATTACCAAATTTATCACCTCCAACAAAAAACCAACACCAGTTAATATTAAAGCTGTAGCCATAGCTACAGCCCTTAATATTAGGACTACTCCTTATTCTTTATTTTTTCCTTAAGTGCAGCTAATTCGTCCTCTATATCCGAATCTTTGCTCTCGTATTTAGCAGCTAAATCCTTTATATCATCTTTAGGCCCTTTATTTAACTCAGCCATTGCATTAGCCTCATCTAAAGCCCTATTCACCTTGTCTTCCATCCTATCAAAGGCAGATATAGATCGGTTAGCATCTACTACTGAGGAACCCATCTTGTTTATCCTCTCCTGAGTTTTAGCTACTGACATTTTCCCCTTCAACATGGATCTTCGTGCTTCTAATTCATTTATATCAGAAATCAACTTGTCATGCATCTGCCTCATATGTTCAGCATTGGATTTGGCTAAGTTGTAAGCTTCTTCCAGCCCCTTTTCCTTATCTGTTAAATCAGCCTTTCTCTCTAGAAACTTCCTGGCATCATCTTCATTTCCCGCTTCTAGGGCTTTTACGGCATAATTCTCCATCTTCTTAATATCCTCTTGGCATTCCCCAAGTTCCCTTTTAGCTCTCTGTTCTTCTGCCATTATAGAGGCAGTCTCAGCCTTCACCTTACCTAAATCGCTATTTAGATTTCTTAAAATCTGATCTATCATCTTCTCTGGATCTTCCGCCTTATCCAATAATGCATTGATATTGCTGGACATGATCTCCTTAAACCTATTTAATATACCCATATTATCCCTCCCCTTAATACTATTCTTATGCATGAATCAATTATTACTAAAATTATATCATAATATAGTAGACTATTATATAAGTTTTTTCATTATATATCGTATCCCCTATGGAAAGCCACTATGTTTACATCTACTGCCTTGGAAGGTACATTTTCCTTAAGTACTTCCTTCCAAATATCCACATCTATGGACAATTCCTTAGCTAACATCCCAATTAATACGGTATTGGCAGCTTTGATGTTCCCTGCCATCTTTGCTTCTTCCATGGCATCTACCTTTATTATATGAAACTTATCCTTTAAGTTTTCAATTTCTTCATAGGGATATTCCTCTTGTTCCAACAAAGCGGGAGTAGGATATACCTCCTTTTCATTGAGAATGATAGTGCCTCCTTCCTTCATCTGATAGCTCCATCTATAGGCTTCTAAAGGTTCCATACCTAGGAGGATATCCCCTTCCCCAGGCAATATATTTGGAGAATATACCTTTTTACCCATTTTTATAGAACCCCAAACCATACCTCCCCTTTGGGATAGACCTACTACATCATTGGTCTTTACATCCAATCCAGCCCTAAAGGCTGCTTCGGATATTATCTTAGTAGCTAATACTAAACCTTGACCTCCTACACCGGCAATAATAATATTCCTCATACCAATCATCCCTCCCATCTCTTAATAGCATTTACAGGACACACCTGAGCGCATACGCTACAGCCTACACAAGCATCTGGATCTATGGAGGATTTTAATTTATCAATTCCCTCATATTCCTTCATCCTAATAGGCGGACAGTTGGTCTTGACACAGGATCTACAGCCTATGCATATATTTGGATCTACATAATAGTGAGGCTCCTTGATTTTATATCTTAGAGCACAAGGTCTAGTGGCAATTATGACCGAGATGCCTTCCTTCTTAGTTTCCCCTACTATTACCTCTCTAGTATGCTTATAATCAAATTGGTCTACCTCTATTACATTTTCAATTCCCATGGTGTTTAATAGTTCCTTTATGGATATATCCATATCATCAGTTTCGTTATATAATCCTGAACTAGCATTAGGCTGTCCTCCAGTCATAGCTGTAGTTCTGTTGTCCAGGACTATAAAGGTCATATTGTCCTTTTCATCTGCTTGATGGAGTAGATTGACAAAACCTGGCATCCCTGAGTGGAAGAAGGTTCCATCTCCTATAACGGATACTATAGGCTCATCACTGCCATTGGCCCTCATAGCCTTGTTCATCCCCTTAGTAACTCCCACCGTTGCTCCCATAGATATCATCACATGGGATGCTTCAAATGCTGGCAACACAGACATGGAATAGCAACCTATATCCCCTATGACCTTAACCTTCATCTTCTTTAGGATATCGAATATAGGCCTATGGGGACAGCCAGCACAGAACATAGGCGGTCTACTTACCGTAGATGTTTTCTCTACTTTGCTGTATTTTATTTCTTTAAGGATACCTGCATTATACAAACCTTCTTCTATATTTTCCGTATGCAATTCCCCTGTAAAAGAAAAATACTCCTTCCCCTTGCAATGGATTCCCATAAGTTTCAATTCATTTTCAATAAAGGGCATCATCTCTTCTAGTACTAGGATGTTTTCATATCTTTGGCTTAACTCTTTCATCTTCTTAGTGGATATGGGATACACCATTCCCAATTTGTATATGCTAACTGGTAGATTTAACTCCTTTAGATTATAGTACATAAGCCCTGAAGTGATTATCAAAGTATCTGAACCCTCTACTTCTTCTAAAGTGTTTATAGGTGTATCATAGGCATATTCCTCTAAAGCAGCTATTCTATCTTTCATAGAATATTGGGCTTTAAAGGTATTTGGTGGTAACATAGTGTATTTCTCCTGGTCTATGGTGAAACCTTCTGGCACTTTATCTATTCGTTCTTCTATTTCTACTATTCCCCTACTGTGACATACCCTAGAAGTAATATCTACCATCATAGGAGTCTGATACTCTTCGCTTAAATTCAAAGCTGCTTTCATATAATCCTTAGCCTCCTGACTACTACCAGGATAGAATATACCCATATTGGCAAACTTGCCCATTATCCTATTGTCCTGTTCGTTTTGGGAACTGGCCATACCTGGATCATCCCCTGTGGCTAAGACAAAGCCCCCATTTATAGGCATTTGAGTGAAAGTCATCAAAGGATCAGCAGCTATATTTACCCCTACATGTTTCATAGATGCCATGGACCGAGCCCCATATAATGAGCCCCCTATGGCTACTTCTAAGGCTACCTTCTCATTGGTGGAGAATTCAGCATATATTTCTTCGTAGCCCTTTAAGGTCTCCATTATCTCCACCGTTGGTGAGCCTGGATAAGATGCAGCAATCCTGCCACCAGCTTCAAAAAACCCCCTAGCTATGGCTTGATTGCCCGTCAACACTTCCTTCATGAAAAAACCCCCTTTAAGCTTTTGATGATATTTTACCCTTAAGGGGCATGGACAAAACAAAAGAACCAGGATATAACATCCTGATTCTAGTCTATATATATTATCCTAATTACCCTTGTTAGCTGGGGTTAGCAATGCTGGAACATCGTATTTCTCTGTACGCTTATCCCTTATTACCCCTGACCAATTTAATCCAAAGGCAAAATCATACTTATTTCCCACTTCATCTACATGACATTCCATATCCCTTGGTACATCTTCATATTGTTTTTCTACAGCTTCCATATTCCCTGGCATTTGTAGTGGTAGCAGTCCTTCTGGTTCAACCTTACCTGTGATTATATCAAAATACGCTTCATCTGTTACTCCAAAGCCCATTACTATAGCATCTACATCCTTTTCAAATTCTTCAAATACCATTGGATTGTCTGCTCTAATAGCTACGATTATAGGCTTATCCTTAGCTATTTCCTTTGCTAATAATATACTATTTCTCAGCAACCCATTTTGTATCTGTGCTGATATTTATAGCCCTCTCTACTAATGTTATAGCTTCTGCATGAGTTAGATTAGATTTTGGATCTATCCTATTTCCCTTGCCTTGAACTATATTGGTTTGTACTAGTAAAGCTATAGACTCTTTTGCCTTATCGGATATATTTAAAACATCGGAATAACTATCTAGTATGGATATATCTACTGGTACAAAGTTTACAGCTTTAGACAAAACTACAAAAGCATCCTCTCTAGACAAATATTCCTTAGTTGCAATACCCTCCCCATCCATATCTTCTATTAAACCAGATATGGACATAAGGTTTGCAAATTCTTTTCCGCTAATCGCTTTGCCAAGCAAATCCTCTGTAAAGGTATTGTCTACATAGTCCAATAAATCCTTATCCTTCACCTTTTCGTAAGTATCCCTAAACCAATTGGGAACAGAATTGTTTCCTGCAAAAGCCACTACATTGGATAAGATCAACACCAACGACAATAGAAGACTAAAGATTGTCTTTTTATTTAGCCTGGTTTTATCCATTTTAAACAAATCCTCCTTTTCTTTTCCTTATAACTACAATTCTTCTCCATTGGTAGCAATTACATTTTTATACCAATAGAAACTCTTCTTTTTAATCCTTTTAAGACTTCCCCTTCCTTCATTATCTCTGTCTACATATATAAACCCATAGCGTTTCTCCATCTCTCCTGTTGATAGGCTTACTAAATCTATACATCCCCATGGAGTATAGCCTATTAACTCAACTCCATCTTCTACTGCTTCTATCATTTCTCTAATATGCGCCCTTAGATAATTAATGCGATAATCATCATTTATTGTGCCATCTTCTTCAACCTTATCCACTGCTCCTAGGCCATTTTCCACTATGAATAGAGGTTTTTGATATCTATCGTATAGTTGATTTAAGGTATATCGCAAACCCTTTGGATCTATTGGCCAACCCCATTCTGAGTCTTCCAGGTATGGATTCTTCTCACTTTCAAACAGATTCAATTCCCCTTTTGCTACTTCCCTTTGCTTCTTCACCGATGCTACATGGGACATATAGTAACTAAAGGATACAAAGTCTACAGTGCCTTTTTCTAATATTTCCTTTTCTTCATCTGTTATATCTATTTTTATGTTTTTCTCTTTAAAGAACCGCTTCATATAGGATGGGTAATACCCCCTAGCCTGGACATCAGCTAAGAAGAAGTTCTGCCTATCCATTTCCATAGCTTTAAATACATCTTCTGGATTAGGCGTTAAGGGATAATAGGGCCCTCCTGCTAGCATACATCCAATTTTAGCCTCTGGGTCTATTTCTCGAGCAGCTATGACAGCTAAAGCACTAGCCACTAGCTGATTATGGACAGCCTCATATACTATTTGCTCCCTATTTTCATCTTTGTCTATTACCAATCCCCCACCAACAAAAGGACCATGGAGAGTCATATTTATCTCATTGAAAGTAATCCAATATTTAACTTTTCTACTATACCTTTCAAACAACACCTTGGCATATCTTTCATAGAACTTAACTACCTTGGAACTTCTCCAACCTCCATATTCCTTTACCAGATGCAGGGGCATTTCAAAATGGGATATGGTGATAATAGGTTCCATATCATGTTTTATCAATTCATCCAATAAGTCATCATAAAACTTTAATCCCTCTTCATTTGGTTCTTCTTCATCTCCCTTTGGAAATATTCTAGACCAAGCTATGGATGTCCTAAAGGCTTTAAAACCCATTTCTGCCAAAAGGGCAATATCTTCCTTATAGCGATGGTAAAAGTCTATACCTTCATGAGAAGGATAATAATCATATACGGTTTCCAATGCAGGTTTTGCATATTGTAACAATGGTATCCGCTGTTTGCCTCCAGGCAATACATCTGCTGTTGAAAGGCCTTTACCTCCTTCATCATAAGCCCCTTCACACTGGCCAGCAGATACTGCACCTCCCCACAGAAAATCCTTTGGTAACTTGCCTATGTCCATCTAATCAGCTCCTTTCTCTACAATATTTTGATTATGGAATCTCCTTTCCTAGCTGTAGTAACTTGTAGAGGTATTACATCTAAAAAGCTGGAAGTGTTGGTTATTACAATGGGGGTTGTTATATCGTATCCCTCAGCTTTAATATTTTCTTCATCAAATTCTAATAATAGATCTCCCATCTTTACCTTATCTCCAACTTCAACATAACCGATAAAATATTGACCTCCCAATTTGACTGTATCTATTCCCACATGTATCAATATTTCTACATTATCAAAAGTTGTGATCCCTATGGCATGTTTGGATTTATGAAAGCTGGTAATAATTCCATCTGCTGGTGCATAGATCTTGTTCTCTGTTGGAAGTATGGCTATACCAGAACCTAGTACTTTGCTTGCGAAGGTATCGTCTTTTACCTTTTCCAATGGAACTACTTCTCCATTTAACGGAGATTTAATATCTATTGCTTTGCTAAAGACTTGTTTCTTTTTTTTTTAGTTTCTTCTCCTATGCTTTCATCAATTCCAAAGCTCCAAGTTAGTGCAAATGTTAATATAAAGGAAATTGCTATTGTTATTAAAGAATAGACGAAAGTGTCTCCAATAAATATAGGCAAAGAGGCTAATCCTGGTGACGCAAATCCATAGGCCTTTACTTTAGTTATACCTGCAAACAGTCCAGCAACTCCCCCGCCTATCATAACGGCTAAGAAAGGTCTCTTATATCTTAAGTTGATTCCATACATAGCCGGTTCTGTAATGCCCATTAATGCCGTCAAACCTGCAGATCTTCCTAAACTCTTTACGTCTTGATCCTTTACTTTCATAGATACTGCTAAAGCTGCAGCTCCTTGGGCTATATTAGCTGCTAACATTCCTGGCAATAGTATTACTTCATAGCCTAAAGTTGCAAAAGCTGATAAAGCTACTGGGAACAAACTATAATGCATACCAAACATTACTAGTAATGGTGAAAAAGCTCCCATTAGCGTAGGTATTAAGAAACTTACATGATCATTTAGAAATACTATCCCCTGTGCCACATAATCACCTATAATCGTTCCAATAGGTCCTAATATTATCAATGTTACTGGTGCCACTATCAACAGGGTTATCAAAGGCTTTAAGAAAAATTTGACTACATTTGGTGAAACCTTATCTGCAAATCTTTCTATATAGGACATAAACCAAACTCCTAATATTATAGGTATAACCGATGAACCATAAGATGCCAATCTAATAGGTATTCCTAAAAATCCTATAGTAGCCTGACCTTCATCTATTAGTGCAGCAAAATTAGGATGTAGTAAAATTCCTGCCAAGGCTACGGCCAAATATGGATTGGTTTTAAATCTAATAGCAGATGTATAAGCCAGTAATGCTGGTATAAAATAAAATGCTCCGTCTGCAATAGTATCTAATACATAATAGGTTTGACTCTCTGGTGATATCCAATTGAAAGCTGTAAATAAAGCTAACAGGGCCTTTATCATACCTGCACCAGTTATGGCAGGTAATATTGGTGTAAATACTCCTGCTATGGTGTCTAGCACTATGGATAATTTAGATTTTTCCGTTTCACCATCTGAATCCCTTTCACTCTTATCAATATCAGCTATATCCATAAGTGCTCTATATACATTAGCCACATCACTACCTATGATTACTTGAAGTTGCCCACCACTATAGGTAGTCCCCATGACTCCCTTTATCTTCTCTAGACTATCCCTATCGGCTTTTTTAATATTCCTTAATCTAAAACGTAATCTGGTAGCACAGTAATCCACTAGTTCTATATTTTCTTCTCCACCTACATGTTTCAAAATATCCTGTGATATTTTCTGATAATCCATACTACTCCCTCCTTAGATATGATCTTAATATTCACAACCTTTGCCAACCTTCTAGCGTATTCTCACCACCCTTTCTATATGGATTGTTAGATACATCATCTCATCTTGGGTTATCATGTATTGATATTTTTTATAAATGAATTCTTGTATTTTTAGGGCACAGTCATATGAATCTGAGTATCTTGTTTTAACGATTTCAAATAGATCATCCTGTTCATCATCTTCATAGAACTCTTTATTTACTAAGCGCTGTGCAAAAAATTTTAGGTGAGTGATGAATCTGTAGTAATTTAGGCTTTCCTCATCAAATTCCATAAGGAAATGATACTGTACAATCTTTAGTATCTCTTGAACTATCCCAGTCATAGCCATGATATTTCCTATGTCCTCGTTTAGCTCTGCATTTACTATATGTAATGCTATAAAGGCTGCTTCATCTTCTGGAAGCCTCACTCCTAAAGTCTGATCTATCATCTTTAAAGCCTCCATACCTATTTGAAACTCTTCCTTATATAGATTTTTGGTCTCCCATAGAAGTCCATTTTTGATAGCCAATCCCTTACTATATCTTTCTACTGCATAATGAATATGATCTGTTAATGATATATAGATGTTGTCATTTAGCTTTTTACCTAGTTGTAATTTAGCATATTTTATTATATCTTCCGAAAGCTTCATATACTCCATGGGGATTTCCTCTATTAGCTCTTTTAGTTTATTAGTTAAATCGTCGTTTTCCAATGTAAATACTTTCTCTACCCTATCCTTGTCAACCAGATCCCCTGGACTCTTACCAAAAGCTACCCCCCTTCCCATTACTATAATTTCTGACTTATCTTCGTTAAGGGATACTATTGCATTGTTATTGAGAATCTTTTCAATAACCACATTCATCACCCTCTTTCAGGAAATAACAAAAAAGGCAAAACCCGAACTTGTAGATAAGTTAGGTTTTGCCTGATTTAACAGTAACAATCCATATATATTCACTTGTTATAAGTATAACATGTAAAAGTTTGGATGTCAATATAAACCAACGGACATGTTGTCAAAATATTTATAATATTATGCTGCTTCTGGAATAGATATAGCTACTATATCCGTTGATAGCTTTTCCTTAAGAGTCTTTATTTGTTCTTCAGTTAGACCAATACCAAGTAGATACTCTTCTGCAGCTTTCTCTAAATCCACATCGGTAAGGTCTGCACCTTTCTCTAATCCAGCAATATCTCGTAGAGATTCTAATATATTGCTTTCAGCTATCTTTTCATATTGTTCAGAGCCATACTCTACACCAAAATAGTTGATATAGGTAGTCATATAGTCTTCCTTGATTTCGTCCACTGTAGAACCCATCAATGCTTCTAGAAGTCCAGCGACAAAACCTGCTCTGTCCTTACCTTCATTACAATGTACAAGATAAGGTCCATCCTTTTTGATCATGAACTCTAATCCAGTCTTAAGTTTTTGTTTAAATTCATCAGATTTAAAGTCTACCCCCATATCGAGAAAAATAACATTGCCTTCTTCATATAGGCTCTTATAATATGGAGAGTTGAAATCCTCTTTCTCAAAATAACTTTCTAGTTCTTCTTTGCTGTCTGCAAGGTTTACTACTGTTTTTATACCTGCTTCTTTAGCAAGAGCATCTGCATATGCAGCACGACCTAATTCATTATTAACTGGGCTACTGCTTCTATAATATACCCCTTTGGCTATATTTCCAGTGGATACATTACGGAAGTTTGCAAATATAACATCAGAAGCATAGTCTTCACGATTATCGCTACGATCTAGCTGACGGATTTCCCATTCCGTAAGATAGCCAGCTTTTTCTTTCAATTCAAAGCTAATCTGGTCTCCCTCTTTTGCCTTATATGTTTCAGCAAAGTTTCCCATATTAATGGCTACGATAATATTTCTTGAACCTGTACCATTTGGTCCACGTACCAGTTCACTACCATTGTCAACATCACTATAGGCAGTAACAAAAGGTGCTTCTATTTCATGCTCTCCTATTTTTACTATTAGATTATCCCCAAATTCGAATCCTGCATTCAGTAGATTTTGAACTAGTAGATCCAAAGTAATATTACCATACTTATCTACAACTGTTACAACACCAGAAGTGCTAGCAGTAAGTAGTTTAGGCAAATCATAATGAATTCTAGCTAATTCTGAACGCTTTGCTATGGCATCAGCATCGATTAAGACACCATCTTTACCTTTAACGATACCTGTCCCTAACAAATACTCCATAACTGGTATAGCTGTTTCCGGTAACTTTTCTCCATCGCTATAATATTCAAGACTTCCTCCTAAAGTAGATACTCCTTTATATTTCATATACTTGTATAATATTTCAAACATTTCTAGACGACTAACAGCTTCTTCTTCATTAAATTCTTCGCCATCATATATGCCTATTTCTTTCCACCAATCTAGTGCTTCTTCTAATGTACCAGGCCCTTTTTCAATATTATAAAAGGACTGGTATAATACGGCGCGGGTAAGCTTACCATTTGGATCAAACTCGTTCTCAGATACGTTTTCCATTACTTTATTTGTAAAAACGTATTCCACTGCATCAGTATACCACTTTCCTTTCTTTACATCTGAAGGTAAATGCCCTTCTGCAAAGGCTCCTGCACCTAAAGAAAAAGTGAAGGTCAGTACAAGTAACCATGATATGATTCTAAAACTTCTTTTCATGAAATTTCCCACCCTTCCTTTATTATGCTACTTAAGTATAATATTATCATAAGGGCATATCCATTTCAATGAGACGTGATTACTACTCCCTTTATATTGTTTAGTATAACTTCCCCTTGTCTATTCGACATAATATGATAAAATTTGATATGCTATAAATAAATTTATGAGGAGGCTTTAAAAATGAAAAGATCAATTAACAAAAGGCTTGCATCTCTGATGCTAGTATTTATGTTGGTATTAACTATAATGCCAGTAGGTGCATTGGCAGAAGAAGCTGCCGTATTTACTGACATAGGCCATAGTCCCTATGAAGAAGCTATTGTCCAACTATATGATAAGGGAGTAATAGCACAACCTATCAACGGGAGGTTTAGACCTGAAGACCCCCTTACTAAAGCAGAGCTATCTGCCCTTATGGTAAGAGGATTTAAGCTTCCAGAAATACAATCTTTAGATGTAGAAGAAAAAGTAGAGAAGAAATTTACTTATACAGATACTCTAGGGGTAATAGATGATGGTTTCGTCGTATATTCAGCCGATGATATTAAATCCCATTGGGGTGAAAACTATATTGAAGGCCTTATCAAGGTAAGAGCTATAGATGTAGAGGAAGATGGATTGTTTAAACCAGAAGAAAATATTACTAAAAAAGAGTTCTATCAGGTATTAGGCAAGGTATTATTTGGAGTAGATGAAAAGGTAGATTACATAGAAAAACTTAATTCTTTAAATCTACTGGATGAAAAGGATTTAAGTTCTAAGGATACTATTACAAGGGAAGAAGCTGCTGGAGCTTTAAATAAAATCCTGTCTAACTCTAATTTTAAAGTTCTAACTATCCTTGCTACAGCTGATATTCATGGGCATATTGAACCATATAAACCTAGTGGTGCTGACAGGGAAATCGGTGGTATGGCAAAGATGAAGAAGTTCGTAGATGAAACTCGCAAAAGACAGCCAAATACCCTATTGGTAGATATCGGTGATGCTCCATACAATACAAATGTAGCTAATATGTTTAAGGGAAAGCCTGTCATAGAAATAATGAATATGATGGAATACGATGCTATGGTATTAGGAAACCACGATTTCGATTTCCCACAAGATGTTATGAAAACCAATGCAGAATTAGCTAAATTCCCATTCCTATCAGCTAATACCTATTACAATGATAGCTATCCTGAATACCTAAAACCTTCCATTATTAAAGATATAGATGGCATCAGGGTAGCCATAGTAGGACTAACAGATGATAGTAGTGGATACTATACTCATCCAAACAATGTAAAGGGAGTAGAATTTGAGGATCATTTTGAAGCTGCCAAGAGGGAAGTAGATGAAGTTAAGGACAACTCGGATATAATCATATCCTTAGCCCATCTTCACAACGATAATGCAGTATTAGGTGAAAAAATCCAAGGCATCGACTTCGTATTTGGCGGTGGCACTGATATTGTAGATTACCCAAGAAAAACTGGAGATTCTTGGTTGATATCCTCAGGTAAACATGCGGAATTGGTTTCTCAAACCAATATAAATATGATAGATAACCAAATGATAGGATTCAACTTTGGACATATATTCATGACGGAAAACTTAGAAGAAGACGAAGAAGTAGCAAAACTAGTTAATGAATATACTGAAGAACTGGATAAAGAAATGGAACAAGTAATCGGTAAAACTACAGTAGATCTAGATGGGGAAAGAGGTACCGTTAGAAGAAAGGAATCCAATCTAGCTAATGTGATTGCTGATAGCCTAGTGGAATTAACCGATGCAGATATTGCTCTACAAAATGGTGGTGGAGTAAGGGCAAGTATAGATAAGGGAGATATAACATTAAAAGATGTATATACAGTTCTACCTTTTGACAATGCAGTTGTAGTTCTTGAATTAGACGGAAAAACTATCTGGGATACTTTAGAACATGGAGTGTCTAGCTATCCAAGTGCAGCTGGTATGTTCCTACAAGTATCTGGACTTGAGTACACTTTTGATGCTGCTAAAGAACCAGGTGAAAGAATAGTTTCCGTAACTATCGATGGAAAAGATATAGAAATGGATAAAAGCTACAAAGTAGTAACCAACGACTTCTTAAGTGGCGGTGGAGATAAGTTCGATATGCTTAAAGAAGGAAAAGTCACTCTCAAAACTAAATACTATTTGAGGGACAGCTTCAAAGAATATCTACTAAAACATGGAACTATCTCTCCAGAAGTAGAAGGACGTATAACTATACTTAATGAAGTTACAGTAGAAGAATAAAGGATGGGCTTTTAGCCCATCCCCACATACACTCCTATTCCCAATCCAATACTAACTACTAATCCCAAGGAATTATCCCCTAGTAAATAAAAACTTACCCATATCACCAAAGCCATAATAGCTCCCCTTATGAACAACTTCAATAAACTTTTCCAATTTCTGTGGATATCTATGACTTTCATATTGCCGTTTAACCTCGTTATCAACAGGATTGTTACTAAAGTTGTGGAGATGCTAGTGGCTAAGGCTATACCAGCTATGCCCATATACTTAGATAATATAATACTGAATATTAGATTTACGACAACTCCAAAAATTGCATGTAGTGTAGGAGTTAAGGAGTCGTGCATAGCATAGTGGATCTTCGTAAGTATCAGTACAAAGGCCATACTTCCTAGACCTAGAGCATAGTAAGTTAAGGCCTTGGATGTCATATAAGTAGCTTCAGGACCAAAGGCCCCCCTTTGGAAGAATAACCTTACTATAGGTTCTGATAATAGAACTAATATTAACGTTGCTGGTACTATTATATTGAGTATCCACCTCATACCCTTTTTCATAGTATCCTTTAAGGATTCTACGTCTTCCCCATGATATTCCTGGGAGATTATTGGAAACAACACCGTCACTATAGCCGTAACAAATATGCCCAATACCAATTGGATTATATCGTTAGCATAGTTTAGCCAAGATATACTACCTACTGACAAAGTAGATGCTATGGTTTTATCTACTATTATATTGATTCTATTTATGGATAAGGCTAATAGTATAGGCAGCATAACTATAAGCATTTCCTTAAAATATACATCCTTAAAATCTAATATCTTTTCATATCTATATCCCATATTCTTGGAGGCAGGTATTACTGAAAACAACTGGGATAAGGATGCTAGTATTCCCGCTACCATCAATCCATAAGTTCCGTATTGGTTAAAGAATATCAAATATATGATATACACTATATTATAGTAAATCCAGGATTTAGCCCCAGCTTTAAACCCATGATTGCTCTGAAGATATGCTACAAATACGGATCTTATCATTATAAGAGATATAATAGGTAAGCCTATCTTCATAAGCTTTACAGTCAGATAAAACTCTTCTCCCTTAAACCCTTTGGCCATTATATTGATAATAGCTGGAGATAAAAGCCAGCCCAACACCAGCAATATCAAGGAAGCCAGTATGGTTATATGGAGTAGATTGTTTACATAGTCTATCTTCTTTTCCTTTCCTTCCTTGGCTTCAATCTTTAATAGAACTGGAACCATACTAGTGCTAATTCCTTCTCCTAATATTTCTGCCAACAGGGTAGCTCCAGCAAAGGCAACAAAATATGCATCAGTTCTAAAGCAACAGCCTATTTCCGATGCTATTAATGTCTCCTTAATAAACCCTAGTATCTTACTTGCTATACCAAATATAATAATAATCCATACAGATTTTACTGCTTTATCCTTCATGGATCCCATAAACTTCCCTCCAGTTTTCCTATCCTACTTATTGTACCCTAGGAATAGGATGGTAAAACAAAAACTGAGCTAGGGTATAATCCCTAACTCAGTTTCCGGCTATTGTTAAGCTATTTATTTCTTAAATATTCCCTTGATCCAGGATATAAATCCTTTCTCTTCTTTTACATTTTCATCAATTTCTAGTTTTTCCACCTCTTCTATTCCCTTTACTCCTTCAGTCTTCATGATGAACTTTAGACTTCCATCCATATCCTCCGATAGGCCTGAGAAGGATTGATTATCTTTGGATATCTTAACTAATTCGTCTTTTATATCTATTACCTTTGAAACATCCATATCTGCATCCTTTACCTCATCCCACATCTTGTTTATACCTTCATCTTGGAACTTGTTCATACCTTCATTTAATTCCTTTGAGCCTTCAGTAAGCTTGTGGCTACCTTCTTTTAACTTTCCGCCACCTTCAGCTAGTTGTCCAGCACCATTTGATAGCTCTTCTATACCTCCATGAAGTTTACCGGCGCCGGCATTTAATTCTCCTAGTCCATTGGTAAGCTCTTTTGTTCCTTGAGCCAATCCCTTTGAACCTTCTGCAAACTTGCCTGCTCCTTCATTGGCCTTTTGGGCGTTTTCATTTATCATATTAGCCCCTTGGTTTAGTCCAGCACTACCTTCTACTAATTGACTAGAAGCTCCCTTTAGTTCTTCCGTTCCTTGGGCTAACTCTCCTAGACCGCTGGAGATCTTCTTTTGACCTAAATTTACATTTTCAATGCCTTGAGCTAATTCTTTTGAAGCTCCTTCTGCTTGTATTAGACCTTCCTCCAATTGGTCTAAAGCCAATACCAACTGTTGGTTAGAGCTCTCAAGGCCTTCTAAAGCTGTCCTCTGTTGAGCCAAAACTTCCTTCATGGTTTGAGATACGGCATTGCCTCCAGGTAAGTTTTCAATGGAAGAAGCTATTTTGTCCAATCCGTCTACACTTTTTAACAATATTTCTACTACTTTTCCTTCTTTTTCTTTCCCAGCTTTAATTTTCTTTACAGCTTCTAGGCTTTTACCTAATCCTTCACTTAGACTATCCTGTCCATTTTTGATGGTTTCTGTGCCCTGGATTAGCTCTTCCATTCCTCCACTTAAGGCTTTAGTACTTTCTGGGATCTTATCTACCCCTTCAGCTATTTGAGCTGCCCCTTGGGAAAATTCCATAGCCTTGTTGCTAAATTCTACTGTGCCATTGCCTAGGCCAACAAACCCTTCCCCCAGTTGATTAGCCGATTGGGATAGGGTGTTGGCTCCTTCGTCTATTTTTTTACTGCCTTCATAGGTTTGGTTCAATCCTTCCTTCAACTTTGTAGAGCCCTCTAGTAGGGTATCGGAACCAAATTTAATCTTATCTATCCCTTGAATAAACTCATCTAATCCCTTATCCAATTCTACTTGACCCTCATATAGCTTCTGAGTTGCATCAGTTAACTTTTCACTGGCTTCTTTTATCTTATCTACTCCATCTATCAGTTCATCTAAGTCCTTCGCATCATCTAGTGCGTCTATTTCAGGTATTTGGGACGTAGCTGTAAATACTATAGGCTTCATCTCGAAATTTTCCACATCTGCTACAATTTCTAGATGTTCTTCTAAATCTAGCTTATCTCTATCTACCCCTAAACTATCCTTAAGACCAGGTAAGGATATAAAGGTGATTATTTGATTGCTACCATCGGATACTATTTTTCCCGTATTAATCTCCACATTTTTAAATTTATCCATGGGTAGGTCTACTACTGTAGCTACTACATAGGGAGCATAGGCAGTCTTGGTTTCCCCTTTTTTCAAATGTATTGAGTGTTTATCATTGTTTTGAATATCTATACTAATCCTTATTTCTCCTGACTTCCCAACTATATCCTCAGGCTTTACTTCTTTTCCATCCAAATAGTATTTAATACTTGGCTTCAAAGGTAGTTGTTTCTTAACTTTTCCTTGGTAATAGATGTCCTTATTATCTGTTTCCCATATTAACTTCCCATCTTCCACCTTTGGTTCTTCTTCACCTTTTACATTTACTACATCTTCAAGTATGGTTTTGTCCTCTAGACTATTTAAGGGAGCATCGGAATGAATCCAAATGCTAGATATCTTCTCTATATCTTCACCACTATTGTCTAAATTAACATAGACCGTCTCTTCTTTTTTGACTATTCCTTCCCCAAATACTAGATTTGATGATACAAGGGTTAAGATCATTGCCATAGCAAGTATTCTAGATATTATTTTATTTGCTTTCATATGCAATCCTTCCTTTCTCAGCCTTATCTTTTCTTTCTTTGCTCCAGTTTTTAGTTGTAGAGCTAATAAAGCTCTCTGTAGCTATTAACACTCCCGGCAATATGAATAGAATCACTCCCGTAGATATCAACGCACCTCTAGCTATCATAGCCGATAAACTTTTTACCAATTCCATTTCGGAAATAACAGCTACACCTATAGTAGACGCAAAAAAAGTCAACCCACTAGTAATAATAGATTTAGCCGATTCCCTAACAGATATTTCCATAGCTGTAAACTTATCATGACCATTTTTTATCTCTTCTCTATACCTAGTAGTCAACAGTATAGCATAATCTACAGTGGCTCCTAATTGGATAGAGCCTATTACTATACTAGCTATAAATGGGATAGAATTTCCCGTATAATATGGGATGCCCATGTTTATAAATATGGCTAAGGTTATAGCTAGTATCAAAAATATAGGTATGGATATGGAGGTGAATACCAATAGTATTATGATAAACACCGCTATATTGGATATGGTACTTACCCTTTTGAAATCCCTGTCTGCAATACCTATTAAATCCTTAGTCAGTACACCTTCGCCTGTAATTATACCGGTTTTATCATATTTCTTAACTATCCTTTCAATCTCCTCTATCTGTGTATTTTGCTCATCAGTGGCAGCCTTATATTCGGAATTTATGATTATCTGCTTGTAATCACCCTGTTCAAACCTATCCTTTATAGCCTCTGGTATGAAATTTTCTGGTATGCTGGGCCCTATTAATTTTTGATAGGATAATACATTTTCTATTCCCTCTAGTTTTTCAATCTCCCCTATCATCTGTTTTATATGATAATTTGGTACATCTTTTGATAGGAGTACCATATGGGTAGTCATCATATCGTACTCATCCTTTAGCTTTCTAAAGGCTACTATAGACTCCATATCATCAGGTAAGGATTCATCTAAGTTATAGTACACTTCATTGTTCTTCTCACCATAAAAAGCTGGCAAGAATATTATTATTCCAATCAATATAAATAATCTATAATGCTTAGTAACAAGCTTTCCCAATCCATTAAATTCTGGCAATATGGTACCATGGTTAAAACGATTGATTAGCCTATCAAATACCAATATTAAAGCTGGCAATATGGTTAGTACTGATAAAACTCCAAACATTACTCCTTTTGCCATTACCAAACCTATATCTTTACCTATAGTCAATTCCATAAAGGCTATGGCCAAAAATCCTGCTATAGTAGTCAAAGAACTACCTACTATAGAAGAAGCAGTAGCTGCAATAGCATGACCCATGGCTTCCTCTCTATCCTCTAGCTTTTCACATTCCTCCTCATATCTATGAAGTAGGAATATGGAATAATCCAGGGTAACTCCTAGCTGCAGTACCGCTGCTAAGGATTTGGTTATATAGGATATATCTCCTAGTAGCATATTGGTTCCAAAATTATATAATATGGCGTAACCTATACTTATGAGTATTATAAAAGGTACTATGGTAGATTCCAATGTCAACATAAGTATTATAGTTGCCAATACTACTGCTAGAGCCACATATATGGGAGTCTGTTTATCAGCTAAATCCTTTGTATCCTTAAGGACTGCTGCCATACCACTTAAGAAGGATTGTTTATCCAATACGCCTCTTATATCCACTATAGCCTGTTGGGTTATTGGAGAGGAGGATTCATTGGCAAATTTTATCATCACCAATGTGGAATCCTCCCTATAGAACATCTCCTTTAGCTCCTCTGGTAGCATATCCTTTGGAATACTAATATCCAAAAAGTCATCTACCCATACTACGCTTTCCACTCCTTCTATTTTGCTGATCTTATCCTTTACCTTTACTACGTCCTTTGGTTCCATATTTTCAATAACCAACATGCCCGT
>NZ_PPXY01000021.1 GCF_021655115.1 Clostridium sp. Cult3
TAGTATATACAAACCTAGAGAAGAACCTCCAGGATATCGTCGATATACTTCTCCTGGTATAGTCTTCTTTTCAATTTTCCCATTGGTTAAATCTACATCGAGTATCTTTGCATCTGGGAAAACCATTAAACCACCCCTTTTTCAAATTATTATTCTGTTAAACCTCTTGCTATATCTAGCATTTCTATTATCATTACCTAATAACTCCACTAGATCTTTAACATTTATAAAGAGGAAAAATAAATACTTTCCTCTTTATAATAAATTCATCACTTTATATATTGTCAGCCTATTTTTTTAAAAAGGTATCATAAGCTTCTTTTGCATTCATTCCTTTTTTAACTATTCCATCAACTGCATTTAACATCTCCATATAGTTTTCTCTATTCCATATATTTCTACCTATACTAGTTCCAATTGCACCGGCTTTCATCATGTCCTCTACATCTTGTAGAAAATCCATATCTGTGCCTGAGGTATCTCCTCCTGCTGTTACAACAGGTACTAAAGAATAATTTACGACTTTCTCAAAGCTTTCCATGGATCCAGTATATAGAACTTTTACGATATCAGCACCTTCTTCTGCTAGTGTTCTGGCAGCAATAATATTCTCTTTTTCGCTTTTTGGATCAAGTCCTGCATCCTGGCATATTAAACTTTCTCCTATTAAGGGCATTCCGTATCTATCACATAGATCTGCAAGTTCCCCAAAAGACTTTATGCATTCATTCTCTTTTGTGGTGCCAAACCATACGGTTGCAATCACAGCATCTGCCCCTAACCTTATTGCACTTTCTAAACTCGCAACAAAGCTTTCGTATGTTGGCATTGGTTGCTTACCAATTGTAGTAGTGCAACTAACTCTCAATATTATGCTAGATTTGTTTACTAAACTTTTATAAGCATTCTTTACTGAACCCCTTCTTAAAATAAAAGCATCTGACTTATCTGCTAATTCTTCTATGCACTTGTCCATTCTTGAAAGCCTATTAAAAACTCCTTCTACTCCATGATCTAGTGGCATTATCAAAGTCTTGTTAGAATCATCTATAAATCTTTTTAATCTTATTTCTTTTCCTATACTCATCTATCATCTTCCTCCTATACATTAATTTAATTCTTTTATAATCACCTTATGATTATGTTGTTTATTATTATTAAAAAATTATTCGTCAAACATTTTTATAACAGTTTTTAACGCTTTTTTATTTACAATGTTTTCGAAGGCCTTTTCCGCTTCTCCTATTGGGAATATATCACTAATTATAGGTCGTATTTGTATTTGTTTTTTTGAAATCAAATTAAGTGCTGTTTCAAAGTATTCAAGAGGATAGTCACTAGAACCTGTTATTAAAATTTGTCTATAATGTATTATATTGGGGTCAATTCCTATCAATTTATGAGGATGAACCCCTGCAAAATATAAAAGTGTACCGTTGTTTCCAACTAAATCTACAACGTCCTCCATTACTGCAGGTACTCCAATGGTTACAATCACACTATCGCAAAGTAACGAATCTGTACTGTCATTAATTATAGATAGCACTTCTTCATTAAACACAGGATATACTTCTGTAGCACCTAACTCTAATGCCATCTCTCTTCTAGAATCTATTGGTTCAAAAACAATTATTCTTGATGCCCCTTTTAATTTTGCTACTTGTAGATGCATTAACCCAATAGGGCCTGCTCCTACTATTGCTACTGTAGATCCTAGCTTGATGTTTGCCCTTCCAGAACCATTTAGCACGCAAGCTAATGGTTCTGTACAACTGGCCTCCAGCATATCTGTTTCATCTGTCATATGGTATAAACTTTTCACCGGTACAGCCTTATATTGAGCAAAACAGCCATCGCTTGTAATCTGGTTTTCACAAAAATTTTGAAGTCCTCTTTTGCAGTAATAACATTTTCCGCATTTATAATCGCTATTTACTACGACCTTATCTCCAACCTTAAATTTATTTACTTTACCCCCAACCTTTGCAACTACCCCGCTAGCTTCATGGCCAAGAATCATTGGCTCTTTTACTTCTTTAGTACCTAAATAATATCTCATATCGGAAGGACATATTGAAGCATATATTATCTTTACCAGTACTTCATCTTCTCTAATACTTGGAATTTCAACGCTTTCAACTCTAACATCACCCTTGCCATAAACAACTGCAGCTTGCATAGAACCTTTCATTTATATTTTCTACCTCCTCATAACAATTATCTTTATATTAAAATATTCCAACAATTCCTCCTATTGCTCCAATTATTATAATCCATCCCATTATCTTTAATGGTGGAGTACCTTTTTTTAATGATTTCAAAACTATTAATGTTAATATAAGTGGAAGCAAACCAGGTAATATCTGGTCAAACAAATCTTGTTGTAATGAAAAGATCCCTTCTCCTACCTTAAACTCTATGCTTGTACTTAAAGAAACAAAATCTCCTACAAGACCTCCCATTACAAGAGTACCAATTATTGAGGCGCCTTCAATAACTTTGTTAATAATTCCACCACTTAATATTTCCTCTACCGCAATTTTTCCATATTTATATCCATTCATCCAAAGAGAATAAGATAAAGTAAACATTATCAAATATTGAGCTATTAAAAAAACTATAGGTCCTCCAATGTTGCCTTGCATAGTCAAACTTATACATAATGATAATAATATTGGAGTTATGACGCCTTGAGTTAGAGTATCTCCTATTCCTGCTAGAGGTCCCATTAATCCAGATTTTATTGCATTGATACCCTCTCCAGTTATAGGTTCTCCATTTGATTTTTGTTCCTCCATTGCAATCGTTATTCCATGAATTACTGATCCACACACAGGCTCTGTATTAAAAAACGATAAGTGTCTTTTAAGAGCATCTGCTTTTTCTTCTTTTGTCGTATATAATTTTTCTATTACAGGTGCCATTGAATGTGCAAATGCAGTAGCCTGAAGTCTTTCATAATTATAATTAGACTCAGCAAAAAAGATCCAATTTCGATATGCTTTTAATATATCTCTTTTACTTAGTTTCTTTGTACATTCTCCTGTTTCTACACTATCTACCATTGCTCTAAACCTCCTTGTTCTCTCTTAAATTTACTAAGATAACATTTTATTGTTAGAGTCGTAATCTTTTAACTGGATTATAATAAATGCTGCTATGGTACCCAATATTGCAATAGTAATTAGATCAACGTTAAAGGTTACTGCAAGTATTAAGCCTAATATGAAAAAAGGCATAGTAAAAGAATTACCTATAACTTTTAGATTCATCGCTATTCCTAGTGCTGGAAGCATTCCTCCTATTACTTCAAATGTATGAAGTACTCTAGGCCCAAATAGCTTAAATAGTCCATCTACAGCACTTGGACCAAAGTATACTACTAACAATGTAGGTATAAAGCTAACAGCAAATAAAAATAGTTGACATGGTACTATATTGATAAATGATATTGCTTTAGTATTACCTTCCTCTGCTTTTTTATCTGCCATATGCACAAAGAAAGTGTTTACTGTCATTTTTGATATCCATAATATTGTTGCAATAGTTCCCAAAGGTACTGCTATTGCCATTGCTGCTTTAACATCCATATCAGCTGCTAAAGCTATAGCAGTACCTACATATCCTGCAAAAGCGGGATCTCCCATTTGAGCTCCACCAGCGGAAATAAATCCTAAATAAATTAAATTAATACTAGCACCAATTATAGCTCCTTCCAAAGGTTGCCCAAGAATAATTCCTGTAACCAACCCGGCAACCAATGGCCTATTCCATGTAAAAAAGCTTATATAGGATAGAAATGGGCTCCATGATAAATAGTAAAACAATGCTATTAAAGATGCTTGAAGTAACGAAATCTTCATTTATATCCTCCTCTCAAATTATTATTTGTGTTAGCTTATAATAAATCTTCCACAATAATTTCTTTGTCATCAGGAACTATTTTAATATAAACTTTTGTGCCAGATTCTATGATTTTCTTTAATATTTCTCGTTCTTCATCAGATATTGAAATGTTTTTATAAAGCTTCTTTCTACCTACCCTAGCTCCCATACCTCCTAAATTAACTTCCTTTAATGAAACGCCCCCCTCTTGCAATTTATAAACTGTATCTGGTGTTTTTACAAGCAAGACAATTTTTTCCTTAACATCATTATCTTCTTTTAGATATTCAATTGCATTATATACGTCTAAAATTTTTACCTCCATACCAGGAGGGGACGCCATTTTTAATACTTTAGTAAGGAATGGATCAGCAGCAACATCGTTATCTACAATTAATATTCTATTAGCTTTTGTTACTCTTACCCATGCAGTGATAACTTGTCCATGAATTAACCTATCATCTATTCTAGTTAAAACTACTTCTTTCATACTTTCACCCCCTTTTGTTAAAAGTTATTGTAATTTCTAGCTTTTAGCTTTTTTTATTACTCAGCACCTTTTGCCTTCAACTCGGTTCTTATATTTTTAATTCCATCAACGCCAATCTGTATAACCATATCTACAAGCTCTTCTAAGCTACTCCTAGTTCTTGTATCCAGAGCTTCTATAAGCATAGGTAAATTAACCCCAGATATGCTCTCAAACCTCAAATCCTTCATATTAATAGCAGTTACATTAGAAGGACTCCCTCCAAATAGGTCAGTAAAAACTAATACTCCCTCTCCTTTATCTAGTTTCTTAATAGACTTATTTACTTTGCTGTATAATTCTTCTACATTATCGCCATGATTAAAACCTATAGCATCAACGTTTTCCTGCTTCCCAACAATAAGCTCAGCACTTTTTAAAAGTTCTAATCCAAAATTTCCATGAGTAACTATTAAAATTCCTATCATAAATTGTCCTCCTAACTTTAGTATAATGTCAATATTTCATTTGTCCTTCAGCATTATATTAGATGCAACTCTCATGCCAAGCTATTGTGCCAAGTTACAATAGTAAAGGCAGAAAGTGCTGTACAGCACTTTCTGCCTTTACTAAATTATAATAATATTTGTTAATCTTTAAATTATTTTCTTGTTTTATAGCTGACAATAATCAGTGTGTTGTTGTGTGTCAAGCATATCTATTATATACCCTACTTCTGTGTCAGGTATTGTAATACCGAAAGATTCCTCAATATCTATAAATGAAAATTTGACTTGTTCATATAGGGTTTTTTCTTTTTGAATTAATTTGTCTACATCCTTATATGGCAAAACCTCATCTTGGATAAGCCTTTCTATCATACAACAGTTATGAAAAATATACCTAGTTTTCTGCTGAGTTGTATCTTCTATTCCTAGTAATTTAATTATTGCTAAATAAGAATCCTTGACGAGATTATATGCTTTTACTGGATCTAAAAATGTAAGCATCTCTTCTAGCATTTTTATAAACATATTTTCTTCTGATGGTTTCTCTCTTTCATAGTAATTATCTAAACCACTAATACTCTTCTCTATCTTTCTTACTCCATCTCCAATTATCAGTTCATCTATAGGAATAAAAGGAACCTCGGGTATATATAAATCCACAGTTCCAACTACTGCAACTAAGTTCCTCATTTCATCTTCATCTAAAATGTTATCTAAATTTGATTTTTCAGTTATATCTACAGGTCTAACTTTAACATTATATTCATCCATAAAAGGTAGAGCATTTCTCAACAGCTGAGCAATCTTTACAGCAGCGCCTTTACCAGAAATACAAGTGGTAAGTATTACTTTAGGTGCTAAAATGTCGACTTTGTTTTTAATATCCCCACTTATCATTCTACCGATATATGGATTTGCGCTCTTTATCTCTTCTACAAGTGTGGGTAAAGTCATTTCCGGTAGGATGCTCTTTCTTACAGCTTCAATCACAATAGGAGTAGAAACATTTTCTACAGATTTAGTTGGTATATTTGTTTTTTTGGTTACAATCTCAGAAAAGGCTGTAAGTGAACCCATATCTACTAATAACAAAACTCCCTTACCTTCATCTATAGCTTTGACTTTTTCTACGGTCTTTTTTAATACATCTTCTACTTCTACATCAAGAGGCATGTCTATAGCATGGCAATGATCAGTTCCTAATAAACTGTTAGCAACATTGGCAATACTTGAAGCAGTTGATTCCCCGTGGGATAAAACTATGACTCCAATTTTCTTGTAACTTTCGCTAGCATCTACAGCACTTAAAAACATGGTCAAAAATCCTATCTCCTCTTTAGGTATGTTTATTTCTAGTTCCTGCTGTAATATCTCCCTTATTAGTTTTGCTGTTCTAAATTCATTTGGATTATTTAAAGCAATTTTATTTATCTCTTCGTTGTAAATCACTTCTCCTTCGGCTATTCTTTCCATGAGAGCACTTACGTGCATAGCCAGTCCAATTACAGCCCTATTGCTAAAACACCGTCCAAGTTTTTGTTCTGCTAATATCAGCGACATCTCTGCGGCATTATATACTTTTGGATTTATTATTTTAAATAATTCTTCTTTACCCGGCAAACCTTTTTCTACATTACATTTCATCATAAGTTTTTTTAAATATTTTTCTATATCATCATTAATGATATCGTTGATTGTATCTTCTGGATAGCCCATTCCTAGATAATGATTGTATTTTTCTGTTATCTCTCTATAGAGGTTATCAGATAGATTGTAATTATCTACAGTTGTAAACTTCTCTCTATCTTTTGGCGTAAAATTATAATAATCCTTTTCATACTCTATTAAATGGAGTACTTCACCTCGGCGTTTATGTTGATTTAGTAGACCATTATAAATATGTTCAGGCAAGAAGTGGATGCCTATTTCAATTTCTTTTTTATTATAGGTCTTATAATCAAGAAAACCTCTGGCACATAAAAGCTGTATATCGCCTTTAAGTTGACCAATATTCCCTTTACAATCATATAGTAGAAAAGCCCTTATTACATCTCTGTGGACTTTTATCGGTACCTTAACATTATTTACCTCTTCTATAAAAAATTCCTCTATAAGTTCCATCCTTTCAGTAAGGGATCTATCTTCTAAAGAAGGGAGATTTATTACCATAGGTATTCTTCTTAAAAAAGTTTGTAAAAGGGCTGAGTTTATATTTTCCGTTGTGGCTCCAATTATCAATACATTCGCTTGCCTATATTTATCCGTCTCTCCAAGTCTCCTATAAACTCCTTTGTCCATAAGTAGGAATAACATTTCTTGTGTTTCAGGAGATAACCTGTGTATTTCATCTAGTAATAATATACCTTCATCAGCATTTTCAATAAGTCCTGCCTTATCCTGATCCGCTCCAGTAAAAGCTCCTTTTACATGACCAAATAGTTGTGACAAAATTAATTGGGGATTATCTGCATACTCAGAACAGTTAAATATTATAAGTTCAGCATCTTTCCGAATACTTCCTGTGTATATAGCATATTGATACATTATTTCAGCAAAGGTAGTCTTGCCTACTCCAGTGGGCCCGGTTATCAAGGTATGAAGACCATTTGGCGGGTATAATATAGCAGCTTTTGCCTGTTTAATTGCTAACTCTAGACTACCTGTAGCTCCAATCATTCTACCAAAGGGATCAGATTCCTTGGCAATTGATTCTAAATTTTCTGAACTAAATATCTGTAAAAAGTCATCTAAGCTTTCAAATACCCCATCCCCATCATAATTTTTTTGAGATATCTCTTCTAAATGTGTTTTTTCTAAAAACTTTACCGGCCGACCTACGATCTTTATAGCCCTACCTTCTCTTACTAATTCATTTAATTCTCTACTTACATTGCTTCTATTAATTTCAGTAACATGGGAAATGGTTTCTGCATCAAAACCAATGTTTGAGCTTTCAATTATATCATTCGAAGAAATATTAGAAGAGAATTCTTTCAAGACTTTAAATACTCTTTCTTTCCTAGTCATTAATTCCACTCCCCTTAAGAATTCATATTTTAATTCTTTATCACACTAATATATATTGTATACCATTATATCATTTTTTTATATTTATTTAT
>NZ_PPXY01000022.1 GCF_021655115.1 Clostridium sp. Cult3
GAAAATTAGGACATATGTCATATTAATATTAATTATTTATATGATAAGCTTTCATTATACGTGTTAGTGGCTAAGTCTGATTAGTGGCAACTAGTATTTGGTTACTAAAAAGGGGTGGGGTAAAGTGTACAAGGTAAATGCTGTTTTTATAGGCTTATTAATTGCTATTATGGTAACAGTTAATGGTGTTTTATCTGGATATGTTGGGGATTATTTAGGTGTATTAATAATTCATATAGTAGGATTCATATCAATAAGTTTAATTTTAATATTTAGAAAGAAAAAATTTGACCTGAAAAAAGATATTCCTATTTATTTGTTTAGTGGAGGAGCTGTTGGAGTTTTTTTAGTATCTTTTAATAACATATGTTTTAAAAATTTAGGAGTATCTTTAACATTATCATTAGGATTATTTGGACAATCAATTGCTTCAGTAATTATAGATCACTTTGGATTGTTAGGAATGGAAGTTAATAAATTTAACAGTAAGAAAATAATAGGGTTTATTTTAATATTAGTAGGATTGATTATAATGTTGATATATTAGCTTATAAGTAAATTTTTAATTTTTACAGTTTAGAAAATCTTATAATTAAAATTTGAAATATGGAATACAAGTTCTCTTAGTATTAGGAGGAAAATATATGTTATATGTAGTACTTGCATTAATAAGTGGATGCTTAGTTATTTTATCAATGGTAATTAATTCACATTTAGCAAAAAAGATAGGTGTATTCCAAGGAACGTTTGTGAATTATTTAGTAGGACTATTATTTATTAGTATGATTTTGATTTTTAAGAATGAGTTTAGCAATTTATCATTTAATAGGTTATCTCCTATTCCGTTTTGGGCTTATTTGGGTGGTTTAATAGGAGTAAGTGTTGTAGCAATATCAAATATTATAATACCTAAAATTCCAACCATTTATTCCACTTTACTCATTTTCTTGGGACAGCTTTTTACAGGTATAGGTATAGATTATTTTAGAGGTAGTTTAATTTCAAAAGGTAAAATAATTGGAGGACTATTTATTATTGCAGGCTTGATATATAATTTTAATGTTGATAAACAGGATTCTTAACTTAATTCGTATAACTCCAATGACATGGTTTGGAGGTCTCTACCAGGAACCGATAACTCCTGATTACGAAGAAAATACTGCTATATTTAATAGAGGTATTTTTTTTGAAATTAGGAGTTTTTATATTTAATGAAATTGAATAGTTAAAAATTCTAAATATGAAATGAAAGCTTTGGTATGAACAGTAATTTTAAATTTTAAATGAAAGAGGGATATTATGAATTTTTTTAATTTACCTAAGATTGAATTGCATTGCCATTTAGATGGAAGTGTTAGACCAAATACAGTTATCGATATAGCAAAAAAAGAAGGGATAAATATACCCAGTTCAGATGTTGATACAATTAAACATTTAATGATTGCTCCAGCAGAATGTACTTCTTTAAATGAATATTTAGAAAGGTTTGTATTGCCTTTAAAAGTAATGCAGTCAAAGGAAAGTTTGAGAAGGATAGCTTATGAACTTCTTGAAGATGCGGCTAAAGAAAATGTAAAATATATTGAGGTGAGATTTGCACCATTACTTCATACTGAAAAAGGGTTAACAGTTAAAGAAATAATACAGAATGTTTTAAAAGGCATGAAAGAAGCTGAAAAAAATTTTGATATTAAAGGAAATTTAATTCTATCATTTTTAAAGCATATGTCACCGAATAGTATTTTTGATGTAATAGAACAAGGAAAAAATTTCCTTGGAAATGGAGTAGTTGGGGTAGATTTATGTGGTTCTGAAAATGAAGGATTTTCTAAAGAATTTATACATCCTATTGCTTTAGCTAGAGAATATGGTTATAGAGTAACAATACATGCTGGTGAGACGGGAGTAGGGGAAAATGTGCTTGAAGCTGTAGAACTTTTAGGAGCTGAAAGAATTGGACATGGTGTAGCTATAAGAGATTGTACTAAAGCATACAATATAGTGAGAGAGAAAGGTATTATCCTTGAAATGTGCCCAACGAGTAATGTTCAAACAAAGGCAGTTAATGTATTTAAAGAACATCCTATATATGATTTCTATAGGGATGGGATAAAAGTGACTGTTAATACAGATAACAGAACAGTATCAAATACAGTATTGACCAATGAATGTGATATTTTATTTAATGAATTTCATATAACTTATGATGACTATAAGAAAATTTACAATGATAGTGTAGATGCCTGCTTTATTGATGATGAATTAAAGGCGAATCTATATATTTAAGAAAATTGCATAATTCTATAAATATATAACTTGCATTACGTATTTCAATTTTTTAATTATGCAATTTCCTCATTTAAATAAATAAAAAAATTATTGCACAATTATATGTAATTAATTTATATAAAATAAAAGGGGGAATTGTAAGTAGAGATAGGGTTATACCGTAATTTAAAGGCTATAATCCTATTTTTTATATATAAGAAAATGATTAATTAACACAAATAAACAAAATATTAAGAAAATTATAATAGTTAAATAGAAAAAGAGCAGGTATACAAGATAAATGTGAATATTAGGCATTTATTGGTTTAATTAAGATATTTTACAAGAAACAACCTCTATGATATAATTAAGTTGTTTAAAGTTACACTTTTATGTTAGCATATAAGTTGTTGCTTTGTCAAAGGGGGAGAATTTAGTGATAGATTTAATTAATAAGATAAAAAAAGAAAGGGTATTTTATATTTCAAGTATTAGTTTAGTTAGTATACTTATTTATGCATTTTTTAACATAAAGACTTTTCAAATAGGATTAAATAAAGCACTTAATTTTTTACTTAATAAATGCTATTGGTTTTATTCTGGAGTTATGTTAAGCTTTTTTATATTTTGCGTATATCTTATAGTAAGCAAATATGGGAAAATAAAATTAGGTGGAGATAATGAAAAGCCTGAGTATAATTTTATGTCTTGGCTTGCAATGCTTTTCTGTGCAGGAATGGGAATGGGACTTGTTTTCTGGTCTATATCAGAACCGTTAATGCATTATACAAATCCTCTTAAAGGTCAGCCTTTTACTGAGGAAGCAAAAAGGTTTGCTCTAGGAAAGTCATTTTTACATTGGGGTACCGCAGCTTGGGCATGTTATGCAATTCTTGCATTAATATTAGCATATATGCAGTTTAGAAAAGGGAAGCCTGCTTTAATGAGCAGTGCTTTAATACCTCTTATAGGAGAAAAAAGAGCTAAAGGATGGCTCGGAAATTTAATAGATATATTAACTATTTTTACTACTGTAGCAGGGGTTATCACTTCACTTGGACTTGGAACTTTGCAAATCAATGCAGGGCTTAACTTCTTATTTAATATTCCAGAAAATATAAAAGTAAAATTAATACTAATAGTTATAGTAACTATTTGCTATATGACTTCAGCTATATTAGGAATTAATAAAGGAATAAAAATTTTATCTGATGTTAACCTATTTATAGCGGCTTTGGTTATTATGCTTACGATAGTTATAGGACCTACAGCAAGTATGATAGAAAATCTATTCATAGGGTTGGGGGAATATGGAAAAGAAATTTTAACTACTAATAACAATATATTTTTACATGGTGATTGGTATAATAAGTGGACTTTATTTTACTGGGCATGGTGGATAGCATGGGCTCCTCCGGTGGGAATATTTATAGCTAGGATTTCAAGAGGAAGAACTATAAGAGAATTCTTACTAGGAGTATTAATAGTACCATCTTTATTATGCTTTGTATGGTTTACTGTATTTGGAACTATGGGATTTAATGTAGGAAGTTCATTAGCATTAGAAGCAGTTAAAAATACACAAACAACATTTTTTATTATTATAAGTAAGTATCCTTTAGGATTTTTAATATGTAGTTTGGTCATGATTTTATCAATGATATTTTTTGTAACTTCAGCAGATTCTTTTACTTTCGTTTTAGGAATGCTTTCTTCAAATGGAGATTTAAATCCTAAGAGTTCAAAGAAGATTATATGGGGAATAATTCAAGGTGCTTTAACTGTAGTATTTTTATTAGCAGGAGGTCTGGAAATGGTGCAGACAGCCTCAGTAGTAGCTGCTTTTCCTTTTGCCTTTGTAATGATATTTTCTATGATTTCTTTCAAGAAAAGTTTAAAAGAAGAAAAAGAGGCAGTATTAAGAGATAAGGTTGTAAAAGAAGTTGCAATAGGCCTGAAACAGAAGACGATGGAATAAAAGTGTGACGTAATAAATAACGGCAGAAGAATAGGTTTCTCTAAATATATGTAGTTGAGGAAATTGCATAATTGAAAAATATATAACTCCATGAAAGTTTCATTGTTAACTGCTTCTAAAAATATTATGTTGGCTACAAGAAAATTTTTTCGGTTTGATTATCGGATATAGCCATCAAGCTAATTTATATGTAATTTTACAATTAGCTTGATGGTTATTTTATTTGGAAATTTAAAAATTCATAAAATCTTATAGTAATACTTTATAGAAAATAGTTTATATGAAATTTAGGAAGCCAAAATAAAGCATATTAATTTATATATAAATGTAAAAAGTTCTTGACATTTATACACAAGAGATTTACACTATAAATGTCAAAAGTTTTTTTGTTAAAATAATATTTAGATTGAACAATTTGATTTTATATTATAAACTAATAGCAAAGGAGGATACAATGATGAAAAAAATATTAATCCTTTTTACCATTATAACATTAATATTAGCTGCCAGTGGATGCAACCTCACAGAAGATGGTCCCTTACAAACTATGGAAAAACTTGAAGAAGAATCTCTCAGCTACAAGATTGAAAAAATCGTACTATCCAAGGGATTCCAATCAATAGAGCCTAGTGTAGAGGTATTAAATAAAAATAGCAATCTAAAATTACTAATATCTACTGGGCTAATTGAAAGTTCTGGAGTTACCATCAATAGGATTACTAAATCCGGAAAAGAAATAAATATATATATAGATCGCTTGTTAGAAAAAGGCAAAGTTCAGCTAGCAGTTCCTCAGATTATGATAGAAGTCGAAGAACCTGTAGTAGAAAAACTTGAAGAATTAAATTACAATATTATCAGCCAAAACTACGAACCTATAGCTTTAAAGTTTAACAAAAGTCAGATTTTAAACAAAATATACTCTCAGTATAAAATTTCACCAAATACTGTACCTACAGTAGACTTAACCAAGAGAAAGGATCAACTTTTTTGGGATATATCCTTTAACAGTATATTTGATAAGGAGAACCATGAATCCCCTCTAGTCAATTTTAATGTTAAAGTAGATGCTTATACTGGTGATGTATTGGATTTAGAAAAAGACGACATTTCTACCTATGTAGATGACGGATCCCTACTAGATTATATACCCCATAGTTGCCTACTTTATAAACGTCAACATGAAAACAAGGATAATAAAACCTACGAAAGCCTATGGAGTTACAATATAGAAACTGGGGAGAAGAAAAAATTATATACTTCGAAGGACAAAATACAATCAGCACTTTTTAGTCCAAATAATAAATATGTTTCCTTAATTGAAATGGATGATAATAAAACCGATCTATATATAATAATGGTATCAAATAATGCAACCTATAAAGTAACTTCTGTTAACTATTTGCATCCAAAACTGATGAAATGGAAGGATGAAAATAGTCTTTATTTTGTGGATACTAATGGACATAGATCTACACTGTTGACTTACGATGTGGAGGAAAATAGTTCTAAGGTACAATTTGATTTAGGAATATCTGTAGATGATTTTGATGTGTTTAATGGCAACTTTTTATTTGTGGAAAGCCAGGATGATTCCCTAAATAAAACCATATATTTAAAGGAAAAGGATATGGAACTAGAAGAAATTGATAAGGGATTTAAGGCAACATTTATTAATGAAAATAATATTGCCTATCTAAAAAACCTGGAAAAGGAAGACAAAAACACCTTCCATATATACGATATTAAAAAGCAGGAAGAAATCAACGATCTAGACTATGATATATCCAATTACTTTAAACTTGATGAAGGGAATATGATCCTTATTGAAAAGAATACCTGTAACAATGATTTTACATTAAACAAGTATAATATGGTAAATGGACATATATTGCCTATTGCAAAGATAAGCAGTGATAAAGTATTTTATGATGCAGTAAGGGAAAGAGGTTATATAGCTTTAGCACCACCTTTAGATAACAAAAAGGATAATGCTATATATTCTATAGATTTAAGCAAGCTACGTGCTATGGATGATTAATATATAGAGCCTAGTATATACTAGGCCCTATCAATTTCTAAAGCGAGCTTTCTTCTTTTTATATTTACTTATCCATCGCCTAAGAGGTGATTTAGCTTCTTCCACTAAAATTCCATATCTAGAGGAGTTTGAAACCACTACCAAACCTAAAGTTCTAATACCTTTTTGATAATCCTTATACTCCTTGGTGATTAGACCCTTTTCTATATCAAAAACATCTACCCATATATAATTTGGCCTAAAGTATAAGATCTCTTCCATTGCCTCCTTTGAGTATATTCTATGCCCATTTAAAGTTAACAATACATCTCCCGTATTTAAGTCCATGGCTTCCCCTATACTATTTGGTAGGACATCCAAGACCTTCAAACCATGGCTAGCAGCCTTAAATATATACTCTCCTCGTTCTTCTATTCTTTTTCCTAAGATTATGGTCATCTCATGGCCTAATGGTGCAAAAATAGCTGCAATATATTTAAATATATAGTAGTCTATAGATAATCTAGAAAGCAAAAGCAGCAAAATACTAAATATGGACAATAGTCCAGCTGTTACTATGGATTTTTTTTCAGGATAATTGGTTAAGGCATAATCCCCATAACCCAATATAGCTATAACAGTTACTGGATACATATAACTATTGTTAATAAATATATTAAAAGGAAGGGGCCAAAATCTATTCATAACAAACCCTCCCACTATCTCTTCTTCTCTTTCCATAAATATGGGGATTTTTCCCCTTTTGCCATCTACCAATATTAAAAAGCTCTCAACTAGATGTAACCCACCTACGACGAATAGGATACTTGACACATTTATATTGTTGTATCCAAATATTAAGCTTATCAGAGAAACTATTCCTGCTGCATATGAAAAACACATAAATCTAGGATGAATTAATGAAAGCAATAAGGTTAAAGGCAATACTAAATAGAAATCCTTGGGGTTAATGGCAGTGCCTGAAAGGATAAAGATAATACTCCCTAATACACCCCCTATTAACCCAAACACTATAGATACTATAGTGTTGTACAAAGGAGATTTCTTATTTGTCCCCAAAATATCCCTTTCCATATTAGCTATTTTTCCATACTGAAAATATATAATAGCTGTTACAACCCAAAAAATGGGGGATTTTAGGGTACCTAGTATATTATCTATAGAATAATATACTACTTGAAGAAAAATGTGCATATTAATTCTCCCCAATGATCTCTTTCATCTTCTTTATAGCTGCTTGAAGCTGAATATCTTGGTCTAAATTTTCTATTCCTATTTCTTCTACGTCCTCTGGCAAATCTACAATAATGTCAGGCTCTATGCCAATGCCATGAATATTAGTACCATTTGGAGTAAAATATTCTGAAACAGTCAACTTAAATCCAGACCCATCAGATAATTGTCTAATTCTCTGAACTACTCCTTTCCCGAAGGTTTTGTTCCCTATAAGTACTCCTCTATTTCGATCCTTAACAGCTCCAGCTAGTATTTCCGATGCACTAGCACTTCCCTCATTTACTAAAACCACTAAAGGTATATCCGTGTGTTTATTTGAAGATCTTTCATAGGTCCTTTCTCCGCTTCTAGTTTCAGTGTAGACTACAACTCCCTCATCTAAAAATTCATCAGCAATATCTACACATATATCTAATAATCCGCCAGGATTATATCTTAAATCCAAAATAATCCCAGAGACTTTTTGATTCATTAGAGAATTTAAATCCTTTTTAAAGTCTTCATAGGTCAATTCGTCAAAGGAAGTAATCTTCATATAACCAATATTATCCTCTATTACATCTGATTTTACAGTAACTAACCTAATCTCTTCTCTTACTATATCTACATCCATATAATTATTCTTGCCATCTTTATCTTTTCTTAATATGGTGATGCTTACCTTTGTATTGGGTTTGCCTTTCATCAACTTTACTGCCTTATCCATATTGTCTGCTGTAAATTCCTGACCTTCAACTTTGATAATCTTGTCACCAGTCTTTAGTCCAGCTCGTTCTCCTGGAGTATCCTCAATAGGAGCTACTACTGTTATTAGATTGTCTTCCCCAGGAGTAACTATTACACCTATTCCTCCGTAAACCCCTTTGGTATGTTCCGTAAAATCTTTGAATTCCTCCTGAGTCATATATACGGAATAAGGATCTTCTAAAGCTTGGAACATTCCTTTTAACTGTCCTTCCACCAACTTTTCTTCATCTACTTCTTTTAAAAAGTAGTCCTTAACATAGGATTCCAATCCCATAGCCTTAGAATATTTTTTGTAGGCAGATGTAAGTTGCTCATACTCTACTGCAGGGATAACGACTCTATCTTTATACTTTATAGTCACCTTATTGGTAACACCAAAAGTAACGATATTGGTCACCAATAACAGTATAACCATTATGGTTATAGCTCTTTTTTTTGACATATCCTTCACCTCTATATATTGAATTATGTATTCTATTTTATTATTTCTACCCAAACATTATACCATATCACTATCATTGGATAAAAAAAAGGGGATTATTTCCCCTTTAGCCATGGTATTGGATCTACATAAGAACCGTTCTTTCTAACTTCAAAATGCACATGAGGCCCTGTGGAAAATCCGGTACTGCCTACTTTAGCTATAGTACTACCTTTTGAAACCTGGGTCCCTTCACTAACAGATAGAGAAGAGTTATGTCCATATAAAGTTACTATGCCACCACCATGATCTATCATTATGGTCTTTCCATAACCTCCTAAAGTTCCTGAATATATAACCGTACCATCGGCCGCAGCAACTACTGTGGTTCCACTCGGTGCAGGAATATCTAATCCTGTATGTAGTTTTTTCACTTTGAATATTGGATGTATTCTATATCCAAAGTATGAAGATATCCTTGAATGACCTGGTACTGGCCAACTCATAGCACCACCAGAATAAGGTCCATCTACCCTCTGCAATTTTACTATTTCGGATTCAATATTCTTGGCTAATTTGTTTAGATCGTCATACTGTTCTTCTGCTTTCTTCAGATCCTTTTCTAATTCACCCATTAGCACTACTTTAGCCCTTGTAGCCTTATCTAAATCTGCCTTCCTAGAATCTAGTTTGGACTTAGTCGCCTCTACAGAAGCTCTTTGAGCTTGTAGTTCTGTCTTCTTCTTATCTATTATATCCCTTTGCTCCTTCATATATTTGATTAGATCTACATCATAATTGGCAACGGACTGAATCATCTGTCTCCTTGATAGAAAATCTCTAATATCTGCCGATGCTAAAAGCACCTCTAGATAACCGACGCTGCCATTTTTATACATGACTCTTAGACGAGAATTAAAAGCATCCTGTTTCCCTTCTATTTTTGTCTCTGCCTCTTCTAGTTCTTTCGTAGTTATATCGATGCTTTCGTTCAGTTTAGTTAATTCCTTTTCTACAATCTCCAATTCTTTTGCCGCAGCTTCCATTTCCTTGTCCAACTGTTCTATTTGAGCAGATACGTCTTTGGTCTGATTTTTTAAATCCTTGATTTCTTTTTTCTTCTGGTCAATCTCTTGAATGGTGCTCTTCTGTTTCTTTTTTAAATCCTGTATACTATTATCTGCAAATACTATAGCACAGTTAAACAAAAGTACTAAAGCTAATAGCAGATATATAGTCCTCCTTTTTTCATCCATGTGTTTTCCCCCTTTAAACATTTAAAAATCTCTTTAGGGATACTAAGCTTCCTAATGCTCCAATCCCTACTCCAATTGCAATAAATATAATAGATATATCCTTAATCAACGCAACTGGTGGAACCAAATATACGGTAAATAACACATATAATTTATCATTTACTGTGTTGAAAAAGTACCCATAACCATAGTTTACTATTAAAATAGATAGGACGGCTCCAATCAAACCAAATAATATGCCCTCTATAATGAAGGGCCCTCTTATATAGCCATTGGTGGCTCCTACATACTTCATTATATTTACTTCTCTTTGTCTTGCAGTAACCGTAATCTTTATGGTGTTCGATATTATAAAAATTGATACAAAGATAAGTATTGCTGTAATAATCAAGCCTCCTCCTCTAACATAGTTAGCAAATAATACTAGCTTTTCTATGATATCCTTGTAGTATTTTACCTCTTCTACTCCTGCTAAACCGCTAACCTTGTCCACTACTGAATCTGCGTACTCTATATCTTTAAGTTTTACTATAAAGGAGTTTGGCAATGGATTAGTCTCTAGACCTTCTAGAAGTGAAGCATTTTCTTCCCAATCCTCTTTCATAATTTCCATAGCTTGATCTTTTGATTGGTATATTACTGATAAAACCCCTTCATTGCCTCCAGCCTGGTTTTCTACATGGTCTAATTGTTCATCGGTAATATCGTCTTCTAAGAATATCTGTATTTCATCAAATTTATTCTTCGTTTCCAATACCACATTATTTATACTTAATATCATTATAAGGACTATTCCAAGAATAATCAATACCGCTGTAATGGATCCAACAGAGGCTAGTCCCATTCCCCGGTTACGCCACATACCTTGAAAACCTTGTTTCACAATATTTTTAAATATGCGGAATTTCATGTTCATACACACCCTTCTCTTCGTCCCTTACTATTTTACCTGCTTCAATGGCGATTACTCTTCTTTTCATAATATCTACTATATCTTTCGCATGGGTTGCCATGAGTACTGTAGTTCCACGCCTATTGATATCTCTAAGAACCTTCATTATATCCCAAGCTGTTTCTGGATCTAGATTTCCCGTAGGCTCATCGGCAATTAATATGGGTGGATTATTGACTATTGCCCTAGATATAGCTACCCTTTGATGTTCCCCACCGGATAGTTCATCGGGATAACAATGAGCCTTTCTACTTAAGTCTACCATACCTAGTACCATAGGTACATTCCTTCTTATATCCTTTGGATGGGCACCCACTATTTCCATAGCAAAGGCTACATTTTCATATACGGTTTTGTTTGGTAATAGTCTAAAATCTTGAAATACTACCCCCACTTTCCTTCTAATATAAGGCACCTTCCTATTTTTAACCTTAGTAATATCCATATCATTTAAATATATCTTCCCTTCCGTCGGGTCTTCTTCCTTAAGTATTAACTTTATCATTGTGGATTTTCCTGCTCCACTGGGACCAACCAAAAATACAAATTCTCCCTTCTTTATAGTTAAATTAACATTGGACAATGCTTTTACACCATTTTTATATTCTTTACTTACGTTGATAAACTGGATCAAATGTTTTCACCTCTATGTATAGGAATATTTCTTAGTTCTCATATATAAAATTATATCATAACTATTATATGATTCTATTTTTATTTACTAAATCCTCTTTATTTATTTTATTTCTTGATCAATTTTACATATCCATTTTGATAATATATTATAATATAAGTTGAAGAATAAATAAATAGTAAAGGGTGGTTGTATTGGATAAAAAAGTATTGAGGAAGCAAATATTGGATAAAAGGTCTCAGCTTACACCTCAAGAAATAAAAGAAAAAAGTAAAAGTATAGAAAATAGATTGTTTAGCTTAGTAGAGTATAAGCAGTCCAATTTTATATTTTCTTTTATTAGCTTCAGAGATGAGGTTCATACCCATGAGATAATTAAAACTTCCTTAGATAATGGAAAGAGAATAGGAGTACCTATTACGGTGGTAGAACCCAGAAAACTATTGGTGTCTGAAATAAAGGATTTTGATGAGGAATTAGAGATGGGTTATTATGATATATTAGCTCCTAAAGAGGAGTACCAACGAATAGTATCCCCGGATCTAGTAGATTTAGTATTAGTCCCTGGAGTTGCCTTTGATGAAAGGGGTTATAGGGTAGGATATGGTGGGGGTTACTATGATAGATTTTTCAGTGGCTTAAAAAGAGATGTAGTAAAAATCGGCCTATGTTACGAATTGCAAATTTCATCTCAAGTTCCTATAGATTCTTATGATATCCCTGTGGATTATATCCTTACTGAAAGGAGACTAATCAAGTGTAGAAACAAAAATACTTAAACATCTCTATTAATTTCACTTAAAAATGATATAATATTAGAGGACAATACAAATTTTTTTATAGGAGGAATTTTAATGGTAAGAACCGTTGGTACTACAGTAAGAGGTATAAGGGCTCCCATAGTTAAAAAAGGAGATGACCTAATCAATATTGTAGTAGATTCTGTTTTAAATGCTGCTGAACATGAACATTTTGAACTTAATGATAGAGATATAATCGGTATTACAGAATCCTTAGTAGCTAGAGCTCAAGGTAACTATGCTACTATTGAAGATATAGCAGAAGATGTCTCCCAAAAATTTGAGGGAGATATTGGAGTAGTATTCCCTATACTTAGTCGAAATAGATTTTCTATTATATTAAAGGGGATAGCCTTGACTGGTAAGAAAGTCCATATACTTCTAAACTATCCTTCTGATGAAGTAGGTAATCAACTGATGGACATAGATAAGATGGATCAATTGGGGATCAACCCCTATACCGATATCTTAACGGAAAAAGAATATCGAAATCTATTTGGTGAAAATGTAGCCCATCCCTTTACAGGAATAGATTATGTAAAGGTTTATAAGGATTTAGCTGTTAATGATAATATAGAGATATATCTGTCTAACGACCCTAGAACTATATTGGATTACGTAGATGATGTTTTAGTGGCCAATGTCCATGATAGAAAACGAACTAAAAGGCTTCTAAGGGAGGCTGGAGCTAACAAGGTATATGGTTTAGATGATCTATTGAGTCAATCCATAAATGGTAGTGGATATAATCCTGAATATGGTCTACTAGGTTCTAACTTAGCTTCGGAAAATGAGGTTAAGCTATTCCCAAGGGATTCAAAATATTATGTACATGAAATTCAAAAAAAGATGGAAGAAAAAACAGGAAAGACTATAGAGGTAATGGTCTACGGTGATGGAGCTTTTAAAGACCCTGTAGGCAGAATCTGGGAGCTTGCCGACCCAATTGTATCACCAGGATATACTTCTGGCCTTGAAGGAACTCCTAATGAAATCAAATTAAAGTACTTAGCTGATACGGAGCTAAAGGATTTGGATGGGGAAAAGGCTCAAGAGGCTATCAAACAAAAAATTATCAATAAGAACAAAAGTTTAGTAGGACATGCGGAGTCTTTAGGCACTACTCCTCGCCGTTTAACAGATCTATTGGGTAGCCTATGTGACTTGACAAGTGGTAGTGGTGATAAAGGAACACCTATAGTACTTATACAAGGATATTTTGATAATTATGCTACAGAGTAAAAATAGGGCGGAACTAAAATCCGTCCTATTTTTTATCCAAAGATATTCCTTTTTGTTTAAATTGTTTGTCTATATACTTACTTAATAGGGATTTAATAACCGCTGCTGTTGGCACTGCGAATAGCATTCCCCACACTCCAAAGAATCCCCCTCCGATAAGAATAGATAATATAATCCAAAAGGGCTTTAAGCCTACTTGAATTCCTAATATTTTCGGACCTAAATATAGTCCATCAAACTGTTGTAATAAGAATATAAAGATTAGAACCAACAAAGCCTTGAAGGGACTATAAAAGAGAGTTATTATAGCTGACGGAATCATACCAATAAAGGGCCCAAAGTAAGGGATCATATTGGTAACCCCTACCATTAAACTTATCAGTAGAGCATAGCGTATCTTCATGATTGAACAACCAATGAAACACAATATGCCTATTATCAAAGAATCCAGTAGTTTTCCCACAAAGAAATTAGAAAATGCTTTTTTAATCTCCTTAAACACTCCTAAAATTGCATCTGCTCTCTCTACGGAAAAAATAGCATAGGTCAACTTTTGAATATTTTTAGCAAAATATTCCTTATCTTTTAATATATAAACTGAAATGATAGATCCTAATATAAAGTTGATTAAATTAGAAGTCCATGATATTACCTGATTGACGGTTTTATTCAACATAGGAGTTATACTTTCCCCTAGTTTAGAAAACAAATCTTCTAATTCTGCTTTTAAATAGTCTAATATCCCATATTTATCTATTTCCCTCAAATATTCAGGAGTTTCTGATAACCACTCTTCCGTTTTATTTGCATAATATGGAATCTCCCTAGCTAAAGTTTTGATACTGTCAACTACTTTTGGAGTAATAATTGTAATAAACAATACTATGGTCCCATAAAAAATTACATATACTATTAAAATATTTACCCAGCGTTTTAACTTAAAGTTCTTCTCCAAAACGTTTAATAAGGCATTTAGAAAAAAAGCTATTACAAAGGCCCATATAAAGGGTTTGGCTATCTTTCCTATGGTATCAGAAAATTCTGCACTATCGATTGTTTTCCATATTAAAAGTGAAATAATAAGCAAAATAAAAAACTTAATATAGTTAAATTTCTTTTCTATTTTTATTCCCTCCTTTTGTCCATTAAAATATCTTCTACAATGGTATCTATTATTTTACCATCTTTTAGTTCTATGTAAAAGAAAAACCTTTCTACTATGAGAAATAGAAAGGTTTGCTTTACTATTCATATTCCTTACTGAGCCTAGAATAGTACTCTAATCTTTTCTGAACTAGATAATTGATGGAACCTTTTTCATATTCTCCCTGTTCATTCAGTTTGCCCGCTTTTATCCCTGTAAGTATCTCTATACCCTGGTCTATGGTTTTTACTGCATATATTTTAAATAAACCCATCCTTACAGCCTCTATGACTTCATCGTCCAGCATGAGGTTTTGGATATTTCTAAAGGGTATGATTACCCCTTCCTTTCCCGTTAGCCCCTTTAGCTTACAAACTTTGTAGAAGCCTTCTATCTTTTCATTGACCCCTCCTATGGGTTGAATTTCTCCTTTTTGATTTACAGAGCCTGTAACGGCAATATACTGTTTAATAGGCCTTTCAGAAAGACTAGACAGCAGAGCATATAGCTCTGTACTAGATGCACTATCTCCATCTATACCGCTATAGGATTGTTCAAAGGTAATACTAGCTGTTAGGGATAGGGGTACACCCTTCGCATATTTTTCCCCTAGATACCCACTTAATATCAAAACTCCCTTATCATAAATACTTCCTGATTGTTCTACTTCCCTTTCTATATTAATTATTCCATCTTTTCCTGCATAAGTATTTACTGTTATTTTGCTGGGCCTTCCAAATAGATATTGGCCTGCATCAATTACAGATAGACCATTGATTTCGCCTATCTTTTCCCCTTTAGTATCTATTAATATATAGTCCTTATCTATTAATTCCATAAGTTTTTCCTCGTAAGCGTCGTTACGATATTTTTTCTTTTTAATTGCCTTTTCTACGTCCTCCTTTGTTATCATATCTCTATTTCTTTTGCTAGCCCAACCATCAGCTTCATATAGAATTTCAACCAATTCATTAAACTGGGCTGTAAGTTTATCTTGATGTTCAGCGATACGGCTACTTTCTTCTATAATAGCTGCCAAAGCGGTTTTGTGGAAGGGTTTTAGTCCTTCTTCCTTACACTGATAAGCTACAAAGGAACCAATTTTATTTATATTCTCTTGATTTCTATCCATTTCAATGTCAAAGTCTGCTCTAATCTTAAATAGTTTTTTAAAATCATCGTCATAATTATATAGTAACTGGTACATCATATAATCTCCGATTATAATAATCTTTACATCTAAGGGGATAGGTTCAGGCCTTAGGGTTTCTGATATTATATTTAACCCCGTAATGTTTTCTACCTTGATCTCCTCTGTAGTTAAGGCCCTTTTTAATCCCTCCCAAGCATAGCTACTTTGTAGGATGTCCTTTGCTTGGACGATAATATACCCTCCATTGGCTTCATGGAGAGAACCAGCTCTTATTTTAGTGTGATCAGTTCTAAGACCTCCTAATTCATTTACATATTCTATCTTCCCAAATAGATTATAATAAGTTGGGTTCATCTCTCTTATAACAGGAGCTTGTTTTCTGCTGCTATTGTCTATGAATAAATTTACCTGATACCTTTTCATAAAACTTTCTTTTCTATCACCTATCATAAATATATTTTCTATAGGATTTTTCTCATCTTCTGCTATAAACATTTCATAATTCTTTGCAATATCAGCTTTCATATCCTTTAGATATTCGCATATAGATGGATTATCTTCATATTTTTCTATCAGAAGGTCCATATTCATAGCCAATACTTCATGGACATTTTTCTCCTTTAAGCCCTTTATCTCATCTATTAAATCCTTTTCTACTTCCCTTACCTTTTTTACGTAGTCAAAGGCTTCCTGACCCAATTGGTTAGATAACTCCATTAGTTCCTCTATTTCCTGTTGGGATAGTTCATTTAGCTCCTGATCAGTCATGGGTTTTCCGTCCTTTAAGGGAACACTTAGTATTCCTCTTTCCGTTTGTTTGAAAATAAAATTATATCCTTTGGCTAAATCGTTTAATTGGTTCAATATTTCCTGGGCTTTCTTTTGGTGAGTACTATATATTAAATTTCTACTGTTTTCATATTCCTTTGATGTTAAGGCTTTGGGAATCTCCAAACCAATATCTTTTATTATTTCTTCTACTTCCTTCTTAAATATCTTCCCTTGACCCTTATCCAAACTAATGGCTTGTGGAGACTTAGGCTTTTTAAAATTATAAACATAACACCAATCCATTGGGACAGACTTCTTCTTTGCAAACTCATTAGCAACTAAATAAGAATAGCTATTTCTACCAGTTCCTATTAGACCGGAGACAAAAATATTGTATCCTTTTCTAGGTATGGAAAGTCCGTATTCCAGTGCCTCCATAGCCCTCCTCTGACCTATTAGCTCTCTAGATACAGATAACTTATCCGTTGTATCATACTCAAAAATATTAGGATCACATTTCTTTTTAAGTGTATCCAATGGTAGTAGGTAATCTTCTACCATGCCAGTCACCTCCATAGATACTATATACATACCCTATTAAGCTCATTATATATTAAACCAATTTATATTATTAGATATACCCTAATATATTCTAGTATTCATGGAAATGTACTTGTTTATTGATTTTTAAGGAATAAAAAAGAGAAGATATACTTCTCTTCAAATACTAATCATCATATTCTATTTCTAATTTTATATTTTCAGGCATTTTCTTTAGATTGGTCTTTACGATTGCAAAGGGGTAGGTGAAACTCTGGGCAACTATATCATTTACATCTGGGTCTTTAAACTTTGCGTATATGGTTAGATCGAATTGTTCCCTGTTTTTTTGTTCTTTTATTATTCTATCTACTTCTACGCTATAGCCACCAGTATTCTTCTCCCCTCTAGTTACCAGTACATATATTTCATCATTGAGCCGACAACTTAATGCCCTTTCCTCTGTCAAGTATTTAGGGAGTATCTCCCTTATTTTTTCCGGAATTTCAGATGATTCAAGAGCTTTATATTTCACCTTCCTATCACCCTTATTCAAATATTTTGGAGCAAATAAGATCCCCAGTATGATAACAATAATAATCCCTATGATAATATGCTGCTTCTTCAAATCCATCCCCCCCAAATGAATAATCTTATACTATATTATTCTATAGTCAGGGGCTTTATGTACAAAAATATGGGAATAGCACCAATATATATTGGTGCTATAATTATATTCAACAACTCCCTACTTGGATAGTATTTTTTTCGATTTATCTATGATATTTTCTACGTTCAGACCATATTTTTCCAGGAGGGCACTCCCATCTCCTGACTCTCCAAAGGTATCGTTAGTCCCTATTCTTTCTACATAAGTTGGTTTGCTTTCAGAAACCACCTCTGTTACAGCACTACCAAGTCCACCGATTATATTATGTTCTTCAATAGTAACTATTCCCTTAGTTTCATTAGCTGCTTTGATTATTATATCCCTATCTATAGGCTTGATAGTGGACATATTGATAACCCTTGCAGATATGCCTTCCTCTTCTAATCTTTCTGCTGCCAATAGAGCTTTCTCTACCATCACTCCAGTGGCTATTAAGCTTATGTCTTTGCCTTCTTTTAACTCTACTCCCTTGCCTATTTCGAATCTATAATCTTCACCAAATATTACAGGTACCTTACTTCTTCCTAATCTTATATATACTGGTCCATTGTATTCCGTTGCTTTGTATATACACTGTTTTGCCTCTACTGCATCAGCAGGGTTTAATACTACCATATTTGGCAAGGATCTCATTAGACTTAAATCCTCTAAGGCTTGGTGGGTTGCACCATCTTCTCCTACAGTTAATCCTGCATGAGTTGCTGCAATCTTCACATTTAGTTTAGGATAACATACGGAGTTTCTGATTATTTCGAAGGCTCTTCCCGTTGCAAATACTGCAAAGGTACTAGCAAAGGGAATTTTCCCTGCTGTTGCCAAACCTGCAGCAGTGCCTATTAAATTCTGCTCGGCTATTCCTACATTGAAAAATCTATCTGGATAAGCCTTAGCAAAAACAGCCGTCTTAGTAGAGCCTGAAAGGTCTGCATCTAGCACTACTATGTCCTTATTTATATTGCCTAGCTCCTTTAGAGCCTCACCATATGCATCTCTTGTAGCAATCATATTAGCCATTTACCACACCTCCTAGTTCCTCTATTGCCTTCTTAGCTTCTTCTTCTGATGGAGCCTTACCATGCCAACCTACTTGATCTTCCATAAAGGATACTCCTTTACCCTTCACTGTCTTAGCTATTATCATGGTAGGTTTTCCCTTGGTATTTTTGGCTTCGTCAATAGCTTTGAATATCTCTTTAAAGGAATGACCATCTATGTGTATAACATGCCATCCAAAGGATTTAAATTTATCTCCTATAGGCTCGATGCTCATTACGTCTTTATTAGGTCCATCGATTTGAAGCCCATTGTGATCTAAGAATACGGTAATATTGTCTAATTTATGATGGGCTGCCAACATAGCTGCTTCCCATACCAATCCTTCCTGGGATTCTCCATCGCCAATAAGGGCATACACTCTATAATCCTTGTTGTCGATTTTACCTGCTAAAGCCATACCATTGGCTGCTGCTATACCTTGACCTAAGGATCCAGTAGTCATATCTACTCCTGGGGTATCTTTCATGTCTGGGTGTCCTTGTAGCATAGAGTCTATTTTTCTTAAACTATTTAGTTCTTCCTTGGGAAAATATCCTTTGGCTGCCAAAGTTGCATAGAGTACTGGTGCACCGTGACCCTTAGATAGTACAAATCTATCCCTATCAGCCCAGCGAGGGTTTTTAGGGTCTATATTCATCTCCTTAAAGTAAAGGGCTGTAAGTATTTCTACTGCTGAAAGAGAGCCTCCTGGATGGCCTGAGGCAGATTCTTTAAGCATATTTATAATATCGATCCTTATCTGTTTAGCAATCTCTTCTAAATCCTTGTACATATTATCCCTCCTATTGATTTTCTATTTCTTCAAATCCTTCACCTAAAACTTCGGACATTTCCGTCACCATAATGAAAGCATCTTTATCTACACTATTTACTATTTCCTTAGTTTTTGTAAATTGAGATCTATTTACTACGCATAGTAGCACATCTTTATCTTCTTTTGTATACATGCCTTTTCCTTTAAATAGAGTTACCCCTCTATCTAAATCCTTCATTATCCTTTCACTAATCTCCTCTGGCTTATTTGTGATGATAAGAAAACCTTTTAAATATCCTATACCTTCTAATATTAGGTCTATTACCTTAATAGTTACAAATAAAGCTATAATAGAATATAGGGAAGTTTCTACTTTTCTATCCACTATTCCAGCAAAAGCCACAACTATTATATCTATACCCATCATAAATGTAGATATACTTAGGGATGGAAACATCTTATTAAGTATGGATCCTGCCAAATCCGTTCCTCCTGTTGTACCACCGGATTTAAATACAATACCCAAACCAATACCCGATACTAGCCCACCAAATATTGATGCTAGCAATAGATCTGGTGTTACTGCCTGAGGAGGTATTATCTTAAGAAAAAAAGATAATAATGCAGTAGCATACAGAGTCTTCCAACCAAAATTCTTACCTAATATGATAACTCCTACGATGAATAGAGGTATGTTTATTGCCAAGTTTGTCAGATATACGGGTACATTGGTAATCTTTTTGAATACTATAGCAAATCCTGTTACTCCACCAGGGGCTATGGTATTAGGTTCTAAAAAAAAGATTAGCCCTATTGCCAATAATAATACTCCTACGCTTAAACCCAATATAGATACTACATTTCTGTACCAAGTTTTATCCCTCATAGAAAACCTCCTATATTATTCAATTACATCTTTAGAGAACAATACCTGTAGCATAAATTTAGGCAATACCAATTGCCTTTTAATGCGGGAGGGTTCTGTTATCAATCTATAGAACCATTCTAGCCCTAGTCTTTGAAAAAATTCTGGTGCTCTTTTAGCATTTCCCGATATTATATCCATCGTACCTCCATTACCTATTATAACCTTAGAATGGAGCCTATCCTTATTTTCATCTATCCAAAGCTCCTGTTTAGGAAATCCTAGACCTACAAATATAATGTCCGGTTTCATATTATTGATATTATGTATAATATCCAATTCCTCTTGATGATCCTTATATCCTATATGGCTACCTTTAAAATAGCCGTGGTGGTATCCTACTACTTTTATATTTGGATACCTCCTTGTAATATTTTCACCAGCTTCTTTGGCTACTCCTTCCTTACCTCCTAGAAGATATAAACTATATCCTTCTTTATTAGCTATCTCAAGAATTTTTATAGATAAATCAAAGCCAGTAACTCTTTCCTTAAGAGGCTTTTTCTTTATATTGGAGGCATGTATGAGCCCGATGCCATCGGGGATTATTAAGTCTCCAGAGTTGACAATATCCTTTAACTTCTGATCCTCCTTACAGGCCATAATTATCTCCGTGTTGGGAGTAAATATGGCTTTTAAACCCTCATCCCTTAAAAATACTTCTACTCTATTGGTTGCTTCATCTAAATCTACATTATCAACTCTAACGCCAAATATCCTTATGCTATCCAAACTATCACCTACTTTTTTAAAAGATCCAAGGCCATATGAGCATTTTCAAGGGCCTTATATCTCATGTGTTGATCCACTTCCTCAAGTCTGATTCTTAACTGCTCTCTATTATCCCATACATAATCAATATTTTCAATTAGTTCATCATAATCCATATCCTCCACTGGACACATGTGATCCATATCTATAGACCTTAAAAAACCCTCTATCTTAGGATCATATATGATGCCTACCATTGGTACACCTTGACTTGCTGCATATATTAAAGAATGGAGTCTCATGGCAATTATCATTTCTAATCTATTTATAATCCCCATAATATCTTCTACACTATATTTATTGGATAAAACATGACAGTCCTTTCCCTCTACTCTGCTCAAAATATCGTTGCTAATTGAGAGATCTTCTGGATAATGCATAGGTATTAAAACTACATCAACATGGTGTTTATTCATAATGTAGTCTATGGATTTAGCCATGTTCTCCACCAACCTATGAGCACCTTTCCACTCCCTAACAGAAACCCCTATTAAGGGCTTATTAAGGGGTATGCCTTCCTTTTCTAAAATATTCAATACTGCAACTTCCTCTGTAGGCTCTAAAGTAAATACAGGATCAGCCGTTATATGGATATTTTCATTTTCAACTCCTAATTCCTTAAGGAATATTTTAGAATCCTCGTCCCTTAAGGTAATCAAATCCACTTTGTTTAGAATCTTTCTAGTCAAAACCCTATTTATGTTTCTATTGATTGGACCTATTCCATTAGCATATACCATAACAGGCTTATTAAATAATTTGGCTAGTTTCATAAGGGTTATATAGTAAAGTAGAGAACGAGTACTGGTAACATCCTGCAATAGACTCCCTCCACCACTGATGAACAGATCGCAATCCCTAATAGCCCTAACTACACCCTTGATACCAAATCTATTTACTGCCTCTATATCGTATATCTTCTTTGTATAGGGTGGATTGTTAGATAATGCTGTTATCTTCACATTGTCCTCAATTTCTTTTATATCTTTAACTATGGCTTTTAATATGGCATCATCACCGCTATTATCAAATCCATAATAACCAGAAACTAGTATTTTATTATCTACACCCATATATATTCTCCTTTTTAACTAATCTCCTTGGATTCACCTGAAATTCGCATAAGGGCTAGTATAAGACCAACTAGTGTCCAGAAAGTAATTATGATTTTAGGAAGATATAAAACACTTTCAACGGCTCCATGGGCTAGCAAAGCGGCTAGTCCTGCAAGGACTCCTCCTGCCATAGTTCTTATATATCTATCTTCTTGTTTCATAAGTCTTTTGATGCCGTATTTGTATAGTACAAATATTAACATAATAAATACTATTAAGCCCAGGATACCCATTTCACCCATAGTTTGCAAATAGGTATTGTGGGAGTGGTAAGCGGGCATAGTCCTTATATAGGTCTCAAAGGTTGTCTTAAAAGGAATATATCCAAACCCTACTCCTACTAGCCAGTTATCTCGTATAATCTCTAAAGTAATCTTCCATAATCTAATTCTATATGCATTAGATGAATCGCCTAAATTCCCAATGGTTAAAATCCTATTAACAATACTCTGAGGTAAAAAATATACACCTGCCAAAACTATTGGGATTATAGACAATAGTAATTTTTTCTCAATCAATATTATAAATATAAATATTCCAAAAGCAAATCCAACCCATCCTCCTCTTGATAGAGTTAAAACTAAGGCTATGGTTAGTATTAGACTAGTGATTAAAAATATAGCTTTTTTGTGAATTTTCTTGGAATACCAGAATAAAGATGCAGAAATGGGAATTATCATTATCAAATATTCTGCTAAAATATTTGGATTCCCAAAAACAGAATACACCCTAGTCTTTACATCTGGATTGTTTACTGCATCTACCCATTTGTCCTCCATTTCCACCCCAACTTTATATTGGTATAGACCATATAGTGCAACCAATGTAGCAGCAATGACTAAAAATGTCACAAATATATTAAAATCTTCTTTTGTGTTGATATTGTTAACTATTACCAATACAAATCCTATAGCTGTAAAATGGATTGCTAAGTCCCTAAAACTACCAGAGGGGTCGATAGATGTAATAGTTGAGATTAAAATGAGCAATGCATAGACTATAATGGGTATATCTATAGACTCCTTAGTTAAAGGATTTATCTTTTTGAACAGAGCTTTATAAAAATAAACCCCTACTAAGAATATTAAATACAATAGGTTTAACATATCAGGCATAAAGGGTAATATGAGCACAGCCAAATATATACCTATTTTTATATTATAAAGTATTAATGCTATTCCTATAGTTCCTAATAATAAAAACATAAAGTAGTTTAAAGGCAATTTATAGTATATTAGAGAAAATATTATGCCTAAGCCTACAGGGAGAATTAATTCTTTGTTATTTATTCGCTCTACCACCACTGATTCACTCCCTCATCAATAGTAAATACACTTCTCATAAAGGCACAAAAATGACTTCCCCTTAATATTCCTTCGTAATCATCCTTAACCTTCAGCCCTACAATGGACGCAAATATTAAAGCCAAGGCTACTATATAGGATTTACCTGCAAAAAAGCCCCTTATCACATTGTTTACTATAATCCCAATACCAAAGGAAAGGAAAAAAACATAAAAAGTCCTCTGTACCTGTACTCCACCCTGAAACAGATTGTATACCGTATTGTATATAATGCTTCCGGGATTATTCTTGTTTATTCCTCTTCTTAATGCAATAAATATCTTATTTATAACATCAACAATCTTACAGTATATTTGGTACAAAAAGCTCTCCTCTATTAAGCTTCTATTGGAAGTAAATAGTTTAACTACATTAGAGCCTTTGGACAGTTTTTTAATACCGCTGCCAACAAAATGATTGAATTTCTTTAAAAGGCTGTATTGATATCCTTCAGCTAAAACACGCCATATATTGGCCAATACATTGACAACTACACTGTTGTACATATAAACCACTCCTACTCCCTATTCTACTTCCACTCCAAGGATAGTGCCTAAAACTGCAACATTTCTATTCTTTAATTTGAATTGGGTTCCAATTCTAATCTGTTCTCCTCCTGCAATTACCACATCAGGATTTTCTTTTACCTCGGCCTCTACAGTCATAAGAACTACGTACTTTTCTGGAACTTCTGCTAATATCCACTTTCCATCTCCACTTTCAACTGGCTCTTTATAGGCTTCTATTTTTTTATCTACTATTTCACCGATTTTTTCACCTTTATCATAATGGTATAGAGGATCTCCTACAACTATTCCATCTACGGTTGGAGTCCTAATATCTGAAACTTCTATAGTAATAAGGGCTTTCTTAGTTTCAGCTACGGCAGCTGGGTTCTTTTTCATTCGCTTAACACCACCACCAACTAACAATACTATAACCAACAATACTATAAGGTCAATTATATTTATTATGCCAAATAATTTTCCCTTTTCATTTATAATCTTCATTCTTACTACCTCCTACATTCCAATATTTGTTTGTAGATTTTATGGTGTTCTTCAGCCATATTTTTGGAAGAAAAGTTTTGTCTTACGCTTTCATATAGATTTTCTCCCATGGTTTTTATGTCCTCTTGGTTTTCCATAAGAAAAATTATTTTTTCAGCTAAAGCATTGCTATCACCTACATCGATTAGCCAGCCATTGTATCCATTCTTAATAAGCTGGTTTATACCTCCTACATTGGTACTGATAACAGTTTTCTTTAGCCTTGCTCCTTCTAAAATTACATAGGGAAAGCTTTCACTAATAGATGTCAATACATTTACATCTATTGTATTGAAGAAAGAATATTGGTCTTCTACATAGCCTAAAAAATAAATATAATCCCCTATTCCCATCTCCTCTACTAGTAATTTAAGTCGTCTTTCATCATTACCTGTTCCAGCAATTAAAAATATCACATCTTTCCTCTTCTGTATTACCTTATTTGCTGCCTTTATGAAGGTTTCATGATCCTTCACTGCGTCCAACCTAGCTATAATCCCAACTATAAGCTTCCCTCTTCCAGGAATATCATACCTTTCTAAAAACTCCTCTTTTGGTACATAGTCCATATGGCTTTCTAAATCGATTCCATTATAAACGGTAAATATTTTGTCACCTTTAAAGCCTCTACTCTCCATCATCTCTTTAAAGGTATTGGATATGGCTATGTAATAATCAAAACTTTTTAAAGCTATTGAGTTGATGGCAGTATAGACTATTCGCTTATAAAAATTGTCCTTAAAATCCAATTTATAGTCGCTATGTATAGTAGTTAACATAGGTTTTTTCACTTTATTCTTTAAGAACATAGCAATAAAATTAGCCCTTGCTCCATGACAATGGATTATATCGTAGCCTTCTCTATTTATTTCATCTTCTAACCTACCTATCACTGACATATCAGATCTTTTCTTCTGCTCAAATACTTCAATATTGATACCAGCTTCTAAGGCATCGTAGTAAAATGTATCCCTTATGAAGCATATAACTTTAGCGTCTATTAATTTATTTAACTCTTTCACTAACGAAATAATGTGGGTTTTGGCTCCTCCTGTATCTCCACCACTGATTAAATGAAGAACTTTCATTATAATTAGCCCTTAATTAGAGCTTCCCTCCTTCCATAAACGGATTATAACACATAGAGTATTATATCATAATAGATTTTTCTATCCTATAATTATTTGTTGTTTTGTAAATCTACTTGTAGTATGTTTTTTACCTGACGATTATAATCTTCTTTTAAGCCCCTATTGGTTCTAAAGGCAAATAGCAGATTATACCTACTGCTTAACTGCCTAAATTCCTCTGGCTTAAAACCTTGTTCCTCCAAGGCTTTTTCTATTTGAATAAGGATGTCCAAATCCACTTTTACAAATATTTCTGCTCCGTACCCTCTATTTGCAATATACCTTTTTCTTCTATCCAATAGCCTAAAGGCATTGAAATCCATGGCCCATTGAGAGTCGAAAATATGGTACATATGACCTTTTTCATCATAAAGTTTCTCATCCATGATACTAATGCTATTAACCAACTCTGGTGCTATGGGACAATTGACTTCATACATGTATATTTTATCAAAATCCCTATTCCATATTTTTAGTGCCTTCATGATGGATCTAGTAGTTTCTACATGATCCCTATGCCCATCTAGTAAAAATGGAGTATATATGATGGTAGGCTTTTCTTCAGATAATAGATTGGCAATGGTACTTATCAATTCATCTTTAGATGAATCCAAATTCCCATCTATCTGATCTAAAAAGTAAACTCTATGAAAACCGTAGATATCCTTTACCTTTTCCCCTTCTTTTCTCCTAGATTGTATCAGGTCTTCCCGTGAAAGATTAGATGTACTTCCTCCACCATCGGTTAAATATACTAAGGTCATCTGATGGTTTGCCTTTTTATGTTTCAATATAGTGGCTCCCAAACCAATAGTTTCATCATCTACGTGGGGAGAGAATACTACTATTCTTTCATCCTTTCCAATCATATCATCTATTTCATAGTTTTCATTATTAGAGCTTTTCTTATAATAGTGGTAGGTATATATATTGTTTACTAACATAATAGGATATTTTAATATGATTTTAATTATTTTTTTTAGCATAATATCCACATCCTCTGTTTATTCTTATCTAATCTCGTAATCTCCCCTAACTAAAAATATAGCATCGGTAATGGCATAGGCCCCTCTTCCATCGTCTCTAGGAACAATGAGCAGATGATTTGGTGGAACGGGTATATCCATACTTAGATCTTTGCCATCGGTTACGTCGGATAAACCTCCTAATTCACCAGCAATAATCCTTGCTTTTCCCCCTCTAAGAATTATCTCCGTACCAGATCTTCCAATTATGGATTGACCGGAATTTACTTCAACTACTTCCATTTTGATAGAGGAAGTGCTGGAATTACCTTCTAGCTTCTCATCCATATAAAGCTTTAGCTGTTCTAGTCTCTTCTCTAAATAACTTAAAGATACTAATGGATCATTTTCTGAACCTGGCTCAGAAAATACCACCGTTGCACCTAATATTAATGATACTGCCACTACTAGTATAATAACCCTTTTCAACTTATCCCTAATCATTTTTCATCCTCCTTAAATAGCCATTAAAAATGATCTCCTTTAAATATTGGAATGTCTATTTTGCTACTGTCCTGGCCTTCTCTCTCAAAGGATACAATGGTTGCTTTGTTTTTAAACAATTTATACATCATAGTCTCCTTAGTGGTATAGTTAAATAGAATAGGGGAATTTACCTTTGTAAAGTACTTGCCATATTCAGACTTAAACCTACCCAATACATAATAAATGTTATTTTTACGATTAACCAACAGATAAGATTGTCCACCTTTTTCGCAATAAAAATACTTGTTTATTGGAGATTTAGCAAATCTCCACAGCAAGTAGTCATCTTCGATATACTTTGATTCTTCTTCTAAGTTCTTATTACTCATTACCAGTTTCATATAATAATATTTATTAATTTTCCAGCCCAGTTTCAAATACCCTGGCCTTGAATTATCATTTGGATAATTGTATATAAATCCATCCTTAGTTTCATCCAATGCCATCAAAGTCATCTTAGAAAATATACCTCTTCCCCTAGCTTCTTTAACTACTCCAGTGTCACAAGGTTGATAGCACAAATGACCATCAATATCATTTCTCCAAAAGCTACGAGCACCTACAGCCTTATCCCCTTGATAAGCCAAAACCATATAGGAGTCTCCATAGATATTGTCCATGTACTTCCACCTAAACCAATCCATATCATAGTCAAGACTAAATACTTCATTAAACACATTTAGAAAGTCTTCCTTTTCCCTTTCCGTAAGCTTACTACTCAACTTACATATATAAGTAATATCTTCTTTCATAGTAAATCCACCTTTCTATTAAGCCTTGAGGAATTATTCCTTCATTAAATTATACTACAGATTGGAGATGTTTCAAATCCATTTTAACAAATAAAAAATAAGCATGTTAAAATATGCTTATTTTTATATATCTATCAATCCTAAACTTATTTTTAAACATTCGTCTACTTTGGCCATCATCTCATCATTAAATCTGCCAATTTTCTCCCGCAGTCTCTTTTTATCTATAGTTCTCACCTGTTCTAATAATACCACGGAATCCTTAGGTAGTCCATATTCAGGAGCGTTGATTTCTACATGGGTAGGTAATTTTGCCTTATTAATTTGTGATGTAATAGCTGCTATGATAATAGTAGGGCTATATTTGTTCCCTATATCATTTTGAATCACAAGAACTGGCCTTACTCCACCTTGTTCTGAGCCAATTACTGGACTCAAATCAGCATAAAAAACATCTCCTCTTTTAACGATCACATTTTTTCACACCCCGTAAGTTTTGCCTCGTAAACATTTAACTCTACCATATCTTGTTCTAGCCCCATCTCAGCAAGGGTTAGATTGATCTTACTCATCTCTACATATCCATCTTTAAGCTGTTCATAAACCTCAACTTTTCTTTTCTCTCGAATATATAGTTTCATTGCCTCTTTTACAAATTCACTCCTGTTTTTCTTTTCCATAGCAACGATAAAATCCACTTCCTCCACCAAGCTATTTGGTAGATTAACCATAATCCTCTTAGTTTCAGCCATTAAGTTTGCACCCCCAAGCAAATGTTACTATGACAAAACACAAAATAAGCCTAATATAAAACAATATACTTCAATTATATATTCTTTACATTAATTGTGTCAACATTAACTAAGATTTATTCAATTAATCCAATAGATAATCCACTATATTTATTAATTTGCCATCTTCCATATAAACTCTTGGAACCCTTCGTGCTACCATACATATTATTTCGTAGCTGTTGGTATTCAGTTTAGTGGCTATTTCTTCAACAGTAGGTTGATCTTCCTCATATCCAAATATTACCACTTCATCACCTATATTTACATCTTCTATTTCCGATACATCTAGCATACATTGATCCATGCAGATTTTGCCAACTACCGGTACTCGCTGTCCTTTAATAAATGCTTCTGCCTTTGAGGTTAAAAGTCTGGTAAATCCATCAGCATATCCGATGGGGATAGTAGCAATTGTTGATTCTTTCTTCGTAACATATATCCCACCATAGCTAATATTTGTATCCTTAGGCACTTTCTTTATATTGGATACCTTCGCCTTTAAGGTCATTGCTGGCTTTAAAGTTACCCTGCCCTTATTTACCTCTTCTGAAGGATAGTAGCCATATAACATAATACCTGCTCGAACCATATCCAAATTGTATTCAGGAATATCTATGATTGCAGCACTATTGGATATGTGTTTGATAGGTATAGTAAGCCCCCTTTCCTCTAATTTTTTTACTATATACATAAATTTTTCAAATTGTAATCTTGTATATTGTTTATCCATCTCATCTGCCCTTGAAAAGTGGCTATATATGCCTTCTATTTCTAGATTAGGTAGTTTAGCTATTTTAATAATATCCTCTACTGAATCCTCGTCAGGCAAAAATCCTAATCTGCCCATACCACTATCGATCTTTATATGGATTGTTGACCGTCTACCTAAGCTTACAGCCTCCTGAGAAAGAACTTTAGCACTTTCATAATTATATATGGTTTGAGTAATACCCCAGTTTAGAGCTAAAGGATATTGGGCCACGGGAATATACCCGAGGACAAGTATCGGTACATATATATTTGCTTTTCTTAGTTCAATAGCTTCTGATAAAGTTCCCACTGCTAATCCATCAGCTCCACCGGCTAAAAAAGCCTTAGCAGCGTTTACAGAACCATGTCCATAAGCATTTGCCTTAATTACTGCTGTGATTAAAACATCTTCCTTGGTAATTCTTTTAACTTCCCTAATATTATGAGCTAAATTATCTAAATTTATCTCCGCCCATACTGGTCTAGTCAAATCTAAAGCTTGCATATAATCCCCCCTGTCAACTACGTATAAAAAGTATATTATTATATATTTAATATTCATCTTTTGGGGGCAAAATCCTTCTTTAGGGTATGAATTTTTTGAATATTATATCAGTTATAAATATCTAGTGGCTTATTCTCCTAGTTTTTTAATGCTATAGGGAATACTGTCTAAAATATCCATTGCAATCATACCATATTCCCCTTTATCTCTAGAAGCCAAATCCCCTGCCAATCCGTGACAATATACACCTAATATGGCAGCATCATAGGGATTTATTCCTTGCCCAATGAAGCTGGCAATCATACCTGTTAATATGTCTCCACTACCAGCTGTAGCCATGCCTGGATTTCCTGTAAAATTAGTATATATATCTCCTCTTGTGCTAGCTACTAGGGTATTTGCTCCTTTTAATACCGTTATTACATTATATTTATTTGATGTAAGTTTAGAATATTCCAATCGATTCTTTTGAATATCTCCAATACTTACCCCTAGCAATCTGGATAACTCTCCTGGATGAGGTGTAATTATAGTATGGCCTTGCCTGTCAAATAAAACAGTAGGGTCTAAAGAGATTAAATTAATTCCGTCTGCATCTACAACTATAGGGTTCTCGTACTCTAATAGTATACTCCTTAAAAGTTCTGCCCTTTCATCATCAACACCTATGCCTGGTCCTATGGCTATAGCGTCCATGTTTTTTATTATATCCATAATATCCTGAACAGAATCCATAGTAAAGTACCCAGTATCCTGATCCTCTATGGGCTTTATTATCGCTTCTGTTAATTTTATAGATAGAATTTCTCCTAAACTCCTTGGAACAATAGTATAAACTAGCCCACTACCAGATCTTAATGCAGCCATGGAGGACATATAAGCTGCTCCTGTCATCCCCTTGCTACCTGCTATTATGCCAATTCTACCGAAGGTTCCTTTGTGAGAGTCTTCCTCTCTTTTAGGTAGTATTCTTTTAATATACTCTGGTACTAACACCTTCATATTTTTTCCATAGCCTACTGCAAAAGCAATGGCATAGTCTCTTTCATGGGATATGGATAGATGAAGTTCATCTATACCTAATTGGTTACAAACCTTCATCCCTTCACTATATAGTTTTACATAAGGCTTCCCTTTTTTACTATGAAGGATCTCTATATGTTTCCAATTAACATTACCTATTCCTGTGCCTAGTAGCTTGCTTATAGCTTCCTTAGCTGCAAAAATACCTGCTACAGTCTGAGGATTGTCATTTTTAGACTCTATATATTTTATCTCGTCAGGCGTAAATATCTTCATATAAAATTTGTCTTTCTTGTTTTTCATAATTTCTTCTATTCTATAGACATCTACTATATCTACCCCATTGCTTAAAACCATGTGGATTCTCCCTTATCTAATATCTTTTCATCTAATTTTTCCATCTCTTGACTTCCTAACATACCATGTAGGAAGGAGTAAGTTGCATCTATCCATTCTTCATAATCGTGTTTTTTATTTATCAATTCTTTTAATCTTTCCCTTAAAATTTCTAACTCCTCCGTAACGGAGTTTAGCTTCTTTTCCTTCACTTTAAGCTCTTTATATCCATATTCTACCGTAGCCTTTAGAAGATCAAAGTTCATCTTCCTTATGTCCTGGGGAATAATCTCTAATTGATACATTATATCATCTAGATCTGCATTTATATCTTCAATTCTTTGTTTATATTTATCTAACAAGTCTACATTTTCTATCTTGTTTTCATTGTTTACTGCATCAGATATTCCTAAAATCATCTTCATAGCATGGAGTTTATCCTTCTGAAGCTTTTTAGATAATCTATCTAATTCCCTTTCCTTTTCCATCAATTCCATTAATTTTTCCTTAATCTGTTGAATGTTCTTATTGACAATATCCCCAAATAATTCTTGCCAATTATCATCTTCTACTAATAAAGGTATTTTATTTTTACGAATTATATCCTCATCTAAATCTATGCCTCTATAGGACATAACGGTCCCCCCTTTACTAAATTATACTACAAAAATAACGAGGGGTTAATAAGGTTATGGTGCTAATTATTTTTATCTATTGACCAAATCCTTAGCAACTCTTTCTGTGTTGAACATTATCTTCTCTACATCCAATGTCTTTATCTCCCTATTTTCCATTATTATATCACCATCTACTATAACCGTATCCACATCGGAGCCTTGTACGGAATAGGCTAGTAGCGATATTATGTTGTGAAGAGGATATAGATGGGGTTTGTTTATATCTATTAATATTATATCGGCTTTTTTGCCTTCTTCTATGGATCCAATTTCTCTATCCCAAAGTAATGCCTTGGCTCCATTTATGGTAGCCATTTTTAGAGCATCTATAGCTGGTACAGATATGGCATCCATGTTGACTGCTTTGTTGACAATAGCTGCTAAATGTATCTCTTCAAACATATTTAAATTGTTGTTGCTTGATGAACCGTCAGTTCCTAATGCCACAGAGATTCCTCTTTTGAGCATCTTATCTACAGGAGAAAAACCACTGGCAAGTTTTAGATTGCTGCTAGGATTGTTTACTGGACTTACATCCATTCTATTTAATATTTCAATATCTTCATCGTCTACATGGACACAATGGGCTGCTATTGTAGGCAATTCAAATAGTCCTACATCGTATACATGTTTAATAGGGGATTTCCCTAGTTGATTGAAGCTATCCTCTACTTCCTTTTTGGTTTCCGATAGATGTATATGAATGCCCGTATTTAGTTCCTTGGCCAAATCTGCTATTCTCTCTAAATAGGTAGGACTACAAGTATAAGGTGCATGAGGTGCTACCATCACCTTAATCCTTCCTTCTCCTTTTCCATTCCAGTTGTTATATAGGTCTCTTGTATCCTGTAGTTTTTCTTCACCTTTACCAGGTTCTTCTATAAGTCCTCGGGTTAAAACTCCTCTAATACCAGCTTCTTCTAGGGCCTTCCCTACTTCATCCATGAAAAAATACATATCACAGAAGGCAGTAGTTCCCGATTGTATCATCTCTACCATGCTTAAAAGGGAGCCCCAGTATACATCCTCTGCTGTAAGCTTGGCCTCTACTGGCCATATTTTCTGAGTTAACCATTCATGTAATGGTAAATCATCAGCGTAATTTCTTAATAGGGACATACCTATATGGGTATGGGCATTTATTAGCCCTGGCATAGCTATTTTGTTTTTACCGTCTATGGTTCTAGTAACCTCTATGTCATCCCTCAATTCACCTATATGAATTATCTTATCTTTTTCAATATAGATGTTTGTATTCTTCAATACCTCTTCTTTGCCGTCCATAGGCACTAGGGTTATATTTTTTATAAGAATACTCATCCTATCACTCCTTATGTAATATGGTTTAGAACAATTATATCACAATAGGGATATAGGGGGTATGTTTTATATTGAAGGCTAGAGTTTCTTGTATTTATCCCTTAAAGATTATGATATAATGATGGTAAAGTAATATAGCGGAGGCTTAAATGTGAAGAAAATAATCCCCATATTATTAATCGTAATTGGAATGTTATTTCTATTAACTCCATTTATTACAGAACAAATAGTTAAATATTATAGTAAATCCATAGTAGATGATAGTATTTCAAAGGAAACCCTAAAGGCTAATAATGAAAATGATACCTTAGAAGTAGAATTTGATTTCTCTGCAGTGGAGGATGTGGATATAAAATCTATAATAAAAGGATCTAGGAATTTTAATAAGGAATTAGTAATTGGAACCTTATTAATTCCTGATTTGGATATTAATCTTCCAATAATGAAGGGCTTATCTGATGCTAATCTTTTAGCTGGTGCTGCTACCATGAAACCAGATCAATCCTTTGGGTTTGGGAACTATACTCTAGCAGGTCACAAGATGAAGAAAAAAGATTTGTTGTTTGGAAGTTTAATGGATATTGAAATAGGAAGTAATGTATATATATCAGATGGAGACAAAATTTATGAATACCAAATTTATGATACAGTTGTAGTTCCTGACACTGCTATGGAAATGCTCTCTGACGAAAAGGCAGATGAAAGAGGTAGTCCAATAATTTCTTTGATGACCTGCTATTTTTCTTCTAGTACAGGAAAAAGATTTTTTGCTTTAGGAGAATTAGTAGATGAGTATCCTTTAGATTAACAAAACCACAGAAACACGACTCTGTGGTTTTATTAATATATCTTTTCTATTCTATATTCCTTTGCATCCTTGATCATAGATATGGGTACCTTCTTCTGTACATAGGCAGAATCATATGTAGTATCTATATTAACCCATTTACCATTCAAATATATTTGATTCCAAGCATGATATTTTTTAATATCCGATTTGTATCCCATAATTAACTTTGTAGGTATGTCTAAACTTCTTAGCATGGCTGCTGTTAGTACAGCATAATCATAGCATATTCCAGATTGGGACTTTAAAGTGGCATCTATATAAGGTATGTAACCTGATTCCACTGCATATACCTTTTCGTCGTCATATTTTATATTATCTGTTATGTAATTATATATGGCTTTGACCTTTTCTTCATCACCTTTAGCAGTTCTAGTCAGCTCTTTTGCTTTTTTAATAGCTGCCATATCTTCATTCCAATTGACCATTTGGATAGGTTGTAAAAACAATTCTCTTTCGTCCTTCAATTCTAACTTTACTGTTTCTTTGTCTATTTGTCTATATTTATTCCCCCGAACATGTTCTAAGATTGAAATAGTGTATTCTCCATTTCCAAATTGTAGGGGATAATTCATGTTTGATTCTAGATTATAATGTGCCCTTTTATTGCCTTTCGTTATCAACACCTTCATATTATCAACATTATTTTTATAGTTTATCTTTACTATACCCTTGTCCAAATTATTTACGTCCACAATAGCGTTTTGAGCAGATGCTGTGCTAGATATCAACAAAATAAAAAAGATGGCTATTGTGGAGTTTAAGATACGTTTTCTAATCATATCTACTCCCCCTTTCGGTAACTGGCTGCCATCTTGAACTTTCAAGGAAGGCCCTTTAGTTTTGCGTCCTTGGTTTTCACCAAGTTTGCCTTTATCGGTGGAAAGCCACCAGACAAAATTATACCCAATTATCAATATTATACAATAATTTGACAAATTTGTACATAGGACTTAAGAACGGGGGACATAAAAAAGAGCAAGGTTTCCCTTGCTCTTCCAACTTATGCTGTTTTCCTTCTAAATACAAAGCCAAATGTTATTAATATTAGACCAGTGAAGTAAAATATTATTTTATCATTTTCTCCTGTTTTTGGTAATGTTTCAGTTTTTTCTACTCCAGTGCCACCCTTAGGTGTATTGTCTTCTAAGCCAATTAATGGATCATCTTCATCTTCTTTGTCTACATCTGTGCCACCTGAAGGTACCTCACCATCTATTTCTGTTGTTGGATCTTCTGGGTCTGTTGGATCTATTGGATCCTTTGTTTCTGGATCTTCTGGTTTTTCTGGGTCCTTAGGTTCCTCTGGTTTTGGATCTTCTGGCTTTGGATATTCTGGTTTCGGATCATATGGGTCTTCTGTTGGTGGTTCGTATGGTGGTATCTTTATGTTTTCTAATGTTTCATATACTATTACTCCATTTTCCTCTATATTGAAATAATGTTTTTCGTTATTTCTATAGTATCCTGATGGTGCTTTAGTTTCTTTGAAATAATACTTACCATAGGGTAAATTTTCAAATTCTGCATACCCATCATCACCAGTTATTTGTTCAGCCATAAAAGTTCCATCTTCTTTATATACTGATATCTTAGCTCCTGATAATAGAGTATCAGTATTTTTACGAATTTTTTTAAGTTTGAAATTACCTCTTATCATTGTGTTAGAAATACTATCTGGATTGGCCTTAACGGTTGCTCCATCTTCATTTATAGTTGCATATAAAATTTCTTCTGATGGTAAATATCCTTCTGGTGCTTTAGTTTCTTTGATTTTATAGCTTCCAAAGGCGATGTTTTCAAATCTTACTTTACCATCTTTATCACTTGATACTGTCTTAATTGGATATTCAAAATTATTGTCATCCTTATTATATAAGGTAAACTCTGCTCCCTCTAAAAGTTCTTGATTTTCACCATATTTGGTAAATTCAATATTTCCTTTTATTTTGGTATTCTTAAACGAATATGTTATATCTTTTTTATCATTTTCATCTTTTACTTGGAATCCATAAACTTCTTTGCTTATTGCATATCCTTCTGGTGCTTCTTTTTCTCTTATATAATAAGTTGTATCAAATTTTAATCCCTTAAATAAGGCTTCTCCATTCTCTCCTGTTGCTTCAGATGTTTTTAAAACATTTCCAAAGGTATCTAATAGCTCAAATATAGCACCTTTTAATTTCATGGAGTTATCATTCTCATCTACTTTAATTAGCTTAATACTTCCTCTGCTAGAACCAGTTGCGCCGCCTCCACCAATTTGGAATTTAACTTTTATATTTTCACTAGTTCCCGTTTCAGTTCTACTACTGCCTTTGAAATTTATGGTGTTTGTGAAAGTAGCATCTTTATGGGAATCAGCAATATCTGTTCTAAATTTCAATATATATGCTTCTTCTATGTTTTCAGTGAAATGGAATTCAAATTTTCTAGTTTCTCCATTATATTTAATATTAGAAGCGTTTAAAGTTACTTCTTCCCCTTCATTATACTTCCCATCTTTATCAACCACTAATTTAAACAACTCTACTGATGAAGTATCTAATTCTAATCCCTCTTGAAGTGTATCTTCAAGTATAACATTAGATATAGGTAATTGGTTTTGGTTTATGACTACTTCCCAATCAATGAAATTATCTCCATTTTTATAATTACCTTTTTTGCTAATGACAGTATTTTTGATTTTATTTTTAGCTGTTGCAGAAACACCACTTTCAGGAGTTTCTTTACTTTTAACTGTTGCTGTATTTTCTAATTCTTTATCACCATTAGTATGGAAAATTGATTCGTCAACTATCTTGGTCTTAAATTCTATAGTGTGTATATTATTTATTTCTCCAGTAAATTCAACAGTCAAAGTTTTAGTTTCTTTATTAAAATTAACTTCAGCCTTATCTTTACTAGATCCAGTTACTACAACAGAATTCTCTACAAATTCTTGATATTCTCCTATTACATCTGTAACTACAACATTATTCATAGGCATTTTATTTTGATTAATTACAATTTTCCAAGATGCTTCTCTAGCTAGATAATCATAACCTATGCCAGTTTTTTTGATGACTTGGCTTGATACAGATTGGGAGCCTTTATCTGGCGAAGGATTTATATTATCTCCTGTTAATTTTACTGTATTATAGAGAGTCTCAGTTTTATTATTTGCCCAAATGTTCTTATCTGTGACTTTGGTTTTGAAGGTTATTGTGTGAGTACCATTAATATCCCCAAATTTATATGTCCATGTACCCGTTTTATCTTTATCTCCTTCAGCTGCTTTTACATAGCTAAATCCAGACGTTAGTACATTTCCATCTACCTTAAATGAACCTACTACATATTCTTGACCTAATGGTATATCGTCGGTGACTACAGCATTTATTATATTAATTTCATTGGTATTAACTACTATTTTCCATGTGATTTCTTGTGTAGATGGATTATAACCTGCACCTGATTTAGAAATTAAACCTTTACTTTTACCTACATCTACACCTTTTTCAGCACTGCCCTTAACGCCGTTATCTCCAGTAAATTCTACTTTGTTTTTATAAGTCTTTACTGTGTTGCCTTTATAGTGATTAGGATCTTTAATTATTGTTTCATATGTTAATGTATAGTTTTCGTTAATATCTCCTAATTTGTAGGTTAAGGTAGTAGGGCCTTCTTTATAATTTCCAGTTAATTCGTAATTTGCCCCATCTATATTAGGCTCTAATTTTACGGTACTTTTATCTAGTTCTAGCCATTGAGGAATAGTATCTACTATCTCCGCATTTTTTATATTGAATTTATTTTTGTTTACTATTATGGTCCATTCTATTCTATCGTTTTTTCTACTTTCATCACCTTTAATATACCTTCCACTTTTTGTTACATAATCTATTTTAACGTACTCTATACTAGCTTCATTTGATACAGATTTTCCATCCTTATTAAATATAGCTTCTGCTTTATTTTTAAAATAGATTGTTTCCTTATTTTTAGCACCTTTTAATATTTCTTCTATATTAGGTTTTGTTTTAAAGGTGATATTATAACCCTCCCCATCATTAATTGGTTCATTAAACACATAGGTTAATATACCATCCTTAAATTCAAATCTACCTTCTACCTCTGGACTAATAGTAGCTGAGTCTTCTATATAGTTTTGCCCTTCTTGAATTTTATCAGATATAACTACATTTTCTATAGTTTTTCCCTTAGGTGTTGTCTCAGGCTTAACTTGAATTTTCCAAGTTATTATATTTTCTTCCTCATCATATTCTCCTGATTTAACTAAATTAATATTTGCAGTTTCTTCCTCTTTTTCAAATTCAACTGTAATAGTTTCACTACTGCCTCCACCTAAGTCGAATACAATATCAGTTTCTCCACCTTCTCCTACATTTTCAGCATCAAATTCTGAATACACCCAGAAATAGCCACTTCTATCATATAAGCCCTTTGTATTTACATTGTCATCAAATTGAATTGTTACATTATTATTAATGTCGATATTTACTGTGGCTATTAAATCACCATTTCCATTTTTTAATAGGATTTCCATATCTTCTATTATCTTAATTTCTTCAGGTATTTTAAGAGTATATTGTTGATTTATATCTACATTAAGTTCATCTTCTATTTCATAGTTATACTGGATACGGATTTTAGAATCTTTTGCAATGGGTCCTTCAAAAGGATTACCAGCTTCATCTGTTATTTCTACCCCAGTGAGAAATATAAATTCTATACCATTTCCTTCACTTACTTCTTTTTGTATTTTAGAGTCTTCAATCCCACCTTCTTCAGGTACTATTGTCTCAGCCGTATCTTTCTCTTGTTCTTCATCCTTAACCTCTTCTTCATCTTCTGGTTCATCTAAGTTTTCTGAATCTGTTGGAGTTTGTTCCAATTCCTCTTCATCTTCCTTTGGAACATCAACAGTTTCTTCTACTGCCTCAAGTTCCTCTATTCTCTCTTCAGCCCAAACTACATCCCCCACCACAGGCATCAACACCTGCAACAACATTACCATAACAACTAGCATACTTATCCTATATTTAGTTGTATTAAAAAACTTCACTTTATCTCCTCCTTTTTAATTGTCAAGTTCCATTCTCTTTTTATACTAAATTTCAAACCATTTTTGAGTTTTTTGATACATATTTTAATTTTATTAAATCCTACTAATTTACTCTACTTAATTTTTGTTTTAATAGTCACTATATTTTGCTAGATTATAGATATCTTTATAGAAATTTATTGTTTTATTAAGTAATTTAAATATTAATAGCAAAAAAGCTATAGATATCCAAAAATATCTATAGCTTGCGGCTTATTTATATACAAAATATATTGTAGAAATTTCAATTTGGTGATTGATTTTATCAATATTTCTTATATTATCTTTTCCAATACTACCATTTCCACTCCATGGGCTGGTATTTGATGTATACTATTATACTCTCCCTGCAAATTTACATATTCTACAGTCATTTCAGGCTGGGATATTCCTTTTAAATATTCTATCTTCTCTCTTGTCATATTTTCTGGGGCCCCAACCCTTACCCATTCATCAAATACTGAGCCATTTTCTCTGTTGAGTTTATACTTTGTTATTTTATAATCTCCCGTAATATCTTCTATACTAAATGCTATTTCTTTTATACCTATATTTTCATAAATTAAATATCTTTCCTTATGAGATATATGGGAGGTGTCCCCAGATAAAAATAAATCGTCAAAGTAAGCGTAATTATATACTAAAATCTGAATATCCTCTTCTTCTCTGGTGATTATATAATCTTCTCCTTGTTCTATTATTGCATTTCCTAATTTAGATAACAGATAATAGGCATAGTAAGATGGCTTTTTTAATCCATCTTTGTTTATTAATCCAAAGCCTCCATGGAAATGGGATATGCCTAATTTATGTTCTTCAAATATATCTGTAAAAGCCCAATAACCTAGGGAATCTATTTTATCTATGGATTGTATTGCATTTTTTACTATATAGGTGGATATATAACAAGTATCATGTATGAGGTTACCAAAAAGTGCTGAGGCATTCCATTCGGTAATATGGATTTCTATTTTTTGATTTAGGATGGTTTTAATTTTTTCATTGATAGTACTTGTAACATCTAATACATGGTCTTTGCCATGATATGCTCTTCTTATATTAACTTGTATTTCTTCTATATCTACACCATCCTTATATAATTCAATGGCTTTCTTCATACTTTCTTCTGGTATATATTCTGGATAAATATGTATAGATAGAAAATCCAAAGGTACCCCTTCCTTCTGGATAAACTTTATAAAATCCTCTATCCAACTACTATTCAATAAAGTATGATAGGTTATGGCTGGTCCTCCTACCCTTAGATTTTTTGAAATGGATTTTATCGCCATAGCTGTTTGGTAATAAAATTCAAAATATTCCTCTTTGCTACCTGCCCAAAAAAAGTTTTCAAATTCTGGCTCGTTCCATACTTCAAAATACCAAGTTTCTACTTCCTTTTTTCCGTATCTATTTATACAATGTTTAACAAATTCCTGAACCAAATCTACCCATAGGCCTATATCCTTTGGAGGGGATATATTTCCTTTCCACCAAAAAATAGTTTCATTAGTTCTTTTTAATTCTTCTGGCATAAAGCTTAGCTCTACAAAGGGCTTAATATTCATTTCCATAAAAAAGTCAAATAATTCATCTACATAGGTCCAATTGTATTCAACTTTGCCTTCATTAGAAATATTATATATCATCATCTCATCCATAAATATACCGTGAAACCTTATATATTTAAATCCAATATCCCTTTGTAACTCTCTAAACTGCTCTTGCCAATTGGCTCTTAAGCCTTCTGCTGCCCTGCCAAATGTAATAAGTTCTTGCCAATGATGTTTGAAATATTCACCTGTTTTCCTACCATCTACTGTAATATATTCTATACTATCCTTATTACTATAATGATGATCGATTATTCCTTCTATAGGTTCCAAATAATTAAACAGTTTTTCCAATGCTGCTGTTCTATCTACATCTAAATAGGTACTACTACTATTAAGTCTGTTATTCTTTGTAATAACCTTTTCACATTGGGACATGGTTTTATATCGTTCCCTATACTCCGTTGGAGAGCAATTATATGTATCTCTAAAAATCCTATTAAAAGAATTTACGTTAGAAAATCCACTGGTATTGGATATATCTATTATCGCTTTATTGCTATTTACTAACATATCTACTGCATTAAATAGTCTTATGCTATTTATATATTCTTGAAAAGACATGCCCATCTTGTTCTTTATAAAGTGGGATAGGTAGTAATAATTAACATGTTCTTTTTCTGCAATTTCTTTTAAGGTAATTTTTCTATCTATATTTTGATCTATATAATCAACTATACGTTGAAGTCTAAGTAGATCTTCATCCATTAGTTTTTCACCAATATCGCTTATTATAGTATAGTCGAAGTTATTCACAAGATGTAATCCAAGCAAGTGTAAATAACTTCCTATTAGAAACTGATATCCCCGGTCTTTTTTGTTTAGTTCCCATACTATCTTTGCAATATATTGTCTAATTATATCAAACCTTTCTTGTTCATCTTCCCCAAAGATAAAAGATTTACAATCAAATTGCATCCTGTTAAATTGAGGATAAATGTTATCATAAAATTCAGGATTTATTTGCACTACAAGTAGCATATTTTCATCCTTAGTTTTTTTTGTACTATGAAGTTCATTACAGTTTATTAAAATGATATCCTTTTCCTTTAAATAATATGTTTCTTCTCCTACCCTAACATTTACACTACCTTCTAGAACAAATAATATTTCCAATTCCTTGTGCCAATGAAATTGAAATTCATCAACGCTATGTATTATAGTCTTTAAAGGTAGGGTCCCCTCCCCCTCAATAATTTCATAGTAATAGTTCACAGTATCCCCCCTGTTTTTTCATTTTCCTTGTCTAATACTTACTACCCTCATATTAATAAACTCAAACCCTACCTTCAAAAAACTTCCCTATTCTTTCTATCAAAATCTCCATATCATCTACATCAGTAGCAATCTTCTCTATAGGACACATATCTGTCTTATTCCTATTTTTTATATGAGGACAAGCCTCCCCATAGGTATATACTATATTCCCTTTTTTTAGTTGATCCATAGCGCTATCAGATATTAATTGGGCATATACCTCTTTAACGCCTATATATCTACAAAGCATAGCTGCCCCTTTGCCTATTACCTTATCTGCAATAGAAGCTCCCTTTGTTATTTCCTTCATTTTAGTAGCTAGAAAATACATAGGTTTAATGCCCTTTTCTTTACTTTTATATATTAGCTCTCCATTCTTTACTGCAGCTATAGCTAAATTATATTCTTTCAAATATTTTATAGCTATCTCTATATCCTTCATCTAATCAGCTCCAAACTTGTTATTTGTATTTGCCTATACCTGATATCCTGCTATACTAAAAATTCTATGGCTCTAAGTACTTCCATATAATCTCTAGAGGTAAACTTTATCGACTTTGGGCCTACTTGTTCTGCATTAGGATAAGAAGATCTTCTATAGGCAGTAGCATGGTCCTTATATTTTATCTCTAATACAAATTCTTCCGGTAGTTCTATATTACATAGATATAAATTCCTATTTAGGCTTTCTTCTACACCGTTTTTTATTAGATCTATGGCTAGTTGTGGGTGGATGTTTATAGTTGAATTTCCTATACCCTCTTTTACTGGAATAGTCATAATGTATTCGTTTATCCTTTTTACCTCATCACAAATTCCTAAATCCCCAGATACGAATACTACCGGAACTTGTAGATAACTAGCTATATATGAATGGATCAAAAATTCACTTAAAATATCCCCATTTAGTTTTATATAATCTACTTCTGTATTCATAGTATGGGCTAGGGGACTAGTATTAGTTCCTCCAGCTGAGTGATATCCAATAAAAAGTACCGCATCAAAGCTCTCATCCAGTTCCTGTACCATTGAAAAGATATGGCCACTCCACCCTCTGATTAGTTTAGTGTTTTTAGGCAGTAGATTATGGTCTATGTTTCTCCCGCTATCATGAGCATCTTTTATCCATATTTCATCTACCCCTGCATTTATAGCTCCTTCACAGGCAGCTTTAACTTCTAAAGTCATCTGATGAGCAAATTCTTTATGGTCCGTTTCTGATTTTTCCGTTTCATACCAATGGGTAACCCCTGTAATCCCTTCTATATCAGCGCTAATATATATTTTCATGTTATCCCTCCTGCTTATATTATTTCCTATCTTAATTATAACAGTGTTTAGGGTGTTTTTGAGAAAAATATGTTTATTAAAGCAAATATCAAATGTTACTTTGTGAAATATTTGCTTAACTTGTGCTTTTTAATCTTTTTACCTTATCCTGATTGATATAAAATAAAAAGTATAATAATATATATGTATGCAATTTGAAAATACTAATTTACCTACTAATTCGGCAATTAAAGGGGTTGATACATATGAATAATACAGAACAGAATGAACTATTAACAGGAGATTTGAAACGGAATCTATTAAAAATCTCTCTTCCTACTATGTTTGGATTTGTACTACAAGCTGTATACGATATGGTAGATATGATATGGATAGGTCGAATTTCCGCTTCTGCTGTAGCAGGGGTCACCATTTTTTCTACAGTATTTTGGTTGGTTAGCGTCCTTAACGAAATAATAGGTTCAAGCTCCATCTCATTGATTACTCAATCCTATGGGAAAAATGATGTGGAAAGGACTAAAAAGGTTGTAGAGCAGACTTTGACTTTCAAAGCACTGGTAGCTATCATAGCTGCTTTAATCTTTTCTATTATCTTAGAGCCCTTACTATCTTTTTTTACTACGGATAAGGAAGTACTTAAAGCTGCACTGGACTATGGATATATTAGAATGTTTTTCTTGCCTATTATGTTTTCTTCTTATTCGGTAAATACTGCGTTAAGATGTTTGGGTGATGCTAAAACTCCTATGAAGATAATGATAGTATCTTCTATAGCCAATATTATTTTAGACCCTATATTCATGTTTGAAAAAATTCCTGGGACCTCTATTCCTGGGCTCAATTTGGGAGTATTTGGAGCAGCATTAGCTACCGTTATTTCCACGGTAATAGCTTTTATCATGGGTTTTTACATATTGCTTAAAGGCAATGAAAAATTGAAGATTGATTTTAGAGGATTATTTCAACTAAATTGGGAAATTGATAAAAAACTATTGACCATAGGATTGCCTACGGGCCTAGAAGTGCTTATGAGAAACCTATCAGGAGTAATTATATTGAAATTTGTATCTAACTATGGAACTGATACGGTAGCTGCTGTAGGCATTGGTACTAGATTGTTTAGTTTCGCCTTTATGCCAATTGTAGGAATAGTCATGGGTGCTAGTACTATAGTAGGTCAAGCCCTAGGGGCTGAAAATATTGAAAGGGCAAGGGATACAGCTAGATTTGCTTCTGTAATCAATATGGTTATGATGGGGGTACTAGCCTTCGTTTCTATACTATTCCCTGCTCAAATTATGGGTATTTTTATAAAGGATTCTAATGTTATAGAAATAGGTATACCTATGATAAGGCTACTAATGCCTTCACTTATTTTAGCAGGTTTAGCTATGGGACTTGGTTCAGTATTTACTGGTTCAGGTCACAACACCCCTTTTTTATTATCAAGTTTCATTTCCCGATGGGCTGTTCAAGTGCCTATGCTTGTCATAACCACCAAATTACTGAAACTTCCAGTTATATGGGTATGGCTTAGTTTTTTTGCTGCAGAGATAGCAGAGGTGATTATTGTTTTAATCCACTATAACAAAGGTAAATGGCAAACAAAAAGGGTATAATATATCACGAAGGAGGAGAACTTTATGGATATCTTAGTAGATGCTTTCATAGAAATACCTAAAGGGAGTAGCAACAAATACGAATACGATGAAGAAAGAAAGGTGTTTGTTCTAGATAGAGCATTGTTTTCCCCCATGTTCTATCCTGCTGATTATGGATTTATCCCCAATACTTTAGCGGAAGATGGGGATCCTATAGACATAATGGTGCTAATGGCCAATCCTACTTTTCCAGGATGTATGATAAGGTGTAGGGTTATAGGCATGTTCTTAATGGAGGATGAAAAGGGGAAAGATGAAAAGATAATAGCCGTTCCTTTAGGGGATCCCAGGTATGAAGAGATAAAAACCATTGAAGATATGGGTTCCCATATGAAAAAAGAATTTGAACATTTCTTTTCCGAATATAAACAGCTAGAGGGAAAAGAAGTACATGTTAGAGGATGGGCAGATGTAGAGGAAGCTCATAGAGCTATAGAAAAAGCAAAGGAAAATTATTAAGAATAACTATCTTTTTTGGTGCCAGGCACCAAAAAAGATAGTTATTTGTAACATGATTGTAATCATTCTAATTTCTCAAATTGTCTTCTAATCAAATTCTTTAAAGTAATGTATAATCCATAGGAAGAGACTGTAAATACAAGTCCTATGATACCATATATAATTAATATATTCGTTTCTACTATTAATAATCTATATACTAAAAATCCCACTCCCCCCAGGTAAAGAGCGCCTATTCCCATGGCAATCAATACATTTAGATTTTGTTTCATAGCCTTTTGAGGATTATCCCAATCTAATAATGGTCTAAATATGTCTATAACCATCCCTAATTCCGTCATAGCTACACTGCCAAGTAAGCCTAAAGTGGTAATCCAAAATATATTTTCAAAATCAATATTGATTATAAATGCTAGACTGGCTAGTAAAGATATAATTCCTATGATTTGAACAAATAAGGAGGATAGTATCCTTCCAAAAATCTGATCCCTTGCCTTTATGGGCATTACCCTTTGAATCCAAAAGCTTTTCCCTTCCCTAGAGAAAGTAGTACATCCTACACAGTTCATCACTCCAAACATGGTGATGATTCCAATTCCTACTAGACTAACTATATGTGAATTGCCTTCTGTTAACATACTTAATGCACCTAAAACCTCCTTGCCATTCATAGTAGTGGATATGACCATTACCAAAGGAAGTATTAATACCCCTAGTACGGAATTTAGTAAATATACAGGAGTTCTTAGAAGAATTTTTATTTCCTTTAATCCTATGGATAAAAATGGTGGAGAGCTTTTGCTCAAATCCTCGGTTTTAACTTCTTTATGTTTGCCAGCGGTAGCTACTTCTAATCCGCCAATCAATCCTTCAAAGAATAATTTTTCGCTTAATTGAATCATAATCCAAAATACTATTACAGAAGTTCCTACAAATAGTAATAAATTAAATACTCCCCCGATACTAGAATAATTACCCAAGGATAGAGCTGCCCACATGCTAGGAGGAAATACTAATCCTAGTTTTCTCACTAATATATTGGAATTCTGGGCCATTTCTAAAAAGAAGTCTTCTCCTTTAAGTACGGATTGTTGAGCAATTGATTGAATTTTGAACTGAAAGCCTAGCAGAGCTATTAACAGGATAATATATCCTACCACTCTTAATAAATCCTTTCTTCCCTTTATATTGGTGTATTTCATAAATAGCATTACTATTATAGAAGCCAATGCTAAAGGTATTATCGGAAGAAATATTATCAGTATAAATGAATATATCCAGTAGAGTAGGCCTTCTTTTCCCCTTGTTCCATATATTATTATAAAAGGCAATATGATGGGTAAAGATGTCAAATATTCGTTTACCATCAATGTAACAAACTTAGCTCCAACAATATCCTTTGGCCTTAAAGGTAGAGGAACCAATACATTTAAATCATTGGAAAAATAATATTTCGACATGACATATAAAAATCCAAATAATAATACTATCAATTGAGCATATATGAAGCCATTTAAAAGAAACATGGTTTTTTGACCTATACCTATATAAGCTTCATATATCTTAACAAGTCCAGATACTATCATAATATAAGTAGGTATAAGGGATAGTAGAGCAATAGCTATCAGGATGGTCTGTAATCTATCCCTTTTATTATTAAACTTGTATTGTAAAGCCGAAAGTCCATAGGTAATATTTAAATCTGTTTTAATCAAAGAAATTATTTTTTTCATCATTCTGTCAGCTCCAAGAATATTTTTTCTAAAGATTCCCTTTCTTCTGCATGACTACGTAATTCATCCATAGTGCCTAAAGCTATTATTCTTCCTTTATTTATGATGGCTATTCTATCGCATAATTTTTCCGCTACTTCTAATACATGGGTAGAGAAGAATACAGTCTTCCCTTCATCACATCTTTCTCTCATAATTTCCTTTAGCTGAAAGGAGGATTTAGGATCTAATCCTACCATAGGTTCATCTAGTATAAATAGATTAGGCTCATGAAGCAATGCAGAGATAAGAACTAATTTTTGCTTCATACCGTGAGAATAACTCCCTATTATATCCCCTACTGCATTTTTAAGATTAAAGATTTCTAAGTATTTTTCCATTCTTTCTTGCCTTATATCCTTAGGTATTTCATACATATCTGCTATAAAATTGAGATATTCTATTCCCTTTAGCTTATCATATATCTCTGGACTATCTGGAACATAGGATATCTGACTTTTAGCTTCAATAGGGTTTTCCCAAACATCTATTTCATTGATAAACACCTTCCCACTATCAGGTTTTAATAATCCAACTATCATCTTTATTGTAGTTGTCTTTCCTGCTCCATTTGGTCCCAAGAATCCAAATATCTCACCAGGTTCAATATCTAAGTTTACATTATCAACTGCTTTAACTGTTCCTTTGCTATAGGTTTTAGATAAATTTTGCAATTTTAGCAATCCCTTTCCCTCCTTATATATCTAGTAGCTTTTATATTATACATACCCATCATAATTATATTGGTAATGGGTATTAATATAATCACAAAAATAAAATAATCTCCCATAAAATTAGAAACTATTCCTATTAAGGAGTTCAAAACTCCCCATAGGATAAATATCTTCCCACAAATATTATTATAAGCTTCTTTGTCTATTATATCTGCTTCTGTCAATCTCCTAGTATTTGCATATAGATTAGCAATCCTTGGGGTTTTGGCAGTTAAATAGTATATTCCCATTGTGATAAAATATCCACCTACTAACAACATGAGTATACAAAACAAAAACATGCTACCCCTCCTTCTTTTTACTACCTAATAAATATAAAGGTCAAAATTATCATGATAATGGGAAGTATTAAGAGAAACAGTCCCAATGGCCTTCCAGCATTGACTGTCCAGCCTATTCCAAAGCGCTTTTCTACAAATACAGATGAATCCTCTGGATTATAATATATGGTATTGCCAAGCTTCCACATTTCATCGTCATCTTTTCTATAGATTATTTCTTCCTTATCTTCTTCTTTTAGTTTTAATTTTTCTCCTCCTTGGCCTAATTTAATACTCAATACAAATCCACCTGCAATTGAAAATATTAGTATAATCCAGTTTAAAACATCTACCGCTCTAGTGGTTTCAAATATTATTCCATAGGTAAGTAAACTCAATACGCTAAATTCTATTGTAATCAACATTAGAAGAATTAAAAGATATATAGACCAAGCTTTTTTAAATATAATACTTTTCTTTAAAGATTCTTCTGGATTATTTGGGTCTATCTGTTGTTTTGTCTTCTTTATCATCCAGTAGATAAGATAGAACATACCTACCATTCCCAGTTGAACTATTGGTAGCAAAAGTACTACACCATAGGATTTATTACTATAGGTGGTAATTTCCCCTTGAAAATTCCAATGAGTAGGGAGCTTGCTTGGTAAAGAAGGATATACAATAAAAGCTAATATGAAATTGAATAGGGTAATGATTAAGGGGATTAAAAACCAAAGAGGGGATATATTCCCTATCTTAGATTTATCCCTGCTGTATTTCATATCTACCACTACTATTTTCCTACCGAGTTTATCCCAGCCCTTTGCTTTCTTTAAATTTTTAGCCTTAGAATTATATTTTAAGTAGATGATAAACAATACTCCTATATACGAAAACATTAATATCACTTGTAGTTTAGAATTTATGAAAATATAGAGCAAATAGGAAACTATTATTAGCATTGGTACTCCTATGATTAAATTATCTCTTTTAAAATTTTGCTTCATAAGCTCTACACCATCATCATCTAGTTTACTCTCTGGTATAGTAACTCCAAATAATATGTTTTTTCGGATTAATCTAGGCGTTAATATTTGAAGAATAAGCAATACTAGAAGTGTAGAAGTATATATTATCATTAGATACATTTTTTCTGCCATATTTCCCCTCCTCTATTTATTGTCCAATCCATCATAGATAGCTTTACAAAGCTTTAAAAACTCCTCCTTTGTTATCCCCCTACAGTATGAATTCGCAATAATATATTCCATTTCAGAATGGAGATAACCGGTGTACTCTTCTTCTGCTAAAGGCATTGTATCCTTTACCATTGCCCCCTTTCTTCTATCTATTACTAAAAATCCTTCTTCTTTCAATATATTATATGTCTTATTTACCGTATGAAGATTTATCCCTATATCTTCTGCTAATTGTCTTACCGAAGGCAATTGTTCCCCCTTTGCTAAATCACCTCTAGCAATTCCTTTTATTATTTGTCGTCTCAACTGCTCATATATTGGCATTTCCGATTCAAAATCTATCTTAATAAACATAGTATTCTTCCTTTCTATCTGTTATATATATTATATAACAGATAATTATAGATTTCAATAACATATTTTTGCAAAATAAAGAGACAGCTTTATTTTGCTGTCTCTTTATCCTATCTATTGAGCCTCTTCTCTATGCTGGAACAAGTATTCATTAATATCATAAAAATCTTCCCATCCGATATAGTCTATATCCTTTTCAGCACAATATTCTTCTAAATAATCCTTAGCAAATAATATGTCCGCCTCCTTTGCTACATACTTATCCGTAAAACCATCACCAAGGAATATTATCTTTTTATATTTTTTCCTATATTTATTTAATATTTCTACCTTACAGTCTATATAATCCTCCCTATGGATAAGATGGTTTAAATATTTTTCGTCATAAAATTCCACTTCAATATCTCCACCATCAAAAATCAATCTATTACCATATATAGGGATATCCTTGAATCCATGTTTTGCCATAAAAGGTTCTATTCCATTTATAAATCCTCCACTTACTATTACAAAAGGAATATGGTGTTTTTTTAAATTATTGTAAAATATCTTAAATCCTTCCTGTAGTTGAATATCTGTAAGTATATACTCTACATAGGCTTCTTCAGTCATATCTATGCTTCTAAATTCCAATGTGGATAGAGTTTTTAAGTCGATTTCTCCCTTAAAATATCGTTCTCTAAGCTTATTTATATATTTCTCTTCTCCATATTTATCAAATAACCTAACATTTGTATCAAAAGTAGTTATTGTTCCATCGAAGTCAGATAGAACAATAGCATTACTCAAATCTTCTATGATTCTCATATTTACCTCCTAAAATAGTTTATCTATAATTAAGCTAAATATTTATTGACTATGTATCAGATTATAATATTTTCTGTTATTTGTCAATTAAGAGGTATTTTACATAAAATATTAGATCTACTTAATAATTTCATTATAAATAGCTCATACTAAATAGGAAACAATCTAATAAATAGGAGAGGATGAGCTCTATGGAAAATCCAAGAACCATTGGTGAAATTTTAGCCCAGACTAAAAGGATTGATGAAAACAACTGGAACAGTACCCAATACTTAAATAGCATAAATATGCTTCTTACCTCCAGTGATTTAGGAAAAGCAAAAGATGAGAAGCTATCGGAAAAATTTACCCAACTCCATCATAAAATGGAGGACATCAATAAATTAACTGAAGACCTACTCTCCCATTTAAGCAGCAGACATAATTAAAGTGATGGATATCCATCACTTTAATTTATTATATAGAAAAATATGCAAAATAAAATTATATATTTTATATGGTTTATAAAGGATTTTATGAATCTATGTAGAATATAATATATTAGGTGATGGATATGAAAGCAAAACAATTGGAATTCAATAACCAAGAACAGCTTTCCAATGAACAGCTCCTTATTCTTTATAAAAAAAATAAGGATATAGCTACTAGAAACGAAATCATCCTAAATAACATAGGTCTAGTATATGTTGCAGCAAGAAAAAGGTTAAATACCTCTACTTGCTTTACCTTTGACGATCTAGTACAAGAAGGAGTCATAGGCATGATTAAAGGAATAGAAAAGTTTGATATCACCAGAGACACCAGCTTTTCTACCTATGTTTATTATTGGATTATTCAACAAATGGATAGAGCTATTATGAATAATGGCTACATAATAAGGCTTCCTGCCTATATGTACGAGAAGATAAGTACCGTATCCGTGGCAGAAAACGACTATATTGCTAATAATCATGAAGTAGATATAAAAGCTCTTTGTGATGAAATGAATATTGATGAGGAAGAATACTATCAAATCAATTACTACAAAAAAAATTATTATAATTTGACTTCTCTTAATTCTATTATCAACCCTGATTCTGATGAAAGCTATGTTGAACTTCAAGACTATATTCCATGCCAAGACCTTCCTATAGAAAATGCCATTATCTCTAAAAACCTAAAAAAACAATTAAGTAAAATGCTAGATACCCTGTCCCCCAAGGAAAGAGATGTATTGGAACTTAGATTTGGACTGAATGGAAAAGCCCCCCTTACCTTGGAGGCTATAGGTAATAAGTATAATCTTACTCGGGAAAGGATAAGACAAATTGAAAGCAAAGCTTTAAAAAGAATCCAGAGACAAAATCCTAAAACTAGCCTTAAAGATTATCTAATAGAGTATTAATCCATATAATTAGAAAAAAATTCTACTCTTTCTTCTGCCGTTGGATGGCTATGATACCATATTTTAAATATATTACTTGAACGAGGGATACTCAAACTTTCCTCATATAATTTAAATATGGTAGAAATAGCTGTTTCTTTGTTTTTTGTTAGCTCTATTTCTATATTATCAGCTTCTTTCTCCATATATCGGGAACTAACATTAACTATTGGATTAGCAAAAAACATATAGAAGTTTAAGACCAGTAATATTAAAGGTATAGATGCTATATCATATAATCTATTAAATCCAAAACTTCCATTGGAATTTATAAGAATCCAATTAGATGTTTTATATACAAGATACATGATAAATATAGATCCAATCCCTCCTAAAACTATTCCCTTCCAAATATGCCCTTTTACATAATGACCTATTTCATGGGCCGTAACACTTAATATTTCCTCTTTACTCAATTTGGATATAGTCGTGTCCCACAGGACTATTCTCTTGGATTTAAATACTCCTGTCATATAGGCGTTCATCTCCCTTGTATCTTTGCTTTTATCTACCTCATAGATTTCTGCATCTTCTATTCCCGCTTTTTTTAGAAGTTGTTTTATTTCTTGCCCCAGTTCACCATCTTCTATAGAAGTATATTGATTAAATATTGGGTCTATATACATGGGAGATATAAAAGTAATAAAAACAATAACTGGTATGGATAACAATCCTAAATATAGCCACCATCTATTAGGACTTCTATACATTAAGTAGTATGGGAACCATATAATCAAAGAGAATGCTATAGTGTTTAACAGAAAGCTTTTTAACACTACTTCTAGCCATCTATATATACTTTGATTTGATAGACCATATCTATGTTTTAAAACAAAACTACTATAAAAGCTAGTAGGTAATGAAACGAGTAAGTCGATTATTGAAAAGATCACTACATATATTACTCCTGATATAAACAAACCCCTTCCCTTTCCACCAGCAAAAGTTCCAATTTTATTTGATAATCCAGTAATTAGGAATAATAGGGGCACCAAAAACTTAAGTAATAGATTTATAGCCCATACCTTTAAATTGGACTTTCTATAGTCATAAGCCTCCTTTGGTATATCTGGGTACTCTATTTCTAATCTATCCATATTCTTATACTCACTTACCAATATGAATACAATAAAGGCCAACAGGAATATGAAGAATAGAATAATCCATGAAAATAGTTTTTTATCCACTTTAGTCCTTCCTTTCAAATTTCTATATATAATATTATATCAAAATCTATAATAATATTATTATTTGCCACCCTAAGCATAAACAAAGGGTTTCAATTCAGAATGGAATACTATAAAATATAGAATCTCCTTTTTAGGAGATTCTATATTTTATAGATCTATTTTATTTTCTATTATATGTCCAGTTCCCAAGAAGAGTAGTACCGCTATTGCTATACTGTAAATAAATCCTGGAATGTTTAATATAGTATTCCCCAGATCTCCACTTGCCATTAGGCCTGCATTATTAATTTCAATGTTCAAATCATAACTTAGCATATCCTGAGATATAATCCTAAAGGTATTTAAATCTAAATAATATGGCAATGCTTGAATGACTTTCACCTGACCAAGGGCTATCAATGCACTTAATACCAAGAATATTACAAACCAAAAGCCACCAATTTTTTTATTCCTAAAAGTAACCCTGCTGAGGGCCATGGAGAAGTATATTAATATCAATGTACTAACACCGCTTATAAGCATAATTAGTATAAATGTAATGATATTTCTAGTAGGTATACTCCTTATGAATGCTACTATATCTGATATATCTGGTTTTATAGGGCTAAAACTATAAGCCATCAAAATATTGTATAAGCCTATTACAGCTCCTAATACTGCAAACCATATTATTGCTACTATTAGTTTAGATCCTAGTATTTGATTTCCTGTCAAAGGTAAAGTAAAAGTCAAATACCCTCTATCTTCATACAATTCCTTTCTAAAGGAACCTACTATATATAAGAATGTAGTAAGCAATGTACCAAATATAACTAAGGTGGACAGTCCCATAAATGTTGCTCCTAAGGCTGATCCCTCTTTAGTATTGGCTATATAGCCATATATTCCAGTTGTAAGTATTAATACTAAAGCCAATACTCCTAATATAAACTTATAAGAACCTTTCATTTCATATTTTATATATCTACTCATCTTTTTCCCCCCTATTCTCCAAATATTTCTTTGTAGATATCATCTATTTGTTTACCTTTCTCTTCCCGTAGGACCTCAGCACTACCTTCAAGTACTATTTCTCCATCTTTAAGAAACACTACATCATCAAATAGATTTTCCATATCCCTTACTAAATGGGTGGTTATTAACATTGAACTTTTATCATTATAGTTATTTATAATCGCATCTAAAATCTGATCCCTAGCAACTGGATCTACACCAGCTATAGGTTCATCCAGTATGAATAGCTTTGCATCCCTAGATAGTACCAAGGATAGATTTAATTTCTCATGCATTCCTTTGGAAAGGGATGTAATTTTCATAGACTTTTCTAGTTTCATAAAATCTAATAACTGTTCAAATCTGTTGTCATCAAAATCTGAATAAAAATCCTTATAGAATTCACAAGCATCCTGTATACTCATCCAACTATACAAAAAGTTCCTATCAGGTAAATATGATACTATTGATTTAGTATATACTCCTACCTGTCGCCCATCTATAAGAACTTCCCCCTTGGATTGTCTTAACAATCCCGTTAATATTTTGATCAAGGTAGTCTTTCCACTGCCATTTGGCCCAAGTATTCCTACTACTTTACCTGATTCTATATTTAGATTTAAATCATCTAAAGCTCTTTTATTAAAATAATTCTTAGTGAGATTTCTTATTTCAACGATAGGTTTCATTCTATCTCCTCCTTATCTATCCATTCGGAAATAACATCCATTATTTCACTAGCATTAAAGCCTAGCTTTTTCATCTCTATCAAAAAGTTGTTTACTACATCTGTAGCCATCCTTTTCTTTAGATTCTTAATCATCTGTTTATCATCTGTTACAAAGGTACCCATTCCTCTTTGAGTGAAAACTATATTTTCTCTTTCTAATTCCTGATAAGTCCTTTGGACGGTATTGGGATTTACCTTTAATTCTTTAGATAATTCTCTTACCGATGGCAATTTATCACCTCCATTGATTTCCCCTGAAACTATGTTACCCTTTATTAAATCCATTATTTGAATGTATATAGGAAAATTGTCGTTAAACTCCATATCTTCACCTCCATCGACCTAATGTTTTGGTGTATTAATTATATAGTACACTCATATTGCTTATATGTCAATATAAAATTTAATAAAACCTTGTAACTTTTTTTAGTTACAAGGTTTTAATTTAAACTACAGCTTTTCTATTTCTTATAATCGTATCTATCAAAGCCACTAGTCCAGTAATTATCAATCTAAAATAATAGCTTATGGATCTCCATAGTAGGAGAGCATAGCCAATAAAATTCTTTGTAAATAGAGGCTTAAACAATATATAATAGCCCCCTTCTGAAGCTCCAGCTGTTCCTGGAGTAGGAATATAGGAAGCAGCCATATAGACTAAAGATTGAACTGCTATAATATCTAAAAAGCTAGCCCCTTCCAATCCTAATGCCATATATACAAAATAAGTTATGCTAAAATAACAAGTTAATTGGATTAATGTTAGCAAAAATAATTTAATACTTGTTGCTCTATTTTCCTTTATCTTTGACAGGCTCTGTTCATATTCCTCCATAGTTGTGTCCAATTTATCTATATGTTTATTTAAATCTTTTATAATCTTGATTTTATATAATCCTTTATAACAATATACTATAATTGGTCTGATCCATTGGGGTTTATAAAATAAAAGAATTATTCCTACTAGAATTACTAAATTGACTAGAAAACCAATAGCTATAAAAGGTATTGCTGCCTTGGCATCGTTTAAAATAAATCCAATTTTAGATACCAACATAGTTAAAGAGTAAAATGTTACAGCCATCTGGTAGATAATAAATTTATTAAACAATATGGTAGAACCTTTAGTAACGGAAATATTATCCTTACTCATCAAATATACCTGTACCGGCTGCCCTCCTGTTGAAAAAGGGGTTATAGCATTATAATATTGGCCAATAATGGTAATCCTTAAAGACCTAAAATAACTAATATTGCCATGGACAGTTTCAGTTATGATATTTAAAATAAAGCCATCAAATAGCCAATCTATCACCATCATCATCATTGCCATTTCTAAATACCTAATATTTGTTTGTCCCATTAGTTTACTAAAATCTCCATAACCCTTAAGGATAATGGTAAAGGTAATAAGGGTTACCGATAATAAAAATATACGATTTGCCTTCTTTATATTCATATAGTCCCACGACCTTCTAAGAGAATATCCTATTTTTCCTTCCATTCCAGATTTTTAGCATTGATATAATTCCTCATCCTATTTACATAGGTATTATTTATTTTCTTAATGATTTTGTTGTTAACTGAACCAAGTTCTATATGGTCTACACTGGTTATAGGAAGCACATTTACCGAAGTTCCTGACATAAATGCCCCATCTAACTTCTCTAAATCATCCACGTGAATGTTTTCTTCAATAATTTTTATGCCCAATTTTTCACATATATCTACTATATGTTTCCTAGTAATCCCTAATAATACATCTCCTTTCGGAGCTGTATATACTTTTTCTCCTTTAACAAAGAAGATATTAGATCTGCTTCCTTCTGGTATATAACCTTCCCTATTCACTAGTAATGCCTCAAAAGCCTCTTTTTCCTCTAATGTCCTAGCCACTTCCTCCTTAAAAGAATTTATCAATACTTTGGCGTTAGGATTTTTTCTTTCGTAATGGAGTAATATAGTATGAATTCCACTTTTGTAATATTTTTCCGGTGGATAAAAACTGTCAATAAAATAGACTAAAAACACCTGCCCCATTCCTTCTACATCAGTACATAGTAGCTTTATATTTAAGTTGTGAATCCTATTTTTAATGATCAAGCTTTTCATATCTGCCTCTATGTCTTCAGGTTTTCTTTCGATCTCATAGTTTACAATATGAGCAGATTCAGCCATTCGACTTAAATGATCCTCTAAAAATAAAGGAACTCCCCCTATTACCCTAATTACCTCATATATAGGCGGCTTTTCTATCTTTTCAAATATCTCCACATCTGTAGTTGATCTCATTTCACCATTTATCATATAAAAATCCTTTATTGCTTCAGGTTTCATTTTAGTTCCCCCTTTGCTCTAGATTACACATCTATTCTTTTAGGGAATCTATATTCTTTAGTATTATATCCTTCTTTATTCCCAGTAGCTTGTCACTGTTTTCCTTTAGGGATTGTTCCATATCCTTTATTGATAAAGATAGTTTGTCTAGATCTTTTAACTTAGCTTTATCTTTTTCTAGCTTTTGTCTAAGTCTTAATACATAGTCTTCCGTTTTATCCAGTAATTCCTTACCACCATCAGGGTTTAGATAGGCTTGGAGAACAACATGCTTAATTCTGGATAGATCTCCATTGATATCGTCTTTATATAAATCGAAGTAATAGGCGAGAGCAAGTATGGATTTACTAGTAGCATCGACAATCTCTGAGGTTTTTCTATTTTCAACTGCTGTAGTCAAATAGTTTAAGCTATGTTTAAACTCCTTTCCCTTCTCGGTACTCGCTCCTTTTTTCCTGCTTTCTATTTCGTAGCTATTCCAATCCCTGTGAATCTTATCTATTTGGCTATCCATAGCCTTCCATTGCTTCGTAAGTTCAATATCCTTATTAGAAACCTTATCTTCTGTTTCCTTTTTTTCATCTTTATCTTCCTTGGATTTGCCCTCTTTTTTCTCCGTTTTTGTTTGAAGGGATTCAAATTCCATTTGGCTCAGCTTTGAGGTTTCTTCTATTTTATCTACAGAACTCAATACTCGATCTAATTCTTCTAAAACCATTACTAATTTTTTGGGAGCTCTCTCTTTTGTTTCAACCTTCTTTGGCTTTTTGCTTTCCTTATTCATACAAGCTGTAGACATAATCAAAGCCATCATAAGTAGGAGCAAAATAATTTTGTTTTTCAACATTACCACCTCCAGGATAGTGTTTCCTCAAGGCAGTTTTTTTATTATAATATTGGAGATAATAGCCGTGAAATAGATTCTTTTAATTTTACTATATTAGATCTTTTTTCGTATTCTTCCATAGTAATTTCTTTACAATAATCTAGGTCCAGATGGAATTGATCTACCATCCTTTTGTTTACACCTTCATCGTATATGAAGGCATTTACTTCAAAATTAAGCTTAAAGCTTCTAATATCCAAATTAGCAGTACCTACGGAAGTAATAAAATCATCCATTATGAAGGTTTTGCTGTGTAAAAAGCCATTTTCATAGGTATAAAATTTAACTCCTGCTTCCAACAGTTCCCCTATATAAGATAGACCTGCCCAATATACAAAGGGATGGTCTGGTTTGCAGGGTATCATAACCTTTACATCCAATCCGGAAAGGCCTGCAACCCTTAGGGCTTCAAATATGCTATCATCCGGGATAAAATATGGAGTTTGGATATATATTCGTTCTCTAGCATTGGTTATCATCTTGAAGTATCCATCTTTGACACTAGCCCATTTAGAGTCAGGTCCGCTGCTCACTATCTGTATCCCTGCATTTCCTTCAGTTTTGATCTTTGGCAGGTCTACTTCACAATGGGCATTGTCCTTATGTGCTGCAAATCTCCAATCCTTGAAAAACCTCCACTGCAATCCACCAACGGCTGTACCTTTTATCTTAATATGGGTATCCCTCCAAAATCCAAACTTTTTAGAAAGACCTAAATACTCATCCCCTATGTTAAATCCTCCTACATAGGCTTCCTTTCCATCAATTATACATATCTTTCTATGATTCCTGTAGTTGATCCTCAAGGTAAAAAAGGGTACAAAAGGAGGAAAGAATATGGCAATTTCACCGCCTGCCTCCTTAAATTCATCAAAGCAACCTCTCTTTAAATTTCTTCCACCCATCCCATCGAATAATACCTTGACCTCGACTCCTTCCTTAGCCTTCTCTGTTAACTTGTCTATTATCTTGGTACCTATTCCATCGCTTTTTATGATATAGTATTCAATATAAATATATTTTTCTGCATTGGAAATGCTTTCAAGAAGAGCAGCGAATTTTTCTTCTCCAGAAAAATATAATTCTACTTCATTGTCCTGAGAAAAGTATGCCTCTGATGTTAAAATGTGCATTTTAATAATATCCTCATGTTCTAAAAATTTCGGATTTAAATACTTATATTCTTCTTCCTGAATTTTTTGCCCTTGTTTTAGTACTCTATCCCTAAAACCTCTGTCTTCCTCTTCTTTCTGTTGAAACATCTTCTTTTTGCTCATATCCTGACCAATGAATAGATATAGTAAAAAACCAATACCTGGTAAAAAAGTCAATACCATAAGCCACAACCATGTGGTTGTAGGATTTCTTCTCTCAAAGAATACCAAAAGTATGGCAAATATAATGTTTAACCACAATATGTTTCTAAAAAACCACGTATATGCAGTTACTATATAATCCATAATATCACCTTTGTTTTTATAATAGATATAATCAAATTTTCTTTTTTGATTTATATCTTTTATTTGTATCTAAGATCTTTTTCCTTATTCTAAAGGCAGTAGGAGTAATTTCGATTAGCTCATCATCTTCTAAAAATTCCAAAGCTTCCTCTAAGGACATTACTCTAGGTGGTGATAACCTTAAGGCCTCGTCGGAACCTGATGCTCTTACATTTGATTGATGTTTTCTTCTACATATATTTACTTCTATATCCATTCCCTTAGGATTAGAGCCTATAACCATGCCTTCGTATACATTAGTACCTGGTGTTATAAATAGAGTTCCCCTGTCTTGAGCTGAATACAGTCCATAGGCGGTAGCTTCCCCGGTTTCGAAGGAGATAAGTGAACCCTCCACTCTTTGAGGAATATCACCTTTGTAGGGAGCATATCCATCAAATACGGAGTTCAATATTCCCTCCCCTTTGGTATCGGTCATAAATTCTCCCCTATAGCCAATTAGTCCTCTGGCAGGAATCGAAAATATAAGCCTGGAATATCCACCTTTAGCTTCTGTCATGTTAATCAATTCACCTTTTCTTCTACCTAACTTTTCTATTACTGATCCAATATATGCTTCTGATACATCTATTGTTACCTTTTCTATAGGCTCCAGCCTTTTCCCTTCCTCATATCTAAACAATACCTCAGGTTTAGATACTTGAAATTCATAGCCTTCTCTTCTCATATTTTCTATAAGAACAGACAGGTGTAGTTCCCCTCTTCCAGATACTTTAAAGGCATCTGTTGAGTCTGTTTCCTCTACCCTTAGACTTACATCTGTCTGTAATTCCTTAAATAGCCTATTTCTTATTTGTCTTGAAGTTAAATACTTGCCTTCTTTTCCTGCAAAAGGACTATCGTTTACAGAAAAAGTCATGGCGATAGTAGGCTCTGATATCTTTACAAAAGGCAATGGTTCTGGATAGTCTACATGGCAGATGGTATCTCCTATATGGATCCCTTCAACCCCTGTTACTGCAATTATACTGCCTACTGTTGATTCTTCTACTTCTACCCGGCTTAACCCTTCAAATTCATATATATTTGTTATTTTTATTTTTTCTAAATCACCTGATCTATTTGCATTGACTATTACCGCTTCTTGATTGGCTTTAATCCTTCCTCTTTCTATTTTACCAATACCAATTCTACCTACATAATCGTTATAGTCTATAGTGGAAATCAACACCTGTAGTGGTCCATCTATTTCCCCTTTTGGTGCAGGGATATATTCAACTATAGTTTCAAATAGATCCTCCATATTGTCTTTTTCCTTATTTAAATCTATAGTGGCATTCCCTTCCCTAGCGGAAGTAAACACAAAAGGTGAATCTAAATATTCTTCTCCTGCCCCTAATTCAATAAACAAATCTAAGACTTCATCTATAACCTGATCTGGCCTTGCTTCAGGTCTATCGATTTTATTTATACAAACTATCACTGGCAAATCCAATTCAAAGGCTTTTTTTAGCACAAATTTTGTCTGGGGCATAGGGCCTTCAAAAGCATCTACCAATAGCACAACTCCATCTACCATTTTGAGCACCCGTTCTACTTCTCCACCAAAATCCGCATGGCCAGGGGTGTCAATTATGTTTATCTTCGTATCTTTATAATAGATGGCTGTATTCTTTGACAATATGGTAATTCCTCGCTCCCTTTCAATTTCATTAGAATCCATAACTCGATCTCTAACTATCTGGTTTTCCCTAAAAATTCCACTCTGTTTTAACATACTATCTACTAGTGTGGTTTTTCCATGGTCTACATGAGCAATAATAGCAATATTTCTAAGATCGTCTCTTGTAATATTCATAAAAAATAATCACTTCCCATATAATAATTAATTACCTGATTAACAAAATTAATTTTATCATAATATTAATAAAAATGATAGTCTAAATACTATGGCAGGGATCAATCCCTGCCATAGTATTTTATTGACTATATATATAATAACATACTATATTTACTTCTAACAGATGTATTTAACAACTTCTACCCTATTCTTGTCTATATATACCTCATCGGATAATCCATCTACTAATACAAGCCCTCTTCCACAACATTTCAATTCCTCAGGATCATACGATGATATATCAAAATCAATCCCTTGTCCTTCATCACTTACTTCTATTCTAATGGTATCCTTTACCACCTCCATATACAGATGCACACATTTATCCCGTTTGCATTTATTCCCATGAATGACACTGTTAATAACTAGTTCATTTAATATTAGTTTTAGATCAAATAGAAGGTCTTCATCATTTACGATACTCTCAAGCCTACTCAATATGTCCTGTATGAAATTTTTAATATCCTCCAAATCGCTACATACTGAACCTTGATATCTAAAATACACTTGAATCACGCCCATCTAACTTATAATATTTATTATGTTATAAACTATAATTATTTTACCCACAAATAACTCCTTTAATCTATATGTACAAACCTATTTATTTTTTATGTGGATTATTAAAAAATAAGTTTAAAACCCATAATTAGTGGGTAATATTTCTATTGACTACATAATGAAAGGAGAATTATATTATGGACAGATATGTATGCGAACCTTGTGGCTATGTTTATGATCCAGCTGAAGGAGATCCAGATAATGGTGTAGAACCAGGCACTCCTTTTGAACAACTACCTGACGATTGGGTATGTCCAGTTTGTGGCGCTACAAAGGATATGTTTGTAAAGGAATAATGTTTAAAAGGCAGCAATCCACTAGGGTTGCTGCCTTTGATTATCCATCAATAGTTTCCCTAATCTCTCCCATATTTCCTCCCTATTGATCTTCTTGGTAGAGGAATAGGGAAGGATTATATTTATATCCTTTATCCCTAGCTTATTTCTTATTATTTTCATATTAGCTTGATATTTTCCCTTGGATATCTTATCTGCCTTTGTAGCTATGACAAGGCCAGTAAACCCAAAAGTCTTGATCCAATTATACATCATCAAATCCAATTCCGTTGGTTCATGTCTTATATCTACTAACAAAACCACTTCTAGTAGATTCTGCCTGCTGCTTAAATATTCTTCGATTATATGTCCCCATTTCGCCTTTTCAGATTTAGATACCTGAGCATATCCATAGCCAGGTAGATCTACAAATCTAAATTGATCATTTATATTGTAAAAATTAATAGTTCTAGTCTTCCCTGGTTTTCCACTGGTCCTAGCTAAATTAGTTCTATTTACCATAGAATTTATAAAGGAAGACTTTCCTACATTGGATCTTCCAGCAAAGGCTATTTCCGGTAAACTACTATCTGGATATTGTTTTTTGTTTACTGCAATCCTTTCCAGATCAGCTTTATTTATCTTCATGATCATCGTCCTCTTTCAGTAAAACATGTTCAAGAACTTGCTCCATACTCTTCACTAACACAAATTCCATACTTCTCTTCACCTTCTCCGGTATTTCCTCTAAATCCTTCTTGTTCTCAAAGGGTATCAATATCTTCTTTATACCAATTCTATTGGCTGCTAATACCTTTTCTTTAATGCCTCCTACTGGCAAAACCCTTCCTCTCAAGGTAATTTCCCCTGTCATGGCTATATCCTTGTCAATAGGCTTGTTGGTAAGGGCAGATATAGCGGCAGTAGTCATAGTTATCCCTGCTGATGGCCCATCCTTTGGAATGGCTCCTTCTGGCACGTGAATGTGGATATCCATTTCCTTGTAAAAGTTATCCTTTATACCCAAATTCTTTGAATTTGCACGAATATAGCTAATGCCAGCCATGGCAGATTCCTTCATTACCTCTCCTAGTTGTCCAGTTAGCTGAAGTTTGCCTGTGCCTTTCATACAGTTGACTTCAACAGACAAGGTTTCTCCTCCAAAAGCGGTCCAAGCTAAACCAGTAGCTACGCCAACTTGATCTTCCCGTTGGCCAGGGTCTATTCGATACTTTTCAATTCCTAAATATTTATGGAGATTTCCCTTGTTTACTCTGACAGTTTTTATATTTGTTTCCACAATTCTTTTGGCAGATTTTCTGCATATATTAGCTATGTTTCTTTCCAAGTCCCTTACCCCTGCCTCTCGGGTATAGTTTCTTATTATTTTTCTTATAGCGGCATCGGAAACTATCAGATTTTTTTCCTTTAATCCGTGTTCTTTAAGCTGTTTTGGCAGCAGATGGTTAGTTGCAATCTTTAACTTTTCTTCTTCTGTATAACCACTTATTCTAATAACTTCCATTCGATCCAATAAAGGGGCTGGTATAGAAGCTACAGTATTTGCCGTGGTGATAAAGAATACTTTAGATAAATCAAAGGGTACTTCTAGATAGTGATCAGTAAAGGTATTGTTTTGTTCTGGATCCAATACCTCTAGTAAGGCACTAGCTGGATCCCCTCTAAAATCACTAGCTAATTTGTCTATTTCATCAAATAGAAATACGGGATTTTTAGACCCAGATTTTCTTATTGAACTAATAACCCTTCCAGGCATAGCTCCTACATAGGTCCTCCTATGACCTCTAATCTCGGCTTCATCTCTTACTCCTCCTAAAGACATTCGAACAAAGTTTCTATTTAACGACTTAGCTATGGATTTGGCTATAGAAGTTTTCCCTACACCAGGAGGTCCTACTAAACAAAGTATTGGTCCTTTCATATTTGCAGCCAATTCTCTCACAGCAATAAATTCTAAAATCCTTTCCTTCACATCTGTAAGTCCATGATGGTCCTCATTTAAAATATCTCTAGCTTTTTTGATATCTACCTTGTCCTTGGTTTCCTTATCCCAAGGGAGTTCCAATATCCAATCTAAATATGTCCGAATAACTGCTGTCTCTGCTGAATGAGGGGACATCTTGTCTAGCCTTTCTACTTCTTTCAGTGATTTTTCTTTCACTTCCTTAGGCATATTTATTTCGTCTATTTTTGTCTTATATTCTTCTATTTCTTCTAATATATCGTCCTCTTCGCCTAATTCTTTTTGTATAGCCCTCATCTGTTCTTTTAGATAGTATTCCTTTTGAACTTTAGTTATTTGTTTCTTAACCCTTTGGTTGATCTTTTCCTCTATCTTTAATAATTCAATCTCCTCTTGTAAAATCCTATGAAGCATTTCTAACCTTTCATAAAAATCAAAAGTTTCTAAAATCTTTTGATGATCCTCAATCTTAAAATTGATATACGAAGCAATAACATCAGCTAATCTGCCTGGATCCTCTATATCTGTAATGGTTATTAATATATCTGGAGATAGCCTATTGCTTAATGTTAAATATTCTTCAAAATCGGAAATAACTAATCTCATAATTGCTTCTAATTCTTTATCGAGAGTTATATCATCCATTTCATAGGTAAATTCTTCTACCTCCACTTCAAAATACTCTTCTTCTTTAGTTATTTCAACAATTCTACCCCGACTTATTCCTTCAACTAATACTCTTATGCTTCCACCAGGTAATTTTAACATTTGCTTAATCCTTGTAATGGTACCAATATGGTAGAAATCATCTAATGTGGGTTCTTCCACCTTAGCATCCTTTTGAGTGCATAGTAGTATTAAAGAATCGTCTACCATAGCTTCTTCTAAAGCATTGATGGACTTTTCCCTTCCTACATCAAAGTGGATAACCATGTGAGGAAATACAGACATCCCTCTTAAAGGTATAAGGGGTAATGTTTTTTTCTGCACAATATATTGATCTTTGTACATAACCTCACTCCTTTTATCTATATGTATTTATATATCATTGGAAACAATAGATAGAATGAAAAAAGCTCACGAAATTGTGAGCTTTTATTATTTTTATGATGCAGATTCTTTATTGTCACCCTTTTTAGCTCTATTTTTTGTGCTTCTTTCAGATATTACCAATGTTGGATCCCCGTTGTCTAGTATGGTCTCTTTTTTTATTAAACATTTTTCAATATCATCTCGAGATGGAATTTCATACATTATGTCCAACAAGTTTTCCTCTATTATACTACGTAGCCCTCTTGCCCCAGTTTTTCTTTCTATAGCTTTTTGAGCTATAGCTCTCAAAGCTTCCTCGTCAAATTCTAACTCTACTCCATCCATTCTAAATAGCTCTTTATACTGTTTTACAAGGGCATTTTTAGGTTCTGTTAATATCTTAACCAGTGATTCTTCATCCAACTCTTCTAGGGTTACTATTACTGGTAATCTACCAACAAACTCCGGTATTAGCCCATACCTTAGAAGATCTTCTGGCTGTATCTCCTTTAGTAGCTCTCCTATCTGAACATCTTCTTTACTCTTAATGTCTGCTCCAAATCCCATGGATTTTTTATCTACTCGATTTTGAATGATCTTATCAATACCGTCAAAAGCTCCACCAACTATAAACAATATATTACTAGTGTCTACTTGAATGAATTCCTGATGAGGATGCTTTCTTCCTCCTTGAGGCGGAACATTGGCCACAGTGCCTTCTAAAATTTTGAGTAGGGCTTGTTGCACTCCCTCTCCGCTAACATCTCGAGTAATAGAAGGATTTTCGGTCTTACGAGCAATTTTATCTATTTCGTCAATATATACTATACCCTGTTCAGCTCTTTCAATATCATAATCTGCTGCTTGAATTAACTTCAAGATAATATTTTCAACATCCTCACCTACATATCCTGCCTCTGTTAAGGAAGTAGCATCTGCTATAGCAAATGGCACATTCAATATCTTAGCTAATGTTTGAGCAAGTAAAGTCTTTCCAGAACCAGTAGGTCCTATCATAACTATATTGGACTTCTGTAGTTCTACATCATTAGTTTTTGATGGTCTCTTGTTTATTCTTTTGTAATGATTATATACTGCAACAGCTAAGGCTCTCTTTGCCCTTTCCTGTTTAATCACGTACTCATCTAGGGTTTCCTTTATCTCATCTGGTTTTGGTAATTCTCTTACATCATAATCAAATGCATCTATAAATTCTTCATCGATTATTTCCTGACATAGTTCTATACATTCATCACAGATGAATACATTTGGCCCAGCTATAAGCCTTCTAACTTGATCTTGCGGTTTCCCACAAAAAGAGCAGCGAAGCTGTTTGTCATCATATTTCGCCATTATGACACCTCTCTTAATCTTATTTTCCTGATTCTATTACCTCATCTATTATACCATATTCTTTAGCTTCTAAGGCAGTCATAAAGAAATCCCTATCCGTATCTTTTGAAATCTTGTCGAGAGGTTGATCTGTTCTTTCACTTAATATTCTATTGATAGCCTCTCTAGTTCGAATAATCCTCTCTGCATGGATTCTAATATCCTCAGCTTGACCTTGGGTTCCTCCTAAAGGCTGATGAAGCATAATTTCTGCATTAGGAAGAGAAAATCTCTTGCCTTTCGCACCAGCCGCTAGTAAGAAAGCCCCCATGCTTGCTGCCATACCTATACATATAGTTGATACATCTGGTTTAATATATTGCATGGTATCGTATATTGCAAAGCCAGCACTTATTGAGCCACCTGGGCTATTTATATAAAGCTGGATATCTTTATCTGGATCCTCAGCTTCTAGAAACAATAACTGAGCAACTATTAAATCTGCAGTTACATCATTTACTTCCCCGCCAAGAAATATTATTCTTTCCTTTAGAAGCCTAGAATAAATATCATAGGATCTTTCCCCCCTATTAGTCTGTTCTACAACAATGGGAACTAATGCCATCTTATACCCCTCCTAAAAGATTAAATAAATTTGATATTTGAAACGAGTAGTCCTATAGTCTTATCTCTAATTATACCCGTCTTAAGGTATTCCAAATCTCCTTTTTTCATATCTTCCTTAAATTTGTCTACATTTTCCTGATTGTACTCCTTAGCCAACTTTTCTAGCTCTTCTTCTATATCTTCTTCTGTAGCTTCCAATTTTTCAGCCTTTGCTACAGATTCTAGTACCAAATCAGCCTTAACTCTTTTTTCTGCTACTGGCCTTACTTGGTCTTTAAAATCATCTATTGTTGAATTAGTCAATTGTAAATACTGTTCTATGTTCAAGCCCTGCATTCTCAGTCTATAATCGAATTCACCAATTTCATTTTCTACTTGATTTTCTATCATAACTTCCGGTATATCCATTTCTGATAATTCAACTAATTTTTCCACAGTCTTGTTTTCAATCTCTATTTTCTCTTTTTCCTTTGCTTCCTTTTCAAGTCTTTCTCTAATACTTTGTTTATATTCTTCTAAAGTATCAAATTCCGATACATCTTTTGCAAATTCATCATCTAGTGTAGGTAATTCTTTTTCCTTAATCTCGTTAATAGTTACCTTAAACAAGGCTTCTTTTCCTCTCAGGCTTTCTTCAAAATAGTCTTCTGGGAAGGTTACTTTTACATCTACTATGTCACCTTTTTTCTTGCCGATGAGTTGTTCTTCAAATCCCTCGATAAATGTATTTTGTCCTAAGGTCAATTCTTGATTCTCAGCTGTTCCACCTTCAAATTGTTTCTCATCAATATATCCTTCAAAATCTATATTGAGTACATCTCCTTCTTTAGTTTCTCTATCACTAGCATCAATAATTCTACCATTCATTTCTTGAATAGCCTTCAATTCCATATCTACATTTTCATCTGTAACATTATACTCTACTTTTTCAATTTCTATACTATTATAATCGCCTAATGTAACCTCTGGCTTTATAGTTACTTCAACTTTTACAATTATTGGTTTTCCCTTTTCTAATTGCTCTATATCTACCTCTGGAGTATCTACTGGTTCTAATTCTAAACTTGCTATTGCTTCATCATAAGCCTCTGGCAAAAGGCTATTTAAAGCTTCTTCATAAAATATACCTTCACCATAATTCATTTCAATTATTTTTCTAGGTACTTTTCCTTTACGGAAACCTGGTACGCTAAATATATTTCTGTTTTTTAAGTAAGCTTTTTGTATGGCTTTTTCAAATTTATCTTCACCGATCTCAATGCTAAATGTGGCCTTGTTGTTTTCTTTTTTTTCCAAAACAGGGTTCATTATATATTTCCTCCTTAATCTCATTATTTATTTCAAACCAAACCTTATTAAGTACTTCGCTGTACCTTAAAATTATATCATAAAATTAATATTTATCCAATTTTTATGCTATTTAAATCAAATTTTATGTATAATAAAAAACCAATGGGATTCCATTGGTTCAAATGGTGCGGGAGAGAGGACTTGAACCCCCACGTCAAAGACACTAGATCCTAAGTCTAGCGCGTCTGCCAATTCCGCCACTCCCGCTAAAAAATTTCTTACCTTATCATTATAGCACGTAATTTATTTATGTCAATAATTTTTTATAAAAACTTATTGTTTTTATATTGTCAATTATCTGAATACATGATATGCTTATGTTAGTAAAGGCCATTTAGGAGGTATAAATATGAAAGATGCTAAATATATCTTTATAGAAACTGTCCTATTTTTTCTAGCTTTACGTCTCATATATCTCATTTTTGAAACACTTAAATTGCAAGCTAATCCAATTTATATATGCTTAATCTTTATGGTGCTTTGGGCTGCAGGAAAAGTGACTATTAGTAGTAAACTATCAAAAAATAAATGATTATATAATAAGTCAGGATCATTGGTGTATCCTGACTTATTTTTTATCTTGCAAGACTTCTTATATTTTCTACTGGATACTTTTCTGTAATTCTCTTACTAGGTAAATAGTAAATAAATACTGTCAATAAAAAGTAGATTATACATATGATAATGTGGATTGTCCATGGATATAACCAAAGCCTGTATGTGAATATATCCTTCATATAATCTGAAAAAGTTAATGAAAATTCTCCTAGTGTCCCTAGGGAAGTAAGGGTTAGCACTAGTATTAGCACTAAATGAATAATTAATAGAGTTAATGCTCCTGTTAATATACCTACCTTCAGATAATGCTTAGAAAACTGCTCTTTAGTTACCCCAAGGGACTGGAGTATTCCTATTCTATTTCTATCCTGTTCCATCTTGGATACGGTAGTATTGTATAAAATTATTAAAGCAATAGCAGCTGCTGTTATGCCCAGCAGTGATATTATAAGAGCATTATTAAAAGCTTCATAATATAACTCCGAATTGCTATTCTTATAATTATAAATAGTATACCCTCTATCATTTGCATAACTTAGTAGTCTGGCGTCTAAAATTACATCCCCCTGCTTAGAATCAGTATATATATAGCAAACGGTACGGCCATAGCTATATGGATAGATAAGATTAACCATGTCCTCTAAATACTTTACGTCCTCCAAAGTTCCTAATCCAAATCTTGATCTAGGATAAAGATACTCCATACAATCAATAGAACTTATCACCACATAGGGTGCTACACTATTAGAAAAAGGCCAAACACCTTCCTTTGGTAAATAGTGAATGATTCCTCCTACTTTAACCTCTTTAGTATCATAAGATGAACCATAAATATCACCGTCTACCACTTCCCTATCAGCAGATAAATAGATTACATCCCCGGGTCGTATATATTTCTGTTTCGTATAATAATCCTTATACCTAGTATTGTAAGTAATATCATAGGCTCCACTGTTTTCAAATAACCATTTCATTCTATTGTCCTCATTGGTAGCAGCTATTACTTTTTTCTCAGAAAAAGGATTTATACCTACATTCGTATCCCCTGGAAGATACATAGGGATTAATAATATGACCTCTTCTCCGGTTATGAACTTCTTCCTATCTACTTTTCCTTCTGTTACCAAAGAATTATACTTTTTAAATTGACTCCCTTTGGCATCTATAGCATAGATCTTTGTATAAAATGCATTGTTAATATATTCTGTTTCATCTTCTAATCCCTTATTATATTTACTAAAATGACTAATTAATAGTCTACTTGGTAGTAAATCCTCAAAGGTATTGAAGATTTTATTATCTTCAATATCTTCGTGCCAAAGGAAAAGCTGTCTTCCTACTTTATAGACTTCAGTAGATTTGACTCCGTCTATCTTCTTAAGCTCCTCATCCATAATGGGAATTACTTTCTCCCTTTCTCCAAAGATAGCCTCCATAGCATAATCCGGTCGATTGTTCGCTAAGACTGTTTCCCTATAGTTTCCAAAGGAAAAGAAACTAAGGAATACAGTTACCAGGAGAATAGTAATGGTAATAAAAGATATTCCAAAGGATATAAAAGCTTTACTTTTATTAAGCTTAAAATATCGCCAATTGATATAAGAAAAACTTTGGCGCTTAATCTTATTATCCTTCTCGTCTTTTCGTTTTATCTTTTTATGTTTAGGTGGTCTTTCCATAGCACCTACTAATGGTATGTTTATTGCGTATATAGTTGGTATAGTCATGCCTATAAACAATGCCAATATGCCTGCTACTATACCTATAAGGAATAGATATGGAAATACGTGAAATTTAAGATTTCTACCTCCAAATTTATTCATACTAAAAATTATTATTGCAGCAACTCCAAATCCTATAGGTACCCCTATAAATAGTCCAGACCTTAAAAAATATACTCCTTCATATAATAGCATCTTAATAATCTGAAGTTTAGTAGCCCCAATAGATTTTAACAATACAATTTTTCTAGACCTTCTTTTCATTTGAGTCAAGAATATTTGAAATATAGCCAGTGCAGTTGCTATAAATACTACTGCTATAATAATTAAGGCTAATACATTTTCCGTTGAACCTTTCATATCAGGATATGAAAAAGTGTTTTTTCTGAAATTAGCAGTATTTATCTCCATCTTACTACCTATAGCATTATCCCCTTCAAGGGATTTATCAGCCCATTCTTCAGGCTTCCTTTCCGCAAACCATTTTTGGTTCTCCTCTAGAGCTTTTTCTACTTCTTCATCTGTAGCACCATAAAGAGACATCCAAAACCAAAAGTTTATACCTTCCACCCTATCTTCTTCAGTTTCAGGTTTGTTAGGATAATTCGGTGTTAAGTGAGAATATAGTCCTTCTTTTAAAGAGTTAGACCCTAAAAAAATATTGTAAGTAAATTGATAATCTGAAAAATCTTCTATGGTGGTACCATAAAAAACATCTGTAAATACTTTACCTCCCTCTTCCGTAATAAAAGCATTTGGGGAGCTGTGTCCACCTAAATCCCATTTATCTGTATAAGTTTGTAAAATGCCTGTAACTGTAAATTCCCTTTTTAAAATAACCTTCTGTTCATATAAAAATCCTTCTTCTCTTATAAATTCTGGATCCTCATCTCCGTCCATCGGATAATAAAAGAAATAGTCATTTGATACTACAATTACCGTATCATCAATATATTCAAAAGGCGTTTCATGATGCTGAAGATAATTAGGGTATATTCCCTGCTCATAATACTCTTTATTTAATTCCATTATATATGGTCCAACATCTCTATCAATTGTAGTAATAGGAATATTTACATTTATTTTCTGTCCTACTTCTAGATCTAAATTCATATTGCTCATCTGATTGAGTTCTAGCATTATCTCATCAGGTGCTTCTGGAAAGCGGCCCTTATAAAGGGAGAACCTTCCCATGTCTGCTAAATCTTGATTAAATGTGCCTACAACTCCACAGGAGTCTGATTCTCCAATAATTAAGCTAGCTCCTATTATATCTACCTCAGGTTCTTTTTTTAGTTTCTCTAATATCTCTTGGTTTCCTCCTAAATAGGCTGCATGCCATTTGCCATATAGGTCAAATTGTTGTTCCGCTTTTGTTTTATCTATACTTGATTGAAAAATTGTAGAGGTCACGATAAATACAAAGGCTAATATTATTACAATTTTAATAAGAATAGTGTCTTTCCTTCTTCCCTTTAGACCATTTCTAGCAATATTTTTCATATTCATGGTCCTTACCTCCTAGATTGCTTTATCTTCTATGGAGGAAATCCTGCCATCTGTTATGGTAATAATTTTATCTGCTTCTTTTGCTATCTCTAAATCATGGGTAACTAGTATTATAGTTTGGTCAAACTTTTTTGCAGATTCTTTCATAAGCTTTATTACTTCCTGCCCAGTATTTTCGTCTAAATTTCCCGTTGGCTCGTCAGCTAATACGATGGCAGGTTTAGATACTAAGGCACGGGCAATAGCAACCCTTTGTTTTTCGCCACCAGAAAGTTCATCGGGATAATACTTTAGCTTTTCTTTAATGTTTAAGGTTTTTATGACATCATTAAAGTGATCCATGTCTGGCTCCCTATCATCTAAATGGATAGGCATTAAAATGTTTTCTTCAACTGTATGCTCTTGTAGAAGATTAAAAGCCTGAAATACAAATCCAATTCGCCTTCGACGTAATATGGCCAATTCCCTATCCTTTAAATCAAATACCGACTCACCTTCTAAATAGAGTTTTCCACCTGTAGGCTTATCTAATCCGCCTAATATATGTAGTAAGGTAGATTTTCCTGAACCACTACGACCTATGATTGCGTAAAAAAATCCTTCTTCTATTTCTAAACTTGAAGGCTTTAAAGCTTCAACTTGAAGCTGGCCTTTGCCATAGGTTTTTTCAATATTTTCTGCCCTAAGAATAACTGCCATAAGTTCCCTCCTCTTACCCAAGTATTTTGTTTTGAAAAAAACGGCACTTATTAGTGCCGATTAAAATTCCCTTATAATCAATATATGGTAATCCCCCGTCATTTACCCCTAAAAGCTAAAGCACCAAAAGAGTATACCAATGAAAACTAGAAATATAGGCCCAAAAACTAATATTGCAGAAATAATTATTGCTAATATATCGTTTTTTTCTAATTCAATAGGTTCCTCATGGGATTCCCACTCTCCCCTGGAATCAAGGTTATTTTCTTTTGAACTGTTCTTCTCTTTAAGCCAATCCATCGCTCGATCTATCTTCTTTTGAAATATCATGGTTAAATCAGAGCCTTTCTATTCTTTGTCCTCTCCATTAAGCTTATGGTGACAAGCCACAAAATGCCCTGGTCGAGCTTCCTCCCATTCAGGTACAACAATACTACATATGTCTGTAGCATATTTACATCGTGTATGGAACTTACATCCTGATGGCGGATTTACTGGACTAGGCACATCCCCTTCAAGGGGCTTCATCTCCCATTTGCTATCCACATCGGTAGTGGGTATTGCTGATAATAAGGCTTCAGTATAAGGATGCAAAGGATGAGAATAAAGCTCCTCCGTTTCAGCCAATTCTACGATACTACCTAAATACATAACTCCTACCCTATCACTTATATACTTAATTACACTTAAGTCGTGAGAAATAAACAAATAGGTTAAATTTTCCCTTTCCTTTAAATCTAATAGTAGATTGATGATCTGAGACTGGATAGATACGTCTAGGGCAGATACTGCCTCATCAGCTACTATGAACTTTGGTCTTAAAGCTATAGAACGAGCTATACCAATACGCTGTCTTTGTCCACCTGAAAACTGGTGAGGATAGCGATGTACAAAATAAGATGCCAGTCCACACTCATCCATAGTGGCTAATATATGGTCTTGTATGTTTCTATCTCCCTTAGCAAACATCTTGTGAGCATATAATCCTTCGGAGATTATTTGCCCTACAGTAAGTCTTGGGTTTAAAGATGAATATGGATCCTGGAATATTAATTGTAAATCCTTTCTAAGAACCCTCATTTCCTCCGTTGTTAACCTTGCTAAGTTAATACCTTTGTCCTTATACTTTTCATGCTTTTCAAAATCCGGATGATCACGATACTTGTCTAGCATCTCCTGTATTTCTTCATTGACGGCTTGAAGTTTATTTTCAATTTCAGCAAGTTCCTTTTCATTATTCTTAATTCCAATCCTATCTTTTTCTGTAGCTTTCTCAATATCATTTTTACTCTTGCCTTGCTCCTCTAATAAAGATATATTACCTTCAAGCTTTACAGTATCTTCCTCTATTTTGTTTCTAAGCTTTCGTGCTTCAACAGCATAGCTGTGTTCTTTTAGGAGTATTTTGGATACTGGCTCCAAATCCTCTGCTACCATAAAACCACCAATTAGTTGAGCTAAATCCAGGTATAATAATCTAGCATCCTTTTCAATTTGACGGAGCTTATCTAAAGCACGATACTTTTCGTCCCCTTCTGGCAATGAATCGTAGGTAGCCTGAGCAGCCTCCTGTTCTTTTCTCAATTCATATAAGTCTTTACGTCTTCCGACAAGATTTTCTAATATTTCCGAAACATATTTAGGAGGAAATTCATCAATATCACGGCCATAATATATGGTACGTCCATCAGTTTGATCATACAATTGTAACAGAGTTCGACCCAAAGTAGACTTCCCACAACCACTTTCACCTACTAAACCTAAGGTTTCTCCTTCATATATATCTAATGTTACATCATCATTAGCTCTTACATATAGTTGTTCCCTATCAAATATTGATTTTTTCTTCAAAGGGAAGTATTTTTTTAAATTTTCAATACGAACTAATACTTTTTTATCGGTGGTATCCTTAGCCATTGGATCTCACTCCTTTCTCTGGATAGAAACAAAGTATTTCGTGATCTTTAGCTACTTGTACTGGTTCTGGTTCCTCTACATGACATCTGTCCGTAGCGTATTTGCACCTAGGAGCAAATTTACAACCTACTGGTAATTTCAAAGGATGGGGTACTGCCCCTGGTATAGCTTCTAAGCGAACGCCAGGAGGTGTATCTAACCTTGGAATAGATACCAGCAATCCTTCCGTATAAGGATGGGAGTAAATGGTTTTAGGATCGAATATTGTTTTTACATCTGCCTTTTCCACTACTTGCCCACAATACATAACTGCTACATCGTCAGCCATTTGATTAATAACCCCTAAATCATGAGTAATGAACAAAATAGCCGTATTTATATTTGCTTTCAATTCATTCATCAGTTTTAGGATTTGTGCCTGAATGGTAACATCCAGGGCTGTTGTAGGTTCATCTGCAATTAAAAGCTTTGGCACGCATGCAAGAGCCATTGCAATCATAACCCTCTGTCTCATTCCTCCAGAAAGTTGATAAGGATATTGCTTTGCAACAGATTCTGGATTAGGTATCTTAACTAGGGATAACATTTCCACTACTTTATCTGCAGCTTCCTCCTCTGTCATCCCTTGGTGAATGATGAAAGGTTCTGAAACCTGTCTTTCTACTGAAAATACTGGGTTCAAAGAAGTCATAGGTTCCTGGAATATAACGGATATATCATTGCCTCTGATCTTTGTCATATCCCGTATTGGCACATCTACTAGATCCCTACCATCGAATATGACCTCTCCATCTGCTATATATCCATTTTTATCTAAAAGCTTTATAATACTCATAGCTGAGACGCTTTTTCCACTACCACTTTCTCCTACAATACCAAGAGTCTTTCCAGGTTCCACAGAGTAGGAAACGCCATTTACAGCTTTAACCGTTCCCCTTTTAGTCTTAAAATAAGTATGCAAGTTGTTGATTTCTAATAATGCCATAACTCTTCCTCCTAACGTTCTTGAGTTTTTGGATCAATTGCATCACGTAAGCCATCGCCTATGGTATTGATGGAAACTACACTAATGCTTAGTAAAATCGAAGCAAAAACCCATCTCCACCAATAGTTTTGGATGACTATACTATTGTTTGCACCATATAGCATATTTCCCCAAGTTGGGTGCGGAGCCTGTACACCAAATCCTAAGTAGGATAGAGTTGCTTCAGTTAACATACTGCCTGCAAAGGACAAGGTGGCCGATACTATAATAACCGATATTACATTTGGTAGAATGTGTTTGAAAATAATATTTCTTTCCTTAACACCTAGGGATTTAGCTGCTATTACATATTCTTGTTCACGTACTGATAGAACCTGTGCACGAACCAATCTTTGGAGTCCAGGCCATGATAGTAGCCCTAAAATAAACATGATCAATACAATCCTCTGTCTTGATGTCATAGAGTTACCGATTAAGGCAGATAAAATCATTGCAAAAGGTAAGAATGGTAAAGATGCTACCATTTCAGAAACCCTCTGTAAGATAAGATCCACTTTGCCTCCAAAGTAACCGGATACCCCACCAACTATTACTCCAATAATCGTAGAGATTATTACTGCAACAGCTCCTATTAATATGGACATCCTTCCACCATTTAATAGTCTGGTAAATATATCTCTACCAAGTTCATCAGAGCCAAATAAATAGCCCTTCAAACCCCAAGTAAGTATTTCACCTTCTGTAGTTACTGCATAATTTTGATAGAAATTTGTAAAAAACTTATCTATATCAGCAGAAGCTATGGATGTTGGAACCGTAGCTTGCTTATAGGTATTGTCTCCCCAAGAAACAATCTTTCCATTCTCAGTTAAGGCAGTATAATGATATCTGCCACCTTGAAGGGATACTATCTTGCTTTCCGTTTCTGGTACTCTACCTTCTCCTTTAGAGGAAATATTTCCCCATACAAATACTTTGCCCTCATCATTAACCACTCCTACAGTACCTGCTGTAGCCGATAGATCCACTACATTTCCCATCCCCTCTGGTATGTTCGAATAGGCATTTTGTTCTGTTCCAAGATAGACTACCTCTCCATCAAAAGTTAAACCTATTACTGCATCTGCAGTAACAACTACTTTCTGCAACTGTCCTTGATACGAGTGGAATAAATCGATATCGTTGTTCATAACATTACCAAAATAATACATATGGCCATCTTCAGTTAGCACTATAGAGTTTTGATAACCTGCCACTATATCAACTATATTGTTTAATTTAGCTACTTCATCAGGAATTTTAGTCTGTTTTTGTCGACCATTTCCCCAAGCAAACAGTTTTCCCTCATCGTTTAAAGCCAGTGCATGGTCAAAGCCTGCAGCTACTTTAGTGACTTTTCCCATATCCTTAGGAACTCTCTTTACATCAATAGTATTACTTACCCTTGTCTTACCCCATGTATATACCTTTCCATCTGTAGAAACACCAACGCTAAAAGTAGGTCCAACGGATATATCCTGTACTTTTCCTTCTAAAGCACTAGGAACCTTCATCATATCACGGCCCGGAGCTACATTTTGCTGACTCGTTTCTGAGAAAGATAAATCTATAGGATGAATTAAAGGACCGAGCATCATAGTTATAAATATTATCAAAAATATGACCAAAGCCGTCATAGCAACTTTATCACTTCTAAAAGAAGATCTAACTACTTGCCAAGGACTTTGGATATCTTCTTCTTCTAAAGCGGTCATCTTTTTCTTTCCACCAAAAAGATTGATAAAGAGAAGGTGTAGAAAGGATTTTTTCTTTTTGTTATCTTTTTTATTATCATTTTTCTTATTTTCAGCTTTTACATTCATATTGATTACCTCCTCCTTTTATCGATCTACCCTGACACGGGGATCTACAAATCCATAGCTTATATCGGTTACTAGATTACCAACTAAGGCTATAACAATATAAAACATCTGTATAGCCAAAGCTACTTCATAGTCCTGATTTTGTAATGCATCGATATAAAATTTCCCCATACCATGCAGGTTAAACATTCTTTCAATAACCAACGAGCCTGAAAACACACTCATAATCCAGCCAATTATTAAAGTGATAACAGGAAGAAGAGCATTTTTCCACGCATGTGAATAGATAACAACTTTTTCACTTAAACCCTTTGCTCTAGCAGTTTTAACATAATCCATACTAAGCGCATCAATCATTGCTGCACGCACATGTCTTGTTACGCCAGCAAGGGAACCCACGATCATTATTATCAATGGTAATGCTAAATGATACATCAAATCCCCAAAGGCTGCTAGTCCTGTTCCCTTAAAGTTAGCTGTACGCATCCCACTTACTGGAAACCATCCTAGCTTTACGGAAAATAGAAATATGAATAGTAAAGCAATAATAAACACTGGGATACTATGGCCTACTACAGTTAACACCTGTACAGTCTTGTCAAATGCAGAATTTTGTTTTACAGCAGTCTTTATACCTAAAGGTATGGTTATTAGTAGCACCGCTGCTATAACAAATATATTTATAATTACAGTATTCCTCAATGGTGTAGTAACCACATCTTTAACAGGTTGTTTGTATACACGAGAGGTACCAAAATTACCTCTTAGCAAATTACCAATCCATTTGCCATATCGTACGATCATTGGATCGTCTAGCCCTAACCTTTCCCGTGCTTGTTGATACCTATGCATATATTCTTCCGGTGTAAGGGTTTCTTTTAAAGGCTCTACTTCTGCTCTAGCAGGGTCTCCAGGTATTAAGTTGTATAGGAAAAATAGAACAATAGACATGATGAAAAACACCAATATCATATATAAAATTCTTTTAGAAATGTATTTAGCCATATCATTACCTGCCTTATCCTATATTTTTGTACAACCTTATTCTAACTGTCAAATATATTTAATATCCTAATATATTAATACGATAAAGTTTATGTTATTATGTAGAAATAGGGTATTCTCATACCCTATTTCTACTGATTTTCTAATAATTGTATTCTATTTTATTCTTCAACTACATATGCATAAAGAAGTGCTGTATCTATACGTATAAGCGAGTTTGTATCGTAATTCTTTAGCTTATCGTTATAGAAATCATGATACAAGTTTGAATATAGTGGTATATCTGGCATCAATTCATTCCATCTTGTGATAAACTCTACAAATTTAGCCTTAAATCCATCTCTATCTTCTGGATCTAGCAATACCATTTCTTTAGCTAAGGATTCAAGCTTTTCATCTAAGATATAGTTATCATTTAATCCTAGTTTTAATAAATCAGGATCTGTTGTATATGCTGTGGTTAGATCATATCTTGGAGTATAGTTAGTAGCCAAGTTGAACATATGGTAAGTAGGAACTCCATATTTACTATCTTTAGATCCATCACGATATAAGTAATTCAATAGTTCACCAAATGTCATAACAGTTTGGTTGATCTTCATACCTGCAGCTGCTACATCTGGGTTTTCTTGTAGCTTTACTACTAATAGGTCTGAAAAAGCATTCTGTTCAGTAGATGCCCATTCTAATTCAAGTGGCATTAATTCACCATCTTCTGTCTTCTTATAACGGATACCTTCTTTATATTCATCTCCATTTGCATCATATATCCATCCATCTTCTTCTAGCAACTCTACTGCTTTTTCAAGACTATATGGATATTGATTCAACTTTTCGTTCAATTCAGCTTTTGTCTCTTGATAGAACCACATAGCTTCACCATAAGGCCCATTAACTACTGTACCAAAACCTCCAGTGAAGGCTTTAGCAAAGTCATTTCTATCAATAAGATGTGCTATTGCTTGTCGAACAGCAGGATATTGAGTTGGTCCATAGTCACATACCAATGTTAATTTACCATATCCAGATCTTGGATACTCAACAAAGTCAAATCCGCCTTTGTCTACAAGGTCAAGACCAGCATTGATTTCGTCTCCACTAGCCATACCAGATAGTAAATCTACTCCACCAGTTGCTAATTCGTCTACAGCTGTCTCTTGAGTAACCTTCTTATAGATTATGGTTTGGATCAAAGGCTTTCTACCTTCATAGTTCCCTAGGAATTTCTCATTTACTTGAAGTACTGCAGTTTTAGAAGCCTCATCATAGCTTTCTAATTTGTAAGCTCCACTTGAAGGATATATACCAAATCTAGCTTCCTGCATCTTGTCTCCAAAGTTTTCTGTAGTAAAGTTCTCAGATAGATAAGCTCCATCACCATCATCATGAATTTCAACAGTTTCGTCAGTCCAATAAGATAGTTTTTCAGGACTAAAGCTTACAAGGGTTAATTCAAAGAAATATGGAACATTTTCTGGTGCTATAGTTACAGCAAAAGTTTTTTCGTCGATTAAATTAACACCTTCAAATTCTTTTGTTTCACCTTTTGAATAGCTACTCCATCCTTTTAGATATTGACCTGTAGTATTACTTCCACCAGTTTCAGCTATTACAGGTGAAGCCCATAGTAATGCTGATGCAACATAATCTTTAGCAGTAATAGGACTTCCATCATCATAAGTTAAACCATCTTTAATAGTCCACGTATAGGTCTTAGACCCATCTTCATTTTCTGTTACTTCGTAATCTTCTACTACGGTGTCGTTGATTACATACTCACCGTCAAAAGTCATGTCAACTGTACTGTACCCTGTAATAAAGTTGTATACATCGTAGTCTGCTGCGTTGTTTTGCCAAACAGGAATCCAGTCACCAGTTAACTCAGTTGTATTACCGATGATTATCTGACCCGTAGGTTCAGTAGGCTCATCAGATACATCTTCTTCTGGTTCGTCTACTACTTCAGTATCATCTTCTACAACATCTGCTGGTTCTTCCTTCTTACCACAGCCTGCCGTAAATACTGTAAATAGAAGTACCAGCGCTAATAATAGTGATAACTTTCTCTTCATTAAAATACTCCCCCTTTTTAAATTCATTTTTTAGAATATTATTAATATATTGTATTATACCATTATTAACCCCTTTCTGTCAATGGAAGGTATAGTACAATACATTTGAAGGCTAATTTATATAATAAGTATGTAATTGTCCTAACTTAAGGATGGTTCATATATGGATGTATTTGCTGTTTCAAAATAATAGATATAGTTTATTATCCATTAGTTAAATAGTTCTCCATGATTACTAATATCCCCTTGCAAGGTTGATGTCTTATTCTGTCGAATTATTTAACAATTCATAATATATACTATATTACTACTATTATAACATATACTACTTATCTTTTGTAAGTATTCATCCTTTTAAATATATTAAATATTATTACTATTGCTTCATATCTAATTTATATATAAAA
>NZ_PPXY01000023.1 GCF_021655115.1 Clostridium sp. Cult3
TATATTCAGAGGAATAAAAAATATATTTAATTTAATAAAATAAAAACATGAACCTGTTTTTGGTTCATGCATTTATTTCCTACTTTCATTATCCGATTTTTTATTTTCCTTAGGTAAAGTAGCTTTCCTAGATAGATTGATTCTACCTTGATTATCGATATCTATTACCTTAACCAGTACTTCATCCCCAACATTTAACACATCTTCTACTTTATTTATCCTCTCATGAGCTATGTTGGAAATATGAACAAGACCTTCTTTGCCATTTAGTATTTCAACAAAAGCGCCAAAGGGCACCGTTCTTACTACCTGACCTAGATAGATTTCCCCTACCTCCACATCCTTGATAACTCTATTAATTAATTCAATGGCTTTTTCTCCATTTTTGACATCATCAGCAGCAATAGAAACCTTACCATCATCATCTATGTCAATTTTAACCCCTGTTTCATCAATTATCTTGTTGATCATCTTGCCACCAGGGCCAATGATATCCCTTATCTTATCAGGATGAACCTGCATAGTAAATATCCTTGGAGCATAAGGTGATAATTCTTCCCTTGGCTTAGAAATTACCTCGTTCATTTTATCTAAAATAAAAAATCTAGCTTCTTTAGCTTTCGATAACGCTTCCTCTAATACGGGTCTATCGATGCCAGATATTTTTATATCCATTTGAATTGCAGTAATACCTTCTCTAGTTCCAGCAACTTTAAAATCCATATCTCCCAGATGGTCTTCTAATCCCTGTATGTCTGTCAAAATAACTACTTTTTCATCGGATTTTATTAATCCCATAGCAATACCTGCTACAGGAGCTTTTATAGGTACTCCTGCATCTAAGAGGGCCAATGTACTACCACAAACGCTAGCTTGAGAACTTGAACCGTTTGAACTCAGTACTTCTGATACTAATCTTATAGTATAAGGAAATTCTTCCTCTCCTGGGATTACCGGCTCTAAAGCCCTTTCAGCTAATGCACCATGGCCTACTTCTCGTCTTCCTGGACCTCTTAACATCCTTGTATCTCCTACACTATAAGGCGGGAAATTGTAATGGTGCATATACCGTTTTGATTCTTCCTCGCTAATTCCATCTATTATTTGTACATCGCTAGAAGCACCTAAGGTAGCAACAGTAAGCACCTGAGTTTGACCTCTCTTAAATAATCCTGAGCCATGGGTTCTTGGAAGCATCCCTACTTCACAGCTTATAGGTCGTATCTCACCAACTTTTCTATTATCTGGCCTTATCCCTTCTTCTAATATTAATCGCCTTACCTCTTCTTTTATAATTTCATCTAGAACTTCATATATGTCCTTTTCATTTTCAGGATATTCTTCTATAAACTTATTTACTGTTTCTTCTTTAACTTCCTCTATATTTTCTTCTCTTTCCTGTTTTTCTACTGTTTGTATAGCTGAAACAAGTTTTTCAGACGCAAATGCCCTAACTTTGTCTTCTATTTCTTCCTCTGGTTTAAACACTTGATATTCTTGCTTTTCTTTGCCCACTTCCAATTGAATAGACTCTATAAATTTACATAATTTTTTGATTTCTTCATGAGCATACAAAATACCCTCCAACATAACTGATTCAGGTAATTCATTTGCCCCTGCTTCAACCATCATTATTGCATCTTTAGTTCCAGAAACAACTAAATGCATATCTGATCGATCTCTTTCCTCAGCAGTAGGATTGATTACTAATCTTTCATCAATTAAGCCTACCAATACCGAGGCTGTTGGTCCATTAAATGGTATGTCAGATATAGATAAAGCTATGGAAGAACCAATCATAGCCACAATATCAGGTGTACAATCTTGATCCACAGATAAGACAGTTGCTATAACTTGTACATCATTTCTATATCCTTCAGGGAAAAGAGGACGAATAGGTCTATCTATTAATCGTGAAGTTAGTATAGCCTTATCACTAGGTTTGCCTTCTCTCTTTATAAATCCACCTGGTATTTTACCAACAGAATATAGCTTTTCTTCAAAATCTACGCTTAGTGGGAAAAAGTCTATTCCTTCCCTTGGTTCTTTAGATGCAGTAGCCGTAACCAACACTACGGTATCTCCATATTGTAGCAAGCATGCTCCATTAGCTTGTTCAGCAACTTTTCCAATAGTTACAGTTAGAGGTCTACCTGCTAAGTTGTATTGAAACTGCTTTTCCATTTTCTCACTCCTTCATAAGATAATTACTATTATTATAACCTATTAATCATATTAAAACACTAAATAAATCAATAGAGCGGGAATGTCCCCGCTCTTATTAACCTCTAATTCCAAGTTTTTCAATTAAAGCACGATATCTTTCAATATCATTTTTCTGCAAGTAATTCAAAAGACCTCTTCTTTGACCTATCATTTTAAATAAACCCCTTCTTGAATGATGGTCTTTCTTATGGGTCTTAAGATGATTAGTTAATGAGTTGATTCTGTAGGTTAAAATTGCAACTTGTACTTCTGGTGATCCAGTATCATTTTCATGCAATTTGTACTCTTCGATAATTTGAGCTTTTTGTTCCTTAGTCATTGTCATCTATTTTACCTCCTCTATTATAAATTCACCAATAGCTAAGTAAATCGCCGAGGAAACGATAAACATAGCCAAAGGTAACACTACCAAAATAATATTATCATATATATATTCAATTGTAAACCTCATTGATGAGCTTTTATATAATATATATCACTTTTTATTTGATCAATTAATTCTTTAGCAGAATTAAATTTTATATCATCTCGAATAAAATTAACAAATAATACCTCAATCAATTGTCCATATATATTTTTATTAAAGTTCAAAATATGATTTTCTATTTTTAATTTATTTTCATTAAATGTAGGATTGTACCCAATATTAGTTAAGCTTAAGTACTGTTTGCTATCTACTATGGTTATGGTTTTATATACCCCTATTTTAGGTATCACGTAGTTGTCGTCTAGTCTAATATTTGCTGTAGGATATCCTAGTTTTGTTCCCCTACTGCTTCCTTCGACTACATGGCCTAAAATAGTATAATATCGCCCTAAGAATTTGTTTGCCTTTTCTACCTGTCCTTTCATTAATAGATTTCGTATTATGGTGCTACTAACAATTTGATCTTCAATAGTAATAGGCATAACAATATTGGTTTCAAATCCCTCTTTTTTCCCTAATTCCTTTAAGTATTCACTGTTTCCCATTGCTTTATATCCAAATCTATAATCAAATCCAACCGTAATCAGTTTAGCATTTAATTTTCCAATTATTATATTTTCTACAAATTCTTCACTAGATAACTTCATCAGACTCTCATCGAAATCTATGATATAGACAACTTCCACGCCAAGTTCTTCTAATATTTTTAATTTTTGCTCATTTGAAGTAAGGATAGGAATACTATCCCGATCGTTATTTAATATGGTTTTAGTGTGATTCCTAAATAATAGGACCCCAGGCTTTAATTTCTTATGCTTGGCTTTTTTTACAGTATCTTCTATTAAATATTTGTGCCCAAAATGGATCCCATCGAAATTTCCTAAGGCAACTGCTGTTTTATAGTTAGACTTTTCATCAATATTTAAATCTATAATCTCCATATTCATCACCTTATATTAGAACTTTACACATCTTTATATAATATATATTATCCTTCCTAATAACCCTACCTATCCCAATAAATGTATCCTTAGAATATATTCTTAATAACGAATTTTTATCGTATTCCCTAGTCATGTTTTTAAATAATGGAACTAAGGCACCGTTTTTCAATTTATTATAATACTTATCCTCCACCACTACCTTATCCATATGAGTTAAAGCTTTATCCATTGGGAGAATCAACGTCTCTAACTCCTTTTCATCTAGGTTTTTTAAATAGTCAAGGCTATAGCTATCCTCTATTTTAAAATCCCCCACGCCCACTCTCATTAGGTAAGACATATGCCCATAAGTACCTAAAACCTTCCCTATATCATCACATAAAGTTCTTATGTATGTTCCCCTTGAACATTTAGTGTAGAAGATTACACTTCTATTCCCAATATTTGCTAATATTTTGATATCGTATATAAAAACCTCTCTACATGCTCTTTTAACAACTTTACCCTCTCTAGCTAACTCATACAGTTTTTTCCCACTATACTTTAGTGCAGAATACATAGGTGGCTCCTGAAGTATCCTACCTTGAAATCCATTAAAAGCATTGCATATCTCTTCTTTACTAACCTTTTTTGAAGAATGGTTTGTTATCATACCATCGCTATCTAGGGTATCTGTGGCAGTACCCAAACTTAATTCTCCAACATATTCTTTATCCATATCAAGTAAATATTCACTGATCCTAGTAGCTCTTCCAATACATAGGGGAAGAACTCCGGCTGCACTAGGATCTAAGGTCCCTGTATGTCCAATTTTTCTTATCCCTGTAATTTTTCTCATTATGTTTACTACATCATGGGAAGTTAATCCTTTTGGTTTGAAAATATTTATTATACCGTCCATATGATCACCTAAAAGAATTTATTATTTCATCAAGAATAGAATCTTTTGCCTCATTTATTGTTCCGTAAATAGTGCAACCAGCAGCTCTTTTATGTCCACCACCATCAAACTTAACACACACTTCTGAAACATCTATCATCTTTTTACTTCTCAAGCTAACTTTAATTTCATCATTCTTCATTTCCTTTAATAGACATGCAATTTCTATAGAATCTATATCTCGAATAAAAGATACTATACCTTCTGTATCCTCTAAACTTGCATTATTAGATTTGAGCATTTGTTGGGTTACAGAAACAATACCTACTTTTCCATCTAAAAATAACTCCAAGCTGTTTAAAGAATCTATAAATAAGTTTGTTCTCTCAAGGCTCCTACTTTGATATAAGTTGATATTAATATGGTTTATATCAATTCCAGTTTTGATTAAATCTGCAGCAATTAAATGGGTTGAATATGTGGTATTGCTATACATAAAACTTCCAGTATCCGTGCTTATAGCTGTATATAAACAAGTTGCAATATCCTTATCTATAGGTATTCCAGCGTCCTTAATCAATTCATAGATTATTTCTCCTGTAGCACCAGCTGAAGGAGATACTATATTAATATGACCATAGTTATTATTAGAAATATGATGGTCTATATTGATAATATTTTTAGCCTGTAGGGCAAATTGTTTACCTATACCTAGCCTTTCTAGGTCACTACTGTCTAAAGCGATAAATGTATCAATATTCTCCTCAATATCGTATTCCCTAATCATTTCTATATTTGGTAAAAACCAATAATTTTTAGGAATGTCATCTACCTTGATAACTTTAACATCTTTATCTATCTTTCTTAAGGCCATCCCTAAAGCTAATGTAGAGCCTATATTATCACCATCTGGTTGTACATGGGAAGCAATGTATATATTCTTAGATTTTCGAATAACATCAATTACTTCATTTATTGAACTTTTAAAGGAATTAGTCATCGGAATTTCTCCTCTTCTCTTTGTCTTCCTTATTTACTTTATCGATTAATTTTGACATGTATATTCCCCGTTCAATAGATTCATCTAGATGAAATATAGGCTCTGGCACGTACCTTAAATCTACTCTATTTCCAATTTCCTTCCGAATGAATCCTTTAGCACTTTCTAAACCCTCTAATGTATCTTCCTTATTTTTTTCATCTCCTAATACAGATACATATATATTTGCAAAACTTAAATCTCTAGTAACTTCAACCTTTGTTACGGTAATCATAGGATTTATGCGTGGATCCTTAATTTCCGTTGTAAGCAATTCTGATACGGTCTTTCTAACTTCTTCAGATATCCTATTAATCCTTTTTATATCCATGGAATGCACTCCTTACTATTCTACTTCTTTCAATATATATGCTTCTAAAACATCTCCCTCTTTTATATCATTATAGTTTTCAAGGCCTAAACCGCCTTCATAACCAGTTAACACTTCCCTTACATCATCTTTAAATCTTTTTAATGATGATACACTGCCTTCAAATATTACAATATCATCCCTTAATAGTCGTATATTACTATTTCTAGTGATTTTTCCATCTTGAACATAGATACCAGCTACAGTACCAGCATTTGGAACTTTAAATGTGGCTCTAACCTGAGCTCTCCCTATAACTTGTTCTACATATTTTGGTTCTAACATACCCTTAATAGCAGCTTCAATATCAGCAATAGCATCATATATAACTCTATAAGTTCTAACATCAACTTTCTCTTCTTTGGCTATATCTAGAGCATTTAGCGTTGGTCTTACATTAAATCCAATAATTATTGCATTGGATGCAGCTGCTAACATAATATCAGTTTCCGTAATGCCTCCAACTCCTCCATGGATGATATTAACTTTTACCTCTTCGTTTTCCAACTTTTCAAGAGATTGCCTAATTGCATCTATAGTCCCTCTCACATCAGTTTTTATAATAATATTTAACTCTTTTATTTCTCCTAATTGTATTTTTTCAAATAGATCGTCTAAAGACACTTTTTGTGTAGATTTTAGTTGTTCCTCCCTATCTAGCTCCTTTTTCCTCTCTGCATAGGTTCTCGCAGTTTTCTCGTCTTCTACCGCATAGAGAACGTCCCCAGATAGAGGTACTTCAGACAAACCCAAAATCATTACAGGAATAGAAGGACCTGCTTTTTTTACATTTTTACCTTTATCATCAAACATGGCTCTTATCCTACCACTTGCACTTCCACAAACTACCATATCCCCTACTCTTAGAGTTCCTTTTTGAACTAATACTGTTGCTACTGGCCCTCTTCCCTTATCTAATTGAGCTTCAACGACTGTGCCTACTGCCTTTCTATCAGGATTAGCCATCAGTTCTTGCATTTCTGCTACAAGCAATATCATTTCTAACAGATCATCAATACCTTCTTTTCTCAATGCAGAAACAGGTACATTAACCGTATCTCCACCCCATTCTTCTGCTACTAACCCATATTCTACTAATTCTTGTCTTATTCTATCTATATTGGCATCTGGTTTATCTATTTTGTTTATTGCTACAATAATAGGTACGTTGGCAGCCTTAGCATGATTAATTGCTTCCACTGTTTGTGGCATAACACCATCATCTGCTGCAACAACAAGTACAGCTATATCTGTAACTTGAGTGCCCCTAGCTCTCATAGAGGTAAAGGCCTCATGACCAGGAGTATCTAAGAATACTATTTTTTCTCCTTTAACGTTAACAATAGAGGCACCAATATGTTGTGTTATCCCTCCAGCTTCTTGCTTAGTAACATGGGTTTTTCTAATAGCATCTAGTAATGATGTTTTACCATGATCTACATGGCCCATAACTGTAACTACCGGTGGCCTAGGTTTCAAATCTTCAGGATCATCTTCATAATCTAAGTCAAATTCATCCTCTTCCTCTAATGGTTCGAATTTAACAACCTCAAATCCAAATTCTTCTCCTATAATACTCGCTGTATCAAAATCTATAGATTGATTTTGACTAGCCATTACTCCCAAACCTATTAATTTAGTTATCAATTCTGCTGAACTTATGCCCATTTGATCAGCCAAATCCTTAACTACTATTGTATCTTCTATTTCTATTGTTGTTTTTTCTACTTCTCCATTTATATTTTCCTTGATTTCATTTTTGTTATCCATTTTCATCTTGTCTTCTTTTTTAGCTTTTTCCTTTCCATTATTTTTTATCTCGTCTTCTTTTTGCATTTCTCCTATAAAAAGTTCTTTAACGGTTTCTGCCTCACTATTTTCTATTGTAGTCATATGACTATTAACATCTAATCCCATCTCATTCATTATATCCATTAGTTCCTTACTAGTTATTTTAAGTTCTTTTGCCAACTCATATACTCTAATTTTTGTCAAACTATACACCCCCAATGTTTTTACAGGTGATGATTGATATTGCTTTATTTAGAATCAATTATTGCATCCTTTAATTTGTTATATATTTCATCTGGTATATCTATTTCCAGTGTTCTAGCAAGTCTTTTATTCTTTATTACCCTTGCTAAGCAATCTTCATCTGAACAAATATATGCTCCCCTACCATTCATCTTACCTGTCAAATCCACCTCTATGTGACCATCTCTGTCCTTAACAATTCTAATTAGCTCCTTTTTAGGTCTGTTTTGGTCACAAGCTATACATCTTCTCATGGGTATTTTCTTTTTTTTCAAATTATCACCTCACTATCTCTATGAAATCAATCCTTCTTCATATTGACTTTCACTTTTTATATCTATTTTCCAATTGGTAAGCTTTGCAGCTAATCTTGCATTTTGACCTTCCTTACCAATAGCTAGTGATAATTGATAATCTGGTACTACAACTAGTGCAGATTTTTCCTTCTCGTTTGCTTCAACTTTTATTACCTTAGAAGGACTTAAACTATTCGCAATAAATTCCTCAATGTTTTTACTCCAGATTATAATGTCGATTTTTTCACCACTTAATTCATCAACAATAGCTTTTACCCTACTTCCTTTAAATCCAACGCATGCCCCAACCGGATCTACATTCGGATCCTTTGAAAAAACGGCAATCTTAGTTCGTGAACCTGCTTCTCTAGATATTGCATATACATCTACCACGCCTTCATGTATCTCTGGCACTTCTAGTTCGAATAGTCTTTTAACCAGCCCAGGATGAGATCTAGAGAGAATAATCTGCGGCCCTTTTGTGGTCTTTTTAACTTCTAATATATATAGCTTTAGCCTGTCACCTTGCTTATATACTTCTCCTTCTATTTGTTCTGTTGGTGGCAATATGCCTTCAGTTTTACCTAGATCTATATAGACATTATTTTTGCTTATCCTCTGTATCATACCAGTTATTATCTCATTTTCTCTATTAATAAACTCATCATATATTACATCTCTTTCTGCGTCCTTTATCCTTTGTATTACTACCTGCTTAGCCGTTTGTGCTGCTATCCTTCCAAAATTTTTTGGTGTTATTTCTATGTTTACTACATCTCCTAACTGATACTTTTCATCAATTTCTTTAGCTTCTTCTACATTTATCTCCATTAGATCATCTTCCACATCTTCGACTACTGCTTTCTTTGCATATACTTTAACTGATCCAAAGTTTTTGTCTATTTCAACTTCTACATTTTGCGATGATCCAAAGTTTTTCTTATAGCTAGAAATAAGTGCAGATTCTAAAGCTTCGAAGATTACCTCTTTTGATATTCCCTTTTCTTCTTCTATCTCTTCAAGGGCTTCAATAAACTCTGCATTCATTAACTTAACCCTCCCTTAAAATTTAACCGATAATTTAATATTTGAGATAGCATCTCTTTGAATTGCCCTTTCTTCTTGGTTCTCTTCCTTGATAGTAATATCTTCTTGGCTAAAACCTATTAACTGACCAGAATATTTCTTCTTACCATCTATATTTCTATATAAGCTTATCTCTATATCTTTTCCAATGTTTCTATTTAAATCTTTATCTGTTTTTAAAGGTCTATCTAGTCCTGGAGATGAAACCTCTAAATAATAGCTATCCTGTATAGGATCTAATTCATCTAATTTATTTCCTAGCACTTCGCTAACCTTTTGACAGTCATCAATAGTTATCCCTTCAGCTTTACCTATGAAAAACCTTAAAAATTGTTCCCCATTTTCTTTTACAAATTCTATATCTACCAAGTCATATCCTAAATCTTCTACTATAGGCTCGCAATGCTCTCCGATAAGTTTGATAATATTCCTTCTATTCAAAGTATCACCTCCGCAAATTATATCTATTTTTTGTAATGGTATTTATAAATATACCTATTATATGGGCTAATCAAACAAATTAAGAGTGGGATGGCCCACTCTCTTAAGTACAATTAACCTGTTGTTGTTATCACTACAATTATATCATATAGTTAGAAAAAATCAAATATTAAAAAGGCTAATTTGATTGCTTTCAGGTAAATTAGATAGACATCCATGTTCTCTCAAAGCTTCTAAAGCTGGTTTACTCACCTTTGCTCTGGTCACTAAATCTTCTATAGATAAGAACTCTGCTATATTACGTTCTTCAACAATCTTTCTAGCAACTGTTTCGCCAACGCCTTCTAAGCTTTTAAGAGGCGGTAAAATTCCCTTGTCACCAATCAAAAATTTATCGCTATGAGAATTATATAGATGAACTTTTTCAAAATTTAGTTCTCTAGCATACATTTCTTGAACCACTTCTAATACAGTCAATTGATTTCTCTCCTTGGCAGTTAATTCATTGTAAGTACTCTCTAATTCTTTAATCCTATCATCAACAACACCTTTTCCCTGTAAAACCAAGTGAGCATCAAAATCTTGAGCTTTCGTAGTAAAGTAAGTTGCATAAAATGCTTCCGGATAATGAACCTTAAAATAAGCAATTCTAAAAGACATCATTACATAAGCAGCTGCATGGGCTTTAGGAAACATATACTTTATCTTTTTGCAGGAATCAATATACCACTCTGGTACATTGGAGGACCTCATATAATCCTCTTCTTCTTCAGATAATCCTCTTCCCTTTCTTACTTTCTCCATTATCTTAAAAGATGTTTTCTTATCTAGTCCTGAATAGATTAAATATAACATGATGTCGTCCCTAGTAGAAATAACCTGGCTTAAAGAAGCTGTACCATTTCTTACAAGATTTTGGGCATTATTTAACCATACATCTGTTCCATGGGACAGACCGCTAATTCTAACTAATTCTGAAAATGTACTTGGTTGAGTGTCAACAAGCATTTGTCTAACAAACCTAGTACCAAACTCAGGAATGCCCAAAGTACCAACTTCAGTGTTTATTGTTTTGGGTTCGATACCTAATGGTTCAGTACTAGTAAATAATTTCATAGTTTCTTCATCATCTAATGGGATATCCTTCGGCTCTACTCCTGTAATATCTTCTAGCATCCTAATTATCGTCGGAACATCATGGCCTAATATATCCAATTTAAGTATTCTACCACTGATAGAATTGTAATCGAAATGAGTGGTTATTACTCCTGACTTCTTATCATCGGCTGGATACTGAATTGGCGTAAAATCATATATGTCTTTATATTTTGGTACGATCATAACACCACCTGGATGTTGTCCCGAAGTCCGTTTTATACCAGTACAACCTGCAACTAATCTATTGATCTCCGCTGGGTGAACGCTTATGCCCTTTTGTTCGTGGTACTTCTTTACAAACCCATAGGCTGTTTTTTCAGCAATAGTACCAATAGTCCCTGCCCTAAAAACATATCCTTCACCAAATAATTCTTCTGTATACTTATGGGCATTGGGCTGATATTCTCCAGCAAAGTTTAAATCTATATCCGGCTCTTTATCTCCTTCAAACCCCAGAAAAACTTCAAAAGGAATGTCATGACCATCCTTGTTTAGTTTAGTGCCGCATTTTGGACACTCCTTATCTGGTAGGTCTATACCAGAGCCTATAGACCCATCTTCAATAAATTCGCTATATTTACATTTTGAACATACATAATGTGGAACAAGAGGGTTTACTTCAGTGATACCACTCATAGTTGCTACAAAAGATGAACCGACAGATCCCCTAGAACCAACAAGATATCCATCCTCCATCGACTTCCATACCAGTTTTTGTGCAATTATATACATTACAGCATATCCATTGTCTATTATGGAGTTCAGTTCTCTATCTAGTCTTTTCTTAACAATATCTGGTAAAGGATCGCCGTATATTTCTACAGCCCTTTTATAGGTTATTTCCTTTAATTCCTCATCTGCTCCTTCAATAATTGGTGGGTAGGTACCATCTGGAATTGGCTTGATATCTTCTATTTCATCAGCTAGTATATTAGAATTCTTTATTACCACTTCCTCTGCTTTTTTCTTCCCTAGGTAATCAAATTCCTCTAACATTTCATCTGTAGTTTTTAAAAATAGTGGTGGTTGAAAATCTGCATCGGAATAGCCTTGCCCTGTCATTAATATTCTTCTATATATTTCGTCTTCTGGATCTAAAAAATGTACATCACCAGTAGCTACCACCGGCTTATTAAATTTATCACCTAACTCTACAATTCGTTGATTAATTTCCCTTAATTCATCTTCGTTTTTGACAAGCCCATTTCTTAACAAGTGCATATTATTGCCTATAGGCTGTATTTCTAAATAATCGTAGAAACTTACAATGTTCTTTATTTCATTAAAATCTTTGTTTTTAAGGATTGCACTATATAGTTCTCCAGCTTCACATGCACTTCCAATTATTAGACCTTCCCTGTACTCAGATAATAAGGATTTAGGTATTCGGGGTCTTCTATAAAAAAAGTTTAAATGTGATTTAGAAATAAGTTTATATAGATTTTTTAATCCTTCCTGATTTTTTGCTAGTATAATTATGTGATAGGGTCTCTCTTTGGAAATATCCTTATTAGCCGACAGTTTGTTTATTTGACAAAAATCATCAATATTATTCTCATCTAACATAGCCATACACTTAAGAAAAATCTCTGCAGTGGCTTTTGCGTCATCCACAGCTCTGTGATGGTTGACTAAGCTTACATTTAGATGTTTTGCAACTACATCAAGTCTATGCCTTTTCAGTTGAGGAAATAAGGCTCTAGTAAGTTCTAATGTGTCAATGATTGGATTTTCTAAAGATTTTTCAAGTCTTAAGAAACCTTCTCTTAAGAAACCTATATCAAAAGAAGCATTGTGGGCTACCAATACTGAATCTTGGATAAACTTTTTAAAATCTGGTAAAACTTCTTCTATCTTGGGTTTGTTAGCAACCATTTCATCGGTAATGCCAGTAAGTTTTACTATATTATTTGGAATTGGCCTTTCTGGGTTAATTAGTTGACTATACTCATCTATAATATTACCATCTTTTATTTTTACTGCTCCAATTTCCGTTATTCTGTCATTAGTAGGGGATAGGCCTGTGGTCTCAATATCAAATACTACATAGGTATTATAAACTTCATCTTCGTTATAATTAGTTATAATTGGTTTGTTGTCGTTGATTAAGTATCCCTCTACCCCATATATAATTTTAAGCCCTAATTCTGCACCCGCTTCCATAGCTTCAGGGAATCCTTGTACTACACCGTGGTCCGTAATTGCTATAGCTTTATGACCCCATTTTTTAGCCCTTTTAGCTAGTTTTTTGAAGCTAGTTATACCATCCATGGAGCTCATTTGAGTATGTAGATGGAGTTCAACACGCTTCTTCTCAAAAGTATCCATTCTTTCTTCTTTTTCCAATAAGTTTAATGATTTTAGCATTAAAACAAGATGTTTGGAGAAATTATCAAATATTATATCTCCTTCCACCTTTACATATAAATCTTCCTTAACATTTGCAATAAACTCATCAAATTGTTTTTCCGTTAAAAACACCTTAATAGTCATAGAATCCGTTAAGTCTGTAATGTTAAAGGTTACTAATTTCCTATTACCTCTAATATCTCTAGTTTCTAGGTGGAATATTTCACCAACAATTACAGCTGTCCCCGTCTCAGTTGTAATATCCTTTATTTTCATAGGTTCCTCACGGATCTTCTTGCCAAATACGTAGTCTCCACTGGTAACCAATGTTTTATTGTTTTTTTTCTTTTCTGTATCATTTTTAATATTTTTTATGGTTTCTAAAGAGATTATCTTTTCTTCTTCTATAGTCTTCTTAATTATCTCATCACCATTTTCTAAAATCTTTGAATTGTCCAATATTACATCTAAATCTATTTTAAATTCATCCATTAATTTCTTTTTGATTTTTAATGGAATCTTGTTATTTTCCAACGCATAATTAATAACCCTATTAGTTACATGGATCACAATAGAATTATCTATAATATGAAAATCCAATTCTTCAATCCAAGAACTACTTGAAGGAATCTCTTTTTCAATAAAATATAAAATATTTTCCCAATATACATCCATAATGTTTTCAATGCTACTGTCAATCTCATATTCTATCATCAGTAATAAATTAAATTCATCAAATCTAGATTTCAACACATTTTCTATATTATCTAAAACTTTCTCACTAACAATTTTATTTGAGCATAATATTACCTCAATAGTATAAGTGCTCATATAAACCTTAACATTTTTGATAAATAAAGAATCTATCTCGTAATCTATTGATATATTATTTCTTGCCAATAGTTGTGATAGTTGTAGGTTTTGAGTTTTTTGTTGTTTCATATCTAGCCTCCCCTTCAACTTCTATGGGATACTTCTATTATGTTTTCAATACTCATAATGGAGTTAAGTAAATTGTATTTAATATTCGGTTCCTTCATTGCTATTTCAAGATCAATCTCTATTAAATTATCGTCTTTATGCTCGTAATCAATGCTCAATATATTAGCATCGTAGTTGCCGAGAATCTGACCAATTCTCCCAACTTGTCCAGGTTTGTCAATAGAGATTATACTAAGAGAAAAAATATGATAGCCCTTCGGCCTAATTCTTTTACCTGCCTTTTGAAAAACCATTAAGGTAATAACTACCAAGGCTGTGGTGAGTATAGCTCCTAGATAAAAACCTGCGCCTACTGCTAGTCCAATAGTAGCAACAACCCACAAACTGGCAGCCGTCGTCAGGCCTGTTACTATACCACTATCTCTACGCAAAATAGTCCCAGCACCTAAAAACCCAATACCACTTATTACTTGCGCTGATAATCTATCAGAATAATATCCACCTTCAATACTAGTAAACATTGAATTTAAATATAGTGATAATAGCATTACCAACGTAGAACCTAAAGATACTAACATATGGGTTCTCAATCCTGCAGGTTTTTTTGTACTTTCCCTATCTAAACCAATAAAGCCTGATAGTATTATGGAAACCACAAGTCTAGTAACAACCTGTTTATTATTTAGCATAAAAACACCCTTCTACAGAATATTTAAAGGTTTTCTATTTCTTTAATCAGTTCGTCTATTAAATTTTCTTCCTTTACTTTTCTGATAATCTCGCCTTTTTTAAATATCAATCCTTCTCCTTGTCCTCCTGCAATACCTATATCCGCTTCCCTAGCTTCACCAGGTCCATTTACAGGGCAGCCCATAATTGCTACCTTTAGAGGTTTTTTAATGTGCTCTAGTCGCTTTTCTGCATTATCTACTAATTTAAAAAGATCTATATTTGTCCTGCCACAGGTAGGGCATGATATGATCTCAACTCCTTCCTCTAATAGGCCTAATGATCTTAGGATCTCCTTTCCTACTTTTACCTCTTCTAATGGATCTCCTGTTAAGGATATTCTGATAGTATCTCCAATTCCCATGGAAAGCAAAGTACCAATGCCAACAGCCGATTTTATTGTGCCTCTCCATATTGGGCCAGCTTCAGTAACTCCTAAGTGCAAGGGATAATTAATGATTTCAGATATTTTTTCATAGGTTTTAATAGTCAAAGGTACAGAACTAGCCTTTAGAGATATTTTCATATTTTCGTAGTTTAAGTTTTCGAGTAATCTTATCTGTTCTAATGCACTATATACCATAGCATTCTCGTTTACTCCACCATATTTATCTAGATATTCTTTTTTTATAGAACCAGAGTTTACTCCTATCCTTATTGGCACTTCTCTTTCTTTGCAAGCACTGACAACCTCCCTTACTCTAGTCTCTGAACCAATATTACCAGGATTTATCCTTAGGCAATCAGCGCCATTTTCAACAGCTGCAATGGCTAATCTATAATCAAATTGTATATCAGCAACAAAAGGTATCCTTATGTTTTCTTTAATCTTCCTCACAGCTTTTGCATCTTCTAAATCCGTTATAGCTCCGCGGATAATATCACAACCCGCCTCTTCTAATTTATTAATTTGACTTACCGTACTCACTATATCTTTAGTACTGGTGTTAGTCATGGATTGAACTGTAATGGGACTCCCCCCACCAACTGCCACATTGCCTACCATGATTTTCTTAGTCTTTTTTCTTTCCATTAAATCACCTTCTAAATAGATTAAATCTAATAATATCTGAATAAGTAACAGCTATCATCAAAACAATTAACAAAGCAAAACCTACAAAGTGGATAAACCCTTCCTTTTCGGGGTCTATTGGTTTACCCCTGATTATCTCAATAATCAAAAATATGATCCTACTTCCATCTAAAGCTGGTATAGGTAAAAGGTTGAAAAAACCCAAATTAACGCTAATAAATCCAAGCAAATATAATAAGTTTACAATGCCATATTTAGCTGTTTCACCTATGGCATATATAACACCAACAGGACCAGAAAGATCCTTAGTGCTTACCTGCCCCCTAAAAGCCATCCTAATAAATTCAAACATGAGCTTTAGCATAGATCCAGTCTTTTGAAAACCACCCTTTATAGACGATGAAAAAGATTTATGGAGTTCTGGTACTATACCAATAATGGTCCTTTCTTCCTCATTTGTTTCAGGCTTTATAGTATACTTTATACTTTCTCCATGCCGTAATAGTACTATGGTCATATCTTCACCAGGAATAGATTTGCTTATTTCATCAACAACACTATCCCAATTATTAGTTTCTTTATCATTTATACTTAATATCTGGTCCCCACTTTGTATACCAATTTTTTCTGCTGGTGACTCCTCGATGGTTTCCAAAATGGTGGTGGTTGGCATACCCATACTATATGATACAATAGAAAATACAATTATTGCCAACACAAAATTCATAATTGCCCCAGCTGCTACAACTGCTATTCTAGATGGAGCCGAAACTTTGCTAAAACTCCTTGGATCATCAGAATTTTCATCTTCGCCTTCCATACTTACATACCCACCTATAGGCAAAGCTCTAATGGTATACTTTGTTTCTCCCTTTTTCTTTTGAAATATCTTTGGCCCCATGCCAATAGAGAATTCATTAACTTTTATACCGACTAATTTTGCAACTATAAAATGTCCAAATTCATGAAATAATATTACCATCAAAAAGACAAATATTGCCGCTATTGCTGTTAGCAATTTAATCACCACCTATTTTTTTACAATATAAACCAATTTACATAATAATAAACAAGAGGAGCTGTAAACAATATACTATCAAATCGATCCAATACCCCACCATGTCCAGGTATTATGAAACCAAAGTCCTTAATATTGGAGATTCTTTTGATTTTAGATGCTGATAAATCTCCTAATTGAGCCATTATACTTCCTATTATAGATAGTGGTATTAGTTTCCAAATATGTTCTAATTTTAAGTATTTAGCAAATATATAGGTCAATAATACAGGCCCTAATATCCCCCCTAAAGAACCTTCTATAGTCTTGTTGGGACTGAGATTAGGACATAACTTTTTCTTACCAAATAGATTCCCAAATACATAGGCAGAAGTATCCGTCCCCCAAGCTATGATAAATACTAACCATATATATATGCTTCCACCTAAATATAGGATATGCTGGAATAAGAAAGGTATGTAAAAAATCCCGAAAAAAGTTATACTAATATCATAAAAGGTCTTATTATTAATGAATATTAGTGATATTAATAGTGCTATTATGGAAAAATACAATATAAACATCAAAGAAAACCTCTCGTAATCTAACCAGTGGAACAAAAATAATACACAACTTATATATCCTATAGGTTTTATCGGAGATACATCTTGGCCCTCAATGGCATTATAAAACTCTCTTAAACCAATTATGGATAATAGAAAGGTAAAATAGGCCATGAGAACTCCACCTTTTGAAGCTACTAATACCGTTAATAGAACTAAAATTAAACCAGTAACCGTTCTCATTAATAATTCTTTCACTTAAATTCCTCCAAATCTTCTGTTTCTTTTTTGATAGTCAATAATGGCTCTGTACAAATGTTCTTCTTTAAAATCAGGCCAGTAAATATCCGAAAACCAAAATTCCGTATAGGCTATTTGATATAACATGAAATTACTTAATCTCAATTCACCACTTGGCCTTATTAATAAATCTGGATCTGGTATATTTTTAGTATATAGGTAATTGGAAAAAGTTTCTGTATTTATATCCTCTTCATCTATTTTACCCATTTTTATATCTTCTAAAATATTCATTACTCCACGGAGAATTTCATCCCTACCTCCATAATTTAATCCAATATTAAGAATCATGTTCGTATTGTTTTTTGTTTTTTCTACGGCTTTTTCTACTTCTTGCCTAGGAACTTTGGGTAGTTTACTAATATCTCCCATAGTTTGAATCCTTACATTATTTTTGTGTATTCTATCCAGCTCACTTCTTATATATTGAACTAGTAGTTTCATAAGTCCATCGATTTCATCTTTTGGTCGTTTCCAATTCTCAGTTGAAAAAGCATATAGGGATAGATATTTTATATCAAGCTTTTCAGCCACCTCCACAATTTCAATTACACGCTTCATTCCTTCTTGATGACCTGCAGTTCTAGGTAAAAATCTTTTCTTTGCCCATCTTCCATTACCATCCATAATAATTGCCACATGATTAGGGATATTGTTTATATCTATCTTATTTTTTAGTTCTAATAGTTCCTTTTTGTTCATGATACTGCCCCCCCATCATCAAAAACCCCTTCCAAATCAGAAGGGGAAAACTTAAATCTCCAGTAATTCTTCTTCTTTTTTGTCGGTTATTTTGTCTATTTCTTCTATGAATCTATCTGTTATCTTTTGCATTTCATCTTCAGCTAACTTTCTCTCATCCTCGCTTATTTCTTTATCTTTCTCCATTTTCTTAATTGTATCATTGGACTCTCTTCTCGTATTTCTTATTGCAATTTTTGCATTTTCTGCATTTTTTCTAACAAGTTTTACTAATTCCTTTCTCCTTTCCTCAGTAAGCATTGGGATTGGTAATCTGATCAACTTGCCATCATTTGATGGATTTAATCCTAGATCCGACTTCAATATTTCTTTTTCAATTGCTGGAATTAAATTTACATCCCATGGCTTAATAACCAACAATCTTGGTTCTGGTGCTGAAACACTGGCCACTTGATTCAAAGGCGTATTGGTACCATAATAATCCACAGTAATCTTGTCCAATAAAGCTGGATTTGCTCTTCCCGCCCTAATCCCCTGAAGTTCTTCTTGATAAACAGCTATCGTTCTTTTCATCTTTTCCTCTGCTTCCTTATGAATATCTAAATACATATTTACTCCTCCTTTACATGAGTACCTATTTTTTTCCCTAATACTACATCAATAATATTATTAGGTTCATCAATACCAAAAACTATCAATGGTATTTTATTATCCATACATAAAGAAGTCGCAGTAGAATCCATAATCCCTAACCCCATATTTAGAATATCAATATATCTTAGGGTGTCAAACTTTTTAGCAGATGAATTAATATATGGGTCAGAATCATAAACTCCATCTACTCCCTTTTTAGCCAACAAAATTACCTCTGCTTCTATTTCAGCGGCCCTTAATGCAGCCGCAGTATCTGTTGAAAAATAGGGATTCCCGGAACCAGCTGCAAATATAACAACTCTACCCTTTTCAAGATGGCGTATTGCTCTTCTTCTTATGTATGGTTCAGCAATTTGTCTCATCTCAATAGCTGTTTGAACTCTTGTTATAACTCCAATGTCTTCTAGAGCATCTTGTAGAGCTAAAGCATTTATTACTGTACCTAACATTCCCATATAGTCAGAAGTTGTCCTATCCATTGTCTCTGCACTCCTGCCTCTCCAAAAATTACCGCCACCTACTACTATCGCTACTTCTACTCCTATATCCTGTAAACTCTTAATCTCTTTAGAAATCCTATTAACAGTTTCAGCATCTATTCCATGTCCTTTATCACCAGCTAAAGCCTCACCACTTAGTTTTAGCACAATCCTCTTAAAAATTGGTTCCGTCATACAAACCCTCCCTTGTATAGTTGGTAAGTTGTCTTATATCTTATTTAAATGGAGAACAACTAGTTGTTCTCCATTAAATTACATATTCATCTGCTTTGCTACTTCATCAGCAAAGTTTTCTTCTCTTTTTTCTAAACCTTCTCCCACTTCATATCTTTCAAATCGTCTAATTTTGATATTTTCACCTATCTTAGCAATTTTTTCATTCAACAGATCTTGTACCTTGATACTTGGCTCTCTAATAAAAGGCTGATCTAATAAGCATATTTGTTCATAAAACTTCTCCAGTCTTCCTTCAACTATTTTTTCAGCTATATGCTTTGGTTTTCCTTCATTTACAACTTGATGGATTAATATTTCTTTCTCTCTTTCTACTTCTTCCTCTGGAACATCTTCCCTACTTACATATTTTGGGCTCGAAGCTGCTACTTGCATAGCCATATCCCTGACAAAATCCTTAAATTCATCAGTTTTTGCTACAAAATCAGTTTCGGAATTAACCTCTATTAAAACTCCAATTCTACCACCATGTATATATGCATCAACCAAACCTTCAGCTGCTATTCTTCCTGATTTTTTAGCAGCCTTTGATAACCCTTTTTCCCTAAGTAAAACAACCGCTTTTTCAATATCCCCATCGGTTTCTACTAAAGCATTTTTACAGTCAAGCATTCCAGCTCCAGTTCTCTCTCTCAACTCTTTTACCTGTGCAGCACTAATACTCATCTAATCCCTCCTCTTATTGTTAAAAATGGTAAGAGCCGTAAGGGAATACCTCCCTTTAAACCCTTACCCTTTTTTTATTCTTCCACATCTTCTATTTGTTCACCTTGTTTACCCTCTAATATAGCGTTCGCCATAGTTTCCGTTAGCAATTTAACAGCTCTAATTGCATCATCATTTCCTGGTATTACATAGTCGATTTCATCTGGGTCGCAATTAGTGTCCACTATAGCTACTACAGGTATGCCAAGTATTCTTGCCTCGTTTACTGCTATTCTTTCTTTTCTAGGGTCTACTACAAATAATGCATCTGGAATTCTATCCATGTTTTTAATACCTGATAGGAATTTTTCAAGTCTATCCCTTTCGTGGTTAAGTTGTATTACTTCCTTTTTAGGTAAAACATCGAATATTCCATCTTCCTCCATCTTTTCTAGCTCATGAAGCCTATCGATCCTTTTCCTGATAGTCTTATAATTGGTAAGCATTCCTCCAAGCCATCTTTGGTTCACATAATGCATGCCACATCTTTTAGCTTCAGCTTCAATTGCTTCTTGAGCCTGTTTCTTAGTCCCAACAAATAGGACTTGACCACCTTCAGCAGCAATTTCTTTCATGAAGTCATAAGCTTCTTCTACCTTTTTTACTGTCCTTTGCAAATCTATAATATAGATTCCATTTCTTTCAGTAAAAATATACTCAGCCATCTTGGGATTCCATCTTCTAGTCTGATGCCCAAAATGAACTCCCGCCTCTAAAAGACCTTTCATAGTAATAACTGACATATTCTATTCACCTCCAAGTTTTATTCCTCCACTCCCATCATCTACCTAAGGAACCCTTAGGCACTACCTTAAGTATCAAGGAATGTGTGTAATCACTCTAGTAGTATACCATATACAAAGCTATTAATCAATATATTACAATTAATTATTTCCATATAGATTATCTTGAATTTTTTTTATTATTTCTACCTCTCTAATACCTTTATTTAATTTTTTTGCAATTTCTTCAACAGAAAATCCTTTATTATTTAAGCTTACAATTTCATCATATATTTCTATAGTTAATGTGTTGGTTTTATTAATGTCATTCTTTGTTACAGGTTTCTTCACCAGTTGTTTGATATCCCCATCTCTGTTAGAATTATCACATTCTTTTTTCTCTTCTTTATTAGCTCCAACATTCACTTTAAAATCTTCAAACTTGGTTAAACTTAAATCTATTAATTCTTCAAAACTTTCAAGACTGTTTTCGATAAAAAGATAATAATCTTTGATATTGTGATGAATATGAATTAATTCATCATAAATATCTTTCTCTTCTTTTGTAATTTTATTAATATACACTAAGGAAAAAATAATACATATTACTCCAATAGCTATCAATAGAATGCTCAATATAATGCACCTCAAATCATATTCTAATATCTATAGTTCCGCCAATACTATCATTGTCTATATTATCCTTTTTCTTTTCTTCATCTCCATCATCTTGCTTCCTCTTATATTGATTCTTATTATTCTTATTCCTTTTGTTTGTATCTATTGTAGAATTCTCTGTTTTGTTGGTATCCCGAACTTTGCTAATATCCTGTTTTATCCGTCTTTCCTGCTGTACAAGCCCTTGCTCTGCTTGGACCTTTGGTTTGTCATTTTCTATTTGTTTTACTTTAGATACCTCTTGAGCTTTGGAAACCAAACTAGTATAGTCAACAGGTCTAATTGACATAAAATCACTCCTAATAGGGACCTACTCTTATTTCCCCTCCATCCCTGTAAAAAGTACACCTTTCCAATTCATCCCTCACATAAAAAGTGCTACTTCCTATGATTATTCTTACTCCAGGATATACAGTCTCTGCTACTTTTATTCTACCTCTATTTACATTGTCCATATTAACTTTTATAATTTCATACTCATCTTTTAGCTTTTGTAGCTCATTTAATAAGCTATCTTTTGTTTTTAATAATCTAACATACATCCGTGCCTTTTCATCATTTAAACGATTAGTCTTCTTTAGATTATCTAACAAAACTAAGGATTTTGTAATCTTGCCTAAATTATCTTCTATAGTATCGATACTGTTTTTTAACTCTTCGATTCTTAACTTGGTATTAGGGTCTACGCCTACCTCCAAAACAGTCACCGTGGCCATAGTAGAACCTATGGTATTGGCTCTAATCTCTCTTCCAGCTCTACATACACCACCTACTATTAACCCTCTCTTTCCCAGTACGGTTATACTGTCTTTACTGCTAACCTGGCTATGCATAATAGCTTCAGCTGCAATATTTCTCCCAACATCTAATATAGCATTTTCAACAAACTTCGTAACCACATTCCCCTTGGTTTTTATAGTTAGCCTATTATAACCTTGTATACCTTGTTTAACTACTATATCTCCATTATTTTCAATATATGCGCCTTCCACCACTCCTCTAACTTCTACATCACCTTCAGCTCTTATTTGAAATCCATTTAAAACATTTTCCTTTACTATAACGGTACCATTAAAATCAATATTTCCAACCTTGTTGTCCACATTATCTACTTCAAATACTTCAGATACAATAACCCTTCCATCTTTTAATTCCACTAACCCATCCTTTTCGGATGCTAAATACATTCCATTATCCAGAAGTCTAACATTTTTACCAAATCTAAGTCTTGGGATTTTTCCCTTCTTATAGGGTACTGGTTCTCCAGTTACTTTGTATCCATTTTGTCCTTCTAAAGGGGGGACCAGCTCAGCTAATATATCTCCTTTTTTTACATTATTGATGATTCCCAATTCCCTATAATCAACAGTATCATCCTCTAATAACTTTGGAATTAGTTTTTTCTCTACATCAAAGTGATATTTTATATACCCGTCTTTCCCATTCAATGGTTCTATTCCCTTGGCAATACAGGTCCTTTCACCGTAATACTCATTTTGTAGCAACCTTTTCAATTCGTCCTCTTTTAACCCTACCTTAATAATATCCTTTACTTGATTAATTATCTTCTCTATATGTATTTGATTATATTTTAGATCTCCTTGAGACTTTCTTTCCAAAACACTATTGCCTTCGTCCTGAACCAATGTAATAAATCCATTCATTCCATCCCTAGAAATATCAAGTATTATATTTGGAGAAATTTTCAACATATAATACCTCCCATCAGCTTTCAATAAGCCCTTCTTTTATGAGTTGGTTTTTAAGCCCTAATATAGCCTTACTATGTATCTGCGATATTCTAGACTCTGACAGCTCTAAAATATACCCAATCTCCTTGTAAGTTAATTCTTCATAATAATATAAAGATATTACTGTCTTTTCTTTTACTGGCAGTCTATCTATTGTGTCTACTAGTATTTCTTTTAATTCCTTATCTTCGTATATTTGTTCCGGTGTATCAGTTTTATTTTCATCTTCAATATTATGCTCCCCTTTGTTGATTAGTATGTCCTCTAAGGATGTAATGTTGAACGTCGATATATCGGCCAATGCAGATTCTAGCGCATCTAATGAAATGTTTAAATATTTTGCTAATTCAATATTAGATGGTGTTCTTCCCAAATCATTTTCTAACTTTATCATGGCATCTTGTATTTCTTTAGACCTTTTTCTTAAAGATCTGGGAATCCAATCCAACTTCCTTATATTATCTATAATAGCTCCTTTTATTCTAATTTGAGCATAAGTTTCAAATTTTATATTTTTAGTAATATCATAGCGTTCAATACTATCTATTAGCCCCATTACTCCAAAGCCTACCAAATCATCGTATTCTACCTTGCTAGCATAGTAATTATACATTCTACCTGCCATTATTTTTACTAAATCTAAATATTCTTCAATTATTAGTTGTTTTATTTCTCTATCCTTTGTTTTCGAATATTTTAACCATAATTCATCCCTATTCACTACAATTACCTCCCTGTAGGAAACTAAATGACCTTAACGCCATGTCCAATTGTTTTTACCAATAATGAACCGTCTTCTGCATCTAACTCAATAGTTCTACCATAGTTTCCACCAGTATCCTCAGAGATGATTCTAATGTTTAATTCCTTTAACTTTTCTTTGGTAGCTTGTATGTTTCTTTCTCCAATTTTTAATATACTACTATTGTTGTTAAAGGAAAACATTTGAGCACCACCAACAATCTTTGCAATTAGTCTCTCTTTTACAGCCCCTTCTTTAACCATCCTTGCTATCAATAACTCAATACCCGTATCAGCAAATTTAGCTTTATTTTCGTTGTTTTTTATCTCCTTACTAGAAGGTAACATAATATGAGCTAAACCTGCAACTCTATTAGGTTTATCATATAAAGCTATACCTACACATGAACCTAAGCCAAGAGTTGTCAATATCCCAGGTGCTTTAATCACGTTTAAATCTGCCATTCCAACTTTAATAACTCCCATATTACAATACCCCTAAACTCGATAGTATTTTTTCAAAAGAGCTCATATCCGGTAATAAAAACAGATTGCCCTTTACAGTATTTTCCCCTTCCTCAAATACAGTTTCAATAAATAAAACTTGATCAGCGATACAACCAAATTGAATAGCCGGTACACTTAAAATCGCTCCTGCCATATCTATGGCTAAAGATGGTACAGAAACTGTTATTTTTAGTCCCGTTAAAGCACTCAAAGAATTAACATAGGAAGAAGCTAATATATTACCCACCTCTGATAACGCAGAGATGGCCATAGGATCTAATTCCTCTACGGTGTAATCTCTATTTAATAACATATTGGTTAAATTGATAGCCGATTCTATATCCAATATAAACATTATATTTCCCTCAACTTCATCATTAAGATCTAGATATATACCAGCAACCAGTTCCTCTTCTCCCCCCAATACCGCTGCAACCTCATTAAATTCTAAAATTCTTACCTGAGGCACACTCATATCTACACGTTTAGACAACATGCTCGATAAGGCTGTAACGGCATTTCCAGAGCCAATATTACCTATCTCTCCTAATACATCTATCATCATATTGTTTAAGTTTTCCACATCCATAGTTAGCGCTCCCTTAATATTCCAATATTTTAGATAGGTTTAATAGGATAATTAACCTATCTGAGGTTTTACCTATTCCACTTACATATTCTATGAATTTGTTATTTTCACTTGTAGGAGGCTTGTCTATATTTTCCTTACGGATTTCTAACACCTCCGAAGAAGAGTCGACGATTAATCCTGCAACTATATCATCTACCGTAACGATGACTATTCGAGAGTTTTTATCTACCTCTTGTTCTTCCATGCCTAGTTTTCTTCTCAAATTTATTACGGGAATTACTTCACCTCTTAAATTAGTTACACCTGTAACATGATCGGGTGCATTAGGCACCCTAGTGGTTTTGCCCATCTTTTCTATGGATATTACATTATATATAGGTAAACCATAATATTCTTCACCTAATTTAGATATTACATATTTATTTTCAGCTTCAGAAGACATAGCCGGTCCTCCTTTATATCAATGAATTTACATCTAGTATTAGCGAAATACTACCATTCCCTAATATGGTAGCTCCTGATAGATATTTTATATTTGATAGGTATTTGCCCATAGGCTTTATAACTATTTCCTGTTGACCTATTAAGCTATCTACCAATAAACCTGCTTGTTTTTCTCCCTTTTGTACTACTACCACTACATATTCATCAGAAAAATCATTAGACTCAATGTTCATAAGCTGATTTAGTTTCACTACAGGAATTGTTTTCCCTCTATACAACATTATTTCTTGACCTTGGATGTTTCTAATACTATCCTTTTTGATATCCGTAATTTCCGTAATGGAACTTAGAGGTATAGCATATATTTCATCCCCTAATCTAACTAATAATGCCTGTATAATTGCAAGGGTCAGAGGAATTCTAATGATAAATTTAGTTCCAGAGTGAAGTTTTGTATCTATTTCAACAGATCCATTTATTGATTCTATCTTACTTTTAACTACATCTAAACCTACACCTCTCCCTGAAATATCAGAAACCTCATTGGAGGTACTAAATCCCGGAGTAAATAATAAAGCAATTATCTCTTCTTCACTAAGCATATCTCCTTCCTGCTCAGTTATAATTCCTTTTTGTATTGCTTTGTCTCTAATTACCGTAGAATCTATACCCCTTCCATCGTCAACAACTTCAATAACCACATTATTGCCATCGGGGTAGGCCTTGAGTATTACAGTTCCTTCTTTTGGCTTGCCTTGTTGAGCCCTCTCCTGTGGCATTTCTATACCATGATCGATAGAGTTTCTAATTATGTGAATCAAAGGATCTCCTATTTCGTCAATAACGGTTCTATCCACTTCTGTATCCTCGCCAGACATTTGAAGATCTATCTCCTTGTTTAGCTCCTTAGATAAATCCCGTACCATTCGTGGAAACCTATTAAATACTCGCTCTATAGGTACCATTCGTACTTTCATGACTGCATCATGAAGACTTGTAGTTATCCTTTCTAAGTATTCAATTGCTTCTACCATATTATCCTTATTAGATGTTTCGCTTAAATCATCCATTCTAGTCTTTATTATTATTAACTCCGATACAAGGTTCATTAAATTATCCAAACGATCAATATCTACTCTGACAGTTTTTCCGATTCTATTTTCTCGACTTACAATATTAGATTTCTTATCTTTTGAAACACCGCTAGTTTTTTTATCATCACTTTTTGTTTTGAGATTTATTCCTTTTCGTTGCAATCCCACATTAACTTCTTCTACTGGAGTAAGTGCTACACTATCGACTTCAGCTATACTTTCCAATTCCCTCCTCAACTTATATTGGTCAACTTTGGCAATCAAAATAACTGTAAAACTTAAATCAAACTTTTCATCTTCAATATCCTCTACCGGAGGATTAGAATATATTATATCTCCCATAGATTCTAATGTATTAAAAATAATAAAAGCCCTAGCTGACTTTAGCATACATTGAGAATTCAAACCTATATCTATTTTATATGAGGTCAATCCTTTGTTCTTTGCCTCACCTACCAGATTTAGTACATATTCATCTAATTCCCCTATTTGTTTCTTTTCTTTCATGCCTATATTCTTTTTATACCCAGTAAAATCTTTATCTTTCATAGTATTTATATGGATGCTATCAATCTCGGCTATACTCTCTAATCCTTTTTGTATTGTTTCTTGATTTTCTTGCGAAATCAATACAATAGTAAAACTTAAATCAAACTTTTCATCCTCAATGTCCTCTACTGAAGGATTGGAATATATTATATCTCCCATAGATTCTAGCGTATTAAAGACAATAAAGGCTCGAGCTGACTTTAGCATGCATTGGGGATTTAAACTTATATCTATTTTATATGAGACCAATCCCCTCTTTTCCGCCTCTTGAATGGCTTTTATTGCATATTGACTTAGTTCTGTATCTTCTACACTGTTAAGTTTGGTTTCGTCGTATATTTCTGGCTCTTTTATATCTTTATTAATTATAGCTCTTAATCTATTTACTAAATCTTCATGACTATCTTCAGCTTCTTCACCATTAACGGCTATAAAGTTAACAGAATAGTCTAGGTTATCAAAGCACTCAAATATAATATCTATTATGCTTTCATCGAGGGTAATAGTATTGTTTCTAATTTCCTGAAGTACATTTTCCATTTCGTGTGTTAAGTTAGCGATATTTGTAAATCCCATGGTACCTGCCATACCTTTTAAGGTATGGGCAACTCTAAATATCTCATTAATTAGAGATTCATTGGTAATATCCTTTTCAAGTTCTAACAATGCTTCATTCATATTTTGTAGATGTTCTTTCGTTTCCTCTACAAATACGTCTACATATTGATTAAAATCTAGATCCATAATTACACCCCCACTATACTCACAATTTCGTGAGCAATATTGTCCAAAGGAACTATTTTATCGATATGATTAGTATCAATTGCAGACTTAGGCATACCAAATACTACGGAAGAGTCTTTATCCTGAGCTATAGTATAACCTTTTGATTTTTTTATTTGAATAACACCTTTGGAACCATCAATACCCATTCCCGTCATAACAATCCCTATCTTTTTATAATGTTCTAATCTAGCTATCGATTCCATTAGTATGTCTACTGCAGGTCTTAGGCCTTTTATAGGTGGTTCCTTGCTAAGCCTAATGATGTTTTGTCCATCTTCATTCCTTATTCTCATATGAAAATCACCAGGCGCTATATAACAATGCCCCCTTTTTAAAACATCTCCATTCTCTCCTTCTTTCACCTTAATACTAGATAATACATCTAATCTATCTGCTAATGATTTAGTGAAATTAGGTGGCATGTGTTGTACAACCAATATAGCTCCATTTAAATTTTCAGGCAATAAAGGTATTACACTTTGTAATGCTCGAGGACCACCTGTTGAAGTACCTATTGCTACTATATATTCATACCCATCTGTCATGATAGATCGGGCATAGTCCTGTCTAGTGATTTTAGGTATATTCCTTTTGTTATTGTTAAGCTTAACTTTAGATTCTGCGACAGATTTTATCTTGTTTATTATTTCACGTTTTATAGGCTCAGCATTTATTCCAAATATATTTTTAGGTTTTGCAATAAAATCTACTGCCCCCATTTCTAATGCTTTTAAAGTATGACAAGCTCCTTCCTCTGTCAAGCTACTAATCATTATTACAGGAATATGATATTGTTCAACTATATATTTTAAAGTTGTTATTCCATCCATTATAGGCATTTCAATATCTAAAGTAATAACATCCGGATTCAATAAGGGAATTTTTTCCAAAGCTTCCTTCCCGTCCTTAGCTTCACCTACTACGGAAATTTCTTCGTCTTCTTGTAATATATCTGTTAATATTTTACGCATAAATAGAGAATCATCTACTACTAGTAGTTTTATCAATTAGATCAATCCTTTTTCTATCAAAATTCGTTCTTCCCTAAATATAAATTTTATTATAATATCTCTATTTTCTTCACTAATATCAATAAAATCTATTCCCAAACTATAAATGTAATCGAAAGTATCTATTTCTTCTACCCTTAATACTTTGCCTTTAACATTGATAACTTGTCCATCAATTTCAAATATACATCTAACAATATCTCCTATATTATGCTTGTAGTTCGAATATAGTTTAATACCACTGCCGCTTATATCTTTGGTCTTGCATTGCTCCACAATGACTTCCTCATGTCTCTTTGATTTGATCATATATTCTTTTGCCACTGGAATTGAAGTTTCGAATCTATAATATCGCCTCATTTGATACTTTTTAATATCAGATTTTTGTTGAACTTCTAGATTATAGATGTTCTCGTATTCTCTTCTTGTAACTATGGCTTCAAAAGCATATCTACCTTTATCTTTTACAATATAGCTTATCTTAATCTTTTCACCTTTATGTATTGGAATTATTTGGTTCTGCCAAATAGGTCCACTTACTACAAAGTTGCCTTCTGGGGTAATATCCAACACTTGGCTAGGGTAGGATTTTTCCCCTCTAAGAGATGTTCTAACGATTTCAATCCGATCTCCGATACCTATACAATCTTTTCTTTTGCTCATCTTATCTACCTCTTCCAAACAACAGTTCTTTTAGCTTTTGAGTAAATCCAACACTCTTTTTCAAGTTATCGTGTTTTGAAGGATTGACAAACTTCAACGCCATAATGTTTATCTTTTTAGATATGTTAGACGAAGGGTTAAGTAATAAAAAAGGTTGCTGGTTTTTAACAGCTTTATTTACAATATTATCTCTTTGGAGATATCCTAGATAAAACAATTCCACATCTAAAAAATTATTAGATACTTTATTGAGCTTATTAAAAATATTATTGGCCTCCACCCTGTTCTCGACAATATTTGCAACTACATTTATTTTACCTTTATAACCATTAGTTGTCAAAGCCTTTATTATAGTATAGGCATCCATTAAAGAAGTTGGATCTGGCGTAGTTATTAGTATTGTTTCATCAGAAGCCATTACAAAGTCTAATACAACATTAGAAACTCCAGCACCAGTGTCTATAATTATATAATCCATTTCATGTTCAAGTTTTTCCATTTCATCTAATAGTATATTGATGTTTTTATCACTCATCATCGATAACTCATAGATTCCAGAACCACCAGATATAATTTTTAGTCCCTCAGGTCCTTCTCCGATTATATCAAATATATCCTTGTCTTTTTTAATTAGGTCTGCAATAGTATAATTCATATTTGTGCCCGTCAATATTTCAATATTGGCTAATCCGATATCTGCATCAAGTATTAATACTCTATATCCTAAACGTTTCAAAGAGATAGCTAAATTTATAGCAAAGTTAGTCTTGCCAACACCACCCTTTCCGCTGGTAATAGCTAATACCTTGGCTTTATTTTTTGTTATAGAGTTCTTTTTTTTATTATTTTTTCCTTCCATGATGTTTCTTAATTTCTCAGCTTGATCTTTCATATACATTCTCCCCAATAAGCCAACATACTGTCTTTTCTCTATCAAATATTTCTATATCATCGGGTACGTTTTGGCCTGTAGTTATATATGATATTGGTCTTTTCGTTAAATATTTAGCATTTAAGATATTTCCATAGCCTTCTGCTTCATCGATTTTCGTGAAAATAATACAATAATCTTCAATAAATTCATAGTGGTGTATTATTGACTTTAATGTGTTGTAATTCGTAGTTCCGCTAATAACTAAATAAGTCTCTTTATTATTGATGGAATTCATCGTCTTTATAATACCATCATCTTTATCAATTTCTTTATGATTCTTTCCAGCAGTATCTACTAGTATTATATCCTTATCCTTAAATGTAACCAAAGCCTTATACATATCTTCATCATCATAAACAACCTCTAATGGTAATTCTAATATATCACTATAAATTTTTAATTGTTCTACAGCTGCAATCCTATAAGTATCGGAAGTTATTAGGCCTATATCATATTCATTTTCCATGACCAGTTGAGCTGCTAACTTTGCCAATGTTGTAGTTTTTCCAACTCCTGTTGGTCCTATAAAAAATATAGTCTTTTGAACCCCTTTTTTTAAATCCAAGGGTTTAGCATCGCCTATATATTCCATTAAAGTATATTTGACAATGTTTCTAATTGCTTGTTCGTCTTTGCCCTCAAGATTAACCTGTTGTCCTAATACTTTTAAAATAGAAGTAGCAGTATAATACTCTACACCATTTTCAATCAGTTTAGTGTGATAGTTTACAAGTTCTTCTGGCAACTCATATTGTTTTTGTGATACATTTTGAGATATTTCCTCAACCATGTATTTCAAGTTATTAAGTTCCCTATTTATCTTATCAAATTTATCACTAGGCTTTTGAGAATGTAATAAATCCTTTTCCTCAAAAGCTGCAACAATTTCAACCTTTGGTTTTTTAAAAAAACCCAAAATCCCCTTCTCCCTAACGGTCCTAGTGCTCAAGATAACTGCATCTGGCCCTAGTTCTTTTTTCATTTTTAGTATTGCTTCATGGTTCGTTGCTCCAAAAAATTTTTTTACCTTCATCGTAAGCTCACCATCCCAACAGATTGAACTTCTACCGATGGCTCTATTTCACTATAGGATAAAACTATTAAATCTCTAGTAATCTGTTCCGTTAGTCGTTTAAAATAAATCCTTACTATAGGAGCCGTCAATACAATAGGCTGTTCTCCAATAGCAGTTAATTTTTGTGCTGATTTTAAAGTGTTATTCAATATTCTCTGAGCAGTATTTGGTTCTAGAGAAAGGTACGAACCTGTCTCAGTTCTGTTAATTGAATTCATTATTATTTCTTCTACCTCACTGTCCAATGTTATTACATTTAGCCCACTATTATCAACATACTTATTAGTGATGTATCCTGACAATCGTTGCCGAACATATTCAGTAAGTAAGTCCGTGTCTTTAGTTACACTACCATAGTCTGCTAAGGTTTCTAATATGGTTACCATATCCCTGATACTAATCTGTTCTCTTAGAAGATTAGATAAAACCTTCTGCACTTCACCTATAGTCAATACTTTGGGAACTACTTCTTCAACAACAGCAGGGTATTCTTCTTTAACATTGTCTATTAACAACTGTACATCTTGTCTTCCTATTAGGTCAAAGGCCCTTTCCTTTATTACTTCTGTTAAGTGGGTTGCAATAACAGAAGGTGGATCTACTACTGTATATCCAAATATTTCAGCTTTTTCCCGTTCCTTTTCGGTAATCCATTTAGCTGGAAGACCAAAAGCTGGCTCTATGGTATCAATTCCCTCAATGTCACCTTCTCCAGTACCTGGATCCATAGCTAAATAATGGTCAAATAACACTTCCCCCTTAGCTACTTGGACCCCCTTTATTTTAACGACATATTCATTAGGATTTAATTGAATATTGTCTCTTAAACGTACAATTGGCACGATTAATCCTAGTTCCATGGCAATTTGTCTCCGTATCATAACGACTCTATCTAATAAATCGCCTCCCTGATTTATATCTGCTAAGGGTATTAGCCCATATCCAAATTCCAACCCTATATCATCTACTTTCAGCAGACCTAAAACATTTTCGGGCTTCCTTAACTCTTCAGCTTCTGATATTTCTTCTACAGGTTCTACAAATTCTTCTTTAACAGCTTTGCTCATGGAGTAGCCTAAAAAAGCAAATGTCATTCCCAAAATCACATATGTTGGTGTAGGTAAAGGTGTAAAAACTCCTAAAAACACCATCAAGCCTGCGATTATATATAGCAATTTAGGGTTGTTTCCAAATAGTTGTTCTATTAAATCCTGTCCTAAATTGGCTTCAGAGGCTGCCCTAGTTACTACCAAACCGGTAGCAGTTGAAATTAACAATGCAGGTATTTGGCTAACTAGACCATCACCAACAGTTAACAATGTATATCTCTGCATAGCTTCCCTAAAGGCCATACCATTTGAAATTCCAATTGCTAAACCTGCTACTATATTAATAATGGTAATAATTATTCCAGCAATAGCATCACCTTTTACAAATTTAGTAGCTCCATCCATAGCACCATAAAAATCCGCATATCTCTGTACATCTTTTCTTCTTTTTAACGCTTCTTCTTCCGTTATTAAGCCAGAGTTTAAATCAGCATCTATAGCCATCTGCTTTCCAGGCATAGCATCTAAAGTAAATCTTGCTGATACTTCCGCTACTCTTTCTGCTCCTTTTGTTATAACTACAAACTGAACGATTACGATAATAATAAATATAATAAATCCAACAACTGGATCATTTTGTATTACAAATTTTCCAAAGGTTTCTACTACCCTTCCCGCATCTCCATCTTTTAATATTCCCCTAGTAGTTGATATGTTAAGGGAGAGGCGAAACAAGGTTGCAATCAATAGCAAAGATGGAAAAATAGATATCTCCAGTACATCTTTTGAGTACATAGATATTAATAGTACAAGCAAAGAAAAAGCTATATTTAAGCTCAATAAAATACTTAGTAAAAATTTAGGAATAGGTATAATAATTATTATAACTATTGCAATAACCCCTAACGCAACAACTATATCACCAAACTTCATCCTTTTTCCCCCTAATAATCATCTTTTAAACTATATACATAAGCTAAAACTTCAGCAACAGCTTCATATAATTCTTCCGGGATTACATCCCCTATCTCTACAGAATCATATAAAGCCCTAGCTAAAGGTTTGTTTTCTACTACTGGTATAGAATTCTCTTCTCCAACTCTTTTTATATTTTCAGCAATTATGTCAACACCTTTAGCCAGTATATAAGGCGCATGGTACCTTTCCCTATCATACTTTATAGCAATAGCTATATGAGTAGGATTGGTTATAATAACATCAGCCTTTGGTACTTCTTGAATCATCCTTGACATTGCAATCTTTCGTTGATTCTCTCTTATCTTAGATTTAACTAGAGGATCTCCTTCCGTTTGTTTATACTCTTCTTTTATCTCTTGTTTAGTCATCATTAGGTTTTTCTCATATTCTCTCCACTGGAATAGATAATCTAAAAAAGCAAGGACAGTTAACACTCCTATAATCCTAATGCCAAAACTAAAAGATATATCTGCAATATTCCTGAAAATTATCGTAGGTTCTAGCCTTGGTAAGATTATAATACGTGTAATGTTATTCTTAATAAAAGAATAGGCAGAATATCCGATTAGAAGTATTTTTAAAATAGACTTCAACAATTCCATTAATGCTCTTTTAGAAAATAGCCTTTTAAATCCTTCTATTGGATTTATTCGATCCAGTTTTATTTTCAAAGGTTTAGTAGTAAATAAAAATCCTACTTGTAAATAGTTAATTGCCAAGGCAGCTATAAAGGCTGTAATTAAAATAGGAATTGCTAAACCAAAAAAAATTCCTACGGTCTTTGTAAATCCAATCATTAAATTGTTTTCATAAAATAACTGGTCAATATTTTCAATATTTTTATAAACCCTTGTCATATATTCCAAAAGATAGTTAAATCCATACTTTCCATATACTTTTAGAACTAAAAATGTCGTAAAAAGAATAAAGGCTGCAGTTACTTCCCTGCTATGTAAAACCTGCCCTTCTTCTCTTGCATCCCTTCTCTTTTTAGGCGTTGCTTTTTCCGTTTTCTCAGCTTCTGCAAATAGCTGTAAATCAATCTTTTTTTCCATAATATCATCCTTTTACAAAGGATCTAAAAAAGTAATAGATTTCCTCAATAGTTTCATTAAAAACTCCCGTAGCCATAGTATAAAAAATAGGAATTGACACACTAATAATTATTAGCCCAATCAATATCTTCAAAGGCATACCAACAACAAATACATTCATTTGAGGTATAGTTCTTGATAATATTCCCAGTAGTAAATCCGTTAAAAATATTATAACTACTACAGGTGCACTTAATTTAAAACCAGTTACAAAGGATTTAGACAAAACATCTATCAGCATAAAAGCTGAAGTCTCTCCAATGGTAAATTTACCGATGGGTATAAATTCATAGCTATCTACCAATGCATTAATAATGGTGTGGTGACCATTTATAGATAATAGAAGCAGGAAAGCTAATATATAATAGAAATTACCCATTAAAGGCACTTGCACCTTATGCTGAGGGTCCATTACATTTATCATTCCAAAACCAATCTTCATATCTATTATCTGTCCCATTACATAAAAAGTTGAAAAAAATGCATAGCTAATAAATCCAATGATAAAACCAACCATCAATTCCTTAGCAATTAAGACAGCAAAGTTTAATTCTAAATAGTCAGGACCAATATCTAATGTTAAAGTTATTAGAATAGATAATATAAAAGAAAAACCAGCTTTCATAATATTAGGTACATTCTGGGAGCTAAAAAAAGGAGATATTAAGAATATCCCAGAGGTCCTAACTAATACCAGCAAAAAAAGTTCATATTTATCTAATAATAGGTCAAAAGTATACATTATTGTAACCACCTATCTACTGTATGTAAAGATTAATGTTGTTTAACAAATCCGTTGCAAACTGAGTGATAACTTTTAAAATCCAAGGTCCAAATATGAGCAAAGACAGTAATACAGCAACGATCTTAGGTACAAAGGCTAGTGTTGCCTCTTGAATTTGGGTAACAGCCTGCAAGATACTAACTATTAATCCAACGATTAAACTAACAATTAGCATGGGCGCTGAAACTGCCAAAATAGTCCTTATTGCATCTTGAGCTAACTTTAAAACATCACCATGATTCATTTTACCACCTCTACTTAAAGCCTAATACTAAAGATTTAACTATTAAATTCCACCCATCAACCAATACAAACAATAAAATTTTAAAAGGTAATGATATTATAACAGGTGGCAACATCATCATACCCATTGACATTAGTGTACTTGATACCACCATATCTATAACTAAAAATGGAATGTATATTACAAATCCAATTTGAAAAGCAGTCTTTAATTCACTAATGACAAATGCTGGTATCAAAACATGATTAGGTATTTCTTCTAATTTATTTACCCCTTCCATATTCTTCATATTTAAGAATAAACCTAGATCCTTGTCTCTGGTCTGCTTAAACATAAATTTACGAATTGGATCCATTGCCCTTTCAATAGCTACTTCTTGATTTATATCCTCCTTTAGGAAGGGTTGTATCGCATCATTGTTTATCTGAGTAGCAATAGGCGCCATAATAAAAAATGTTAAAAACAAAGCTAAACCAATAACCACCTGATTAGGAGGTGTTTGTTGAAGACCTAATGCATTTCTAATAAATGACAATACGATTATAATTCGTGTAAAGCTAGTCATCATTATCAATATAGAAGGTGCTAATGTAAGTATGGTTAAAACAAATAGTATTTGAAGAGAAAATACATAATTTTGAGGGTCTTTGCTATCTTCTAATCTTATGTTTTTCCCAAATAAAGACATCTCTGGTTGTGCGTAAGTAACTCCTGTGGTTAAAATTACTATTGTAATTGCAAGTAAAAGAACTTTAACACTTTTTTTCATGGTTTTCGTCTTCCTTATCAATTAATTTATTAGCTTTGATAAAAAATTTACTAATATTACTTTTAAATCTATTTATATAAGTTCGATTGTCTACATTCATATTTTTATACTTGTCCAATTGTTCATCAAAATCTATAGTTGTTTCTATTTCCTCTTTAGGAAATTTATCTACCATTTCAATGTTGTTGTTGCTAATAGCAAACACATATATATAATTTTTTATCTCTACTAATGTTATTTTTGTATTAGCATCTAGATGTAAAATATCAACAATCCTCATGTATTTGCTATTAACAAACTTTTTAGAGCTTTTAGCTATAAACCTAGTACCATAAATTGCTGCTATTATTACCAATATAAATATTACCGTATAGAATATCAGCTTAAATACAGCCTTTCCCATGCCATAGTCTGGACCTACAGCATATGCTATATCCTTTGTTAATAATGCCATAATGAATATTAGGCTAAATCTTTGCTTACTATTGTCCATTCTTAGCTCAAGACCTTTTTTACAGCTTCTATGACTCTATCAGCTTGGAAGGGCTTTACAATAAAATCCTTAGCCCCTGCTTGTATTGCCTCTATAACCATAGCTTGCTGTCCCATTGCAGAACACATTACTATTTTTGCATTTCCATCTATATTCTTTATTTCCCTTACAGCTTGAATTCCATCCATCTCTGGCATTGTAATATCCATTATAACCAATTCTGGGTTTAGTTCTTTAAATTTTTCTACTGCTTTTACTCCATTTTCAGCTTCTCCCACTACTTGAAAACCATTTTTTGTGAGGATGTCTTTTATCATCATCCTCATAAATGAAGCATCATCTACGATTAAAATTCCTTTTGCCATATTGATTCCTCCCTTTGAAATTTTATTACCCGTTACTTGCCATAGGAATTGTCTATATCCGTTATTCTTATGCCAAAATTATCATCGATTACAACGACTTCTCCTTTTGCAATATATTTTCCATTTGCATAGATATTCAAAGGCTCCCCAACTAACTTATCCAATTCCACTACAGTACCTGGGCCATATTCTAATATCTCACCAATTTTTTTGGTAGTTCTTCCTAGTTCAGCAGTAATCTCAACTGGTATATCACCAACTAAATCAATAGATTCATTATAACTGACATCAACATCGGTGTCAAAGGTTTCAAACTGCGGTTTTTTAATGACTACAGGGTCTTTTTTATCTTTATCAAACTCTTTTTCCCTTATAGGCGTTTCTTCTATAGTTGCATTATAACTATCTATACCCTTTTCTACTAAATTATTTGGACTATCTAGATTATATTCATCTTCGTAATCCATAGAATTTGCGGTCTCTACATCTTGATCTTGAGAAGTATCCCCTAATAGATTTTCTACCATATCCTGTCCAAATTCTAAAGGTATTAATTGCATAAGTTCACTATCTATTAAATCATCAACGATCATTTTAAAGGACACTTTAATTATAGGATCAGAACTTTTTAAAACTTCTAAAGTTTCCCTTCCTTCATCAAAAGTTATTTCATATGATTTTGGAGGCTCAATATCTATTTTTTTCATAAATATTTCCGATAAAGAAGTACATGCGGAACCCATCATCTGGTTCATTACCTCCGATATAGCGCTTAAATCCAACTCTGTTAATTCCCTATCTGTATCTATTTCATTGTTTCCCAACATTATGTCGGTTATTATTTTTACATCATCTACATTTATCATCAATACATTTGAACCTTCAAATCCTTCCCTATACTTTACATCAACTGCAACAAATGGAATCGGATACTCGTAGGAAAGCTCTCCAGTAGTAGTTACTGTAACCGTTGGAGTTGTAATTATGACTTTTCTATTTAATAGAGTGGATAAAGTTGTTGCAGCAGTTCCCATGCTTATATTGCCAATTTCGCCTATTGTATCTTTTTCAATTTCCGATACTACATCATTTTCAACATAATCCTCATTTATATCCTCTGTACCTTTTAGTAGAGAATCAATTTCTTCTTGCGAAAGCATGTCTTTAGTCATATTCATCACCATCCTTTACAACCTTTGCTATTTTAATTGCCATCTTATTTCTAGATACACCAATATCGCCTAAAAATTTGATCTGGGAGCCAATTCTAACCCTAGCCCTTTCATCTGTGCTTCTATTTAATTTTACTACATCTCCTTCTTGCAAATCCAAAACATCTCTTATTCTCACAAAAGTTGAACCCAATTCAACTTTTACTGGCACTCTTGTCTCTAACATTCTTTCCTTTATAGCCAACATTTCCTTTTCGGATAATTCCTTCTGTTCTGTTGAAAACCAATATTTAGTACTAAGTTTATCTAATATTGGTTCGATAACAAGATGGGGTATACAAACATTTAACATTCCTTCTGTTGAACCAACTTCTATATTCAAGGTCACAAGAGCAATAGTTTCATTCGGAGGCACTATTTGAGCAAATTGTGGATTGACTTCAATCTTATCTAACGTTGGTTTCAATTGGATTACATTACCCCAAGCTTCTTGGATAATAGGCATTATCTTTTCTATCATACTATCTAGCAATGATAATTCTATTTCAGTAAATGCCCTAATTTCTTGTTTCTCGGTACCGTCTCCACCTAAAAGCCTATCTAATATGGAGTATACAACATTTGTTGATATATCCATGAGGATTTGACCATTCAATGGTCTGAAATCAATTATGCTTAAAAATGCTGGATTAGAGATTGCATTGCTAAATTCATTATAGGCGAATTGATCTACAGTTAAAATTGATATCTTGACTGGTGCTCTTAAGTATCCAGACAAAAATGTTTGGAGTAGTCTACCAAAGTTTTCATGGATTATTTCCAATGTTCTTAATTGGTCCTTTGCTATTTTTTGTGGATTCCTGAAATCGTACTTTTTTACTTTGGTTGAACTTTCTACCTCTTGTATTTCTTCGACATCTACTTCTCCAGAACTCAAAGCTTGAAGTAGTGCATCAATTTCATTTTGTGATAGTACTTCAGACAATGGCCTCCACCTCCCCTCCTTACTGTATAATCAAATCATCAAAATATACATTAGTTATGGTCTCATCGTTAAACAATTTTATCAAACTTTCATTAATTTCTTTCTGTAACTTCACTTGTCCTTCTTCCCCTTGGAGTTCTTCTTCTGTTTTACTTCTGATGATCTTATTTATATCATCCCTTATTAAAAATTGTTTCTCCTCTAGGAATTCTAAAGTTTTTTTGTTGTTTGTTTCTATAGTTGTTTTAACCTTGACTATTTTTTTACTATCTTTAATATTGCAATACATGTCTTGTAAGGTCAAATTAAAAGTTTCAGTATGTTTTCTATTAGAAACGTTGGCATTATTATTTCGATAAAATACAACACCTAATCCAATTCCTACAACTGCCAAAATAACAACTATTATTAAAAGAACTACCAGTATTGTATTTCTATTATTCATATTATCACTCCATTTCACCTGCTAAGGTTCTATTTCTTCAAAGGAAGATCTTAATATAACAATATCCACCCTTCTATTTTTAGCTTTGTTCTCCCTTGTATCATTGGGAGCTATTGGTCTGTAATAGCTATAACCCGAAGAGGAGATTCTACTACCGTCTATGTTTTCTTCCTCCACAAGATACCTTAATACATTGGTAGCCCTAGTAGAGGACAACTCCCAATTAGTTGGATATTTTTTAGAATATAATATTGGATCTGTGTCCGTGTGACCTTCTACCTTAATCAATCTATCTCGGAACTCATCCCTATTTAATATTTCTGCTACGGTTTCTAATATTTCTATAGATTCTGGCTTCAATTCAGCTTTTCCTGAATCAAACAATACATTGTCCATAAAGCGAACTATAAGACCCCTTTCTTCTACAGAAAGAAGAATCTCTGCTCCAAGCCCAACGCTATCAGCATATTCTTCTAAAATACCTTTTAGTTTTTCTAAATCTTCTTCTAATAGATCCTCTGACGACTCAGCATTTTCACCAAGTTCTAAGGTTGTTCCTCCTTCTAGTACTCCCGTACCGCCTTGAAAACTACTCATTATAGTTCTAAATTTTTGTGCATCAATATTCGAAAAAGAAAATAAAAGTACAAAAAAACATAATAGAAGAGTTACCAGGTCGCTATAGGTTGTCAGCCAACTATCAGTGTTGCTTTCTTCCGTCTTTCTTCTTTTTTTCATTATACTCCCTCTCTCTCCATCTGCTTTCTATAATCCCTTCTCATTTCAGGAGGTATGAAAGTTTTAAGTTTCTCTTCTATTATCCTTGGATTTTCACCTGCCTGTATTGATAACAAGCCTTCTACCATTAACTCCTTAACCAATATTTCTGATTTACTTCTTACTTTTAGCTTTTTAGCTAAGGGTAAGAAGATTACATTAGCTAACATGGAGCCATAAAAAGTAGTTACCAATGCAACAGACATATTTGGTCCTATAGCACTAGGGTCATCTAAATATTTCAACATATTTATAAGCCCTATTAATGTACCAATCATACCAAATGCAGGAGCATATGTACCCATAGTTTCAAATATACTTTGACCTTCCATATGTCTTTCCTCTAAAAACACTAGCTCTGTTTCCAATATGTTTCTTACTAGTTCAGGATCTGTACCGTCAACTATCAACATAATTCCCTTTTTTAAAAATTCATCCTCTAAATTCTCTGCATATTCTTCCAAAGAGAGAAGGCCTTCTTTTCTCGCTACATTGGCCAAGCTAATTATTTCTTCAATTACTTCATCGGGAGAAGTCTCCTTGTATACGAAGGCTTTCTTAATAACCTTAGAAGTATTAAGAAAATTTTTTATGGGAAAACTAGCTAAAGTTGAAGCTATAGTTCCACCTAATACAATAATTAAAGAGGGTAAGTGAAAATATGAACCTAGCTCCCCTGATGTAACAATACCCCCTATGATAAACACAAGTCCCAAAAAGAGACCAACAACCGTTGATATATCCAATTGCTACACCTCTTTCTCTTCAACTCTTCTTTTACATTCAATAGATCTAGATTTAAAATTAATAACTTTATCTATTATTTCATCTACAGTTTCTACAACTACTACTTTTTGTCCAGTAGTTAATGTTATAACCGTATCAGGGGTTTCCTCGACATACAGTATTAAATCACTATTCACTACAAATTCTTTTCCATTTAATCTTTTTACCTTAATCATAGTATCCCACCTTTTTTAGGTAGGGTAGATCTACCCTACCTAAATAAATTATCTTTTCATGTTAACTAGTTCTTGTAACATCTCATCGGATGTTGTGATGATCCTAGAATTGGCCTGAAAACCCCTTTGAGTAGTAATCATCTCTGTAAATTCCATAGATAGATCTACATTAGACATCTCTAATGTACCAGCTGCAATTGGCCCATAGCCGCTACTAGCAGCCTTTCCAAATTGGGGTTCGCCTGAGTTTCTGGTATCTACGAAGAAGTTGTTCCCTATTTTTTGAAGTCCCATTGAGTTGTCAAATTTAGCTAATATAATCTGGCCTAAGGCTTTCCTTTCACCATTTGTAAATACGCCTAATACAGTACCTGTAGCGTCGATAGAATATCCTTCTAATTTACCTGATGAATTTCCATCCTTAGCGTGGGGTTTTGCATCCATATCATTAGCATGCTGAGTAAGTAGCCTATAGCTATCACTGTTATTAGAATCAAATATGGTTATATCCTTAAAATTTCCTGATGGTTCTATTTCACCAATTTTGTCTCCAGCTTTGTTTCTATCGAATTTAATACCATTTAAATTAGTTAATTTCACTGTAAAATCTTCTACATTGTCACCCTTTACAGGTTTGTCCCCAATTTCGATCAATTTTCCATTAGCATCAAAGGTTAGCCCTAATGAATCCCCTTCTAATACACCCGCTGGAACTTCCACATAATTTCCTGTTGATTGTTCCGTTATTCTGTCCAAGCTCATAGTCCAATTGTGTACTTTTTCTTCTCCTTCTCCCTCGCTTTGTCTTTTAACAAACTTAAAAGTTATTATATAAGAATTTCCCAGACTATCCTTAATGACCGTATCTGCCTTATATGCACCTGAATCTCCTTCCTCATTTCTAGAATCTAGATTCCCTTCGAAATATATCTTCTCAGTTGCCGTAGGTGCCTTAGTTTCTGACTTATTAACTCGAATTCCTCCAACCTCCGATGTTATATTTCCCTCTTCATTAGCTAAGTACCCTAACACCTTATATCCATCAGCTGTAACTAAGTTTCCATCTCTATCTAAAGTAAAGTTCCCCGCCCTAGTGTAGTATCTATTTTCAAAATTAGTATCGTCAGATACCACGAAGAATCCTTCTCCATCTATCATCAAATCTTCTGGGTTGTCCGTCCTTTGGGCTGGCCCTTTGGTATGGATAGTATTGATGGAACCAATATTTACACCCAATCCTATTTGCTGAGGATTGGTACCTCCTCTACCCCCTTGGGGAGCACTAGCTCCTCTAATTACTTGACTAAACACCTCTTGAAAGGTCATAGTGTTTTTCTTATAGCCTATGGTGTTCACATTGGCTATATTATTTCCTATGACATCCATCTTATTTTGGTGCACCCTCAAACCCGATACACCTGCATACATTGATCTCATCATACTTATTACCTCCCATTAGTTGGGCAGCTATATATCCTCTTTCAATCAGATATATATAACCTCCTATCAGGTCCGGCTATACAATGACTGCCCCGTCAATATTAGTAAATACGTTGTTTCTTAACTGTTCTTTATTTACTGTTGTTATTATAGTCTTGTTTTTAATACTTGCGATAAAGGCTTTGTCTCCCATTAGTATGAGAGCATCCTTCACGCCTTTTTCTTCTGCCTTATTAAAGCCATATTTTAACCTATCCATCTCCTCGTTGCTTAATGCTATATCCCTTGTATTCATTCTAGTGATAGCATGTTTGGAAAACTTAATTTCATCATTTTTCCTTTGAGCTCTACCAAGTATCTCTTCAAAGTTCTTCTGCTCTAACTTCTTATAAGAATTATTGATAGGAGATGAATTAATCAATCGGTTTTCTAATTGCTTTATATGAATATCATTCATATTAATCATCCCTGTCTATTCAATATTTTCCCCTTCTCCAGGTCCTTCAGGTATAGGTTCCATATCAAAGTAGCTTTCCATAGCCTTTCTAATATTAGTTATCTCCTTAAGTATTTGAACATTGGCTTGAATTTGGTTTAAATTTAAACCGTCAATGGAGTCCAACAACTCTTCTCCTAAATTCTCCACATTTTTATTTAGGTTTTGTATTTGCTCTAAGGAAGTAAACTGAGCTAATTGTGCAATAAATTCCCTATCCTCCATCGGGTTTAATGGGTCTTGATTAGCTAATTGAGTAGTCAATAACCTTAAAAAAGCATCTTTATCTAAGTCGTTTTTTCTAGTCTCTAATGGTTTTTCGTCCTTTTTATCATCAAAATAATGGATATACTCTTTATACTCTGTATTATCAATTTTCATCCTTCCACCTCCTTAGGCTAGTAAATTTAATCGTCCTCCTTCATAAAGTCCAACCAGCTTCTCCGTAGTATTGTTTACATAGGTTTCCACTCCATCAATTTCTTTGTTATTAATCTTAAATTTATTATTTTTTCTGTTTAAATAAAATTCTTGTCTACCTTCCCTTTCAAAGTCTTCATTTGTTCCCACAAATACTTCAAAGGTTTTAATTTCTAAACCGTTCTCCCGCATATCTTCCTTAAGTTGATAAAGATTTGTTTCTAATATCTCCTTAGTCCTATAGTTGTCTACCATTATCTTTGCTACAACATCACCCTTTTCCATTTCCATCCTCAGCATTAATTCTCCCAGGATTTCTGGTTTCAACTTAATTCTTATTTCCTGCTTAAAATCATCTTGGATTAATTTTACCTTATCTACTATCTGTTTAAATAAGTCTTTTTGAGAAATTTCCTTTAAATCCTGTTCTCTTACTTCTAAATTTTCCATAGATGTTGACCTATCTACCATTTCCAGTATAGGATTATTAGTCTCTAGCACCTCTGTTGACTGTTCTTGGGGTAATTCTTGCACATCATCAGCTATTACTTCCCTTAAGTTTAGATTTTTCTCCTCAAACATTTCTTCTTTATTTTCAATGTTTTTATCTGGTTCTACCTCTACACCTACTTCTTCATTTTGAATATTTGCAAGTTCCTGTTGATTTCTCAAGCCATCTAAATTTTCTATTCCGCCATAGCTTTTTTCAATTGTAGATTTATGCCTTACTCCTGTTGGTTTAATGTTTGTTTTAAGTTTGTTTAATTCCGTAAGAATTTGTTCCATTTCTTTAGCTATTATTTTATTATCTGCATCCATAGTATCTTGGTTCAGATGAATGTCCTTCTTCAAAAACAAGTCTTCAACGTCTTCTAATAGTTCCTCTATAATATATTCTGGATCTAAATTTTCATCTATTGCATGTCCAAGTCTAGAAATGATTGATTCTAGATCTAGCTGAAGTTGTGACATATCTTCTGTATTTTCTAAATCAAAGCTCAATTCATCTAATATCTGGTAAAGGGAATTTATCAATACCAACAGATCATCTATTATACTTTCTTCTATTTCATCCTCTTTTTCCGTGGGTAGTTTATTATCTATAGAATCCTTCTCAGTTTTTTTATGTGTCTCTACTTTATCTATTGGATTTTTATTATGTCCATAACTATGTTCCACTTTGTTCTGCACATGTTTTTGTTTTTCAAGTATTTTTGAAAAATCCTTGCTCTTATCATCCACTAGAAGTGTAGTATTGGAATGTGAATTGTTTGAAGACAACTTCACGTTTTCTAGTATAAAACTTGTATCTAACATGTTTTCACCTCCTCGCAAAAAAATCTTTAATCTATGGTCTAACTAACATCTGAGTTAGTGTAGAGGCTTTATCAGTACTTACATAATTCATAACATTAGATAAAGTCTTCTTTCCCATCCTAGATAAAACATCTACTACAATAGTAGCATCAGATATTTCATAAACTGGTTCAGCAAATATTTCTAACTGTGTTACAGTATTGTCATTTTCCATCATTCTTTCTACAATTTTTGCCACTTTGTTTGGACTCATCTTTTCATATACCAAAACCAGATCATCAACTTTTTTATTGTACTCAGTCATAAACTGTATTGATTTACTGATTTCTGCAGCAATAGATTCCTCACTGCCAATTAATTCTTCTTGTTTCCTTATGGCATTGAATAATTCCTGGATAAAATCATCATCATCAACTTTTGAAAGTATTTCAGCTGATTTTAGAACGGATAAATTTCTATAGATAGTACCTAACTCATCTATTTTATAATTTTCAGTACTACCTATCTCTTCAACAGCCGTTTCTGCAGGTTTTACTTCATACAATCTTGCTAAATCCCCTAACTTTATGTACTGAGTCCTTTTATCAAGTAATTTGCTTTCAACATTAGCTTTTTTGTTACCACTTAAAGAGTATAGGATCTCATCTTTTTTTGGTTCATCTAGATAATACAGTATATCCGCTACCTTATCCTCATTCATTAAACTAAATATTTCAGTCAAATTATCTTTAAATTCCTTATCTTCCTCTATCCTATTAGTTATTTCATTTATTGTAATCAGCAAATCTTGATTTTCCAATCTATTTATTTCATCAAAAAACATACTTTCTTCTTCCATCTTGATTTCATCATAAATTGAGGATAGTAGATTCTTTCTTTGCTCTCTATTTCTGACTAGCGTGATTATTTCTCCAGTCTTTGATGAAGAGTTTGAATTCATGATCCTAATTATTTCCGCATAAAGTTTTTCATCTTCCTTCTTGATTATATATAGTTTGTCAGCAGCTGCTTCATTATCAAGAGATGAAAAGTAGTTAGCTAAATAATTTTTTTTATATTCTCCATCTACATCATTGGACGATAAAGTAAAATGCTCTCCTACAGCGCCTGGTAGCTTGCCTAATAGATTATTTACCTTGTTCTTAAAGGATTTATTATTGAAATACCTGAAAGTTAATATTAATAAAGGTATGACAACCAGCACAATAATAAATATCGATTTTAACTTAGGCTTTTTCTCCTTTTTTGCATTGTCTATATTCTCCACATTGTCCACTTTTTCCATTTTTACTCCCCCTACTGTTGTTGGGTACTAGACCTGTAGCTTGTAATCGTATCTGTCTGTTTCTCCTCATCTCTTTTCAGCTGATATAGATGTTCTTCATATTCGTGTTCTTTCAACTTTTCAAATATTTTCTTTTCCTTAGCAGCCGCTATCAGCTCTTCTTTTGCTTCATTAGCATCATCTCGAGTTTTCGTTACAACTTTCTCCTGTGCTCTTATCATTTTGCTCAGATCATTGATATAATTGTTGTACATAGCTAAATTTCCAACCTTTGTCTTGACGGCTGTCACGTTTTTTTCATCTTTTATATTGTTTTTATACTGATTGAACTCATCTAATTTATTTTCTTCATTGTGTAATCTTTGTTGCACCATACCATATTGACTTTTCTTATAATCTTCCACGGTTTTTTTGTAGTTAAGAACCCTCTCTAGCCTAAAGTTAAAATTCACCATCTGCCATTCCTCCTACCTAAGTATTATTTATTTGACTATATATTTCATTCATCATAGAAATGGTTTCTTCAAACGGATAACTTTTTAAAACCTCCTGGGTCAGAAATCCATCAATACTTTCTTTTAATTCTATAGCTGTATCTATTTTTTTATTTGAACCCATTTTATAGGCACCAATATTTATTAAATCCTCCGACTCCCTATATGTTGCCATTACATCTTTTATAGCATTTGCCATTCTCAAATGTTCTTTGTCTATGATATTTGGCATAACCCTACTCACACTCGCTAAAACATCTATAGCCGGATAATGATTTTGATTTGCCAACTTTCTAGATAGTATAATATGTCCATCTATAATTCCCCTAACGGTATCCGTTACTGGCTCATTTAGATCATCCCCGTCTACTAATACCGTATATAAACCTGTTATAGTACCTTTAGAAGAAGTGCCAGCCCTTTCTAGTAACTTAGGCATTATTGCAAATACCGAAGGAGTAAACCCTCTAGTTACAGGAGGTTCACCTATAGCTAGCCCAATTTCTCTTTGAGCCATTGCAAATCTAGTAAGGGAATCCATTAAAAGCATTACATCCCTGCCACTATCCCTAAAGTATTCAGCAATAGCAGTAGTTACTAAAGCTCCCTTTACCCGTATAAGAGCTGGTTGATCTGAAGTAACTACTACCACAACAGATTTTTTTAATCCTTCCTCCTTTAAATCCTTCTCCAGGAATTCCCTAACTTCCCTTCCTCTCTCTCCTATTAAACCTATTACGTTGATGTCAGCAGAACTATTTCTAGAAACCATACCCATAAGGGTACTTTTTCCAACTCCACTTCCTGCAAATATACCAATTCTTTGGCCTTTGCCACAGGTTAGTAATCCATCAACAGCCTTAATTCCAAAAGATAAGGGTTCTGATATTACTTTACGCTCCAATGGGTTAGGGGGAGAGTTAGATACAGCATAAGTCTTTTCCGTCTTAATAGGTCCCTTGCCATCAATAGGATTGCCTAGCCCGTCTATAACTCTGCCGATAAGTGCTTCGCCTACATTAACCCTTAGAGTTTTTCCACTGGCAACCACTGAGCTACCCGATGCAATTCCTTCCATATCCCCTAAAGGCATAAGTAATATTTTATCATCCTTAAAACCTACTACTTCTGCCAATACTGGTTCTAAACTGTTGTGAGGATATATATAACATAGTTCACCAATTGTAGCTATAGGTCCATCTGATTCTATAGTTAAACCAGTGACTTTTGTGATCTTTCCAGTATATTTAATAAATCTTCTTCTATTAACTTCCCTTATGTATTTTTTTATATCTAATGTCTGTTCCATATATATCACTCATTACTTAATATTGTTAGTAATAAATCCTTAATTTCCTCCAGCTGATTATGGATACTTACATCCACGTTCCCCTTTGAAGTCTCTAATATACAATCACCTTTAATCATATCGCTATTTACACGTATATCAATTTCGTCGACTAAACTTGCCTTAGCTAATATAATATCTTTCGACTTCTCTACCATATCCTTGTCCTCCTGTGACACTATTATGGTAAGCTTTTGTGATATTTCTAGATTGTCTATTCCATTTAATATTAGAGATACTATCAGTTCTTCATCTTCTTCAACTTTTTCATATAGCACCTTCTCATATACTGATATGACAAGTTGAATTAAATCCCCTTCTAAATCTCTTAACAATCTATTTCTTTTCTCTATATAATATTTTTTAATATCCAGTGCCTCAGATATTAGATCCTCTGAATCCTTTTTCCCTTCTCCATACCCTTTTTCGTATCCCTGCTCATATCCTTCCTTGTAGCCAACTTTATGGCCTTTATCATATCCATTAACTTCAGCATCCTTAAATAGCTCCTGGGCTCTTTCATAAGAATCATTTAATACTTCTTCAGATTTTTCATATGCAGAATTAATTATGTGGTTTGATTTTTTATTTGCATTTGTAATTATTTCTTCGTATTTTTCTCTAGCCTCTTCTAATAGAGATTCATCTATTGCTGTTTCAGCATCCTTTTTATCCCTAGATATTACACTTCTCTCTATGACTCTTGTAGATTTAATGATATTAGACAATGATTTCATCTCCTCCTCTAGGAGTGATTATCTCTCCATCTTCTTCAAGTTTTCTAATTATATTTACTATGTTTTGCTGTGCCTCTTCAATATCCCTAATCCGAACAGGTCCCATAAATTCTATGTCTTCTTTTATCATTTCTACAAGTCTTTTACTCATATTTGCAAATACGACTTCTTTCACCTCTTCGCTAGCACCCTTTAATGCAATAGCCCATTGGGAATTGTCGATTTCTCTAGTAATTCTTTGAATACTTCTATTATCTAAAGATACAATATCCTCAAATACAAACATCCTTCTTCTAATTTCTTCACTCAGCTCTGCATCTCTTATATCTAGTTCTTCCATAATAAATTTCTCCGTTCCTCTATCTACAGAATTTAGTATATCAACGACTGATTGTACCCCTCCAGTGGTAGTGAAATCTTGAGATAGCATACCAGAAAATTTGGTCTCTAATACCTTTTCAATTTCCTTTACAACTTCTGGAGATGTCCTATCCATTATGGCAATTCGCCTTGTAACCTCTCCCTGTTTTTCTGGTGGCAAACTAGCTAAAATCTGAGCTGCTTGTCCAGGATTAAGATAAGAGAGTATTAATGCTATGGTTTGAGGATGTTCATTTTGTATATAATTTAATAGTTGGTTTGGGTCTGCCTTTCTAATAAATTCAAAAGGTCTTACATGTAAAGATGAAGTAAGTCTATTAATAATATCAACAGCTTTGTCAGGACCTACAGCCCTTTCCAATATTTCCTTTGCATAGTTTATTCCTCCTTCGGAAATATACTCTTGAGCTAATGCAATTTGATAAAATTCTTCAATAACCTCTTTTTTTTCCTCTGATGATACCATACGAGTATTTGCGATTTGCAATGTAAGCTCTTCGATCTCCTCTTCACTTAAGTGTTTGAAGATTTCTGCTGACTTCTCCGGACCTAAAGAAATTAACAGTATAGCAGCCTTTTCTTTCCCATCAAATTGTCTTTTCGCCATATTAAATCGCCCCTATTCATTTAGCCAAGTTCTTAGTAGTTGTGCAACTGCATCTGGTTTATTATCTACAAGTTTTTCAATCTGTGTTTTCATTTTCGATTCTTCTGTTTCAAATTCAAGATCTTTTACTTCAGTCTCTATTAGAGTTACATCGTCTAACTCTGGTTCAAGTTCATCAATATCTTTCTCTTTTTTCCTTCTATACACAACAAACGTTGCTATAGAAAATGCTGCAATTGCTGCTAATATAAATGCTAGCCAATTAATCTCTCTTTTGTCCTCTGCTGCATCTAGATCATCTCTTCTGAAGTTTTGAGCCTTTACTTCTACTTGTTTTGTATCTAGACCCGTTGCAGCATAGATTAAATCAGCAATTTCTTCTTCTAAGCCTGATGTAAATTCACCATCAATTATAGCATTTCTATTGATAAGCACTGCCACTGTAATATCCTCTACTTGGCCCGGTGCTTTCCTAATCTCTTTATTTATTTCATCTAGTTCATAATTTATAGTATTGCTTATCTTGTCATATCTTTCGTTCCCATCCTCTAGCATCTGATAATCTTCTTCGTCAACATTTGAATCTGCTCCAGGTACGCCTCCTGCTGCATTGCCTACCATGTGTTCTTCTATCTGTTCCATGCTCCTAATTAACCCTTCTTCATTTCCCTCAACAGGAGGAGCAAATTCAACAATAGTAGTTTTTTCACTGTCAAAGTTTATCTTCACACTAGATCTAATGTCCACATTGCCACGACCAAATACATTTTCTAAAAACTCCCTCAAACTATCATTTATACGAAGTTCCAAGTTGTTTTTAATAGTAAATTGATCCGTCATTAAAAAGTCCGTTTCATCCTGTTCATCGGTTAGTAATCTACCTTCACTGTCTACAATTTGAACATTTTCCGGATCCATGTTTATAGATCCTGCTACTAAATTTTTTATTGCAATAACTGTTTCACCTTTTAAAGGTCTATTATCGGCTTTTTCTATAAATACCGATGCAGTCGTTTCCATTTTGTTCTCTTCTAATACAAACCCAGTACCTTCTTTAACATCTATGTACACAGTAGCATTTTCAATTCCATCAATATCCGATATGGTTGAAGATAGTTCACTTTGAAGAGCGTATTTCATCCTCTCTTTTTTGTCATAATCTGTCATAGTCCAGCTACTGTCATTAAAGGCATCCATAAAACTGTAACCTTCTTTTGGAAGTCCATAGGAAGCCAACTCTATTTTAATTTTGTTTTTCATATCTGCTGGAACCAATATTGTAGTAGTATCGTCTTTACTAGGGGTTTTCCATTTAATTCCCAGTTCGTCAAGCTTTTTGGTAATTTGAGCCATATCCTTTAGAGATAGGTCTTCGTAAAGCACTTCATATTTAGGCCTAGTAAGTATAATTGAAAGTATGATTATTGAAAGAAGAATAATTACAGAAATAATAAGTATTTTATTTCTCTTGCTCTTATCTAATCCCTGCCAATATTCATTTAATTGATTCCTCATTTGCTGTATTGTTTCCCCCACCTTAACACCTCATTTCTTGCAGCAATATTTTCTATATCTGCATTCTCATTATTTCTCTATAGGCTTCTACGACCTTGTTTCTTATGCTTAAGGTCAATTGCAAAGCAATATTTGCCTTTTCCCCTGCAATAGTCACATCGTGTAGATTGTCTATTCCTCCAGTAACGAGCAACTCCTTATATTCATCCTTTTCCATTTGTAACTGGTTTACTTTATTTAGTGCATCCCCTAACAATGCGCTAAATTCTTTAGTTTCTTCTGGTTTGGGATTTTGTTTTTCATCTTCCCAAGGTATAGTTAACTTATTTGAAGAAATTGTTCTAACTTGCATCTAATTACCTCCTACCTATTTCTAAAGCTTTCATCAGCATTGATTTACTTGCATTCATAGCTGTAATATTGGCTTCATAGGCCCTTTGGGCATCTATCATATCTACCATTTCCTTTACCATATCTACATTAGGCAACATCACATATCCATTCTCATCAGCATCAGGATGGCCTGGTTCATAGACTAATCTAAAGGGGGTATCATCTTCTACTACTTCTCTGATCTTTACCCCCTCACCGTTAAATTTGTTGCTATACTTTTCAAGATAAGCTGAAAAAGGTTTCTTATCCTCTTCAAATACTACCATCTGTCTCCTGTAGGGCAATCCCCCAGTTCCCCTGGTAGTATTTACATTAGCCATATTTTTGCTGATAATATCGATTCTAGTTTTCTCTGCAGTTAGTGCAGAGGCACTTATGTTGATAGAATCAAACATACTCATTATTACTTACTCCCTTCGTTAATAACATTTTTAATTTTATCAAACTCATCTATTGTTTGATTAATAAGAGCATTGTACATAATAGTATTCTTTGCTAAATTTGCCGACTCCGTATCTATATTTACATTGTTTTTATCAAATCTATAGGAAGTTTTTTTGTCTACATCTATTGTTGGTTCTATATCATTTATTTTTCTTGATACAGGTAGGTGTTTACCATGGGTTCTAGTTAACTTGCTCTCCTGTCCATCTATTGCTTCTTTTAATTTACCTTCAAAGTTTACCGTTAACCTTTTATAATTAGGAGTATTGGCATTTGATATATTATGATTTATGGCTTTGTTTCTAAGCCATACAGCATCTAGGGCCTTATTCATAATGTTTACATTATTATAAAATTGCTTTAACACATTATCACCTCTTTACATTAAATAATAGTACAATACCTAGTAAAATTCAACGTAAATCGTCAGTATTTCCTATTTGAAAGCCTTTTTCTATAGTAAAAAAGCTTATATAACTTTATATTCTACATAATACCAGAAAATCCTCTTTATTTGTAGTAGGATTTTGCTGAAAAATGGCAAATCCATCTTAAGACCTATGGATATAAAAAAATAGTGGGACATCCCACTATTTTCTCCTTAATAGCTATTCTTTTACCTTTTCCAATTCTTCTAATAGTTTGTCATTCAATATTTTAATATGCGTACCTTTCATACCTAAAGACCGAGATTCGATCACCCCTGCAGATTCAAACTTACGCAAGGCATTGACAATTACAGATCTTGTAATTCCAACCCTATCGGCAACCTTACTTGCTACTAATAGTCCTTCATCTCCGTCTAGTTCTTCAAATATATGCTCCATAGCTTCTAGCTCAGAATAAGATAGAGTCCCTATTGCCATCTGGACTACAGCTTTCTTTCTAGCTTCTTCCTCCATCTCCTCACTCTTAGACCTTAATATTTCCATTCCTACAATTGTAGCACTATATTCGGCTAATACCAAATCATCTTCGGTAAATTCTCTACCAAATCGTGCTAATACTAAAGTTCCTAATCTAACACCACCACTATTTATGGGTATTATAGTCGCAATCTTATCTGGATAATCACATTCTGAAATTTGATCGAATACACATTCAGTGATTTCTTCTACATTTTCTTTTGTTTCACTAACTTTTAACAATTCATCATTGTATTTTTTAGGAAATCTCTTTTCATTCACAATCTCTGACTGAATTATATCACAATCAAACCCAGTAGATAACTCATATCCTAATACCCTGCCTTTTTTGCTAGCAATATATACATTGGCATCTAGTATTTCACTAAGTATCATGCTTAGCTCTTGAAACGATACAGGCTTTGAACCTGAACTCTGTAATGTCTTATTTAATCTTCTTGTTTTTTGTAATAAACTTTCCATCAATTGTATCCTCCTTTTATAATATATATTTTGATATATCCTTTTGGTGTATATGTTCCATCAATTTTTCATTTACGTAAGTCTCATCTACCACTATTTTGTCAGCATCTAGGTCAGATGCTTCAAAAGAAATATCCTCCAAAAGTTTCTCCAAAACTGTCTGCAGTCTTCTTGCTCCTATGTTCTCAGACTGCTCATTTGCTATATATGCAACTTTCGCAATAGCTTTGATGGCTTCTTCAGTAAATTCTAGGTCTATACCCTCAGTTCCTAACAACAACTGGTACTGTTTTATTATTGCATTCTTAGGTTTGGTCAAAATTTCTACAAAGTTTTCTTCAGTTAAATTCTCTAGCTCAACCCTAATTGGAAATCTACCTTGAATTTCAGGTATCAAATCACCAACCTTTGAAACATGAAAAGCTCCAGCTGCAATAAATAATATGTGATCCGTTTTTACAGGTCCATACTTAGTCATAACTGTGGTTCCTTCAATAATTGGAAGTATGTCTCTCTGAACTCCTTCCCTGGAGACATCTGGTCCACCAGCATAGTCTTTGCCTGCAATCTTATCTATTTCATCTATGAATATAATTCCCGTTTCTTCTGCTTTAGCTATACCTATATTTATAGCTTCATCCATATCAATTAGTTTTTGTGCTTCTTGATTGCAAATTATCTTTCTAGCCTCTTCTATTGTTACTCTCTTTTTTTTAGTTTTCTTTGGTAAAAAATCCCCAAATATATCTTCCATATTAATATTATATTCTTCCATTCCCAAACCACTAAATAGCTCTATAGTAGAATTATGATTATCTTCTACATCTATTTCTATTACTTCATTTTCTAATTCTCCCTTTAACAATTTTTCCCTTACTTCTTTACGTTTATTCATAATCAGTTCTTTCTCAGTTATAGTCTTTTCGTCCTCTTCTTTTTCAGTACTAAACAAAGCTTCTAGAGGATTAGAACCTCTTTTTTTTGAAGGCAATGGAAATAATATATCCAGAATCCTTTCATTTGCTATCTTCTCACTTTTTTCATAAACTTCTTCTATTTTTTCAACCTTAACCATTCTAATGGATTCTTCTACCAGATCTCTAATCATTGAATCTACATCTCTTCCAACATATCCAACCTCTGTAAACTTTGTAGCCTCCACTTTTATAAAAGGGGCTTCTACTAGTTTAGATAATCGTCTTGCTATTTCAGTTTTTCCTACTCCCGTTGGTCCTATCATAAGAATATTTTTAGGTTTGACTTCTTCTTTAAACTCTTCAGATAGTAGGTTCCTTCTATATCTATTTCTAAGGGCGATGGAAACAGCCTTTTTGGCTGGGTTCTGACCTATAATATATTTATCTAATTCTTCTACTATTTGTTTTGGTGTAAGTTCAACCATATAACAACCCCCCTAAATTACTTCAATGGTAATACAGTTATTTGTATATATACAGATAGATGAAGCTATTAGGATGGACTCCTGGGCTATTTCCTCTGCAGTTAATTCTGAGTGTCTTAGGAGGGCTTTCCCAGAAGCATAGGCATAGTTACCCCCAGAGCCTATAGCTATGATTCCATCTTCCGGTTCAATTACTTCCCCGTTTCCTGATATGAGAAGTAAATTTTCCTTATCTGCTGCAATCAACATAGCTTCTAGCCGTCTTAGAACCTTATCCCTTCTCCACTCTTTAGCTAGTTCCACAGCAGACCTTCTAAGGTTCCCACCATATTGTTCCAACTTTTCCTCTAGAATTTCTGCTAAAGTTAGAGCATCAGCCACCGAACCAGCAAATCCTACAACAACATTATCATCATATATTTTTCTAACCTTTTTCGCAGTATTTTTCATTATTGTCGAATCCCCAAAGGTAATCTGCCCATCCCCTGCTATAGCGACTTTCCCTTCCTTTTTAACCGCTACGATAGTGGTACCTTTTAACACTGTCAACACCTCAATTCCAATAAATTCGTCAAAGATAATGTATTCTGAATATTCTATCATATATATTATACATTACTATACATCAGTCAAAATGTACAGTAATTTTTTATTCTTTTTCGATCCTACTATAACCACATTCCTTATCCATACATCTAATTTTCGTTCCCTTTTTAGTCTTCTTCTTTACCAAAACTCCATTACACTGAGGGCATTTTTCCTCAATTGGTTCATCCCAAGAAATAAAATTGCAATCTGGAAAATTACTGCATCCATAGAAGATCCTTCCTTTCCTGGATCTTCTTCTAATTATATTTCCACCACAAAGAGGACAAGGCACATTCAGTTCATCTACTATGGCTTTGGTGTTTTTACACTCAGGGTATCCAGGACAAGCCAAGAACTTTCCATATCTGCCATACTTAACAACCATATTCCTGCCACATTTTTCACAGATTTCATCAGTTACTTCATCTTCAATTTCTATCTTGTCTATTTCCTCCTCAGCTTTTCTCAACACTACCTCGAAATCTTTATAAAAATCATCTACTACTAACTGCCATTCATAATCACCTTCTGCTATTCTATCCAACTTTTCTTCTAATTCTGCAGTAAATTCTTCGTTTACTATATCTTCAAAATACTCTCCTAGCAAATCATTAACTAAAATCCCTAACTCTGTAGGTGCAAAAGACCTATTATTTAAATTTACATACTCTCTATTTAATATTGTAGATATAGTCGGTGCATAAGTACTTGGCCTACCAATACCCAAATCCTCTAAGGTTTTAATTAAAGAAGCTTCAGTATATCTAGAAGGTGGTTGAGTGAAATGTTGATTAGGTTCGATTTTATTTACCTTTAACTTTTCTCCTTCCTCCAAAATAGGTATTTCTAAGTCCTTATCTTTATCTTCTTGATTGCTATATACCTTTAAAAATCCATCAAAGCTCATCTTAGATCCGGAAGCTCTGAATATATTCCCATTAGAAATAATCTTAACAGAAATAGTATCAAACTTAGCAGGACTCATCTGAGAGCTTACAAATCTTTTCCATATTAAATCATACAACTTAAATTGATCTGGAGTTAAAGATTTTTTAATATCTTCAGGTTTTCTCAATATCGAAGAAGGTCTAATACCTTCGTGAGCATCTTGAGTTTCTTTTTTACTCTTGTTGCTATATGTCTTTCCCCCGCTGCTATATGCTTTACCATAGTTATCGGTAATAAAGGTTTTTGCGAGATTTGCAGCTTCATCCGATACCCTAGTGGAGTCAGTTCTAATATAAGTAATAAGCCCCACAGTACCTTCTCCTTTAATATCAATTCCTTCATAAAGCTGTTGTGCAATCATCATGGTTTTTCTAGTAGAAAAGCCTAATTTTTTTGATCCTTCCTGCTGTAATGTACTAGTAGTAAAAGGTGCATAAGGATTTCTTCTTTTAGTTCCCTTTTTTACCTCATCTACTATAAAACTATCTTTATCCATAGAGCTTATAATCTCATCTACCTCTTCCTTACTAAAAATCTCAACCTTTTTATCTTTCCCATTTTCCAATATTCCATAAAAATTTGCCTCAAAAGGTATGTTGTCCTTTTCCAATAAAGCTTTAATACTCCAATATTCTTGAGGAACAAAAGCTTCAATTTCCTTCTCCCTATCACATATAAGCTTAACAGTTACCGATTGGACTCTACCAGCACTTAGACCCCTTTTTATTTTACGCCAAAGTAATGGGCTTATTTTGTATCCTACTAATCTATCCAATATCCTCCTCGCCTGTTGTGCATCTACAAGATTCTTATCTATGGTTCTTGGTTTATCTATGGCATTGAATATAGCATCCTTTGTAATCTCATTAAATTCAATCCTCACAAGTTCATCCTCATTGATACCTAATATATGGGCTAAATGCCATGATATAGCCTCCCCCTCCCTATCTGGGTCAGTGGCTAAAAAGATTTTATCAGCTTTTTTCGCTTCATCTTTTAATTCTTTTACCACTGGTCCTTTGCCTCTAATTGTAATATATTTAGGCTCATAATTATTATCTATATCAATGCCTAAACTGCTTTTAGGCAGATCTCTCACATGTCCTACAGAAGCCTTAACTTTATAGTTTTTACCTAAAAACTTTCCAATAGTTTTTGCCTTTGCAGGTGACTCAACTATTACTAAATTTTTTTGCAATGTTTACACCTCCAAATAACAATCGACTATGACAAGGTAAATATTCTACCCGTCATTTCCTTAATCATCCCTTTTAGTTCCAATATGGTAAGTACACTATTTACAGTAGAAATATCTAGCCCAGTACTTATTGCTATACTATCACTATGGATAGGTCCCTCTTTTATTAATTCAACTATCTGTATCTCCAAAGGACTTAGCCCAGATAGATCTAATGCATTGTCTTTATTCAACTTTATTTTTTCTTGTAACTCGTAGATCTCCTCAATTATATCATCTATATCCATTACCAGCTTAGCACCATCTTTAATCAATTTATTTGTACCTCGGCTAAAAATACTATTTATGTTGCCAGGTAAAGCAAAAACTTCTTTGCCTTGTTCTAAAGCGTGATGTGCCGTTATTAAAGATCCGCTCTTTTCTTTAGCTTCAATAACTATAACACCTAAAGATAAGCCACTAATCATTCTATTTCGTTGGGGAAAATTATATGCTAGCGGTGGTACACCCATAAAATATTCAGTAATTACGGCACCATTTTTTGGTATATCTCCATACAGTTTTTCATTTCTCTTAGGATAGATGACATCTAAACCATTTCCCAAAACTCCTATTGTTCTCCCATTTTCCTCTAAAGCTACCTTATGAGCTATAGCGTCGATACCTAAAGCTAAACCACTAACAATGGTTATGTTTAATTTAACTAATTCTCTTACAAATTTTTCAGTAGCCCACTTTCCATAGTTAGTAGCTTTCCTTGACCCTACAACAGCTATTGAGAGTTCATCTTTTTCATTCAGTTCTCCCCTTCTATACAAAACCTTTGGATTATCATAAATATAATGGAGTTTTTTTGGATAATCTTCGTCTAATACAGTAGTTATACTTATATTTTGATCCTCAATTGCATGAAATATTTTCTTTATATAATCTTCGCTACGATAATGTATTATTTTCTCTATAATCTTAGGTTTAATGCCTTTAAGGTCGTACAATTGATCAGTAGATGCTTTCCAGATATCTGTCAATTGGGTGAACTGCATCATTAAATTATCTATATTTCTATTTCCAATTCCCAAGCTACTTAACCATATTAAAATCTCCCTATTGGAAATCCCCTTCACACCATATTACCCCCAATACTTATTATCTAAGCTTCTATACCTAATGGCTTCCAATATATGTTTTTCTCTAATCATGGTTTCTTCGTCTAAATCAGCAATTGTTCTTCCTACTTTTAGAATCTTATTATAAGTTCTAGCACTAAACCTATATCTCTTAAAAGCTTCCTTCATAATAAATTCAGCCTCATTGGTCAATTTACAATATTTTTTTATATCTTTTGGTCCTAACTGAGAATTACTATATATATTATGGTCTTTAAATCTATTTATTTGAATCTTTCTAGCCTTATTAACCCTAGCCCTTATCTCCTGTGAAGTCTCTAGCTTTCTGTCTTCTTTTAAATCCTTATAATTTACTGGTAAAACCTCAATATGAATATCTATCCTGTCCAATAATGGATTGCTAATTTTAGATAAATATCTGTCTATACTACTTTGAGTGCAGCTACATTCATGGAAGGGATCGCCATAATAACCACACGGACATGGATTCATGCTAGCTATCATCATGAATTTAGACGGATAGGTTAGAGTAGCATTTACCCTAGATATTGTTACGACTCCATCTTCCATAGGTTGTCTTAGCACCTCAATAACATCCTTTTTAAACTCTGGTAACTCATCTAAAAACAAAACCCCATTGTGCGCCAATGATACTTCCCCAGGTTTAGGAATCCTTCCACCACCAATTAAAGAAGTTGCTGATGCAGTATGATGGGGAGCCCTGAAGGGACGGTTCTTTACTAATGCATTAGCCTTTAGAAGTCCAGAAACACTATATATTTTAGTCACTTCAATAGCTTCATCAAAAGTTAATTTAGGCAATATAGTGGGTAACCTTCTAGCTGCCATAGTCTTCCCAGCTCCTGGTGGCCCTAAGATGAGCATATTATGAGCCCCAGCAGCAGCCACTTCTAAAGCTCGTTTCAAACCTTCTTGTCCTTTTATATCGCTAAAATCTATATTAAATTCAGATTCTTCATCTAAACATAAATTATCTATCTTATAGGGTTCTATATGCTCTAGTCCGTTTAAAAAATTTACTACTTGTTTTAAATTTTTAGCAGGTATGACTTCCACATCCTCAACAACAGCAGATTCATCTTTATTATCATAGGGTACTATACATCTTCTAATATTAGATTCTCGCATGGAAATAACCATAGGTAGCGCCCCTTCTATGGAATTTAATCTACCATCTAGGGCTAATTCTCCTATAAATGCTATATCACTACAGTCTAATTTGTCAATTACGCCCATAGCCATAAGAAGCCCTACTGCAATAGATAGGTCTAGCTGAGAGCCTTCCTTTTTTAGGTTGGCTGGAGCTAAGTTGACCGTAATTCTACTCAAAGGAAATTCAAACCCACTGTTTTTTATTGCAGTTCGAACCCTTTCCTTTGATTCTTTAATTGAAGTATCTGCTAGGCCTACAATATTGAATACGGGAAGTCCTCTAGATAAATCCGTTTCTACTTCTATAATATATCCATTTAACCCCTGTAGTACACAGGTATTAACCTTAGAATACATAATTAGGCCCCTTTCATGAGAAATATATATTTATTCCCTGGGTAATAGTGAAAACAATGGATATTTCAACTGTTATCAACAAAAAGCATTCTCTATATGGTTTATTTTGCTTTTTTTACTCAAAAACACTTCTATTATATCGTATCTTACTTGATAGTCAAATAGATTTTTTTGTTTGATGTATACAAACGAAGTTTTTATGATTTTATCCTGCTTTCTAAAATTAACTGCTTCATAAGGATAGCCATAATCAACACTGGTCCTAGTTTTCACTTCAATAAAAGTCAAAATATTTGATTTAATTGCTATTATGTCTATTTCTCCTATATTAGTTCTATAGTTTCTATCTAATATATTATAACCATTAGAGATAAGATATTTTATGGCTATATTCTCTCCTTGAAAACCCTTGTGTATATTATTAGTCATTTTATTCTCCTTTATCTTTATCTAAAGAATATACAAATAAGATTATTTCAGATATAGCTTCATATAATTCTGGTGGTATCTCTTCGTACAGATCTAAATTTATTAAATCCTCTATTAGCTTTTCATCCTCATATATCCTAATTCCTGCCTCTTGCCCCGTTTTGACAATTTTCTCCGCAATGTCCCCTTGCCCCTTTGCAATCACTTTTGGAACATTGTACTCTTCTTTATATGCTAAAGCTACAGCCTTTTTTTTAAGGGTATCCTTATTGTATTTCATTCTTTACACCTGCACATCTAAAAAATAAATAGGTTTAGTATTAATAATCAAATGATCTAATATACTTTCTTCATCCCTAGTCGAATATCTAATTGAGTTTACGCTATATCCTGTAACGCTTACCATGTCTTTTAATATATTTTCTTTATTCTTGAAAAGTGCCATATCCTCTTCATTAATATTGTTAAACAAAATGTCCATTATATCATTGTTAACTTTGCAAGATATCTTTATATCTCCCAATCTATTAGTCTGTAAATTGATAAATATATTTATTGTGTTTAGAGGGTTCTCCCTTTTCCTTCTATCCTTAATCAAGGTAACTATGCCTTCTCTCCTGGTCTCACCTATAATTAATGGTAAGTAAACCATATTTAATTGATCCCTTAGTTCGTGAAAAAACTCTAATTTGTTCTGGAGTTCACCTATTTTATTAAGAACGTTTTTATTCCCTCTAATATCATCATCTTTATACAATTCTATTAATTTTTCTAAGGTATCTTTATGCTTTATGATATTTTGCTCGATGATATTTTTGGAACCGCCACTTTTTATAATATCCTTTTTGTTGAACTTTGTAAACTTTTCTTCTAAAATAGTCTCTAAAACTTTGAAATTTTCTGAAAATGCATAGGGATCTTCTGTTAATTGTAGAAAAAATTTTATATTATTCATAGTTGGTTTAATATCATATTTTGTAAAGATACTTATGACTTTAATTATATTCGAATCTATATCTCTTTCTAACAGCTGATTAAAGTTTTCTTCTAACATTGGCATCAAATCTATCTGCTTATTGCTTTCATCCTTTGATTGTATTATTAGATTTCGTATGTCCTCTTTTCCTATAGATGCAAATTCCTCATGAGGATTTGCTAACATAACCACTTCTTTTTCATTAATATTCATTAGCTGTTCTAACTTGTCTAAAGCTTTCAGTCCGTTCTCTAGATTATCCTTATTTATAGAAACATTATACTTTAACAAACTATCTAAATATTCTAAGTTTATTGGATCCTCTTCTATATGATATTCCCTCAGTATGTTAATCAAATAATCCTCTTTTTTTGTAACTAAATCTAAAGGCTCCTGCTTGTTTTCATTGATGATAGGGCTTAGTTCTATCTTATTGGGTAGTAAAGTTTTTACAGCAAAAGTTAAGGATTTAGATTCGTATTCAGTAAAATCACCTTGTAGACGGGCCTTCATAACTCCAAAATCTTTTAATTCAATTATCGCTAAGTCCTCTAATATTTCTAAAATTCTCCCTTCAATTATATCCCCTTCTTTTAGCAATCCGTAGTCCATATTCATATATATATTGTCCATATTAATAAAGCCTTCTACCCTCACGAAAAACTTCACCACCCTGATTTTATAATATATTGCCTAGAAAAGTCATCCTATGTATAGGCGACGGGCCAATCTCCTTAACAGCTTCTCTATGTTCTCTAGTCCCATATCCTTTATTTTTGTTAATTTTGTATCCTCTATATTGCTTATCCCAAATTTGACATAACTCATCTCTATACACCTTTGCTACTATAGATGCACAAGCAATGCCATGGCTTTTTTCATCACCTTTAATCAAATTGGATTGAGGAATATCTAAAGGAATAATCTCCGCATCTACTAATAGATAATCTGGAATTACCATGTGATTTTCCTTATCCTTTAAATTTAATACAGCCTTTTTCATAGCAAGTCTTGTGCTTTCTTTTATATTGATTTCATCAATAACATTTGGGCCTACTTGCCCTAAACCGATGGCAATAGATTTTTCTATTATCTCATAATATAGTTTCTCCCTTTTTTTAGCCGATAGTTTCTTGGAATCATTAACTCCATTAATCAATATACCTTTGGGCATTATAATAGCACAGGCAACTACATCACCGGCTAGACAGCCACGACCTACCTCATCGATACAAGCAATAAGCTCATAACCTTTATCATGAAGTTCATTTTCAATATCTAGCAATATACACACCTCTAATCTTCTGGGACTTCTAAAGTGATCCTTCCTATAGACCCCCTTCTAAATTCATCCACTATAATACGAGAAGCCTTACCAAAATCAATTTCTCCTCCTTTAACTATGCACCCTCTTTTTTTACCAATCTCCATTATAATATCCTGAGATGTTTTATCCTGAATTGTTATATTGTAACGACTTTCTATATAGTCCCTTGAAATATAGTTTAGCTTATCTATAAGCTTTGCAGATAATACCTCTATATCTAATAATTCATCTTTTATAGCTCCAGTAAAAGCTAAGTTTAACCCAGTTTGTTTATCTTCAAATTTAGGCCACAGTATTCCAGGTGTATCCAATAGTTCTAGATCTCCTTTGATTTTAATCCATTGGTTTCCTTTAGTTACTCCAGGTTTATTGCCTACTCTAGCACCTCTTCTTTTAGAAAGGCTATTTATTAATGTAGATTTACCCACATTGGGCACGCCAATGATCATAGCTCTGATAGGTCTATTCTTTATCCCTTTTTTTTCTAGAGCCTTTCTTTTATCCTCTGTTAATCTATAGGACATGTTAACTATCTCATCTAAACCTTTGTTATTTAGACTATCAACAATGACGGCAGTAATCCCCATCTTACAAAAATACTCTTTCCACAACCTATTTGCATTTTTATCAGCTAAGTCAGATTTATTTAATATAACTAATCTGGGTTTATCTCCAACAATATTATCTATATCTGGATTTCGACTACTATAAGGTACTCTTGCATCGATTACTTCATATACTAAATCCACTAAGGCCAAGTTTTTTCTTATAGACTCTTTGGTCTTTTTCATATGACCAGGGTACCAGTTTATGTTCATAGTAATCACCTACTTTCCAAAATAAAATTGGGACTATAACAAGTCCCAATACATTAATAGATTTTCTTCTCTTTAACTTTAGCAGCCTTACCCTGTCTTTGTCGTAGATAGTAAAGCCTTGCTCTCCTTGCTTTACCTTTTCTAGTTATAACAACCTTTTCAATCCTTGGAGAATGTAGAGGGAATGTTCTTTCAACGCCAACACCATAAGACAATCTTCTTACGGTAAAGGTTTCTCTAACTCCTCCACCTTGCCTTTTAATAACTGTACCTTCAAATATCTGCACTCTCTCACGAGTTCCTTCCTTAACCTTATAATGAACTTGAACAGTATCACCTACATTAAAGTCAGGTAGATCATTTCTCAATTGTTCATCCTCTAAAATTTTAATAATATCCACTGTTCAAACCTCCCTTCTCCCTAGACGTTCTTACCTATTGGCAGAGGACCGCCCGTACTTCTATACGTTGTGTATTATAGCACATGAAAATGCAAAATACAACTAGTTTTTATCCATTATTTTTTCTTTTATCTCTTCAAGGATTTTAATTTCCATATCTGTTAATAGGCACTCATCCAACAACTCTGGCCTTTTTATATAGGTAGCTTCAATAGCCTTGTATCTACGCCATTCTTCGATCTTTTTATGGTTCCCAGATAATAATACTTCTGGAACCGATAGATCTCTAAAAGTTCTAGGCCTAGTATATTGTGGATGCTCCAGAAGACCATTATAATGGGACTCATTTATAACGGATTCTTCATTACTTAAAGCACCCGGCAACAGTCTTACGATGGAATCTATGATAACCATAGCTGGAATTTCTCCGCCGGTTAATACATAATCCCCAATGGAGATTTCTAAATCAACATAGTGATCTATTATCCTATTGTCAATTCCCTCATAGTGTCCACATAGTAATATCAAATGTTCATTTTTAGACAAAAAATTAGCTAGATCCTGATTATAGTTATGACCTTGAGGGGATAGATATATAACCATAGAATTATCCCTTCTAACACTAGATATGGCTTCATATATGGGCTCTGGTCTCATTACCATTCCTGGACCTCCACCATAGGGATAATCATCTACACGCTTGTGCTTATCTTTTGAAAATTCCCTTATATCCACTTTATTAAGGGTGCAAAGCCCCTTTTCAATAGTTCTACCTACAATACTCCATTTCTCAAAGTCGTCAAATAAATCAGGAAACAAAGTCAATACATCAATTTTCATTCTATCATTCCTTCAATTGGGTCAATTACAATCTTTTTGTCTTCGATATCTATAAGGACAAAAAATTCCTTCACTGCGGGGATCATATATTCCTTATTTTTTTCATAATCTTTTACAATATATACATCATTACTTGCTGATTGAATAACTTCCGTTACCAACCCAATTTTATCCCCTTTAGTGTTTAGTACCATGCAACCAACTATATCATATATAAAGTATTGCCCCTTTGGTAGCTCAATTCTGTCTTCCTCATCAATATAGATAAAATCCTCTTTAAAAGATAATACATGATTAATATTATCAATCCCTTTAAATTTTATTACCACTAAACCTTTATGATATTTTACACTTTCAATATCTACTTTTAATTTGGCTTCTCCTAAATATACTTTTGTTAGTTCATCAAATCTAGAAATTTCATCAGTCAGTGGAAAAACCTTTACTTCACCTTTAATTCCATGGGTATTGATTATCTTTCCTACTTGAATATAATCCATGTTTTCACCCACCAAAATATAATATAAAGGGATTAGACTGCTAATCCCCTCTATTGAATAATTTCCACTACAACTCTTTTGTTTTCTTTAATAGCAGCTGCTTTTACTACTGTTCTAATAGCCTTTGCAATTCTACCTTGTTTCCCAATTACCTTTCCCATATCATCTTCAGCAACTTTCAATTCAATTATTACGGATTGTGTACCTTCTATCTCATTTACCTCTACCTCATCGGGATTATCTACAAGTGCCTTGGCTATTATCTCTACTAGTTCACCCATTCCTATTAGCACCTCCTAGAAATTATTCTTCCACTTGTTTCTCTTCAATCTTCTCATATATGCCATTCTCTCTAAACAATCTATCAACTGTATCTGTTGGTTTAGCACCATTGTTCAGCCATTTAGTAGCCTTCTCATCATCTATCTTAACTGTTTTAGGCTCAGTTAATGGACTATAATATCCTATTTCCTCAATAAATCTCCCATCCCTTGGGGAACGAGAATCAGCAACTATTATTCTATAAAAAGGGTTTTTCTTTGCACCCATTCTTCTTAGTCTAATTTTAACTGCCATGTTTTCACCTCCTCAATATGTCAAATATCTATTAGAAAAAGGGGAATCCAAATTTCCCTTTCTTCTTCATTGTCTTTTCCATATCACCAAAGCGCTTCATCATCTTCCTAGTCTCTTTAAATTGTTTTAACAGTCTATTTACATCCTGAACATTAGTTCCACTACCCATTGCTATTCTCTTTCTCCTACTGCTATCGATTATAGATGGGTTTTCTCTTTCCTCGGGGGTCATAGACTGTATAATAGCCTGAATCCTAACTATCTCCTTTTCATCTACATTTAAATCCTTTATCGCTTTTGAATTGATTCCAGGAATCATACCAATTAGTTCATCTAAAGGCCCTAAGTTTTTCATTTGATCCAATTGATCTAAAAAGTCATCTAATGTAAACTGTTGAGAACGAATTTTTTTCTCTAATTCTAAAGCTTTTTTTTCATCAATGGAAGCTTGAGCTTTCTCTATTAAGCTTAAAACGTCTCCCATGCCTAATATCCTTGATGCCATCCTATCTGGATGGAAAGGCTCCAGCTGATCCATTTTTTCGCCCATACCCACAAATTTTATGGGCTTACCAGTAACAGCTCTAATGGACAATGCTGCACCACCTCTAGCATCGCCATCTAGCTTGGTGAGTATTATCCCTGAGATTTCTAGCTTATCATTAAAAGTTTCTGCCACATTGACTGCATCTTGACCAGTCATAGCATCTACTACCAATAGGACATCATCTGGGCTTACAGCCCCATGTATATTCTGCAATTCCCCCATAAGCTCTTCATCTATGTGAAGCCTACCAGCAGTATCTATAATAATATAATCATTGTTGTTTTTCTTTCCATATTCCATAGCTGCCTTTGCTATATCAACTGGACTATTTTTGTCTCCCATTGAAAATACTGGTACTCCTACTCGTTCCCCTACTACCTCCAGCTGTTTAATTGCTGCAGGTCTATATACATCACAGGCAACTAATAAGGGTCTCTTATTCTGTTTTTTTAGATTGTATGCCAATTTCCCAGAAGTCGTAGTCTTCCCTGCACCTTGTAGTCCACACATAAGTATTACTGTTGGCGGCGTTGGTGAAAGGTTTAACTTCTCTTCTTTTTCCCCCATCAAATTAGTTAACTCTTCATTTACAATTTTGATTACCTGTTGTCCAGGGGTCAAGCTTTCCATTACTTCAGCACCAACAGCTCTAGATTTTACCCTTTTAACAAAATCCTTTACCACTTTAAAGTTAACATCTGCCTCCAAAAGAGCCAATCTTACTTCTCTCATGGCCATGTCCACATCTTTTTCTGAAAGTTTACCTTTGCCTTTTAATTTTCCTAATGCATTTTGTAGCTTTTCAGACAAGCTTTCAAACACCATCAATCAACGACCTCCTGGCTATTATCTATTAATCTTCTCACAATGTTCTTTAGGTCTTCAGTCTTCTTAGCAATTTTTCTGTTGCCTATATTTTGGGATTCTTTTTCTATGTCTTCTATTATGCTAGCCATTTTACTTATTTCTCTCATATTTGAATCAAATTTATTGACCAGGCCGAGCACATCCTCGTATTCATAAAGTTTTTGTTCAGCTCTTTTCAATGTGTCATATACACCTTGTCGACTTATACCTAGCTCTTCTCCTATTTCACCTAAAGATAGATCATGGATATAGTATAGCTCAATAGCTGCATATTGACTTTCACTTAACAATCTACCATAAAAATCAAATAGTATGCCAATTTCCACTAATTTTTCAACCATTTTATCACCAATCAAATATACACTGTCAAGCAATTTACTTGACAGTGTTATTCTATTATATCTTTTCCACTTTGTCAATATATAAAATTAAAATTATTATTATTCTATGATAATGTCATATTAAATTCATTCTGATAAAATGTCATATATGAGAGAGGAGATATTTAATATGACTCAAAAAGAAATAACTAG
>NZ_PPXY01000024.1 GCF_021655115.1 Clostridium sp. Cult3
TGTATTATAATATATATATGTACAATATAAAATTGTAACAGTGGTGGAATAGTAATATGTCCTAGCAGGACTGGCGGAATTGGCAGACGCACTATCTTGAGGGGGTAGCGGTCAAGGACCATACGAGTTCGAGTCTCGTGTCCTGCACCACAAAATAATAGAAATTAAAAAATCATATACGATTCGTATATGATTTTTTAATCTTATAGCCCTAGTGAATAATACTTTATACAAAAAGAACCTCCATATATTTCTTTGTATATAAGACAAAGAAACTATAGAAGGTTCTTTTGTTATTAAAAATTTTACCAGCCCTGAGGCAATATATTCATTAAGGATAGAGTTGCATATACAGCTCCTCCACAGTATAATATGATTATTATTGATTGTATAATAGGATGTGCTAAGGCTCCACTAGTCCATTCAGGTTCCTTATCGCCAAGTTTTCTTGCTTTTTTCAACATTAAAACAGGCAATATAGACATTATCGCTCCAGCATAAGCTCCTGCAAAATAAAGAGCATTTACGAAACTTCCAAATTTACTATATGCTAGTAGAAAAGGTGGAACGGCCATAATTAATATTGCAATAGTCCTATATTTTGGGTCTGATTCTGAAGGAAATTTAAGCTTGTCTATTATATTGGTAAAATAAGTTCCACCAATAGCCCAAAAAGAAGTTAACATTGAACATAGTGCAAATCCATTAGCAACAAAAGCTGCCCATTGACCTAATGCTTTTCCCCAAGAAATAGTGGCAATTTCAGAAATATTATCTGGTCCACTAAGTCCTAATGCTACTGCAGGTACTATAGCTAAAATTAAACCAGTTGTAACCATACCAGTTGTTATAGCAGCAGGTAATTTTTTAGCATTTCCTGATGCTACAAAGCCCCTTGCAAGTTCAGGAACACAATATTGTGATACATAGCAAAATATTGTCATACTAAATACCGGTATTGAGTAATATATATTATAGAAAGTAATATATTCTATATTAATGCCAGGACCTATGAAAGTTGCAACTATTAATAATCCCAACAAAACAAACATTCCTGCTAAGATATATTTTTCTGCAGTTCCGATACATTTTAAACCTACCCAAATGACCCCAACTGCAGGAATAAAAAACAGTAGACTACCTAATAAAGGTGGTATCCCAAAAAGGTCACATAAAATTTCTCCACTACCTGTGGTATAAGCAATAAGGCATCCCAATGCATTTATAGTAACTGCAATAAAAATTGCCCATGATCCAAGTTTTCCTAAATACTTTTCAGCTAATCCACTTAATTGTAGTGGCTTTTTAGTCCTAAATGTTACTTCAGCCAAATATAACATAGATATAGTAGTACAAATGCCTGCAACTACTAGACAAGTTACTAAAACAGGCCATCCAGCCTTACGAGATGCATAGGCTAAACTTAATATCCCAGCTCCAAGATTGCATCCTACAATAATGGATACTCCTTCCCAAAATGTAAGAGGTTCTGCTCTTAAGGCACCTTCATGCGTTTCTGAAGACATTTCCTTATTGGTAGTTGGTACAGTTGTAGTATTCTTTGCGTTATATTTATTTTGTATGTCCAAACTATTCACTCCTTTATAATAAAATTAGTATCTTTATCTGTTTAATTATCATTTATAAAAGTTCTTCAAATCCTTCTGTGGTATAAGGTTTTCCTGCTCTTTTTAATTCTAAGTTCTTAATTAATGCCTCATAACGTTTACTGGTAATTGGATAAGCAACAATGCTTAAAGCACATATTAGTGCTAGTATTCCTGGGTACAGTGTAAACAAGGAATCGATTGCATCCAACGCCTGTTGAGTTTGATTTAAACCTAATGCTGGATCGTAATTTGCAAAATGAAGTACAAGTCCTATGAATTGTCCTACTAGGGCTCCACCTAATTTTCCAAAGAATGAAAAGTATGCCATTAGCATTCCTTCTCTTCTTTTTCCATATTTAAATTCATCTACGTCTGTTACGTCATACAATAGTGTATAAATTAAAGTCCAATATCCTGCTGCTCCTATATTTCCTAAACAAGCATAAATAACTGTTCCTCTTAATGTAGTAATATTTATGAACTTAGCAGCTATCATAACAACTCCTGCAATAGAAAGACATCCGATAAACACACTTCGCTTATCAAACTTCACTGCGATTTTAGCTAATGCAAGAGCTATGATCATACCGGATATACCAACGCCTGCATATACTAAGGAAGCTTCAGTTTCTCCCATGCCAAGGTGATATTGGACATAGTACATAGTGGAGGTTGTCCAAACTGTATAGCACATATAGAAAACTAAATCAGCTAATAGAATAAATAAATAAGGCTTTATTTGCATAATCTCTTTTACATCTTGGATAACGGATTGTTTCTTATCTTTTTCTTTTGGATCTTCTTCAATGATGATTTCCTTACCTCTTGTGGTTCTCCAACATATTAGTGCACAAACAATAGCAATGCTAGCGATAATAACAACTGCATATTTCCAAGATTGTGCATCACTTAATCCTTGGGCGTTGAATTTACCTATTAAAAATGTAGGCAATGCACTTGCACAAAAAACTCCGATAAAATTAAAAAATTGGGCAATACCACGTAGTTCTGTACGTTCATTGTTATCTAAAGTTAAGCAGCCACCTAGAGAAAAAAATGGAATGTTATAAGCAGTATATGCAGTCCAAAATGCCATAGCTAAAAGAGTATAATAAACATTTTTTCCTACTCCCTCGAAATTTACAACAGTAAAAAGCAACATCATTGTAATACCCAATGGAAATGCAGAACCCAATATAAAAGGTCTTCGTTTTCCATATTTGCATTTAGTATTGTCTGACCAGCTACCAATAATTGGATCTGTTACTGCATCCCACAATACTGCAAGAAGAACTACAGTACCTGCATATTTAGGACTAATTCCTGCAACATCTGTTAAGAAAAACAATAAGAATCCTGCAACAAAATCGTAAGCAATTGCATCGGCAGTACCACCAAATGAATAACCTATCTTGGTACCAAAAGACAACTTCCTATACAATGAATCTTGGTCATTAGATGAAGCATTTGAATTCACTGAATCTATCATGTTTTTTCCCCCTTTGTTTTTGTATACACTAAGAATAATATTTAGTAGTGTTAGTTTATTTATAATGCAATAGTTGTACCAAGGGTCAAATAGCATTGATAATACATTGTCATAAAGGAATTAGCTTTATTTAATTTTGTATTATTTATCAAAATTAACAAGTGTTTGATTATTAAACTTTATCAAAATATTATTGAAATAGTAGAATTGGAGGGTTCATATAACATTTATCAATTATGGCAATAGATTTATCATATTTGACAAATACAATAATTAAGTAATATATAACAATTCGAGTTATTTTTAGTGATATAAATAAAAAAGATTAAACAATTTATTGTAAGTTCTATTAATAGAATGAATAATATTAATAACAAAAGCATATCGAACAGTTGAACAATTATTAGAATTGTAATATAGTAATATTAAATAAAAAAAATTAATAGTAAATGTCGAATTATAGAGAATTATTATACTATAATCAAATATTAATACTTATATTGAAGCAATTCAAGCTACTTTATTTTTATAATGCTTTCCATAGAAGTGAATGTTGCTGGGATTTAACATTTTGAATATATCAAGGAGGGGTTCTAAATGACTAAGCTATTGACAATTCAAAATACTGCTCAAGCAATTGCAGAAGCTATATCAGCAGCTATAGAGATAGAAACAGAAATTGTTGATAATAGGTTAAATATTGTAGCAGGTACCGGAAGATATTATGAAAAGATTGGTAAAATAGAAGAGGAGGGTGATATAAATTCAGGTGAAATATATGGATTGGTTTTGCGTACAGGAAAAGAATATATTATTGAGGATGCAATTAACAACCCTATTTATTTGGGTAGAGAAAATGAATTAGCAGAAGTATGCTGTCCAATTAGGATGGAAAACCAAATAATCGGTTTAATTGGGCTTGTTGCATTTACTCAAGAACAGAAAAACATGTTAATAAACAAGCAAGATAGCTTATTGAATTTTACTAGAAAAATGGCTTTTCTTCTTGCTAGTAGAGTTGCAGAAGTACAAATATCAAATGCCATGGAGACTATATTAGAATCTATTCATGACGGTATCCTTTCAGTAGATAATAATGGAATAATCATATCTTGTAATATTAGGGCTGAAAAACTAATTGGCAAATCTAAAGAAGAATTAGTTGGAAACCATTTAAAGGAGTTTTGGCCGGACAGCTCTGTAATGGATGTTATTCGCACAGGAGTAGGATATACTGACAAAGAAGAAATTTTCACTGCTTCTGATGGGAAACAACTGCATTTTATTTCCACTGTATCCCCTATTCATATTCGTAAGGAAAAAAATGGATGTGTTAGAAAAAACAAATGTAATGGTGCTGTTATTTCATTTAGAGATATTAAAGAAATAAAGAAGATGCTCTATGACATGACCGAAAAAAACCCTAGTTCTTCTATAGATGAATTCTTGGGAGAGAGTGCACAAATACATAATTTAAAAGATAGGGTACAAAAAATTGCAAATGGAAATTCTACAGTACTTATTACAGGAGAAAGTGGTACTGGTAAAACACTTTTGGCCAAATCCATCCATTTTGCTAGTTCTCGAAAAGAAGCTCCTTTTGTTACTGTAAATTGTGGAGCTATTCCAGATAATTTAATTGAGAGTGAACTTTTTGGATATGAGCCAGGTGCCTTCACAGGAGCAAAGAAAAACGGGAAGCCAGGAAAATTTGAATTAGCTGATAAAGGAACCATATTCTTAGATGAAATTGGAGATATGCCTCTCCATCTTCAAGTAAAATTATTAAATGTCTTACAGCAACATAAGTTTGAAAGAATAGGTGGAACAAGAGAAATTTCAGTTGATATAAGAGTTATTGCTGCTACAAATCTTGATCTTGAACAAATGGTGGTGAATGGCGAATTTCGTGAGGATCTGTATTTTAGATTAAATGTAATTCCTATTAACATACCACCTCTTCGAGAGCGTAAAGAAGATGTTAGAATTTTACTTGAACATTCATTAAACAAATATAACAATTTATTAAATAAGGAAATTGATGGATTTGATGATAATGCTATGGAATTGTTATTGAACTATAGCTGGCCTGGAAATGTCAGGGAACTTGAAAATGCAATAGAATATACAGTTAATATGGAAGAGGAAAATAAAATTACAGTGAATAGTTTGCCCCCGAAGCTGAAGCATGTACAAAAAAAACAAACAGGTGTATTGCCTCTTGAGATACAGTGTAGACAATTAGAGAAAAAAATTATTGTAGATTGTTTAGAGAAAACTGGTTGCAGTGTAGAAGGGAAAATAAAAGCTGCAGATTTACTGGGAATTAGCGTATCAACTCTATACAGAAAGATTCGGGAACTAAATATAGAATTATAATAAAATTATTTTTTATCAGAAATGATAAATTGTTTATCATTTCTGATAAATACTCAACAAATAGGTAAACGCTACCATGTTCTTTGCATTAACAAAAATAATAGTAAATATTAATTTACTATTTTTAAAAAAAGTAATTGGTAATATGTTTATATTTTCTTTATGAAAGCAGTATGTGTAAAATTTTATGCATATTGCTTTTTTATTTGCAATAGATTTAACAAGGCATAATTACAGTGTTTGGTAGTGTTTTAGCTATTATTATATGAAAATTCATGAGTAGGATATGCTCATTTGATTTTATTCTGGCATAAATGTTGCAACGATAATATTGTGAGTTCAAAATTAAAAAAATAAAGAAAGAAGGAGAGATAAAAATGGGAGAAATGAAAGGTAAAGTAGTTATTATAACAGGTGGATCAGGTGGAGTAGGAATAGCTACAGCTAAAAAGTTTTTAGAAAATGATGCAATTGTTTATTTGTCAGATATCAGTGAAAAAAATCTAAAAGCTGCAACAGAAGAATTAAGCAAAATGGGAACTGTAAAATATGTTGTGACAGACGTTTCAAAGGTTTCTGATATTGAAAATTTAATTGATACAGTTGCAAAAGACGCGGGAAGAATTGACGTAGTAGTTAACAGTGCAGGTGTATGGGTTGAAGGAAATACTGACGAAATGACAGAAGAAATGTGGGATAGAACAGTTGATGTAAACCTAAAAGGAACTTTCTTTATGTGTAGCCGTGCTATACCAGAATTAGAAAAAACAAAAGGTTGTATTGTAAATGTTTCCTCTGATGCAGGAGTTGGTGGAAATCCAGGAGATGCAATTTATAATGCTTCAAAAGGTGGCGTAACATTGCTTACAAAATCATTAGGATTAGAATTAGCTCCAAGACAAATTCGAGTAAATGCAGTAGCACCAGCAGATATAGAAACTCCAATGCTAGCAGGTCAAGCAAGAGATTATGGTGGAGGAGATGAAGACGGTTATTATAAAGATTTATTAAAAAAATACCCTGCAGGAAAACATGCTCGTTTCATTAAACCTGAAGAAGTTGCTGAATGTGTATACTTTTTAGCTTCTCCAAAAGTTGAACCAATTACATCACATACATTATCTATAGACTGGGGTTTAACAGCAGGATATTAATAACTTGCTTTTAAGAAAAAAGGGAGGAGATATTCAATGGATAAAACAACATTTGTTCATCCTTACATTCCAAATTCAGTCCCTGAAATCAAGAATGAAATGATGAAAGAAGTAGGCGTAGAAGACCTAGAAGAACTTTATTGTGAAATTCCAGATCAATTAAGGTTTAAAGGGAAATTGAATTTACCAGAAGCAATTCCATCAGAATATGAACTAAAAAGGCATTTAGATGAAATACTAGATAAAAACACTACTTGCAATGATTATCTAAACTTTCTTGGTTCAGGATGTTGGCAACACTATGTACCTGCAGTAGTAGATGAAATACTTGGACGTGCTGAGTTTTTAACTGCATATAGTGGAGCTGAATATTGTGACTTAGGTAAATGGCAAGCTAGGTTTGAAGCCCACAGTCTTTTAGGAGAACTGTTAAATTTTGATGTTGTATCAGAATCCACTTACAGTTGGGGAAATGCAGCAGGACTTGCTATTCGTATGGCATCAAGAATAACAGGTCGAAACGAAGTTTTAATTCCAAAGTCTATTTGTCCTGATAGATTATTAGAGATTAAAACATTGTGCCAGCCTGAAAATATGGAAAACTCTATAAAGATTAAACTAATAGAATTTGATAAGGAAAGTGGATTATTAGATTTACAGGATTTAAGGAATAATATTTCAGATAAAACAGCAGCAATATATTTTGAAAATCCTTCTTATCTTGGATTTATAGAAGAACAAGGGGAAGAAATATGTAAAATTGTAAAAGATCACGGAGTTTTATCTATAGTTGGAGTTGATCCAATTTCCTTAGGAATAATGGCTCCTCCAGCAGATTACGGAGCAGATATGGCTTGCGGAGAAATCCAGCCTTTAGGTATTCATATGAATTGTGGTGGTGGACAAGCTGGTTTTATAGCATTTAGAGATGATGATGTATACATTTCAGAATGTCCATTGCTAATCTATAGTATGGTAGAGACTGAAGAAGAAGGTCAATATGCATTTACAGAAATTCGGTCGGAAAGAACCTCTTATGCTGCAAGAGATAAAGCCAAGGATTGGGTTGGAACTGCATCAGGATTGTGGACTATAGGTGCAGGGGTATATCTTGCATTAATGGGCCCTCAAGGAATGAAAGAAACTGGAGAAACAATCATTCAAAATGCAAATTTCGCTAGAAAGCTAATCAATGAAATAGAAGGTGTAAAAGTACTTTTTAATACAACATTTAAGGAATTTGTTGTGAATTTTGATGGTACAGGAAAAACAGTAGCAGAGATAAACAAAGCGTTAGAAGATAACGGAATTTTTGGAGGTAAAGATCTAACTGAAGATTTTCCTGAGCTAGGAAACAGTGCTTTATATTGTATTACTGAAGTGCATACAAAGCAAGATGTTTATAAGCTTGTAGATGCCCTGAAGGAGGTACTGAAATAATGAAAAACGTAAAATTAAAAAGATATCACTCTGCTGCATGGGATGAACCATTAATTTTTGAAAGAGGAAATAAGGGAGAACGAGGGATTATTCCACCTCAAACAGATATAGAAATAAAGAACAAAGTGGGAACTGCTGAACAATTACTCCCAAAGAATATGCTTAGAAAAACCAGTTTAGATTTGCCTGAAATTTCTCAATATCATGTTTTACAGCACTACTTACGATTATCTCAACAAACTATGGGAATGGATCTAGGTATAGATATAGGAGAAGGAACTTGTACAATGAAGTACAGTCCTAAAATGCATGAGCAAATGGTAAAAAGAATAGCTGATATTCATCCGTTACAACCTGAAGAACATTTACAGGGGATATTTGAAGTTGTATATAAATTAGAACAATTCCTAAAGGAAATATCAGGAATGTCAAAATTCACCTTCCAGCCTGGCGGTGGAGCTCATGCAACATATACAAATGCTTGTTTAATGAGAAAATATCACGAATCTCGTGGAGAGCTTAATCAAAGAGATGAAGTAATAACAACTATTTTCTCTCATCCATGTGATGCAGCTACTCCAGCTACAGCAGGTTTTAAAGTAATTACATTAATGCCTGATGAAAATGGATATCCTGATTTAGAGGCACTTAAATCCATTGTATCAGAACGAACTGCTGGAATAATGTTCACTAATCCAGAGGATACAGGGATATTTAATCCGAGAGTAGCTGAATATGTAAAAGTTGTCCATGATGCTGGTGGGTTATGTTTTTATGACCAAGCAAATGCCAATGGAATTTTGGGAGTTGCTAGAGCCTTTGATGCAGGATTTGATGGATGCCACTTTAACCTTCATAAAACTTTCTCATCTCCTCATGGATGTGAAGGCCCCGCATCAGGAGCCTATGGTGTTAGAGAAGAGCTAGCTAAATATTTACCTGTACCAACAATTGAATTTGATGGTGAAAAATATTATCTTGATTATGACAGGAAAGATAGTATTGGTAGAGTTAGAAGTTTCTATGGAAATGTTCAATGCGTGTTAAGAGCATATGCATGGATCATGAGCCTTGGAGCAGATGGGCTTAGAATGGTTTCTGATATTTCTGTTCTTAACAATAACTATTTAGATAAATTATTATTAGAAATTGAAGGGGTAAGTAGACCATACGCTGAAGGAAAAAGAAGACTTGAACAAGCAAGATATAGCTTAGGAAAACTAAAAGAAGATACGGGCGTGGGGACAGAAGCCATTAGATATAGATTAAGTGACTATGGAGTTCAAGGTTATTGGATGAGTCATCATCCATGGATAGTTCCTGAACCATTTACTCCAGAGCCTTGTGAAACCTATTCAAAAGAAGATATTGAATACTGGGCAGCTGCAATGGCCCAAGTAGTTGGAGAAGCTTATGAAGATCCAGAATTTGTATTAAATGCTCCTTATAATCAAGTTGTTAGGAAGATGACGGATCTATCTATACTAGAAGATCCAGATAGATGGGCTCCTACTTGGAGGGCTTACAAAAGGAAATATAACAAATAATAAATATAGACTATAATTTTTGTGCTAACCTTAAAGTCATAGGTGATACCTGAAAAATGTCTTTCAGGTATCATCTAATTATAGAGTATTATTATTGTAGTTTGACATATTGAGTTTGGGTTAGGAAAGAAAGATAAAAATCTTATGAATAAGGTATAATATTAGGATTATCTCAAAAATATTTAAAAAGGGGTTGATAATAATGAAAAGACTAGGTTTAATAATAAATCCAATAGCTGGAATGGGTGGAAAAGTAGGTTTAAAAGGGAGTGACGGTATAGATACATTAAAAAGAGCTATTGAATTAGGAGCTGTACCTGAAGCATCAGAAAAAGCCTGTCACTCATTAGAAAGGTTAACATCAATTAAAGATGAAATTGAAATAATTACGTATCCCTATGATATGGGAGAAAATCAGGCTAATAAATTTGGATTTACAACAAGAGTAATAGGACAAATTACAAAAGATAAAACAACCCCACAAGATACTGAGAAAGCCGCAAAGCAAATGCTTGACTTAGGTGTAGATATGATTTTGTTTGCGGGTGGTGATGGAACTGCTCGAAATGTATATAATGCAGTAGGCAATCAGATTCCGGTATTAGGGATCCCCACTGGAGTAAAAATTCATTCTGGGGTATTTGCAACTACCCCTAGAAATGCGGGACATGTGGTTTTAGAGTACCTTACTGAAAGTCCAAAGATAGAAATAAGAGAAGCTGAGGTCATGGACATTGATGAGGAGGCGTTTAGACAAGATCGCGTTTCAGCCCGCCTTTATGGTTATATGCAAGTTCCATATGAAAGAAATCTTGTCCAAAGTGCCAAGGCGGGAAGTGCCAAAGGAGAAAATGTTTCCATGGGATCTATTGCTTCTGAAGTAATTAATAGTATGGAAAAAGACGTTTATTACTTAATTGGACCTGGAACAACAACTAGAGCAATTATGCAAGTTCTTGGCTTAAAATATACATTGTTGGGAGTAGATGTTGTTTGTAACAAGAAAATAGTGGCACTAGATGTAAATGAAACACAGTTGTTAGAGTTAATAGAAAATAGGAGATCAAAAATTGTTGTTACTGTCATTGGTGGACAAGGATATATATTTGGGAGAGGAAACCAACAATTAAGCCATAAGGTTATCAGAAAAGTTGGAAAAGAAAACATTATTGTTATTGCATATGAAAATAAATTATTACAGTTAAATGGGAAACCTTTGCTAGTAGATACAGGGAATAATGAAGTCAATAGAATGTTATCAGGATATGTAAAAGTTGTAACCGGCCAAAATAAAAAAATAGCGTATAAAGTAAGTCATTAGTATAAATTTGAATCAATTTCCTGCCAATAATCATATACGTTATGTATATGATTATTTTGAGTTTTTTAAGTTTATGGTAAAATATACTTAACAAACTTTGGTAAGGATGATACAAATGAAGGATAGACATATTATCCATGTGGATATGGATGCTTTTTATGCCCAGGTAGAGCAAAGGGATAATCCTAACCTAATTGGTAAACCGGTAATAATTGGTGGAACAAGTACCAGGGGAGTAGTATCTACTGCATCTTACGAGGCAAGAAGATATGGAATTCATTCAGCTATGCCTATAAAGACTGCAAGGAAACTATGTCCAGATGGTATATATTTACCAGTAAACATGAGAAAATACGAAGAAGTCTCCAAGGGAATCCACAGTATATTTAAAAGATATTCGAATATTTATGAACCTATTTCTATAGATGAGGCTTTTTTAGATGTAACTGGCAAGGATAGCTTAAAGGTTGCTAAAGATATAAAGAAAGATATTAGAGATGAATTTAGGTTAACAGCTTCTGTAGGTATATCCATAAATAAATTTTTAGCAAAACTAGCTTCAGAAGTAAATAAGCCTGATGGTTTGTATATTATAGAGAAAGACAAAATATTATCATTTTTAAGTCCATTACCCGTTACTAAACTTTGGGGAGTAGGGCCTAAAATGGAGAGAGAGTTAAATAAACTAGGGGTATATTATATAGGGGATGTACAGAATTATGATGTAGATGTACTAATATCCCTATTTGGAAAACGAGGGAAAGAGTTGTATGAATTTTCCTATGGGATAGATGATAGACCAGTGGAACCCCATAGTTTAAGCAAATCTATAGGAGAAGAGGAAACATTTTTAGAGGATGTTCATGATCTAGATGTATTGATTTATACTTTAAAGGATTACTCTGCTAATTTATCTAATGAACTTATGAAAAAGGGATATTTAGCTAGGACCATTTGCGTAAAAATTAAATATAGCGATTTTTCCATAGAAACGAGAAGTATGACATTAAATATTCCCACGAGAGATGAAGATATAATATTTGCAACGGCCAAGTATATACTGTTGAATAAATTTAATATAAACAATAAAGTTAGGCTTATAGGGCTTACTCTTTCAAATTTAATATACCCTGAAGACCCAATACAATTGAGCATGAATATTTGAAAAAGCTTATAGCGTTTGATATTTAACAATCTAGCGTGTAAATTACCAGATAATACAAAAATATAATAAAATATGACCAGAATATTTCCTTATGTAAATTAGTGTATAGGCTATTTCTATCCAACAATTGACCTTGGATAATGATATCGTTAAAAAAATCTCAATACGTCTATGGGGTATACATATACCCAAAAGAATGTTATAATAAACAATAAGAATACGTAATATAAGCCCCTTTGGGCTTGTTTATAATGTAGGGAGGTATTATAAAGTATAGGATTTTGAGGGCAAAAATGCCTTTATTTATTATTAACTAAAGAATAGAGAAAACGAGGTGGAAAGGATGAACTTGAAAAGTTTTACTTTTAAAGGTGGGGTTAGCGTGCCAGGCCATAAGGAACTTACAGAAAAGTTGCCATTAGAAAGAGCCAAAGATCCTACCGTTGTAACTATTCCATTACATCAACATACTGGTGCTCCATGTGAAGCGCTAGTAAAAGTAGGAGATGAAGTAAAAGTAGGCCAAAAAATTGGCCAATCAAATGCTTTTGTTTCAGCACCAGTTCATTCATCTGTATCTGGTATTGTAAAAAGTATTACGCCTATGGCTATACCTACCGGTCTTACAGTAAATTGTGTTGTTGTAGAGTCAGATGGAAAAAATGAATTACATGAATCGGTAAAAGCTCCAAATAGTTTGGAGGAATTGTCTTCTAGGCAAGTTATTGACATAATAAGAGAAGCAGGTATAACGGGTATGGGTGGAGCAGGTTTCCCAACTCATGTGAAATTATCACCGCCGTCAGGAAAGAAGATCGATACCATTATAATAAATGGTGCTGAGTGTGAACCCTATATAACTGCAGATCATAGAATTATGGTGGAGGAACCTGAAAAGGTAGTATTTGGATTAAAAGCAATTATGAAAGCTATGGAAGTAGAAAGAGGCATTATTGCTATAGAAGAGAATAAACCTGATGCAATAGAAGCTTTAAAAGCTGCTAGCAAAGAACAAGGAAGCATTAATGTAACCTCTTTGAAAGTTAAGTATCCTCAAGGAGATGAAAAAAGGTTAATAGATGCTACTCTAAATCGTCAGGTACCTTCTGGTGGACTTCCCATGGATGTAGGGGCTGTAGTTTGCAATATATCAACTACTAAGGCCATTGCAGAAGCATTAGAGGCAGGAAAACCTTTATATGAAAGGGCAGTAACCGTTACGGGAAATGGGATTAAGGAGCCTAAGAATCTAATTGTAAAAATAGGAACTAGTTTTAAGGATGTAATAGAACAATGTGGTGGATTTAATGAAGGAGCTCCAGGGAAGATAATCATGGGAGGACCTATGATGGGAATAAGTCAATTTTCAATAGATGTACCAGTTATAAAAGGATCTGGGAGTATATTGATATTGACGGAGGAAGAAGCAAAACCTGTAGAGATGTCTCCTTGCATAAAATGTGGAAAATGTATTGAGGTATGTCCAGTAAATTTACAGCCATTGTATTTGAGCAATTATTCATTAAAAGGAAGATTTGATAAAGCAGAGGAATTCCATGCTCTAGATTGTGTTGAATGTGGATCATGTTCATATATATGTCCAGCAAAAAGACCATTAGTTGAGTCTATTCGGGTAGCAAAACGAGAAATAGTTGCAAAAAGAAAAAAAGCTAACTAGATAGGAGGATAAGAAATGGATAGTAAAGTAATAAATACATCTAAAGCTGAGGAGGTAGCTTTAGAAAACAAGTTATTAGTTTCTTCATCTCCTCATATAAGATCTAATGAATCTGTACAGAGGATTATGTTAGATGTAATAATTGCACTTGTTCCTGCCATGATAGGCAGTGTATACTTCTTTGGAATAGATGCATTGAAGTTAATCTTAATCTCCGTTGCATCATCGGTTTTATTTGAGGGAATTATTCAAAAAGCCTTTAAAAAGAAGGTAACAATAAAGGATTTATCAGCAGTTATAACGGGGATATTAATTGCATTCAATTTGCCTGCAAGCGCACCTTGGTGGTTGCCAGTAATAGGCTCAGCATTTGCGATTATCATAGTAAAGCAATTTTTCGGGGGCTTAGGCTCAAACTTCATGAACCCAGCTCTAGCAGCTAGGGCAATGCTTCTGACATCTTGGCCTGCCCATATGTCAACCTTCACAGGGACAAGACCAGATGTAGTAGCATCGGCTACGCCTTTAGCTATAATGAAGTATGGTATGGCAGCTGATGGAGCTGCTTCTGCAACTGTGGAAGCTGCAACTTCTGCTTCTCAAGCGGCAGGTGCAGAACTGCCTACACTAATGGATATGTTCATCGGGAATATTCCTGGTGCCATAGGAGAAACCTCTGCACTATTGCTATTGATAGGGGCTGCATACTTAATAATAAGGCAAGTCATTGACTGGAAGATACCAGTGTTTTATATTGGGACAACCTTTATAATGTTAGTATTGTTAGGAGTTGAAACAGAGTTTCTACCTTATCATATGTTAGGTGGTGGATTAATTCTTGGAGCTTTCTATATGGCTACAGATTATGCTTCATCGCCAGTAACTCCTATGGGGAGGGTTATATTTGCAATTGGTGCAGGAATACTTACTGCCATTATCCGTGTAAAGGGTGGATATCCAGAAGGAGTATCTTATTCAATACTTCTTATGAATGTAGCAACTCCAATAATTGAAAAGTTTACAAGCCCTAAAGTATTTGGGGAGGTGAAGTAAATGAGCGAAACATTGAAATTAGGTTTAATATTATTTATTATAACGGCTGTTTCAGCTTCAGTTTTAGCAGTTTCAAACAATATTACTGCACCAAGAATAGCAGAAGCTGATAGAATAGCAGACGAGAAAGCAAAGGTGGAAATACTACCTCAGGGAGATGACTTTAAACCTTTAGATGAAGGAAAAGCAAAAGCTATAAAGGATGAAAATCCCAATGTCCTTGAAATCTTTGAAGCATATAATGGTGGCGATTTGGTAGGTTACACCATTAAAAATATCGCAAAGGGCTATGGTGGAGATATTGAGATTATGACGGGTATATCGGTAGAAGGAAAGATTACAGGAATTAAAATATTGAATCATTCGGAAACTCCTGGCCTTGGCGAAAATGCTACTAAGACATATTTCTCCGACTCCTTTAAGGATAAATCTGTTGACCAAGAGTTGGTTTCAGCTAAAAAACCTGAGGGAGACAATGAAGTTCAAGCTTTAACTAGCGCCACTATGACTACCAATGCAGTATTAGATGGAGTGAATGCTGCTCGTGAAATATATAATTCTAAACTAGCTGACTAGATAATCGATGGAGGTGTAGATAGTGAAGTTATCCAAAGTGTTTTACAATGGATTGATAAAAGAAAATCCAATATTTGTACAACTAATAGGTATGTGTTCGGTTTTAGCAGTAACGTCTTCAGCTATTAATGGCTTAGCTATGGGATTGGCAGTTACCGGAGTATTAGTTGGTTCAAATTTGGTAATATCTCTTCTTAGAAAGGTGATTCCAGATAAAATTCGTATACCAGCTTTTGTAGTGGTTATAGCAACTTTCGTTACTATTGTTGAGATGTTTATGAAGGCATATACTCAAGAACTATACAATGCTCTAGGTATATTTATTCCATTAATAGTAGTTAACTGTATCATATTAGCAAGAGCAGAGGCCTTTGCATCTAAAAATGGCGTGTTGGCTTCAGTAGTTGACGGTTTAGGTATGGGTCTTGGATACGCCCTAGCTTTATTAATACTAGGTAGCTTAAGAGAAATTATTGGTGCTGGAAGTATATTTGGGAAACAGCTATTTGGTCCTTCCTTCGAACCAGCATTGATCTTCATCATGCCCCCGGGAGCCTTTATTTTGTTAGGAATATTGATAGCTATCTTTAATAGTATAAGGAATAAAAAAGCTACTACGGAATCTAATTAAAGGGAGGGAAGGAAATGAACGTATTTACAATATTGATTAGTACCATATTTGTCAACAACTTCGTATTAGCTCGTTTTTTAGGTATATGTCCTTTTTTAGGTGTATCCAATAAAACGGAAACGGCAACGGGGATGAGCATCGCAGTAACTTTTGTAGTTACTTTATCATCTATAATAACTTATGGTATTCAAAAAGCTATTTTAGTTAAATTTGGTTTAGAATATCTTCAAACCATAGTATTTATTCTAGTCATTGCAGCGTTGGTTCAGTTTGTTGAAATGGTAATGAAAAAAACCAGCCCAACTTTATATAGTGCATTGGGAGTGTACCTTCCCTTGATTACTACCAACTGCGTGGTTCTTGGAGTAGCTATATTAAACATACAAGAAGGTTACACCCTAGTTGAAACCATATTTAACGCTATAGGGGCATCCATTGGCTTTGGTATAGCCTTAGTGTTGATATCTGGAATAAGGGAGCAACTAGAATTTATCGATGTTCCAGAAGCTTTGCAGGGTTTTCCTATTGCGTTGATAACAGCAGGTCTTATGTCCATTGCCTTTTTAGGATTTAATGGACTTGTGTAGGAGGTGGAAAGATGAGCATAATATATCCAATAACCGTATTAGGAGGATTAGGGCTATTATTTGGAGTAAGTTTATCCTTAGCTTCTAAGGCGTTTTCTATAGAAACGGATCCAAGAGTAGACGATGTTAGAAAAGCTTTACCAGGTGCTAACTGTGGTGGTTGTGGTTTTCCAGGTTGTGATGGACTAGCATCAGCTATTGTTGCAGGAGAAGCACCAATAGACGCATGTAGTGTTGGTGGTGCCCCAGTAGCAGAAGTAGTAGCTGATATTATGGGGGTAAATGCCGCAGAGAGTACTAGATATGTAGCTACAGTTCTTTGCCAAGGGGACTGTGATAAAGCTAAACAAAAATATGTATATGATGGAATTATGGATTGTAGGGCGCAGAACATACTGGCCGGTGGAAGTAAATCTTGTTCCTACGGTTGTTTAGGCTGTGGTACTTGCAAAGATGTTTGTGAATTTGATGCAATACGAATTATTGATGGAATTGCCGTCATAGATAAAGATAAATGTACATCTTGTAAAAAATGTATCGGAGTGTGTCCAAAAGGAATTATAGAATTGGTGCCATATGAACAAGAGGTAATCGTAAAATGTAAAAGCAATGAACCTGGAAAAATGGTTAGAAGCAAATGTAACATTGGATGCATCGGTTGTAGAATTTGTGTTAAGAATTGTCCTGAAGAAGCCTTTATATTTGAAAATAATTTAGCTAAAATTGACTACGACAAATGTATTAACTGTGGAATTTGTGCAGAAAAATGTCCTACTAAGGCTATTTGGTCTAGCTTAGAGCTAAAAAAGGTGGTAAATCAATAATTTAGAGCCTATATTTTTTAGGCTCTTTTATTTTTAATGTAATTAATTTATAATATATAGAGTAAGTTGACTTCACAATTATTTATGATGTTATTGAGTTTAAAACATTGTGTTTTGTGAGATATGTAGGTCAAATTCATGCTCCTATTGGAATATAATTCTAACTTGTAAATGAAAAGTATAAATGATAAACTAGTTATGATATACACAAATTTAATACCTAAAATTAAAGGGTGAACATGTTGACAAAAGGGGATAAATATCTAATAATCTTTATTATAATCATTAGTTTATTATCATTAGTATATGTAAACAAATCTGCTTTAAATTATAGACAGAAATATGTAAGTGTTCAAGTAGATGGGCAAGAGGTAAAAAAAATAATTTTCGATAAAAATATGGTTGGAAAAACTATTCCCATTGAAACGGAATTTGGCTATAATTTAATAGAAATTGGTGACGAAAAGGTAAGGGTAATAGAAGCTGATTGTCCTGATCAGTTAGATGTGAAACAAGGCTATATATCTAAAACAGGAGAAATTATTGTATGCTTACCAAACAGGTTGGTAATTGAAATTAAAGGTTTAGATGATGAAAGGGATGTAGACTATATAAGCCATTAAAGGTGGAATAAGGTTATGAAAGGTTTAAAAAAGTTAATTTTCTTATCATTATTAGTTTCTATTGGGCTGGCCTTGAGTATTATTGAATCTATGATGCCGGTACCCTTTGTAGCTCCTGGAGCAAAATTAGGGCTGTCAAATATGGTTATATTAATTACCCTAGTGCTATTTGGATTTAAAGAAGCCTTAACAGTAGGAATCCTTAAATCTATAATATTCACCTTAGCTGTAGGTAGTGTCTCAAGTCTTTTTTATAGTTTGTCCGGTTCCCTTTTAAGTTGTTTAACTATGTACGTAGTATATAAGAATTTTTCAAAGGTGTTTAGTCTCATAGGAGTTAGCATATTTGGAGCTATAGCACATAATTTCGCCCAAGTATCCGTTGCAAGCATTATGATGAACAACATAAGAATCTTCTCCTATTTACCTATACTCCTATTGACTAGCCTTTTTACAGGATATTTTGTGGGGTTAACTTCTATATTTATTACAAAGAATTTAAAAAAAACCTTTAAAACTATATTTTTCTGAACTATAAGGTGATACAATGAATACCATAGTACTTGCATCCTCTTCTCCTAGGAGAAGAGAACTTTTAAGGAAATTTAATATAGAACCTATTATAGCAAAAGCGGATATCCATGAGAGAATACATTCACATGAAACAGTGGAGCAAATTGCCATGGGATTAGCTTTTGAGAAAGCCAATCAATTAACAGATAGGTTTAGCAATGGAGAAATAATCATAGGTGCTGATACTATCGTAGCATGTGATGGACAAATCCTCGGGAAGCCAAAGGATGAGGAGGAAGCCATAGATATGCTCAAACTTTTAAGTGGCAGGCAGCATGTAGTGGTGACGGGTATTAGCATAATAAAGTTGAATACCAATATTAAGATCATAGATTATGAAAAGACCATAGTAAAATTTAGAAAACTTAGTAATGATAAGATATTAAATTATATAAAAACAAAGGAATATATTGACAAAGCTGGAGCTTATGGTATACAAGGATTAGGAGGAATATTGGTAGAAAGGATTAAAGGATGTTACTTCAACATCGTAGGTTTACCTATATATAAATTAGACATTTTATTAGAGAAGCATTTTGACATAAGCTTATTATAATAAAGTGCGGTGATATATTATGGAAAAAGATCTAAATATAAACAAAAGTTATACTATAAAGGATCTTCCTTTAAATGAAAGGCCCAGAGAAAAATTATACAAGTACGGGGTTAAATCCTTATCCAATGCGGAACTGATTGCCATAATCATTAGAACAGGCTATGGGGATGATACTGCAATTGACTTAGCTAATAGAATTCTCAGCATGGATAGAAGTGGAATAAGTTATCTATCCCATGCTACTGTGGAAGAATTGACTGGCATAAGAGGAATTGGCAATTGCAAAGCAGCTCAAATAATAGCAGCTATTGAGTTAGGAAAAAGGATATCTAGTTATGGAGGAGAAGATAAGATAAAAGTTGATTCGCCTATGGTAATTGTCCAGCTATTGATGGAGGAAATGAGATATTTAAAAAAGGAGTATTTTAAAATAGCAATTTTAGATACTAAGAATCAGATAATTAGCGTGGAGAATATTTCCGTAGGCAACTTAAACGCCTCTATAGTACACCCTCGGGAAGTATTTAATATAGCTATAAAGCGTAATGCCAATTCGGTTATCTTAGTACATAATCACCCTAGTGGTGATCCAACACCAAGCACAGAAGATATAAATATTACTCACAGACTTATAGATGCAGGAAACATAATTGGGATCAAAGTTTTAGATCATATTATTATTGGTGATAATAAGTATATAAGTTTTAAACAAAGAAATATTATCTAGTTTATAGAAAGAGAGGAGCAAATGATATGGGAATATTTAGTGCATTTACAAAGGATATGGGCATTGATCTTGGTACAGCTAATACATTAGTTTATATTAAAGGAAAAGATATAGTAATAAGGGAACCATCTGTAGTTGCAATCCAAACCAATACTAGGCAGGTATTAGCTGTTGGTGAAGAAGCGAAAAAAATGATAGGTAGAACCCCTGGCAACATCGTTGCTATTAGACCTTTAAGGGACGGGGTTATTGCCGATTTTGATATAACACAAAGTATGCTTAAGTATTTTATAAAACGAGCTACTCAGAGGCGTTCATTATTCCAACCTAGAGTTGTAGTATGTGTCCCTAGTGGTGTTACAGAAGTGGAAAAGAGAGCAGTAGAAGAAGCTGCTATACATGCTGGAGCAAGGGATGCTTATTTGATAGAAGAGCCTATGGCTGCTGCTATTGGCGCAGGCCTACCTGTACATGAAGCAACTGGTAGCCTTATAGTAGATATAGGAGGTGGCACAACAGAGGTAGCTGTTATATCTTTAGGTGGAATAGTTACTAGCAAATCCATTAGGATAGGTGGAGATGAATTAGATGAAGCAATAGTAAGCTATATTAAAAGAGAATATAGTTTAATGATTGGTGAGCGTACTGCAGAAGATATTAAAATAACCATCGGTTCTGCTAATGTAAAAACAAAAGAATCCAAGATGCACATTAGAGGTAGAGATTTAATATCGGGATTACCTAAGACCATAGAGATAACATCGAAAGAGATATATGAAGCCATGAGGGAACCAATTTACAATATCTTAGATGCTATTAAATCTACATTAGAAAAAACTCCCCCTGAATTAGCAGCAGATATTATGGAACAAGGTATAATGTTAACTGGTGGAGGAGCACTTCTTGATGGAATAGATCTGTTGATAAAAGGCGAAACGGGTATGCCAGTCCATATAGCAGAAAATCCACTGGATTGTGTTGCTATAGGTACTGGGAGAGCATTAGAAAGTATAGAGGTATTGAAAAAAACTTTATCCAATAGTAAGAGAATGGGTTAATAGGTGATACTATGTTTTTTCTAAGAAAATATAAAAACAGAATGATAGTAACTATAGTTGCTATCATTCTGATTATTATTATCGGTATAACTAGTACGGAAAGAATGTCTTTGACAAAAATAGAAAAGGTTTTTGGAAATATATTTGCCCCTGTAGAAAAATTTTTTTATAATATTGGGAAAAAAACTTCGGACTTTTTTATGTCCATTAAAAATATAGGAAATTTAAAAGAAGAAAACGAGGAATTGAAGATAAAAATTGTCGAACTGGAGGAACAAAATAGAAGCTACGAGGACTTGATTGGCAAGTCTGAATATCTAAAAAATGAAGCAGAACTTATGAAAAATACCAGATATAAATTAATATCAGCACAGATCATTGGCAAGGAGCCAGGTAATTGGTTTGATAGATTTATGATAGATAAAGGTTTAAAGGATGGCATTAAAAAAGGTGACACCGTTATTCAGGCTGTTGAAACCGATGGAAATATAGTACAAGAAGGAATAGTAGGAAGGGTAATAGAAGTTGGAGACAATTGGGCTAAGGTTATATCGATAATAGATGAAAATAGCAAAATTTCATTTAAGGTCATTAGGACACAGGATGGTGGCGTAATTTCAGGTAGTGTTGATGGTAAATTAAGCGGGTATTTATTTGATACTAAGGCTGATGTTATGAAAGGAGACAAGCTTTTTACATCTGGGCTAGGTGGTATATTTGTTAAGGATTTATATATAGGAGAAATAAAGGATGTAGTAAAAAAAGATGAGGATTTGATGAAAAACATATACATTGAGCCATCAGTAGATTTTAAAAAGCTGTATAAGGTTTTCATAATATCGGATTAGAGGATTGGGGGATTGGAATTGGACTTTTTTATTATGGCGTTAATTATTGTAGTCAACTTCATATTGCAAAGCACCATATTCTCCCATATAAGTATATTCGGAATAGTTCCAAACACAGGTCTTATTATCATAGTGGTAATAGCACTATTAAGGGGTAGAAGGACTGGTGGCATAGTAGGTTTACTTGTAGGTCTATTACAGGATATTATATTTAGCCCTGTAATAGGAGTAAATGGATTTATTTATTTTTTCGTTGGATACTTTGTGGGAATGGCTGAGGATAAGCTGTCTAAAGACAATCTGTTGATACCCTTTATTATGACGGCAGGAACTACAATAGCTTATCATTTACTTTACTATATTTTTATGTATTTTTTAGGCTACGGTCTTAATTTTTCGATATTCTTTAAAGATGTAGTAATACTAGAAACTCTATGCAACAGTTTAATATCCATATTGATTTACAAATGGTTTTCTAAGGTATTCATCGTTCCTTCAATAAGGTTTGGAAGGAGATAGAGGTGAGCTAATTTGAAATTACTAGAAAAATTAAAAAATAGATATAATATACTGATACTAACACTAACAGTGATGTTGTTAACCCTATCCTTTAGATTAGCTACCTTGACAATTGTTCAGGGAGATTACTATAGGGATATTTCAGACAATAAGAGACTTAAGGAAATATATATTACCGCCCCCAGGGGGGAGATAAGAGATAGGTATGGAAGGTTGTTGGCAGGAAATAAGCCTAGTTTTACTGTACAACTGTTAAAGGATGAGATAAAAACTAAGGATAAGAAAAATACCAACAATACGCTATTGACATTAGCTAGACTGCTAGAAGAAGATGGGGTGGATTATGTAGACGATTTTCCAATAGAATTTAACATATTTAAATTTAACAGTGAAGACGTATACGGCTCTGAAAATATGACTCCAGAGGATAAGGTTATTGATATCATAGTTGAAAATAATCTATTGCCCCAGATACTAGATACCTATTATATACATCCTACGTACGAAGAACACTTTCAATTTATAACTATAAACAAAGCAATAAATGCTCTTGAAGGAAAAGGAATAGATGTCCCGATTTTAGCAGAATTAACTGCTGAAGGCTTAAAAGTAAGTTTTGATGAAAGTAAGGACATTGATCTATGGAAAGGCCAACATAATATTAGTATTGAGGCAACACCTAAACAAGCCATAATAAGTCTTATAAATGGCGATAAGAATATTATTAGAAAGATAATAGATCACCCGATTTCAAGGGAGTTAGTATTCAATATTATAAAGGAAAAAAATTTAAATCAAGGCCTAATATTAGAGGGATATTCCCTAGCTTTTGACGAGGAATATCTGCAACAAAAAAGGGATTTAATGAAGGAGTTTGATGGTGTTACCTTTCAGACAGTTGCAAAAGATGATTTTATCAATATTGTAATGTCTACTTCTATTAATAACTTGCTAGAAAAAGTAGTAGATGAAGAGGATGAAAAAGGTGATATTACTAAGATAATACCAGGCAAATTGTTGATAGAACAAATCGAACAAAAGGGTTTGAATTCGCCTGTAACTATAGAGGTAAATGAAGAAACGAATACAGTATTATATACCCATAAGGACAAGCAACTTTCTTCTCAGGAAAATCCTCTAGATACTTTAATTGCTTTTGCTAAAAAGGAAGACTTATTAAAGGATTTTATTACAGATGATCAGATAAAGGGTATAGCCCAGGAAATAATATTAGAGAAGGGTATTAATCCTAAAATATCCATATCTAAATGGGAATATGTATCATTATTAAATAAAAAAGATTGGTTTGACAAGTATAAGCTTCCTAGGGATAAAACTGCCGAGAAGACTTTTTTCCATTTAAGAGATCACTTTGAAATAGAAAAGGATTTAAGCAAATACGAATCTAGGACCATTATGTCCCTATATGATCAATTGGATAAACAGGGGCAAAGAGCCTATCAGCCTATTAATATTGCTTATGGAATAAAGGATTCTACCGTTGCTAAGATTGAAGAAGGTTTGATGGAGATGCCTGGTATACAGGTTTCTATAGAACCGGTAAGATACTATCCCCAAGGTGAACTAGCTGCCCATCTATTAGGATACCTTGGGAAGATATCTCAACCTTCAGAAATTGAAAAGTATGTCAATGAAAATAAATACTCTCCTAATGATATTATAGGGAAAACTGGAATAGAAGAGAAATTTGAATCAGAACTCAGAGGTAAATCTGGAGTAAAAAGGGTAGAAGTAGATGTGTACGGCAATACCACCAATGTAATCGACGAGGAACAAGCTATGCCAGGTAACAATATATATTTAACAATAGACTCAAAGTTACAACAAGTAGCAGAGGATTCCTTAAAACACGCCTTAGAAGAGATTCAAAAAGGTGGTACTTTTGAAAGCAAATGGGGGAATTATAAATTCGGAATTAATAGGAAGAAAGGAAGACCCTATGTAAATGCAACTTCTGGTTCAGTAGTAGCTATAGATGTTAAAACTGGAGAATTGTTGGCATTAGCCAACTATCCCGCATATGATCCTAACCTGTTCTCTACAGGCATATCCAGCTCTGATTGGGTAAGTTTGTTTCCAGAAAATGAAGAGGATCTATTGGCTCCAAGGCCATTATACAATATTGCAATACAAACGGCAGTTCAGCCAGGTTCTACTTTTAAAATGGTCACAGCCTTAGCTGCATTGGAAAAGGGTTTTAGTCCAACAAAGACTATTAGGGACATGGGACGTGTAGACATAGGAGTTAAGACCTTTGGTTGTTGGCTTTGGAATTCTCATGGAGGTACCCACGGATATGAAAATGTATACGATGCTCTTAGAGATTCATGTAATTATTATTTCTATTCCCTAGCCTTAGGTAAAAACCAAAAAACTGGAGAATCCTTAGGTATAAGGGTAGATATTGAAGATATTGTGAATATATCCAAACAATTAGGATTAAATGATAAAACTGGAATAGAAATAGATATTCCTAATGAGGTAGCTGGAGGGGTGCCAGATCCTCAAAGAAAAATTATGATTACAAAGTCACTATTGAAAAGATATCTTAACAATAATATTAGGCTTTATATCAAAGAAGATGTGGAGTTCAAAGATGAGGAGATAGCCGAAATAATTGATGAGATATTAAGCTGGATAGAAGAGCCAGAACCATTGTCTAGAAATGAGGTAATTAGAAGATTGGATCAAATGGGTTTTTATCCAGAGAAAGTACTTCCAGGAGATAGGAGTGGATTGGCAGATAAAATTAAGTTTGACTATATTAATCAGGCAGGATGGAATATTACCGATACATTAAATATAACCATAGGCCAAGGTCAAAATGCCTACACTCCAATTCAAATGGCAAATTTTATTGCCACTATTGCAAATGGTGGATATAGACATAAGGTTACAACTATAGACAATATTAAAAATTTCGACAATTCTAAAGTGATTAAGGAAACAGAAGTAAACCCAGAAAGAATACAGCTAAACGATTACGAAAACTTAGAACATGTAAAACTAGGAATGAAAAAAGTATCTACAGAGGGAACCGCTAGAAGTTTGTTCAACGGTTTTCCTGTTACTGTAGCTTCGAAAACTGGTACAGCTCAAAAAAGTGGGATAAATCCAGCTACTGGGGATACCTATGATGATTATGCTTGGTTTGTTGCCTTTGCACCTTATGAGGATCCAGAAATAGCCGTAGCTGTAGTGTTGTTCCAAGGCGGTAGCGGTGGATATGCAGGCCCAATTGCTAGGGAAATTATAGCCGAGTATCTTGGTTTTAATAGTGTAGATAAAAAGGGAGCATTGCCCTTTGAAATTGAATTGGCAAGGTAGATACCTTCCAATTCAATTTTTCAAATAAGAAGGATTTTGAAAATATTTGGCGAATATATATAAGGGATAATGGAGGTAGCTTAAGTGAAAGAAGGTTTAGTGAATTTTAAAGGAATTAAGGAAGGAATATACATATATATTAAAGATGGAGAATTTCAAGATGTGCTAGACGAATTAGAACAGAAGTTAGAAGACAGTATTGATTTTTATAAAGATGCAAATTTTTTAGGGATAAAGGCTGAATATTTAAAGCAAAATCAAATCCTTGAATTGGTATTTTTGTTAAAATACAAATATGATATACATATAAATAAAAGTGGATTACCGCCTTATTTAGGGGAACCGGAGTATTATACAGGTATAGATGAGGGGATGACAAAGTTTATTCATTCAACTATTAGATCAGGCCAAGTCATAGAGTATGATGGCAATGTGGTAGTTATAGGAGATGTAAATCCAGGTGCTTTAATCAAAGCTAAAGGAAACATTGTTATATTGGGGATATTTAGGGGAGTAGCACATGCTGGAACAGATGGTAACAAAGACGCAATAGTCGCTGCCTATGATCTCCAACCAACTCAATTAAGAATTGCCGATATAATTGGTAGAAAGCCAGATGAAGATATAGCAACTTTAGGTATACCAGAAGTTGCAAAGGTCAAGGATGGGGAAGTCTATATAGAACCATATTTACCGAACAAATAAGAAGAGGAGGAACATAAACATGGGAAAAGCTATTGTAATAACATCAGGCAAAGGTGGAGTAGGAAAGACTACTACAACAGCTAATATAGGCACTGGTTTAGCCATATTGGGAAATAAAGTTGTAGTGGTAGATACTGATATTGGTCTTAGGAATCTCGATGTGGTAATGGGACTAGAAAATAGAATAGTATATGATATAGTAGATGTAATAGAGAAAACCTGCAGGTTAAAACAAGGACTTATAAGGGATAAAAGATATGATGGATTATTTTTATTGCCAGCGGCTCAGACAAAAGATAAAACTGCCATAAATCCAGAACAAATGTTAGAATTAGTAAATGAGCTAAAGGAAGAATTTGATTATATTATTATCGATTCCCCAGCGGGAATTGAGCAAGGTTTTCAAAATTCAGTTGCAGGCGCCGATGAAGCATATATAGTAACTACGCCAGAGATTGCTGCTGTGAGGGATGCAGATAGGGTTATTGGGTTATTAGAAGCAAAAGGGATAAATAATCCCAAGTTGATAATTAACAGGATAAGGCAAGACATGGTAAAAAGAGGAGATATGATGAATGTAGATGATATTGTGGATATCCTAGCTATAGATCTATTAGGAGTAGTTCCCGATGATGAAGCTATTGTTATTTCTACTAACAAAGGGGAACCTGTAGTAGTTGAAGATACTCCATTATCAGCAAAAGCTTTTAAAAATATTTGCAGACGGATAACAGGAGAAGAAGTTGACCTACTTAATTTAGAAGATGATGAAGGAAAATTTAGCAAGTTAATTAAACTACTATTTAGTAAGTAAAGGGGGAATAACCTTGGATTTTTTTAAAATGTTTGGTAAAAACAATCAACGTAGCAAGGATCTAGCTAAGGAAAGATTAAAACTAGTATTAGTCCATGACAGATCTGATTTGTCTCCTAAATTTTTGGAAATGATAGAAGGGGACATTATTCGAGTTATTAAAGAATATGCAGAGATAGACGAAGAAGGGTTGGATATAAAACTTACTAGAATGAGAAGAGAGACTGACAATATGCCTATGTCAGCCCTAGTAGCCAATATACCTATAATTAAAATAAAAGATAATATTGAATAGGAAAAATCATAATAACAATACAAAAAATGTTAAATATTAAACAATTCTTGTATTTATTCTAAAAATTATATATAATGTATTAGGGTTTTCACATACTTACCTAATTATAATTTTTGGAGGGATACTAATGAAAAGAAGGTTAGGAGTTATGGTCTTAATTGTGGCTTTAATTGCCGTTTTTTTCACAGGCTGTGGAAAAAATGATTCAGAGCCTACAAGTGACCAATCAAAGGATGTGGCTACTGGTGATTTACAAGATGGCAATTATCTAGTAAAGATGCCCGTAAGCGATCATGGTAATTATCCTATGGCAAAAATGGAAGTAAAGGGTGGAGAGATTGCTTCGCTTGAGTATGTTGAAATCCTTGCAACTTCAGGAGAGGAAAAAAGTGAAGGCAATTACAACTATCCAGAGGGGCTAGAGGTAATCAAAAACCTTAATGAACAGTTCAACGAAAAGAAAGATTTAGCTGAAGTAGACTTCGATGCAGTTACTGGAGCAACTCATACTAAAGAAAGTTTTAAAGATATAGTAAATGAACTATTGGCTAAGGCTTCAAAAGGGGAAGTATATGAGCCAGCTTACAAAGACGGTGAATATACTGCAAAAGCCGATGAGGGAAGCCACGGCTGGTTAGCAGAAGTAGTAGTTGTTGTAAGAGATGGACAAATCGTAGGAGTAGATTATTTCGAAGTAGCGGAAGAAGATACAGAAAGCAACAAGGTAGTATTTGATGATGATAAAAAGCCTGTTGTGGGTAGCGATGGAAAACCAGAAACTGAGCCAGTACAAGTAAAAGCTGGTGATAGAAAATCTGTTGATAATTATGCTTACTTAGATTCCTTTGACGTAGTAAAAGGAGTTCAAAAGCAAATCATCGATAACAACGGCACTGAGAATTTAGATCTAGACGGAATTACAGGAGCAACAAACACTAGAGATACTATGATTGAATTAGTAGGAAAAGCATTAGAAAGTGCTATGTAATATTAAAACCCTAACTTTATGTTAGGGTTTTTCTAAATAAACTTAGGGGGAGGAAGCTGAATATGGGCTCCAAAAGAACTGCCACACTTGTATTATTTACCATAATATCATTACTGATTACTGGTTGCACCAATAACAAATCCGAATCCCTTACTCAAACAGAATTCTTAATGGATACGGTAATAAATATAAAGATATATGACAAACAAGATAAGAAAATACTTGATATGGCTATAGATAGATTAAAAGAAATTGAAGACCGAATGAGTGGGACTATAGAGAACAGCGACGTAAGTAAAATAAACGAAAATGCAGGGATAAAACCAGTGCAGGTCCATGAGGAAGTGTACTACGTAATAGAAAAGGCAAAATATTTTGCGGAAATATCCCAAGGGGCTTATGAACCTACCATTGGTCCTTTGGTAGAATTGTGGAATATAACCGGTAGTGATGAAAAAGAAAGGGATATTCTACCTTCGAAGGAACAGATAGAAGAAAAAAAGGCTTTGGTGGATTATAATGATTTAGAGCTATTGGGAGACAACTTTGTATATTTAAAAAGAAAAGGCATGAAATTAGATTTAGGTGGTATAGTGAAGGGTTATGCTGCCGATGAAGTTAAAAGAATATTTGTAGAAAATGGAGTTGAATCAGCCATTATAGATTTGGGAGGAAATGTTTATGCTTTAGGTGAAAAACCTGATGGTGATCCTTGGAAAATAGGAATTCAGGATCCTTTTAGCGTTACCGGGAATTATATAGGGATAATAAATGTTAAGGATAAATCCATAGTCACTTCAGGGGACTACGAGAGATACTTTATGTATAAAGGAGAAAGATACCACCATATTATAGATGCTCAAACTGGTTATCCTTCAAAAAATGAGGTATCAGGCATAAGCATAATATCGGACAAATCTATTGACGGAGATGCTTTGTCTACAGCTCTGTTTGTATTAGGAATAGATGAAGGAACTAAGCTAGCAAAACAATTAGAAGACATAGACTTATTATTCATAACTAAACAAAACGAAGTATATATTCAAGAAGAATTAAGGGATAGTTTCACTTTAAAAGACGAGGAGCTAAAATTGATAATTAACTCCTATTAATAAGGAATAAAACCTACCTTTAATAAATATCATAATAGTAGATTAAGGTGGGTGAGATGATGGAAAGGAAAAGATATACTAATAGGTACAAAGGAGTTAAAGTTTTTTTAAGTAAAAGACTTCACTACAAAAGACAGATCAATAAAATATTATATGTATTGATCATATTAGTTTTCTTGTTACTTTTAAAGAGACTTAATAACAGCCTAACTTCAAATATTATTCAAATAATCGATAGAGGGATAAACCATGAGTTTAGCTTTAAAAAGGATGGTAAAAAAATATTAGACTATAGCAAGGGGCTGTTAAAACTATCGGAAAAGACTTTGGAAGTGTTGAATATTAAAAATGAATCTAAATATATGCCTCCTATTGAAGGTGCTATATATAGCCCTTTTGGTCAGGTGAAACATTTAGATGGTAGCACTACTTTTAATAACGGAATAGATATAATACCAAAGGAAGGGAAAGAACCTGTAGCTATTGAAAAGGGCTTGGTAACTAAGATAGAGGATAGAAAGACCAAGGGGTATTTTGTGACTATACAACATGAGAATATGACAACGGTGTATGGATATCTAATAAAGGTATATCTATCCGAAGGAGAAGAAATATTATCAGGAGCTAAAATAGGCACCCTTGGCACCAATAAAGACGGAAACAAATATCTACATTTTGAAATATGGTTAGATGGAGTGCCAGTAAACCCATTGGAATATGTAAAATTTAATAGAAAACTTTAAAACTGTCCTGGACAGTTTTAATTTTTCCTATTAAAACTATTTGAAAAGTGGTAATATAATATGTACAGTACAGATGAAAGGTGATATTTATGATAGATATAAAAAAATTTAACAAAGTATTAAAAAGGGTAGAAAAACCTGCTCGTTATATAGGTTTAGAAAAAAACTCTATAAAAAAGAATCTAGAGGATGTAAAGGTTAAGTTTGCCTTTGCCTTTCCAGATATATATGAGGTAGGTATGTCTCATCTAGGGCTTCATATATTATATAATCTATTAAATAATCAAGAAGATATCGCTTGTGAAAGGGTATTTGCTCCGTGGATAGATATGGAACAAGAGATAGTAGAGGAGGGGATACCCCTATTTAGCTTAGAAAATAAGGAACCTATAAAAAACTTTGACTTTGTAGGTTTTACATTACAATATGAGATGAGTTATACTAATATAATCAATATGCTACATTTGGGGGAAATTCCAATTCTATCGAAGGATAGGAGTATGGAAGATCCTTTTATTATAGCTGGTGGTCCTTGTGCGTATAATCCAGAACCTATAGCAGATATAATCGATTTTTTTGTAATTGGTGAGGGGGAAGAGGTTACTCTAGAGGTACTAAAGGCCTATAAAATCTTTAAAGAATTAAAAGGGAGTAGACAGGATTTTCTAAGGGAAGTGAGCAAAATCCAAGGGGTATATGTACCTTCCTTTTATCAAATACACTACAATGAAGATGGAACCATAAACGAAATGGTTCCTTTAGTAGAGGGGATACCAAAGATCATAAAGAAGAGAATAATTAAGGATTTAGATCAGGTATATTTTCCAGAAAAATTAATAGTTCCATATATAGAAACGGTTCATGATAGAATTCCTTTGGAAATATTTAGAGGTTGTACCCGAGGCTGTAGATTTTGTCAAGCAGGGATGATATATAGACCAGTCAGGGAGAAGAGTATCCCCAAGCTTTTAGAACTGGCTAATAAGCTGGTAAACAATACAGGGTATGAAAACATATCTCTAACCTCTTTAAGCTCCTGTGATTATTCACAGCTTCAATTATTAGTATCCAAATTAATGGATGAATATGAGGAGGATAAGGTTGGTATATCACTACCTTCATTAAGGCTAGATTCCTTTAGCTTGGATATATTAAAGGAAATAGAGAAGGTCAGAAAAACTGGGCTTACCTTTGCACCTGAGGCTGGTAGCCAAAGGCTACGAGATGTGATCAACAAAGGGGTGACGGAAGAAGATTTAACAAAGGCGGTATCCTATGCTTTCAACGAAGGTTGGTCTACCATCAAACTATACTTTATGGTAGGATTACCCACTGAAACCGACGATGATATACTAGGTATTAAGGATTTGGGATATAAGGTCAAGGACATGTTTTTTAACCAACCAAAAGATGAACGAAAGGGAAACCTAAAAATAACTCTAAGCGCCTCGTGTTTTGTGCCTAAGCCTTTCACACCTTTTCAGTGGGTAAGCCAGGATTCTATAGATGAGTTCAACCGAAAGATTTATCTATTAAAGGATAGTATCAAGGATAGAAAAATTACTTTCAATTATCATGATCCAAAGCTAAGCTATTTAGAGGCTGTGCTAGCTAGAGGCGATAGAAGGCTATGTAAAACCTTAATAAGGGCTTGGGAGAAAGGTTGTAAATTTGATGGTTGGTCAGAAAAGTTTGATTATGATATTTGGATGGAAGCCTTTTCTGAGACGGAAATTGAAGGAGATTTTTATGCGTTGAGGGAACGAAGAATAGACGAGGTATTACCTTGGGATTTTATTGATTCTGGGGTAAGTAAAAAATACTTGATTAGAGAATATGAAAGGGCAAAGTCTCAAGAATTGACTAGGGATTGTAGGTTAGGCTGTACTGGATGCGGGATTAATAAAAGCTTTTCAGGTGGTGTTTGTAATTGAATTTAAGAGTAAAGTTTACGAAAAAAAACTATTTAAAATATATATCTCATCATGATTTGATGCGTTTATTTGAAAGGGCTTTTAGGAGAGCTAACATCCCTATTAAATACTCTGAGGGGTTCAATCCTCAACCCAGGCTTTCCATAGCAAATCCTCTGGCTTTAGGTATTGCTAGCGGTGGAGAGTATATGGATATAGAACTACAGGAGAAAATACCAGAAGAAATGTTTATAGAAAGTATAAATGGGGAACTCCCAGAGGATATTAGAGTTATAGAGGTAAAATACATTGAAGAAATAAAATCTTTATCATCTCTTATCAGTTGGAGCTACTATGAAATAGACTTTGAAGCTAATAACTTAGAAAATAATAAAGAACTAGAAAAGCTCATTAGCAAATGGTTAGAGGAAGAAGAGATTTTTATTAAAAAAATAAGACATAAGGGCAGAAGAACCATTGAAAGAAATCGAAATATAAAGGATTTGATAGGGAATGTGGTAGTTAAATCCAACGCATACCCTAGCCAAGAGCCTGTAGTCATAAACTGTTTACTGAAGGCAGGGGATAGAGGTAATTTAAATCCTAGGGATTTCATTTTAGCTGTGGATAAATATCTATATCTTGGTATAGATTGGGATACTGTAAATATTTATCGATTAGCTCTATTTATTGAAAAGGATGGGAAAATAGAATCTCCCATCTAATATAGGAGAGATGTTATGAACTATATATTTATAGACTCGAAAGAGGATATGGAGAGGGTTGGAATTGTAGAGGATGGCAGATTAGTAGAATACTATACCGATAAAAAGAAAAATACAAGGTGTGTTGGTAATATATATAGAGGAAGAGTAGTAAATGTATTACCAGGAATGGAAGCAGCTTTTGTAGATATAGGAGAAGATAAAAATGCATATCTATACGTAAAGGATGCACTACCTAAGGATATGATATATAGAAACAATTCGGTTGGTATTCATGATATTGTAAAAAAAGGTGAGGAAATTATAGTACAGGTATTGAAAGAAGCTAGTATAAATAAGGGGTCTAAAGTAACCACCCATATTACTTTGCCTGGTAGGTACATGGTATTAACCCCCTATTCCCCTAAGATAAATATATCTAGGAAAATTAGCCAGGAAGACGAAATCAAAAGATTGTATGAAATAAGCAAGAACATTCCTAAAGATGGTATTGGTTTTATTATTAGGACTAAGGCATTAGGCGTAGAAGGAGATGTTTTGTTGGAAGAATACAATGAACTTGTCAACATATACAATAAGCTGGAAAGAGAAAGAAAGTTTTTGCCTTGTCCAAAATTATTATATAAAGAGATGGATCTAAGCTATAAGATAGTAAGAGATGCATTCAATGATAAAATTCACAAGATTATATCAAATGATAAAAATAAATATGATAATCTATTGGATCTAAAGGATATTATTTCTCCAGGATTGGATAAAAAACTGTTTTATGAGGCTGGATTTACGATAGATAGTCAAGAAAATATAAAAAGGGACATTAATTTAGCCTTGGAAAGAATGGTACCTTTGAAAAGTGGGGGCCATATCGTAATAGATGAAACAGAGGCTTTAACCGCTATAGATGTAAATACAGGTAAATATATTGGGAGCAAAAATCTGGAGGATACGGTGGTTAAGACCAATCTAGAAGCTGCAGTGGAAATATCTAGGCAGATAAGATTAAGGGATATTGGAGGAATCATCATAATTGATTTTATAGACATGAGGAATAAACAAGATATAGATCTGGTAATGTCTCAACTAGAAAAGAGTTTAAGCTTAGATAGAAATAAAACGAATATAGTTGGGATGACCAAATTAGGATTAGTGGAGATGACCAGACAAAAGGTGAGAAATAGCCTTGGCTCAAAATTTTTAGAAAAATGTCCCTACTGTCATGGCAAAGGTAAAATTTTAGAAGGGACTATTGACAAACTGAAGCCAATCTGTTAAAATTTTTGTTTGTAGGTAGCCGCTCAGTGTGGGTTCAAAGCTTAGTCACCTAACACTGGCGAGACTGGTTAGAGGAGGTGCAAATAACAATGTATGCTGTAATAGAAACAGGTGGAAAACAATATAAAGTTCAAGAAGGGGACACAATTTTTGTTGAAAAGATCGATTCACAAGAAGGTGACAAAATAGATTTTTCAAAAGTGCTTCTCGTTTCAAAAGAAGATGGACTTGTAGTTGGGAAACCTTTTGTTGAGGGAGCAAATGTAGAAGGAACTGTATTGAAACAAGGAAAGGCTAAGAAGATCGTTGTATTTAAGTATAAACCTAAGAAAAATTACAAGAGAAAGCAAGGTCATCGTCAGCCTTATACAAAAGTTAAGATTGAAAAAATAGTAGGTTAATCAAATGATAAAGGTAATAATATACGAAACCAATAACAATCATATTGGTAGATATACTATATCTGGGCATTCAGGTTATGACATAAAAGGCCAAGATATAATATGTGCAGCTGTTTCAGTACTAGGGCAGAATACATTAAATTCACTAGTAGAAGTATGTGGCATTAAGGAAGATGAAATTGATTATTTTATCGATGAGGAAAAAGGATTTTTAGATGCTAGGGTGCCTAGGGATTTAGATGAGGGGACTAGGATGAAAGCTGAAACAGTTCTTAGAACTTTAGAATTAGGAATAAAATCTATTATGGAAAGTTATCCCGGATATATTACTCTCAAATATGGGGAGGTGTAGAAGATGATAAAACTAAATTTACAATTATTTGCTACCAAAAAAGGAGTAGGTAGCTCTAGAAACGGTAGAGATAGTAGGGCTAAGAGATTAGGCGTAAAAAGAGGCGACGGTCAATACGTTTTAGCTGGGAATATCCTTGTTAGGCAAAGGGGGACTAAGATTCACCCTGGGAATAACGTAGGTAAAGGTGGCGATGATACACTATTTGCTAAAGTAGATGGTGTGGTTAAATTTGAGAGAAAAGGCAGAGACAAAAAGCAAGTAAGTGTATATCCTGCTGAAGAATTAGCATAGACTTTAAAGCTTACCCACAGGGTAGGCTTTTTTATTTTCTAGAAAAGTATAAAATTTCCCAGTAGGAATAAAATAATTAATATTATTGACACTAATTGATAACTTGATATAATTAAATTACTGACAATAGAAAGGGAAATAGAGGATGATAATATGTTTATAGATGTAGCTAAAATCAATTTAAAAGCTGGAAATGGTGGCGATGGGGCAGTAGCGTTTAGAAGGGAAAAATATGAACCATCAGGGGGACCTTTTGGTGGAGACGGCGGAGATGGAGGTAGCATAATACTAGAAGCAGATGAAGGTATAAGAACCCTAATGGATTTTAGGTATAAACGTTCCTACAAAGGAGAAAATGGAGAAAACGGTAAGTCTAAAAAACAATTTGGCAAAAAAGGACAAGACGTAGTTTTAAAAGTGCCTGTAGGGACTTTGGTAAAGGATGCAAACACAGATAAAGTAATAGTAGATATGAGGGAGCATGGGCAACTGTATACTATTGTCCAGGGCGGTAGAGGGGGTAGAGGAAATGCTAAATTTGCCACTGCTACTAGGCAAGCTCCTAGATTTGCTGAACCAGGTACAAAGGGAGAAGAAATAACTGTTATATTGGAACTAAAACTATTGGCCGATATAGGCCTTGTTGGTTTTCCAAATGTAGGCAAATCTACCATACTGTCAATATTATCAGCAGCTAAACCTAAAATCGACAATTATCACTTTACTACATTAAAGCCTAATTTAGGAGTAGTGCGGGTAGATGATGAAAAATCCTTTGTAATAGCAGATATTCCAGGGTTAATAGAAGGTGCTCATGAAGGGGCAGGTTTAGGTCATGACTTTTTGAGGCATATTGAAAGGACCAGGGTATTGGTTCATGTACTAGATGCATCTGGCATAGAAGGTCGAAATCCAATTGATGATTTTTATAGGATAAATGAAGAATTGATTAAATACAATCCTAAGCTTTCTGATAAGCCACAAATAATTGCAGCAAATAAAATGGATTTGCCCGGGGCTGATGAATGGCTGGAAAAAATAAAAATCGAATTTGAACCGCTAGGATATAAGGTTTATCCAATTTCTGCTGCAACCATGGAAGGAGTTAACAAGTTAAAATTTGTCATGTGGGATGTTCTATCCAGTATAAAACCAGAATATGAAACCTTTGATGAGGAAATAGAAATCACTTTAGAAGAACCAGAAGAGGAAACTGTAATAGTGAAAAAGGAAAATGGAAAATATATTGTTGAAGGCAGCTTTGTTGATAGGCTTATCCGTTCTACAAACTTTGAAGATTTGGATTCATTGAGATACTTTCAAAATTCTATGAGACAGAAGGGGGTAGTAGAAGAGCTTAAAAGATTGGGTGTTCAGGAAAATGATTCAGTATTTATTTGTGGATATGAATTTGAATTCTTTGATTAATGGAGGGTTTGAAGGTAAAATGGACTGTTTTGATTGTGGCAATTGCAAGGAAAATCAACCAACCTATTATTGCCTAGCTAAAAATGAAGTAGTAATCAATAAGGCTTATAAGCCTAAAGAGAAAGCTAGAATTGGTTGGAAAAAAGGCAATAGGGATTATGAAGTTCATAGAAGACAATCTAGAAAGGAAATAGAAGTTTAAAGCAGAAGGAGTGTATTAATTGTTAACGGGAAAACAAAGAAGTTATTTAAAAGGCTTAGCTAATACCATGGATCCTATATTTCAAGTAGGGAAAAGTGGTATTACGGACAATTTTATTAAGCAGGTAGATGAGGCCTTAGAAGCTAGAGAATTAATAAAAATAAAGGTATTAAATAATAGCCTTTTAGAGTCTAAAGAGGTAGCTTTAGAATTAGCTGAAAAAACAAAAGCAGAATTCGTTCAAAGCATTGGGAGCAAACTTGTTTTATACAGAGAATCTGAGGAAAACAAAAAAATTCAATTACCTTAATAATAGTTTAAACTTCAGAAGTTTTTGTTTCTGAAGTTTATTTATTAAGGTAGGATAGATGGAGGAGATATATTGAATAGGAAAAAAGTAGGGATTATTGGAGGTACCTTTGATCCTATCCACTATGGTCACTTAATATTGGCTGAATACTCTAGGACAGCCTTTGGTCTTAATAAAGTACTATTTATACCTGCTGGAAATCCCCCTCACAAAAATGAGGAGAATATATCATCTATAGACTGTAGATACCATATGACTTTGCTAGCAACTAACGCAAATCCGTATTTTATCGTTTCTTCCATAGAAATGAATAGAGAGGGAACCACCTATACAATTGATACCATAAAACAATTGAAAAAGGAAAATGATAATGTAGATTATTATTTCATATTGGGAGAAGACTCCCTACAGGAAATCCATACCTGGAAGGATTATGATAAACTGCTAAGTATTTGCAAGTTTATCGTAGCCCGACGACCCTATACAAATAAGAAGGTTCTAACGGATAAGGTGGGAGAACTAAATAGCTTATACGGAGAATCCATATACATACTAGATACTCCATTGATAGAGATTTCATCTACTCAAATCAGGCATCGGATAAATATGGGACTATCCATTAAGTATTTGGTTCCAGAGGCAGTAGAACAATACATATATAAATATAAGATGTATGTTTAATAGGAGGTTTTTATGATAGAAAAATGGATGCATGAGAAATTAAAGGAAGATATAGGAGAAGCAAGATATAGACACTCTGTAGGTGTAATGAATACTAGCATTGAGTTAGCAAAAAGATATGGATATCCAGTAGAGGAAGCTGCATTGGCAGGTTTTTTACATGATTGTGGAAAGATTCAGGGTGAAATAAACTTGTTGAAAACCGCTGATGACTTTGATATAATTTTAGATAATGTTATGCGAAACAACATACAACTGATTCATGGTCCCCTAGGAGAGCAGATAGCTATTGAAGAATATCACATAACCAATAGGAATATCCTAGATGCTATTCGCTACCACACAACTGGACGTGAAAACATGACCTTGTTGGAAAAGATAGTATATATGGCAGACATAATAGAGCCTGGCAGAAGTTTCGATGGAGTAGATAAGATTAGACAATTAGCTTATGAGGATCTAGACCATGGTTTATTATATGCCCTAGACAGGACGATTATATTTGTGGTACAAAGAGGACTTTTAGTTCACTTAGATACAATTAAGGCAAGAAATCAGTTAATAATTCTAAAGGGTTTGGAGTGAGTATAGGTGAAAAAGACATTTTTCAAAACTTTCTTTATTTCTTTTATTGCATTTTCTTTGGTTTGGAGTGGTTTTATTTACAATACTGTTATTAAAGCTCAAGGTGAAGACGATGAAGAGGTATATAAGGAGAATTTTATAGATAGACTAATGGATGGAAAGGAAGATATTACTTTTCTAGTAATGGGGGTAGACTCAAAGGATGCAAAAAATGCCTCTAATACTAGAACTGATACTATGATGCTCTGTAAAGCAAATAAATCTACCGGCGAAATATCCATACTTTCAATACCAAGGGATACCAAAGCTCGTATTCGCGGTAGAAGGAATGACGAAAAGATAAACCATGCTCATGCCTATGGCGGACCAGAATTGTCGGTAAAGACTGTAAAGGATTTACTAGGGGTAGATTTGGAATATTATGTGAGAGTAGATTACAAAATAGTTAAGGAATATGTGAATTTAATAGATGGAGTAGAAGTGTATGTTCCTATGGATATGAAATATAGTGATCCTGTGGCAGATCCTCCCCTATACATCGATTTAAAACAGGGACAACAGGTTTTATATGGGGACGAAGCTCTTCAATTCTTAAGATTTAGGAAAGGTTATGCAGATCAAGATCTAGGAAGAATAAAGGCACAACAACAATTTGTGGCAGCTGCCATAGAAAAGACCTTAAGGCCAGCTAATATTGTAAATATACCTCAGATGATAAAAACCTACTATGACTATGTAGATACAAATATTCCCTTTGACGTTGTAATGAAATTTGCTATGAAGGCTAAAAATTTTAGTTCTGATAAGGTTAATATGGCTACATTACCGGGAGATGGAGAGTATATTGGAGGAGTATCCTATTTTATTCTAAATGAAGAAGAAAGCTCCAAATTAGTCAATGCTATGTTTACCGAACATAGAACTGTTGAAAATATAGATGATTAAAGTAGCAGATTAAATTAAATTATCAGGAGGTAATTAAGTGAAGGATATTGATGGAAGAATATCTATTATCGCAAAAGCTTGTTATGATAAAAAAGCATTTGATATAAAGATATTAAATTTACGAAACCTAACACCTATAGCCGATTATTTTGTCATTGCCAGTGGAAACTCTACAACTCAAGTAGCTGCTATAGCTGATGAAGTTGAAGAAAAGATGGAAAAGGCAGGATACCGTCTATTGGGTAAGGAGGGATATCAAACTGGCAGGTGGGTGTTAATGGATTTTGGGGATATTGTAGTGCATGTATTTCATAAAGAAGATAGGGACTTTTACAATCTTGAAAAATTGTGGGCAGATAGCGAGGAAGTGGTATTGGATAGTATACCATAAATATTTTTTTACAAGATTGAATATTTATATAAATATTTTAGAAATTATAAAGGAGGACATAAGATGAGTATTAGTTCAATAGCAACTAACAAAGCACCATCGGCTGTAGGCCCTTATTCTCAAGGGATTAAAGCCAATAGTCTAATATTTACATCAGGACAACTTCCAATAGTCCCAGAGACTGGGGAGTTGCTTAAAAATGATATTAAAAAAGAAACTAGACAGTGTTTAGAAAATGTAAACTCAATATTAAAGGAAGCAGGCGCTACATTAGAGAATGTAGTTAAGGTAAATATATACATAGTAAATATGGATGATTTTTCGTCTATAAATGAGGTATATGAAGAATACTTTAACGAACATAAACCAGCTCGTTCCTGTGTGGAAGTGTCAAGATTACCTAAGGATGGAAACATAGAAATAGAGGCTATAGCGATATTATAATATGATAAAACCTTGCCTTCAAAGGCAAGGTTTTATCGTAGTGGATTTTGAACTCGATATAATGAACCTCTCCGCTTTTTTCTTTGTCTCTGCTTTTTAAAAGATATAATCCTACCTACAACTAATATTCCAATTAATAAAACATACCATTTGCTGAGAACTTTATTAGCTAGGGTTACAGTTGGCGTTTTTTCAACATTTAAAGTAGAGATTATATCAACATCTCCTAGCAACTGACCATCAAGATAATACTCTACCTTACCCAGTACTTGCCCTTCTTCTATTGGTGCTTGGATTGTGCCATTAATAAAAACCTTTTTTTCTAGCCTGTCCATACTTCCTTTAAGAATAGAAGCAGATAAATTTTCCTTTAGAATCCCTGCTACCATCGAATTTGTACCATCTACCACTTCAATATTATCGACAAATTGATCTTTAAAAGCAATATTGGCTTTTTCATAATTATTAAACCCGTAATTTAATAATTTATGAATATCAGTATAAACTTCCCTGCCATTAGCCTTTAAAACCACTGCAATAAGCCTTTGGTTTCCCCTTTCTGCTGAAGCCACTAAACAATTTTGAGCTGCTACAGTATATCCAGTTTTTATTCCAGTGATGCCTTCATACTTAATGGGTACAATTTTTCCATCTACATCAATTTTTATCGTACTATATAGAAGTCTATTGGCAGATTTTAAGTACCTTTCTTCAGCCTTTTTATTCGTTGCAGGAATAATATAAGTGTAGTTTTTGACTATCTGCTTGAAGGTATCATTTTCCATGGCGTATTTAGCCATAAGGCTCAAATCATAGGCAGTTGTTAGGTGATTTTCAGCAGTTAAACCGTTGGGATTTTCAAAGTTTGTGTTTAAAGCACCTACTTCCTTAGCTTTAACATTCATCAATTTAACAAACTCATCAATATTACCAGAAATATGTTTTGCTAAGGCCAAGGCCGCATCATTAGCAGATTCGATCAAGAGAGCATATAACATATCTTCAAATTTTACTTGCTCTTCAGGCTCCAAGGCTATATGGCTACCATCTGTAAGGTGTATTACTTCTTCATCTACGGTAACATAGTCTTCCATGTTTCCATTCTCTATAGCTAGTATACCAGTCATAATTTTCGTAGTGCTAGCAGGTTGCAATTTCATATGAGGGTTTTTTGCATATAGTACTTGCCCCGTATCCATATCTATGAGTATAGCCCCTTCTCCAGAAAGGTTTAATTCCTCAGCATAGGATATATTATATGTAGATAATAACAAAAGTAAGAGAAAACAAAAAAATTTTTTCAAACAACCCCCTCCTTTTCCTATATAATTAAGTATATCAGAAATAGAAGTTTTTTTTAATATGATTTTTATAAAAAGAGGAAATTTGCAAATGAAGTCGAATATTAGTAGGAGTATTAAATTGAGGGGTGAACATATGGATTATTTTACAAAAAAAGAACGAACAGTTATAATACTATTGATAATGGTTATAGTTTTATTATCAATTATTAGCTTTTTTAACAAAAACTATTCAACAGTTACAAAAGATGAACTTGGAGATGAAGTTGACCCTGAGGACTTACTTATTGAATTAGAGGAGCCAGAAAATGAAACAGAAGATGGAATTATAATGGTACATATTAGTGGCCAAGTATACAATCCAGGATTAGTCGAGTTGCCTTCTAACTCTAGGGTAATCGATGCAGTAAATTTAGCTGGAGGATTGAAAAAAGACGCAGACTTGGATAAAATAAACTTAGCTAAAAAATTAGCAGACGAAGAAAAAATATATATACCTAAAATAGGTGAAGAAGAAACAACTATGGAAAATTATACAAATATGGAGTCTAGTAGTGGTGATAAGATTAATATCAACACATGTACTAAAGAAGAACTTACATCTCTACCAGGTATAGGCGAAGTATTAGCTGGAAGGATATTGGAATATCGAGAACAGAATCCATTTAATACAATCGACGATATAAAAAATGTATCTGGTATAGGGGAAAAGAAATTCGAGAGCATAAAGGAATTGATAAGGACAAGATGAAGGAGTGAATAGAATGGATATAAGATTAACCCAATTAACAAAAACCTCTGGCTGAGCTGCTAAAATCGGTCCCGATGTATTGGCACAAGTTTTGTGCCATTTACCAAAGAGCTTTGATGAAAATTTAATCGTAGGATTAGATACATCTGATGATGCAGCTGTATATAAAATAGATGAAAACTTAGCGTTAATTCAAACTTTGGACTTTTTTACACCAGTAGTAGATGATCCCTATGTATTTGGACAGATAGCTGCTGCTAACTCCCTAAGCGATGTATATGCCATGGGAGGAGAACCCAGATTAGCTATGAATATAGTATGTTTTCCCAATTGCTTGGAGCCAGATGTATTGGTAGAGATATTGAAAGGTGGACATGATAAAGTAGCAGAGGCAGGTGCAATTTTAGTAGGGGGGCATACGGTAGAAGATGACGAACCAAAATATGGATTATCAGTAGCGGGATTTGTACACCCTGATAAAGTGTTAACCAATAGCAATGCAAAACCAGGGGATGTACTGGTTATTACGAAGCCTTTAGGTTTAGGCATCATAAACACTGCAATAAAAGGAGGTATTGCTGATAAGACCTCTTACGATGAGGCTGTTAAAGTCATGTCTACATTAAATAAATTTGGCAAGGAAGCATTAGATAAGGTAAAGGTAAATAGCGTGACGGATATTACTGGTTTTGGACTTCTTGGGCATGCTTTAGAGATGGCGGAAGGCAGTGAAGTTACTATCAAGATTCACCATGAAAATATTCCTCTAATAGCCAATACATTGGAATATGCACAAATGGGTTTAGTACCTGCTGGTGCCTATGCTAATAGGGGACATATTGGAGATAAGGTAAAGTTTGCAAATCAAATTTCTGAAGATATGGAGGATGCACTATTCGATCCTCAAACATCAGGTGGACTACTAATATCTCTTCCTAAGGAAGAAGCAGATCGATTACTTGGTGGTCTAGTCAACAATCCAACCTCCTATGGAATAATTGGAGAAGTGGTGGAAAAAGAGGATCATTATTTAATTGTCGAATAAATTGTGAGGAGAGGAACTGTATGAGTGAAAGTAAAAATCTATTTACACTAATTCCAAAAGTAGATGAATTACTAGAATATGATAGTATAAATCAACTATTAGATATTATGCCAAGAAAATTGGTGATAGATTCAATAAGGGAAGAAATAGATCTTATTAGGAAGGATATTAAAAACAAAAGACTAGATGAAAAAGGAATAAATGAGAGAAATAAGATTTTATCAAAACTGATAATTAAAAGAGCTAATAAGAAAAACTCTTATAAGTTGAAAAGGGTAATAAATGGTACTGGAGTAGTAATCCATACTAATATTGGCCGTTCTCTAATTCATGAGGAAATTATGGATAATGTAGCTGAAATTGCAACTAACTATTCAAATCTAGAATACGATTTAGAGGAAGGTATTAGAGGTTCTAGATATAGTCATTTAGAGGACATAGTTGTTGAAATAACCGGTGGAGAAGCTGCTATGGTGGTAAACAACAATGCTGCTGCAGTATTGTTAGTATTAAGTACTCTAGCTAAAGACAGAGAGGTCATAGTATCTAGAGGGGAACTAATAGAAATTGGCGGCTCCTTTAGGATTCCCGATGTAATGGAGCAAAGTGGTGCCAATTTGGTATCCGTAGGAACTACAAACAAAACCCATCTTTGGGACTATGAGAATGCTATCAATGAAGAAACAGCTGTGTTGCTAAAAGTACACACTAGCAATTACAGAATATTAGGTTTTACCTCCTCTATATCATCGGAAGAATTGTATACTTTAAAACAAAAATATGATATTCCATTGGTAGAAGATTTAGGTAGTGGAGTATTAATCGACCTATCAAAATATGGCTTAGAATATGAGCCCACAGTACAGGATTCCATTAAGAATGGGGTAGATGTAGTAACCTTTAGTGGCGATAAGCTATTAGGCGGGCCTCAAGCTGGAATTATAGTTGGAAAAAGAGAATACATTGAGGCTATGAAAAGGAACCCATTGACCAGAGCTTTTAGGATAGACAAATTTACTATATCAGCTTTAGAAGCTACTCTTAGACTTTATTTAGATGAAAAAAATGCAGTAGAAAAAATACCTACACTACAGATGTTGACCATAGATATAGAAAAATTGGAAAATAAAGCAAATATACTATATAATCTACTTATGGAGTCTATTGATTATGAAGACTTAATAATAAACATAGTAGATGATTATTCAGAAGTAGGGGGAGGTTCTTTACCGCTGGAGAGAATTCCAACTAAGTGTATAAGTCTAAAGTTAAATAAATCAAGCCTATCTGAGTTTGAAAAGCATTTGAGAGAATATGAGATTCCTATAATTACTAGAGTATATAAAGATACCATATTTATCGATCTAAGAACAGTAAAAGAAAAAGAGTTCCATATAGTAGTAGATGGCATATCCTATGCTTTAAAGGAACTAGAAGGAGTGCATTAGATGAAACATGTCATAATTGGAACAGCAGGTCATATTGACCATGGAAAGACGACCTTAATAAGAGCTTTGACTGGCAGGAATACTGATAGACTAAAAGAAGAGCAAAAGAGAGGCATATCCATAGAGTTAGGATTTACTTATTTTGATCTACCTAGTGGGAAAAGAGCAGGCATTATAGATGTGCCTGGTCATGAAAAATTTATAAAGAATATGCTTGCAGGGGTAATGGGTATAGATATAGTATTACTAGTGGTAGCAGCTGATGAAGGAGTAATGCCCCAAACTAGTGAACATTTAGCCATATTAAATCTACTTGGTATAGAAAAAGGGTTCGTAGTAATCACCAAATCGGATTTAGTTGACGAAGAATGGTTAGAATTGGTTAAGGAAGATGTAACTGATGAGATAAGGGGTACCTTTTTAGAGGGTGCTCCTATTATACCTGTATCTTCCACTAAAGGTACGGGCATTGAAGAGGTAATCGAATTGATTGATGAGCTAACGTTGAAGTTGGAGGATAGGGAAGTAGATGACATGCCTAGATTGCCAGTAGATAGGGTGTTTTCGATTTCTGGTTTTGGTACTATAGTGACTGGTACTTTACTTTCAGGGAAACTCAATACTGGAGATGAGATACAGGTTTTCCCAGGAAATAAGATTGGCAGAATTCGGTCCTTACAAGTTCACGATGAGGATACCTCTACAGCTTATGCCGGCCAGAGAGTCGCTATTAATATTGCAGGTCTTAAAAAGGATGAGATAGACAGGGGGGATGTGGTAGCCCCTGTAGATTCTATGAGAGAAACATTGATGTTAGATGTAAAGGTAAAATTGATTAAAGGTATAGAACGATCAATAGAAAACAGGACACGTCTCCGTATATATATAGGAGCAAAAGAAGCCCTATGTCGCATTATTCTACTGGATAAGGATGTTTTAAACCCAGGAGAGGAAGCTTACGCACAACTAAGATTAGAAGAGGAAATAGTTGCAAAAAGAGGAGATAGGTTCATCATTAGATTTTATTCCCCTATGTTTACTATAGGAGGAGGCCAGGTATTGGAACCAAATCCTAGTAAGAAGAAGCGATTTGATGAAGAAGCCATAGAAGAGCTTCGGATAAAAGAGGAAGGAGAGTCCATTGATATTATTGAAAAGATAATATTGGATAAAAGCCAATCCTTCCCTACTGTGAAGGAAATCTCTACCTTTACTGCCATGCTAGAGGAAAAGGTTATGGAAGATGTAGAAAAGTTGGTCCAGGATAGGAAAGTAATAGTGTTTAATCTGACTAAAGACTTTCACTTAATTCATGTAAAATATTTTAACCGATTGAAAGATGATATATTAGGGGAGCTAAAATCCTTCCATAAAAAATATCCCCTTAGGCGTGGCATGTCCAAAGAGGAAATACGAAGTAAGTATTTAAAAAATGCTAAAGCAAAGGTAGGAGACCGGCTTATAGACCTACTAATAGAAGAAGGTTATGTAGAGCAGCATATGGAGAGTGTTTCCATAAGGGGCTTTGAAATTAAATATAATGAGGTACAATTAACTATAAAAGAAGAATTGATTGAGAACTATATACAGAATAAATTTTCACCACCTAAAAAAGATGAATTATACAGTATAACAAAGGGAGAAAAAGGTGAAATAGATCAGGTTTTAAACTCTCTTATTAGTAATGGAGATATAATTAGATTAGATGAGGAAATATATCTGCATAAATCAACCTATGAAGAAGCTTTAAAAATACTAAAAGCATATATAGATGAAAATGATTCTATTACTGTTGCTGAGTATAGAGACGTATTAGGCACCAATAGAAAAGTTGCTTTAAGGCTCCTAGAGCATTTTGATCAATTAAAGATAACCAAAAGAGATGGGGATAAAAGAACTCTTTTTTGAGATATAGGGCATTCCCTTGTTTTGGAGTGATATTATGGAAACAAGAATAATCGTTATAAATAGAGACAGATCTTTTGTAAAGGGTTTAAAATATAGCTTAGAACAAGATGATTATCAGGTGGAGGCTGCTTTCTCCATAAAAGAAGCTATAGAAAAGGTCAAAAAAAGGGATTATGAATTGGTAATCCTAGATATATTATTGCCTGATGGTAATGGACTAAGTTTATGTCAAACTATCAGGAAACATTCCCATGTACCAATAATAGTATTAACAGAAAAGAAAGAGGATATATCCAAAATATTGGCATTAGAATACGGTGCTGATGACTATGTAACCAAACCATTTAACATTTTGGAATTAAAAGCAAGGATTAAGGCAATACTTAGAAGGGTAAATATGATAACCCCTCAAATTGATAATCAAATCGTTAAAATAGATGATTTTGTCATCAACCCATTAGGTAGGAAACTAACTTTAAATGGAGAAAGCATAAATTTAACGGGCAAGGAATTTGACCTATTTTATATATTAATATCCAATCCAGGAAAGGTATTCACTAGGGAGGAGCTATTGGAGACTGTCTGGGGATATGAATATTTTGGTGACTTGAGGACGGTAGATGTTCATATTAGGAGGCTTAGGGAAAAAATAGAAAAGGATTCGGGTAATACTCAGTATATCCATACCAAATGGGGTGTAGGTTATTATTTTAGAAACAAGAGGGAAAGGGCAACTTCGGATTAGGGAAATATTTGTTGAGTGTATTCGACAGGAAAGGAAATACTTCTTGATATTTGTATAAAAATACTGTATAATAACATTTGTTGTTAACAAGGGAGTAGATGGGTGCTGGTGTGCCCTCTGGTCTTCAAAACCAGCGCGAGGGGTTAGGAGCCTCTTGGGTGAGTTCGATTCTCACATCCTCCCGCCATAGAGAATTAGCCACCTTGGTGGCTTTTTTTGTTTTTGAAAACATAAATTTTAAATAAATAATTTGCAAACTATTGAGTTTGTTATGCAAATTGTCTCCTAAAATTGCCTTGTATTTAAATATATAATATTAGATAAAATAAATAGGAACAAATATATTTAAAAGATAACTATATTATACGAGGTGATTATATGACAAAAGGACCACTGGATCCTAATGCCATTGAGGCATTAAATGAAATGAAATTGGAAATTGCTAAAGAATTAGGTATATCTGAAGATTTTATGAATAATAACAATGTAAATCCAGCTACTAATATATTTACCGCTGGACCTGTAGGGGGTCTTATGACAAGAAGATTGGTAGAGATGGGAGAAAAACAGCTAATAGATGAGGAATAGGATAGGGTTGCCTATCCTATTCTATTGACTACAATAATTGAGGATTGTCAAAAAGTTAAAGCATAATGCTTTTTTAATTTTTCATGATATAATATAGTAGGTGTCACTCTTTAAAAGGGGGATTTCATATGAATAAAACTAATATAATGGTATGCGTGACTCAGCAAAAAACTTGTGAAAGGCTTATTTTGAACGGTTATAAACTAGCGGAAGCTACAAAAGGTAAATTATATGTAATACATGTAGTAAATGAAAAAGAGAAGTTTTTAGACAATGTAGATGATGGAGAAGCTCTAGAATACCTGTTTGGAGTATCGAAAAAGGTGGGAGCTGATCTAACTGTACTTAGATCAAAGGATATAACAAAAGCTATGATCGATTTTGCAAAGGATAATCAAATTACTCATATTGTCATGGGCACCCCACCAAATGTTGGAAATGCCAAAAGCCCTGACCTTGGACTAAAATTGCAGAATGCATTACCTAATGTAGAATTCATAAAATTATAAATTTTAAACTTATTCATTTTTCTCTATGAAAAAGAACTCATCTAGGAGTTCTTTTTCATCTCTATGCACATAATAATCCTAAAGGAATAAATTATATTATATAGTCTTTTAAGGAGGTTTTCACATGGCGAAAATTAGGCGAATGTTCCCAGGTGGAAATACAGCTGAAGGTTTTTATTCTTTTCATGACAATATAATAGATTCAAATAGAAATATGTTATATGTATTAAAAGGTATGCCAGGTGGAGGCAAATCTTCTTTAATGAAGTATATAGGAGAAAGGATGACAAAGGAAGGTTATGATATAGAATATCATCATTGCCCATCAGATCCTGAATCCATTGATGGTATAGTGATTGTCCCACTAAATATAGCTATAGTAGATGGTACCTTCCCTCATGTAATAGATCCTACTTATCCAGGCTTAATAGATAAACTAGTGGATTTAGGAAAGTTTATAGATGAAGAAGTGCTAATAGAATATAAAGATGAAATCATGAAAGCTAAAGCCAATAATAAATCTGCCTATAGAAAAGCCTTTACTTATTTTAGAGCTGCAAAAACTGTTTATGAAGAGATAGTAGAGCATAACAAAGCCGCTGTAGATTTTAAGCATCTAAATAAACTGACTAAAAGATTAATGGATGATATTTTTTCTAAAGACACAGATAAAGATATTACATCTTTCTATAAAAGGCATTTATTTTCTAGCGCTAATACACCAGATGGATTTGTGGACTATACTCCTACAATACTAGAACATATTTCAAACATCTATTATATTGAAGGAGAAATTGGTACGGGTAAGTCTACACTCATGAATAGAATTATAGAGGAAGCTACGATTAGAGATTACTATATGGAAATATACCATAATTCTACTATTCCAGACAAGATCGAATCCATATTTATTCCAGATTTAGAAGTTCTTATAACTTCAAATAGACATGGAGTAGAATTCTCCCATAAGAAGATAGACTTAAATCAGTATTTTGATGAAAGTGTAAAAGACGAAGAAGATTATCGAATATATAATCTATTGATTGAAAATGCCATCAAAAAACTTTCATCAGCTAGAAAGAATCATGATATACTAGAAAAATGTTACAGGCCAGCTATAGACTACGATGGAGTAGATATGGTTACAGAAGAGATATTAGAGGAAATATTAGCTCATTAAAACGAGATTCTTCACTATCGCTTAGAATGACAAACGAAATATCATTTTGAGAAATAGCTGAAGAATCTCCATTTTTTATTATATAGTATTTAATATTTTTTCATAGAATTTTTCAAGAACTAAATCCAATTCATCTTTAGTACAAGCTCCTTGAACCGTCTGGGAACTACCCCCACCTTTAATATTAATCTCTTTTGCTATTTCCTTATGGATAATCTTCATATTGATATTCAAATTGGTACTACGACTAACAATAAAGTTGGATTGTTTTTTGTTATGGACTCCAAATATAAGGATATAGTTTTCTAAAGAATTTAGATAAGATACCATACTGTTTATCTCCCTAAACTCCATATCATCATATTTATAGCATATGAAGTTTACCCCCTTTATCAAACGAGCTTTTTTAAGCAGTTCTTGAGCCTTATATTCATATAGTTCCTCTCTAAGAATTCTATTTTCTTTTTTTAGGGATTCTTTTTGGGAGTATAGATTGATCACTCTATCGTAAACATCCTTATCCTTAGTAGATAGTAGGTTGCCAATCTCCCTAATATATCTATTTTTCCAGGTATAATCCAATAATGCCCTATTACCACATACGAACTCAACTCGAATATTCCCTTTATAATTTTCTACTTTTCTTATCTTTATCAACCCTATTTCTCCAGTATTTCTCAGATGGGTTCCACAACAAGGAGAAAAATCAATGCCATCTATTTCTACAATGCGTATATTAGAATTGACTATTGGATCTTTCCTCACCGGAATTTTGTCCATATCCCCTTTTTCAATAATATATGATTTTATTTGAAAATTGGAAAAGATTATTTTGTTAACAAACTCCTCTACTTTATCTATTTCTACTTCACTAATGCTTGGAATATCAACATCAATGTATACATATTCTTTGCCTATATAAAAGCCTACCGTTTCTCCATTGTACAATTTATAAAAAGCAGAAGATAGTAGATGTTGACCAGAGTGCTGTTGCATATAATCAAATCTATTTTCCCAGTCTATAGACAGTTGAGCCTTATCACTATGTACATTATCTTTTACAACATGGATTATGTCGTGACCTTCTTCATAAGTATCCAGCACTTCAACACCATTAATAGTACCCTTGTCCCCTGGTTGGCCTCCAGCTAAATTAGGATAAAAAATGGTCTTATTAGTCTTAATATAATATTTATTATTTACATACTTTTTATCAACTATTCTGGCATCAATTTGCCGTAGATATGGGTTTTCCAAATATACTTTTTCTGTCATATTATACCACCTATTCCTTTCTACTATTAATACTATTTTATCATCTTTAAAAGAAAGTCAACAACATTTATTTTTGATTGCTAAAATTTGTGTTATAATCGATTTATGGAAATAGTATTAAAATTGAAAGTATAGAAGGGAATTAGACATGGATAAGCAATCACTAGGTAGCATGTTTGTGTTATTAGGCATGATATTGGTAATATGGTCTTTAAACCGGATTAATGGAAATAAATAGAGGAGTAACAGTATGAAAAGACCCTTTGTATATTTTACTGCTTCTTTGCTATTAGGAATTGTTTTTTCCTATTATTTAGAAGTAAGTACCCTATTCATCTTAATTCTATTGACATTGTCTCTGTTGTATAGTGTATTTAGAATAAAAGTAAATACATCTTTGAGGTTTAGTTTACTTCTATCTTTCTTCTTAATGGGGATCCTATTGACTAATTTTAAAGCTGGTAGCAGCCAACTATTAGGGTATAAGGATACCTTAGTAGAAGTAACTGCTATCGTGAAGGATGTTAAAAGTATAACAGAGGAGGAAAGTAGGTATATCGTTATGGCTACAAACATTAGCCATAATGGAATAGATAAGGATGTATCTGAAAAAGTCCAAATGAAGGTCCTTGGAGAAAGAAGGCTATCCCTTGGAGATGAAGTGCTATTTAGAGCAAAATTGAAGGAACCAATATCCAACACTAATCCTAGACTATATAATCCAAAACTGAATTTACTAACGGAAAGTATTCATGTTACTGCTACAATCAAAGACTATTCTATTGTCCATGTGGTAAAGGGGAAGCTAAACCCAATTGATAAAGTTAAAGTAAAATTTATAGAGAAAACAGAAAAAGCATTTGACGAATACTTAACAGATAGAAATAGCTCCTTGATGAAATCTGTCATCTTGGGAAAGAGCTCTTATTTAGATCAGAGTGATATAGAAAGGTTTAGACAGTTGGGGTTGGCTCACATATTAGCTGTTTCAGGATTACATGTAGGTTTGATTAGTGGCATATTGGTAGGATTGTTTGCTTATATGGGAATAGGCAGAAGGATAAATATAAGTACCACCATAATACTTATATGGCTATATGCCTATATAATAGGAAATCCACCATCAGTAATAAGGGCTAACATAATGTTTACATTACTATTGATATCTAGGATAGAAGGGGAAGCCTATGATCCCATAAATACGCTATTTTTTGCAGCTTTTATAATGTTAATCATAAATCCTTTTTGGGCTTTTAATATTGGATTTCAATTATCTTTTATTGCTACTTTTTCCATACTATATTTAACACCTAAGTTTAGATGGATATTTTACCCGAGCAATAGTCAGTGGATTAAATCTTTAACAGCAATTTTAGCTGTACAGATAGGATTATTACCTGTACAAGCCTATTACTTTAATAGGATATCTATTATAGGTATAATAGCTAATTTATTAATAGTACCTTTGTTTTCTATATGTTTAATCTTAGGTTTCTTTCTGTTACCTTCTTCCTACTTGATAAGGCCTATAGCCTATTCTATTGGGGTAATCATTAATTATCTTTTGAATATTCAATTTTATACTATGGATATTTTTAGTCACTTGCCATATATTGTTCTAAAGGTACCTTCCCCATCTATTATGGGCATACTATGTTATTATCTTGTACTGTTTATAGCTATAGGTACTATAAAAGTCGAAAATTTAAATAAGGGACTACATAAGACCATAATATTTTATCTTCTACTGGTAATATCCATAAATTCCATACACATATACTTAGACCAAAGTATAGATATTAAATTTATAGACGTAGGACAAGGAGATAGCATATTGATATCAACCCAAAATGGAGACTATCTAATAGATACAGGAGGAAATTTATATGGAAGTTTTGATATAGGCCAGAACATCCTTTTGCCATATTTAGAAAAAGAGGGTATATTTAGATTAAATGGAGTATTTATCACTCATTACGATGCAGATCACTGCAAAAGCTTGCCCCTTTTATTGGACAATATGAAGATAGACAAAATATACATAGGTTATGAAAGATGGGATAATAAATTATATGAAGAGATTAACAATAAAGCTAAGGGAAAAGGTGTTCCAATAATACTGCTAAAAAGAGGGGATAAATTAAAACTAGACAAAAATACTCATGTGGTGGTAAAGGGTCCTCATGAGGAGATACTAAAAAGTCCTAGGATTAGTGATAATGATCTATCCTTAGTTTTGTTGATGAATTATTGTGATAAAAGTATTTTATTTACAGGGGATATAGAGGCTAAGGGAGAAGGTTCGTTAGTAGATAATATAGATTCTAAGGCATATTTTCTGAAAGTACCTCACCATGGAAGCAAAACTTCTTCATCTATTGAGTTTTTAGATAAAGTTGATCCTCACATAGCCTTTATATCTGTTGGTAGAAATAATGGATTTGGTCACCCTCACGAAGAGGTAATTAAGGGATATAGAAATAGGTATATTCAAATATTCAGAACTGATGAATCAGGTCTTATAACTTTAAATCTTAACGGGGGAAAATATCAAATCTATCCTTTCCTAAGAGATAAATTGAGTATAATATATATAGTCAAGGATTTTAACCTGTGGATATGTTCTATAATACTATACTTTATAATTTCATATATACTGATTAAGAGCTATACAATACTTGAAAAGGAGATGGAAACCGTTGAACTATAAGGAATTAATTAAAAAGGCTAAGGCAAAGGATTTAAAGTCAGTTTATCTACTCTATGGAGAGGAGCCCTATTTAATCGATTACACATTGAATACTCTTAAAAAAATATATATAGATGAAGCCTTTGAGCCCTTAAACTATATGGTATTATGTGGTAAGAATGCGGATTTTGAAACCATATTAAATGCGTGCGAAACCTTACCTTTTATGTCGGATAAAAAGATAATAATCATAGAGGATCACCCTCTATTTAAAACAAAAAAGGAATCTAATTCTGAGATAGCAGGGTTAGATACTGATGATTATAAAGATAAATTGATAAACTATCTAGATAGTCTTGAAGAACATCTATGCCTATTTTTTGTTGAAAAAAATAGTAGCATTAGGAAGTCGAATCCATTATATAAGAAAATTGCAAAAGTAGGAGATGTTATTGAATTCAAAAAATTGAGGGGACAGGATTTAAACCATTGGGTAGAAGATAGCTTTAAAAAATACAAGAAGAAAATATCTAGATCCGATATAAATTATTTTATTGCCCATTCCTCCTATTTTGATTCCAATCAGGAAAAGACTTTATACGATTTGGAGAATGAGATAATTAAAATTTCTAATTATTTATCGGAAGATAAACACGTAAATAAAGTTACCTTGGACTTACTCATGGCAAAACCGTTGGAGATGAATGTATTCAATCTTTTAAATAGCATAAGTCAAAAAGACGGAGAAAGAGCTATGATATTATTTAATGAAATGTATATGTCGAATCAACCAGTTCTATTTATATTACATATGATTATAAGACAGCTTAGAAATATGCTCAATTATAAGGTATTGAAGACTAAGGGTTACACTGAAGGGGATATATATGAAAAGATTAAACTATCCAAATATGAGTATCAAAAGGTATCTAATCAAAGCAATAATTTTACTATTTCTCAGTTGGAGAAAGCCTTATTCCATTGTCTAGAAACGGATAAAAAGATTAAATTAGGTCTTCTAGAGGATGATAGATTGGCATTGGAAATATTGATAACTAATTTATGCTTTAAAATATAATTATTAAACAAAAAAACTTCGGTATTGCCGAAGTTTTATACTATACAGCTGTATTTAATTTCTTTGTTAAATGACTGATCTTTCTTGAAGCAGCATTTTTATGAATTATATTTTTGTGAGTTGCTTTCTTCAATTTTTTATCTATAATTTTAAGTAATTCCCTAGCTTCTTCAACATTTCCATTTTCTATAGCCGTATCAAATTTTCTAATATATGTTTTTATTTCTGATTTTCTACTTTTATTTATGGCTGTTCTCTTTTCAGTGGTACGAATTCTTTTCTTTGCAGATTTAATATTTGCCAACCCTCTCACCTCCCTAATGTTAACAACAGATATTTTACCATGAAGATGAATAAATTGCAAGGATTATTAAAATTATTATGTAGTTATTCTATGATAATGTCATATTAAATTTATTCTGATAAAATGTCAGTATGAGAAAGGAAATATATAATATGACTCAAAAAGAAATAAATA
>NZ_PPXY01000025.1 GCF_021655115.1 Clostridium sp. Cult3
ATCTCCAAAGCTGGTCATGGCACCGATCTTTATCATATTTTCATCTTCTTCTATATAGGCTAATCCTGCTTCAGATAGATCGATTGCCAATGGTATGTTCTTAGAACCCATCCTTATGAAGGCTCCCCCTCCAAATATCGTGTTTTTCCTATTGCATATCAATTGTCCATAGGCTTCTTCTGCAGTTTTCAATATTTGCTTTCTAAATATATAAAAGCCAAAATAATCTATATAGATCAAATCTTAAAGATATGATCTGTTTTGTTGTCAATTTTTTTCTAAATCTTTAAGCTTTTTCAAACAATTACATTGAATTTTATACTTTGCTTTTGGTTAATCTAATTTGGAAAGCGAGGTGAAAAGATGACTGTACAAAGTGATTTGCAAAAAGCAATAGCTTCTTGTGAAGCAGCCAAAGGTAGCTATTCTCTGATGGCCCAGTCTACAGAAGATCAAGAAACAAAACAAATGTTTGAACAGATGAGTTCTGAGGTAGATAGACATATTAATTTCTTAAATAATAGATTAAGTTATCTAAATGAAAACAATCCTCTTAATAGCTAGAAACGGGAACAGGCATTATTGATGCTTGTTCCTTATTTATTGCCTTGACACCATCAATTGACAGATATATTATGATACTTAGAGATGCTAAATACATTTTGGAGGGATGGAAATGGCGAAAGAATCAAAAGGAAAAGAACTTCAAGAAGCTTTGACCCACAAATGGGATAATGTATGGGAAGTATTAGGAGACAAAGAAAAGGACAGGGTATTTGAAATAAACGAAGAGTACAAGGATTTCCTAGATAAGGGAAAAACCGAAAGAGAAGCAGCTAGAGAAATAATAAGAGTAGCAACTGAACAAGGCTATATATCTATAGACGAAGTAATAGAAAAGAAGATTAAACCTACTCCAGGCATGAAAATATATGCAAATAACAAAAATAAGGCCGTTGCGCTATTTGTAATAGGTGAAGAAAAACTTGAAAAGGGTATGCATATTATCGGCTCCCATCTAGATGCTCCAAGACTAGATTTAAAACAATTCCCTCTCTATGAGGACTCAGGCTTAGCCCTATGTAAAACCCACTATTATGGTGGAATAAAAAAATATCAATGGGTTACATTGCCCCTAGCACTACATGGAGTTGTCATGAAAGAAGATGGAGAAAAAATCGATATAGTTATCGGCGAAGATGAAGAGGATCCAGTATTCTTCATTACAGATCTACTCCCCCATCTAGCTAAGGACCAAATGGCCAAGAAGATGGGTGAAGGAATTACCGGAGAAGGCCTAAACCTTCTAGTTGGAAGTATCCCCTATAAAGACGATGAAATAAACGAAAAAGTAAAATTAAATGTACTTAATATACTTCATGAAAAATATGGAATAAAAGAAGAAGACTTTACCTCTGCAGAATTCGAAGTAGTGCCAGCAGGAAAATCCAGAGATGTAGGCATAGATAGAAGTATGGTTGGAGGATATGGCCAGGACGATAGGGTTTGCGCCTTCACTTCCTTTAAAGCCATATTGGATGTAGAAAAACCAAACAAAACAGCTGTAGCCCTATTCGTAGATAAAGAAGAAATAGGCAGTGTAGGCAATACTAGCATGGAATCTAAATTCTTCGAAAATGTAGTTTCAGAACTGATATATCTAACTGAAGAAGACTATTCGGAACTTGTAGTAAAAAGAACTTTGGCAAATTCCTGGGTACTTTCAGCCGATACATTAGGAGGTTTCGATCCTAATTATCCTGAAGTTTTAGACAAGATGAATGCTCCATTTATAGGTAAAGGTGTCACTATAGTTAAATATACAGGAGCCCGAGGAAAAGGTGGAAGTAACGATGCCAACTCCGAATATCTAGCAAAGATAAGAAAAATATTTAACGACAACGATGTAGTTTGGCAAATGGGTGAATTAGGCAAGGTAGACCAAGGTGGTGGCGGAACCATCGCCTATATACTTGCAAACTATGGTATGGAAGTAGTAGACTGTGGAGTAGCATTACTAAGTGTCCATGCTCCTTATGAGATTGCAAGCAAAGCTGATGTTTATATGACCTACAAAGGCTACAACGCCTTCTTTAATGCATAATAAAATTGGGGACAGCCAGCTGTCCCCATTGTTTTTATATCTCTTCCGTTAATTGAATTATTTCATCAATTATATTTCCAATATGCTCTATTGTATTTAATAAAGGCTTTTCAGTAGTAATATCTACTCCTGCCCTACTAGCAAACTCTACTGGTGTATATAGACCACCAGATTTAAGTACCGCAAGCCAATCATCTATAGCCTTTTGTCCTTCTTTTAATATTCTACTGTTTACCTCCGTAGCAATAGTCAATCCTGCACTATAGGTGTAAGGATACAATCCCATGTAGTAATGAGGTTGTCTCATCCAAGTAAGCTCTGCTCCTTCGTTGATTACTACAGCATCTCCCCAGAATTCTTCTAATACTTCCCTCTTTAATTTGTTTAATAATGCTGCATGGATAGAGCCACCATCGTCAACTATTTTATATACCTCTCTTTGGAAAGCTGCTTCTAATAGATGGGTTACAAAATTGTGGTAGTAGGTTCTAGATATCATAGATGACAATACCCATCTTTTCATCCTTTTGTCTTCGGTATTTTTCATCAGATAATTTGCCATAAGCATTTCATTCATAGTAGAAGGCGCCTCTACATAGTATCTAGATGATCTTGAGTTGAATATGTTTTGGTTTTGATGAGCTAAATAGAAATTCCCTGCATGACCTAGTTCATGGGATAAAACGAATACCTCCCTCATCCTTCCAGTCCAAGAAATCAATATATAAGGATGGCTACCATAAGGACTAGAACAGAAAGCACCAGTGGATTTCCCCTTGTTTTGGACAAAGTCTATCCATCTTTCGTTAAAGGCTCTATCGATCATCTCCAGATAGTCCTCACCTAATACTGCTAATGCCCCCTCTATATAGGGTCGAGCTTCTTCCACACTTATGTCCGGTTCATACTCTGGATCAACTGCTAATTTCAAGTCCATGAAGGTCATTTCCTCTAATCCATGGATCTTCTGAATTAGCTTAGCATATTTCCTCATATGAGGTGCTAAATTTTCCATTATCAAATCTATCTGTCTGTCGTATAGTTCCCTGTCTACCTTTTGAGAAAACAATAGGCTATCTATTACGGAGTCAAAGCCTCTTAAATTGGCTATAGTCTTCTCTTTTTGTACCTGGACTTGATATGCTGTAGCTATGGTATGTTGATATTCCCTTAATTTGTTTGAAAATGCTTCTGCTGCAGCTCGTCTGATCTTGGTGTCATTTTCATACTCCCATTTCCCTTCAAATAACACAAAGCTTAGAGGATACTCTTTCCCGTCTACTGTAAAGGTTCCAAAATCCATATCAGCCAATTTAGCCCTATTATATATTTGATAAGGTGCTTCTAATACATTGGAAAGAGCTGATAAGGTCCTCTCCACCTCAGGATGTAGGGTATAGGGTTTTCTCCTCACTATATCCTTTAAAAATAGTGCATTTTCTTGGGATTGGTCTATAGCTTGTTGGATTGTTTCTTCCTCTACTTGAACTATTTCCGATTCAATAAAGCTTAGGCGGCTACTTACCTGTGACAGAATGTTAGAGGTTTTCATCTGTCTAGTTTGACTTTTCGTATCCGTCTGGTCTACTGCTACTGACAGATAAGAGTAAGTTCCCAGCAAACCTGCCAGCTCTATCAAAACTTTAAGCTGATCTAAACAGGCATTGATCTCTTTTGCCCCATTTAGCTTCCCCTTATATTCTTTTTCCATATCCTCGGATAGTTTCACCACTTCTTGAAGTTTTTGTTCAAACTCCTCTTCCGTTTCAAATATGGCTGTTAGATCCCAGGTAAATCTTTCATCCACATCTTTCCTATCCAAAAGTCCTTTACCCATATTAAAACCTCCTTATAATATTTCGATTGTCTAAGTAAATTATATTATAAGAAGATTTGTAATACAAGGAATATTGGAAAACTTAAATCCTCACCTTGTCAAGCTTTTTCAAATCATACTGCTTTATTATCCTCATCAACTTCAATGCATATTCTGGGTCAGTGGCATAGCCAGTTCTTTTTAGGGCCCATGCTCCTTGGGTGCTGTTTTGCATTACTTCCCTAAAAGGTTCATATCTATCAGAATTCAGTAAAAAGCTTTTATGATCTGTCCAACTTTCCTGAACACTGTTGTAAGCTCGAAAATCCGCATCTACGTAATAAGTCTTCCCATTATATACTTCCCAAGTATTGTAAGTTACTGATCCATTAGGCCCTTTACCCTTTATTCCAAATAGATTGTAGGATATTTTCCCACTATATTTGTCCACGGGAACACTTTGGCCCCAGCCACTTTCAAGGATGGACTGAGCGGTTTGTAATGCTGCAGACATACCTGTTTTTTCCCAAGAGTCTTTGGCTAATCCAGAGGCCAAATCCAAATATTTGTCCTTTTCAATTATAGGTACGGATTGATAAGTCTCTCCAAGATAAACCCTAATTGGAACTAGTTCGCTTTTGATTTCTTTACCCTTAGCTTTACCAATAGCTTGTATATTCCAATAGCCCACGTCCTCTTTTGTAGGAGTATAGGTCTGTTCTAAGAGGGGATCCTTATCCATTGCTATGTTTTTTACTTTTCCCGTATCCTTATTAATGAGAACATAGCTTACACTATCTAAGTTCATATTGCTTAAAGTCATTAAACTAGTGGATTCTCTCAACACTTGATTGGGCCCTACTCCCTGAAGAAGTATCGTAGCTTCACCAGTCAAGCTGACCTTTATAGGTTTACTATCATGGGACACTCCCTTGGTATCCTTAACTCTCACCAATACCTCTTTGTCTCCAGAAATATCAGTCCCTGGAAACCATCTATAATCTCCATAGGGCTTTTGAGCTAGGATTTTTTCCTTTCCGGAAATAGGGTCTCTTAATATATACTGGGTTTCCCTTACATCAAAATTTCTAGAAGCCAGTAGATTGACAGGCTTGTTGACCACTTGTCCCTGTGAAACCCCGGTTAATGTTAATTTAGGATCTACTTCAACCCTTGCAACTATCTTTTCACTTTCATAAGGTTTGTTTTCACTGTCGTAAGCAATTACCTTGAAGGAGTAGTTTCCATTTTCCCTTACATTTGGTTCCCACTTATATTGACCATAGGGATCTATAGGAGCCTCTTCTCCTATGATATTGATTTTTCCCGTATCTAAATTAGTAACCTCATATTTTACATAAGATGCTACAAAACTAGTATCTACCCCCATATATATGGTGTTGTCCAATGTTTCACCTTCTTTTATTCCTGTTAGTGAAACCTTAGGAACTACATCTAAAACAACGGAAATAGCATCACCTGCTATAAATTTTCCATCCTTATCATAGAGGGCTGCTACCAATACCTTCTCCCCTTTTTCCTCTAAATCCGGTATCCAAGTATATTTTTCCGTTATACCCTCTCCTCTAGCTATTACAAAACCTTCAGCTGTATTTGGATCTAATAATAGGTATTTTATCTCTTTAGCATTGGATAAATTATCTTCAGTTAGTTCTATTTGCAATTCTGTCTTACCTTTTATAACTTGTCCAGAATTTAATGAAGAAATACTCACATTAAAAAGCGGTTCCATATTTGATGCTTTACTAGAGTCGATATTAACTGTCCTCGTGGCTTCATCCCATTCCACTCCTACCCCTAAAGCATTACCAACAAAACGAAGAGGTACGAAGGTGCGACCATCTACTATTTTAGGGGCCACATCTATTAGACTATAATTCTTCTCACCATCTTCGTAGGATACTAGATAGCTATTGATTTTCAAATTTACTATTTGATTGTCCTTTTGGATGATTACCCTTTTCTCCTTATCTTTCCAATCAACTTTTCCTCCTAATTCTTCCGTTACAAATCGTATTGGCACTAAGGTCCTGCCATTTTCAATTATAGGGCTAGCTAACGAGGTAATATCCTTTCCATCAGCTACCAATTTAATAGGAGGTGCAGCTAATGAACAGGTATTGAACTGTTGAGAAAAGATAAAAAGTATAAGCAATGAAGAAAACAAAATAAGATTAAATACTTTTTCTTTCACATTTTCACTCCTTCCTTTTATATAGCCATATGTCTTTATTTACATTATATAATATTAGTCAAACTTCCTTAACGATATATATATTAAGTTTGTATTACAAAAAAACAAACCAGCCCTTAGGCTGGTAAACAATACAATATTAGATTAATATGCGGTCCATCCTCCATCGGCTACGATGGTAGTTCCATTTACAAAGCTAGACTCATCTGATGCTAAAAATAGCATAACATTAGCAATCTCTTCGGCTTCTCCTACTACTGGAAATGCACTAACTCCTTTCATCAATTTATCTAATACAAATTGATTTGGGCTCTCCACTGTACCGCCAATCTCCGTCTTAACAGATCCTGGGGCTACGGCATTACATCTAATTCCCTTGTCTTGGAACATATAGCCAATATGCTTGGTCATACCTATTAAACCATGCTTAGATGTAACATAGGCCATGCCTCCTCTTGCCCCAAACAAGCCTCCAACAGAAGCAGTATTGATAATATTTCCAAAACCCTGTTCAATCATATGGGGTATTACCTTTCTTATCATCTTCATTGGTCCTGTTAGATTTACATCTAGTACCTTATCCCATATTTCATCTTCCATATTGTCTGCTGAAAGATAATTGTCAAGAACACCTGCATTGTTAACTAGAATATCTATCTTGCCATACTTGTTTAATGTCTCTTCAACTACCTTTTCTATATCTTCATCGACGGAAACATCTCCTGGAATTGGATATATCTCTCCATCTAATTCCTTACTTGCATTTACTAATTCTTCTAATCTTTCAGCTCTCCTTGCAACTACAACTACCTTTGCCCCTTCTTCAGCAAATCTCAAAGCCGTTGCATTGCCTATACCGGAGCTAGCCCCCGTTAATATAACCACTTTGTCTTTTAATCTCATATTCTACCTCCTCTAGAATAGTATTTTACGGTTCACATAATATACTACCCATTATATTCACCTTTTTCACATAATTTTTCCTTATCCCAGCATTTGTTGTTTTTGAGACAGGGAGAACCATCGTCACCGTCACATGTATAATTATTCACATAGCTAATAAGCTTGCATTTTTCTTTCATTTCAGATATTTTTGAATACTTTATATCTTTACTATATATTCTAGTGTTTTCAATGGCTTATATAGACCTTTTTTTATATATAAGTATTTCCATTCTATGTCACTAAAAAATATTTATGCATTTTTAACTACCCTATTGTAATTTTATGCATTGTAGCGTATAATACTATGTCATAGAGTAAATTTACTAGGAGGAATTAAAAATGATGAAAAAATTTAGTACTTATGTGGCATTAATCATGGTCGTATTGTTATTTTCATTGACCTTAGTTGGTTGTGGTAATTCAAAGGAAACTGGATCAGCCGTAGACAGGATTCAGGATTCAAACAAAATCGTTTTAGGTACTTGTGCCGATTATCCACCTTATGAATTCCATAGACAAGTCGATGGAAAAGATGAAATTGTAGGATTTGATATCGATATTGCCAAGGAAGTTGCCAAGGATTTAGGCGTAGAACTTGAGATAAAGGATATGGACTTCAGCGGACTTCTATCAGCCTTAAATACTGGAAATGTAGACTTTGTGGTAGCAGGTATGACCCCTGATGAAGAGAGAAAGAAAAACGTAGATTTTTCAAAAGTATACTATGACCCAGAGCAAGGTTTGTTGATTAGAAGCGAAGATGTAGAAAAATATAAATCCATTGAAGATTTAAAAGGCATGAAAGTCGGTGCCCAAAAAGGAACGGTACAGGAAGAAGTAGCTGAAGATGTTGTTGAGGGTTCCGAGGTAAAGGCCTTAGGTAAGATTACAAACTTAGTATTAGAATTGAAAAACAATAAAATTGACGGAATCGTTTTGGCAACTCCTGTTGCTGAAGCCTATGAAAAAGCAAATCCAGATTTAGTCCTTTCACCTTATATTGATTTTGGTAAAGAAGGGGGAGTTGCTATAGCTGTAAAAAAAGGCAACAAGGAGCTAGTAGATTCAATAAACAATACTATAGATAGACTAATGGAAGATGATTCCCTTGAAAAATTCATACAAGAGGCTACTATTCTTTCAGAAGAAGAATAAGGTCTAAATATCATAAAGGGTTTGAGTATTAAGGAGGCTTAAAATTGAATTTCAGTTTTTTAAAAGATTATTATATGTTCTTTTTAGAAGGTGCTAAGATAACCATAGTGTTGTCTATAATTACAATAATATTTGGTGTAATATTTGGGATACTATTTGCTTTAATGAGAATATCTCACAACCCTATATTAAAATCTATAGCAGCAGCCTATATTGAATTTATAAGGGGCACACCGGTAATGGTTCAGTTGTTCATAGTCTACTATGGACTATCTGAAATAGGGATAGATTTTCCCGATATATATGTATTGGGTAGCAATTTTTCCGACTTAATGTCAGGAGCCATAGCATTATCCATAAATAGTTCCGCCTATGTAGCAGAAATAATCAGGGCAGGGATTCAGGCGGTAGATAAGGGGCAGATGGAAGCTGCTAGATCCTTGGGATTGAATTATTCCATGTCTATGAAAAGTATCATTCTACCTCAAGCCATAAAAAATATACTCCCTGCTCTAGGCAATGAGTTTATTGCTATTATTAAGGAATCTTCCATAGTTTCAATAATTGGAATACATGAGTTGATGTACAATACAGAAACAGTAAGGGGCAATACTTTTATACCTTTCGAACCCTTATTAGTTACAGCAGCTATATACTTTATCATCACCTTTACCCTATCTACAATTGTAAGGGCTTTTGAAAGGAGATTGAAAACTAGTGATTAAGGTAATTGATTTGCATAAAAGATTTAAAAATCTACATGTATTAAAGGGAATAAACTTAAATGTCCATAAAGGAGAAGTTGTAGTAATCATAGGCCCTAGCGGTTCAGGAAAGAGCACTGTGTTAAGATGTTTAAACAAGTTAGAAGAAGCCGATAGTGGTGAAATATTATTTAAAGGTACTTCAGTCACCCAGTGTAAAGATGATATAAACGAGATACGACAAAATATGGGGATGGTTTTCCAAAACTTCAACTTATTTCCCCATATGACGGTTTTGGAGAATATCATCTTTGCCCCCACTAAGCTAAATAAAATGGATAAAAATGAAGCTGAGAATATGGGACTAAATCTTCTTGAAAGGGTAGGCCTAAAGGATAAAGCCTCATCTTTCCCAAATCAACTATCAGGTGGACAAAAGCAAAGAGTTGCCATAGCTAGAGCCTTGGCCATGTCCCCAGATTTAATGCTATTTGATGAACCTACCTCTGCACTAGATCCAGAAATGGTAGGAGAAGTACTAGAGGTAATGAAACAACTAGCCAAAGAAGGCATGACCATGGTCATAGTAACCCATGAGATGAATTTTGCCAAAGAAGTAGCTGATAGGGTTGTATTTATGGATGATGGCATCATATTAGAAGAAGGTAGGCCAGAAGATATATTTACAAATCCAAAAAATCAAAGAACTCAGGATTTCTTGAGAAGAGTTGTCAATTAGTGGGAGGGGGAGAGCTCTCCCCGTGTCCCACTATTTGTTTCTATCATAGACTACTTGTCCATCTATTATGGTATACTGAACAGTAGCGTTAGTATCCAATGCAGGTGTTCCATCAAATATAACTAAGTCTGCATCCTTCCCTCTTTCTATTGACCCTACTCTGTCATCAATACCTAATATCTTAGCTGGATTTATAGTGAGCATATTGATTACTCTTTCAATATCTCCACCAAATCTCACAACCTCCCCAGCTTGGATAATAATAACATCAGGTTTTAGTATAGGCCCATCTGTCATTATTGCACAAGTAACACCTTTTCTATCTAATTCTATAAGGCTAAATATGTCGATTTTACCACACTCTCCAGGAAGCAACAATACTCCTATAGGTCCATATATAACTCCCTTACAATTTTTAGAACCTATGATGTCATCATAAAAATCACTAGCTCCCCAAGCATGATCCAATGTAAAATCTATATCAAATTCCTCAGCGATTCTAATAGTAGTCAACATATCAAATTGTTCACAGTGGACTTTTAAAGGTATTTCTTTTCTAAGAACTTTGCATACATTCTCCAAGCCCATATCAAAAGGTATATCTTCATTAGCTTCTTTCTTTTTCATATATTCTTTTGCCTTTATCAATGTATCTCTCAATACATTAGCAATCCCCATCCTTGTCATGGGCATTTCATTTCTTTTACCATAAACCCCCTTAGGATTACCTCCAAGAGCTGCTTTCAAAGCTACAGGATTTTTTATACACATATCTTCTATATTATCTCCATAGGATTTTACGGCACATACCATCCCACCTACTACATTTCCACTTCCTGGAGCAATTGCAGAAGTAGTGATCCCTCCTTTAATTGCCCTTTCAAACATAGGAGATTTAGTATCTATTGAATATATGGATTCTACCTCTGGTGTAGCATTTTTAGTCATTTCATTTAAATCCTGTTCTTCCATATCTGCTCCAAAACCGCTTATATGACTATGAGCATCTACTATTCCAGGAATTACAACTAATCCTTCCCCGTCTATTATCTCTCCTTCAGGTAATTCTAGGGTTTCGCCTACATCTACTATCTTCCCATTTTCAATCAATATATGCCCTTTTTGTATTACCCTATTAGCTGAAGTAAATATTTTAGCATCCTTAATTACCAGCATGAGTCAACCCTCCTAGCGTTTAGGATGTTTTCTCCATTGATAAAAGTAGCTTCTACTTTAGCAGCATAGGTTTTAATTGGATTATCACTCCATATTACTATGTCTGCATCTTTTCCTATTTCTATAGAACCTACTCTACTATCTACTCCAAGGATCTTAGCTGGAATAGAAGTAATCATCTTTAAAACATCCTCACTATCGATACCATTCTTATAGCATAGTATAGCATTCCATAGTAAAGATTCTTTTCCCGAAGACATATTATCTCCCCCTGAACTAATGGCAATATCTATTCCTTCATCTATTAACTTTTGAATGCTTTCAAAATCTACATTGTCATTTGCAGCAGCCATACCATTAGCCAAATCTCCTAGGATTATACTATATTCATTGGACATAATGCTTCCCGTATTGTCTCCAATACCAAATGCACCAGTAAATACAATTTTCACGGGGAAACCCCTCAATGCCAATTCAATAGCATCCATTTCCGCCTTAGTATTGCAATTAACAAACAAGGGGACGTGGCCATTGATTATATCTTGTAATGCCTCAGATTTAGAATCATAATCCTTGTCCTTTTTTTCCCCATATTCTATAGCATTAATCAAGGCCTGTTCTAATAGTGCAATAGCTCCCATTTTAGTCATTGGAGATATATTTCTCTTACCATATAAATTTTTAGGTGCCTTTGATATCGAACTCATCATGGCAACTCTTTCCTTAACCAACATTTCATAAGGATGTTTTCCATAGGTTTTGAATACTGCTGCATATCCTCCTAGAACATTTGAAGTAGAAGGAACTATTCCTGCACTGGTTATTCCATATTCAAAAACCCTTTGAAACATCATACTATCTTGATCAAAAGAATAAACCACATTCATCTCTGGATTAACAGGATCTGAATGCTCACCTAAATCGTCATCTCCCCAACCTGGCCCTACACAGCCCCATACATTAAGGGATTCGATAAAGCCTGGAAAAACTACTTTCCCTTTAGCATCAAATATTTCCGTATCTTCAGAAACTACTATGTCCTGACCAATATCTTTAATAGTACTACCTTCCATTAGTATATCTGTATCTTCTAATATATTTCCTTTACCATCATAGACCTTTCCACCTCTAATAAGAGTCATAAGATTACCTCCTAGTTCCTATTCAAATAATCAGCCATAATCAAACCGCATTCTAATTGGATGCTTATAAGTTTTTTTATAGGTACTACTTCGTAATCGATCTTTTCTTCTAAAACTTCACTTAATCCCTTTAATCTTTCTAATGAAACATTATAAGCTTTTTCTAATGCTTCCCTCTTTTCAAGATTGTTCTCTTTATTTGCCTCCATTTTTTCTAATTCCATTTCATTAGCTCTTACCAATAAACCTAAAGATAACATCTTATAGAATTTAGACACTAATAAATTGTCAAATTTCTCTGCAACTGTAGCTTTTTTTGCAAAATCTGGATTTTCTTCTATCATCTTTTTAGTAGCTTCGTTGCTATCATCCAAATCAGTAAAAGCTTCTAATGCTAATCTAAAAGGATTTTTTTCAGCCATATATTGTTTTGTTTCATTTAGTGTACTTCTAATAAAAGCATCTGCTTCTTCGCTAAATTCCAAGCTTTTTAAAACTGCATCTTTTCTAGTAATATCTGATGGTGATAGATCAGCTATCCTTTTATCATAAAAATATGGTAATTCAGTCACAAGGGTAAAAGCATCACAAACTTCTCTTCCATAGTCAGCACTACATGTTCCAACTTTTATAACTTTTCCTGGATCTTCAACCCCATACTTTTCTAAATAATCGTAATTTTGTTGAATCCCCACATCTTGATAAATAGCATCATCATAAGCCACACAATAAGGTGCTTCAGGTTCTCCAAGGTTAAGGGGTATACCTTGTTTCCTAGCAGCATTTCTTAAATCTTCATAAATTTCCTTAGTTTCCCTAGATATATACCAATACACCCCGCCAAAACCAGCATTGTGCAGTGAATAGATAAACTTTGGCTTAATCTCATCTATTAAATCCATCATGGCCTTAGTTTCAGGTATGGTATCGTGAAAGTGTAGTTTTTTGTAATCTATTGGAAAGGTCCAATCTACTTGTTGATGACCTGCAGGTCTAAAGAAATTTCTAGCATAATTATATAAAGTAAAAGGCCCTTTAAACCAATTTTCATTTAACCTAGTGCCATCTGCATCCCAAGCTTTAATTATATACCAGGTATAATCTAGTTCTTTTCTCAATTCCTCATTTTCAGCAAGTTCCCTTGAAAAATATTCTAACATCATTGCACCTATAGGTTCATTAGGATGAGGGCAACCACACATAAGTGCATTATTTGAGCCATTGCCAATTTTTAGGCAATATAGAGGATGATTATCCCTTGTTCTTCCCATTTCAAATAATTCTACTGAATCAGGGAATTCCTCAGCTAATTTTTTGCTACTAGCATCCATTTCCTCTACAGTCAAAAACTCCTTATAATCAGGTATATTCTTTATTACTTCTTCAAACACTTTCTTCATTGCTACTCCTCCTTTAAAATTTAGCTAATCACATATTCTAGAATATGTGATTAGCTATATAATTTAATAAACTATTTTATATCGGTAAATGTATATTCTGACCAACCCCATTTACCTTCTCCATCTATTGGTAAATTGATAAATCTATCATTGTTTGCATCATAGCCAGCATATGCAACTATTGGTATATATGGTAGTTCTTCAGCTAATATTGCTTGAGCCTTTTTATAGTACTTAGCTCTTTCATCTTGGTTTCCAGTAGCAGCACCTTTTTCTAGCAACTCATCAAATTCCTTATTGCTATAGTCTCCATAATTACTATATTCACCTGTACCTAATCGTTTTTGAAGTGCAGCTGGGTCTGGTCCCATAAAACCACCTTGTAATTCAAGCATAAAATCCCTTTGAATATCTACTTTTTCAGACCAAGCATTGAATTCATGAACTTGTACTATTAATTCTATACCAGCTTGTGCCAAAGTAGCTTCCATCAACTTAGCGGCATCTGGATAGCCCCCATCTTCAAATACATCTATGGTAAGCCCTCTTATATAATATCCATCTGCATCCTTTGTATATCCTGCCTCTTCTAATATATTAATAGCTTCTTCAATATTAAATTTAGGAGCTGTTTGTTCGCTATTAGAAACCCATTCTATTAAAGAAGGATACATATTATATTCTGGCTTTTGTATTCCATCAAAGATCTTTTGGGATATTTCTTCTCTATCGATAGCAGTAGCAATAGCTCTTCTTACATTTACATCTTGTAATATTTCTTCATTTAAATTAAATATAATTCTCATTGGAGAAGGATATTCATTTAATGCAAGCCTAATATTCTCATTAGCTTCTAATTCTTTAACATTAGCTGCAGGAACGGAGTCTAACACATCAATATCTCCATTAAGCAATGCCTCAACTGCAGTTGCATCGTCAGGAATTATAGAGAATATTATCTTGTCCAATTTCGGTGCTCCTTCATGATAGTCTGGATTAGCAACTAAAGTGATACTTTCCCCTTGTTTGAAATCTTCAAACTTAAATGGTCCGGAACCTATAGGTTCTTTTGAAGCTGGATTGTCTTCCCAAGATTGTCCATTGTTAAATATATGCTCTGGTAAAATGAAAGTTCCATACCAGCCTAAGTCAGCAATAAAAGAAACATCTGGTCTATTCATATTAAACACTACAGTATACTCATCTGGTGTCTCAATTGAATCTACAATTGCTAATCTGGAACTCATATAATAACTTTCATTTTCCTTTATCGTATCGAAAGTATATTTTACATCCTTACTAGTTACCTTTTCTCCATCATGCCATTTTGCATCATCTCTTAAGTTGAAGGTAATAGTCTTACCATCTTCGCTTACATCCCAATCTGTAGCTAAATCAGGAATAATTTGCTTACTTGCATCCAATTTAACCAACCTATTGAAAATATTCTGTACAATAGGATAAGCATAATCATCTGGTATGGTATCTGGATTAAAAGTCATTGGATCTCCAGTAGCTCTCACTATCATTACTTTATCTCCTTCAGATTTACCACCTTTTCCATCTTCAGATGGAGCATTGTCTCCATTACCACATCCTGCTAATAAAGAGGCAATTAAAACAATTATTAAACTCATACAAAGTAACTTTCTTTTCATTTTTTACCCTCCTATCAAATTATTTTATCCTATCACAAACTACTAAATGACCTTCTCCAACATCCTGAGTAGTAGGATATTTGCTGAAACATTCTTCTGTCCTTCTAGGGCATCTTGGAGCAAAATAGCATCCAGGTCCTGGATTAATAGGTGTAGGGGGTTCCCCTTCAATACTTATTTTTTCCATTACCTCCTCTGGATCTATGGAAGCACAGTTTGAAATTAATGCTTGAGTATATGGATGCTTTGGGTTATTAATTATCTCATCACTATCCCCATACTCTACAACCCTACCTAAATACATAACAGCTACCTGGTCAGAAATATACCTAGTTAATGCTATATCATGACTAATAAATATTATAGCTGCATCTTTTTCTCTACTTAATTGTAAAAGCATATTGATAATATCTGATCGTACAGATACATCTAACATAGATACAGGTTCATCTGCTATTATGAATTTAGGATCTACTGACATAGCTCTTAATATAGATATACGTTGCAATTGTCCACCTGATAGCTCATGAGGGTATCTTTTCATAATATCCTCTGCAGGATGAAGCCCCCCAAACTCCAATGCTTCTAAACAAATCTTCCTCCTCTCTTCAACTGATTTACCTATGGAATGGATGTTTAAAGGCCTAGTTAATATCTGCTCTATAGTATCCCTTGGTGTAAAGGAATCGTAGGGATTTTGAAATATTATTTGTACCAATCTTCTAAAACTCTTAGCATCTTCCTTAATGAGTTCAGCAGCAGACACATTATCTATAAACACATCTCCATCTGTAGGTTCTTCTAATCTAACCAAAATTCTACCTAAGGTAGATTTCCCACATCCTGATTCACCAATGACCCCTAAGATCTCACCTTTCCCTAATTCCAAAGAAACACCATCAACAGCCTTTACCCATTGTTTCTCTTTTTTGTTCGATTTAAATCCAGATTTTACAGGATACCATTTAGATACATTGTCTATTTTTATATAGGGATTGTTTTTAGTCATTTATTTTCCACCTCCATATAGGTGACAACTTATAGTTCGTCCATCTTCTATATTGATATTATTTGGTTTCTTCTTATGGCATATATCAGTAGCATGAGAACATCTTGGTGCAAAAACACATCCTTCAATCCTCTTAGATAAATCCGGTAAAAAACCAGGTATTGCTTCTAGTTTTTCTCTCTCTCCTCTAAGTGATGGAAAAGATGCTAACAACCCTTTTGTATAGGGGTGAAATGGAGTCTTCAGTACATCTTTTACATATCCCATTTCCATCAGCTCTCCTGCATACATTATTGCTACCTTATTACAGGATGTTGCTACTACAGACATATCATGAGTGATCATAATCCTAGTCATATCCAGTTCTTTTTCCATTCTAGAAATCTCATCTAATATTTGCCCTTGAGTTACCACATCTAATGCAGTAGTAGATTCGTCCATTATCAAAAGTTTTGGATTGTGAATCAAACTTATTGCTATAGATACTCTCTGAAGCATACCTCCAGATAATTCATGAGGATACAAGTTGTACACCCGATTTGATAGATTGACCAAATCCAATAGATAAGCAAATCTATCCATTATTTCTTCTCTAGTCGCCTTTGGCTTGTGTACACGGTAAATATCTTCAACCTGAGTTCCTATCCTATGAACAGGGGATAATGAATTCATGGATTTTTGGAATATTACTGCTAATTCCTTCCACCTAATCTTCTTCATCTCTTCTTTAGACAATTTAGTCAAATCTCTTCCTAAAAAATTAGCCATACCTGAAATTTCAACTCCATCTTCAGGTAAAAGTTTTAACACTCCCATGGCTAAAGTGGATTTACCAGAACCAGATTCTCCTACAATACCTAAAGAATCCCCTTTATATATTTGAAAGCTAATATCTTTAACTGCATATACCTTCTTATGTTTATTCACATAAGTTACATTGAAGTTTTTTAAATTTAAAATAGATTCCATATTTATTCACCCCTCTGATTAATATGCTTAGGGTTAAGTGCATGATTCAATCCATCGCCTAGCAAATAAAATATAGTAACTGTAATGACTATAGCTAAACCTGCAAAAGTAGTTATCCACCATGCACTAGTAATATATGGTTTCCCTTCATATATCATATGTCCCCAACTAATTGTATTAGGATCACCTAGCCCCAAAAAACTAAGACTTGCTTCTGTCAATATAGCATTGGACATTCCTACAGTAGTATTGGCTATAACAGGAAATATCCCATTTGGAATAATATATTTAAATAATATTTGTCCCTTTGTCTCTCCCATAGCAGCTGCAGCCTTCACAAAAGTTCTTTCTCTTAATGACAAGGCTTGAGCTCTCATAAGCTTCGCATTAGATGGCCAAGTAGTAATCCCAATTACAATCATTACATTTGGTAGGCTGTTACCAAAAAGTGCAATTATAAGAAGAATTAAAAAGAAAGTAGGCAGCATCATAAATATATTTATTATTTCAGAAACGACTTGGTCTACTTTCCCACCAAAGAAACCTGCAGCTCCGCCAATTAAAATTCCTAATATCCCAGAAATTAAAGCAGAGATGATAGCTACCTTAAGGGAAGTCCTTGTCCCATATATGAGCATACTAAAAATATCTTGTCCCATTTTATTTGTTCCAATAATATGCCCATTTTCTCCCACTCCATTTAATATATCTGGCCCAAAATTATATGGATTTTCTGGTGCAATCCATGGCGCAAATATTACAATCAATAGCAGTAAAACAATTCCACAAGTCCCCAATCTAAGCTGCCTGCTATTTAAAAAAGCATGCTTAGCTTTATTCAGAAAATTACTTAGATTTGTCATGTTAGCCCTCCTTAGTATCTAATTCTAGGATCTAATATTGCATATATTATATCTACTATCATCATTACAACTGCAATTGAAATAGACATGATAAGATACATTCCCATCAAAGTAGGATAATCTCTTTGATTAATGGCTGTCAAAACCAATCTACCAGTGCCAGGCCAAGCAAATACAATTTCTATTAAAGCTACACCAGTTATCAAATATGCCAAAGATATTCCAAATATTGTAATAGTCGGTAAAATAGCATTTTTAAAAATATATTTATTAAATATCTTCTTCTCATCCATACCTGCGGCTCTTAAAGTTAGAATGAAATCTTCATTAGTTACTTGTAATACAGAAGATTTTGCTATTCTAAAATATAATGGAATCTCTACCAATATCAATGTTCCTACAGGAAGTATCATATGTTTCATAACATCTAAAACATAAGCTTTACCTGTATAGGATGCTCGTGGATCTGTCATACCATAGGTAGGAAGTATTTTTAGTTTAGAAGAAAAAATAATTATTAGCATCAACCCTAGCCAAAAAGAAGGCATAGAATTTAATATATAAGACAATCCTGAAAAAATAACATCTATAGCAGAACCTTCCCTTCTAGCTGCAATAATCCCCATAGCCGTGCCTATGATTAAAGACAGTACTGCAGCAGTCAAAACTAATAGAATAGTTGCGGGAAGTTTTTCTACAATCATTTTCGACACAGGCCTATTGTATATAATAGACGTGCCCAAATCCCCCTTCATAGCAGTCTTTAAATAATTTACATATTGAACAGGCAATGGTTTATCTAGTCCATATTTCTTTTCTAATGCAACTCTTAATTGTTGATCATCTGTTTCCTTTCCCATAAGAGTTCTAACCGGATCTCCAGGAGCTAAATTGATTATTATAAAATTTAGAGTAAAAGCTATAATAATAGTAAAAATTCCAGTTAGTACTCTTTTTCCTATATATTTGCCCATATCATCACTCCTACAAATAAAATTTATACCTTAAGTCATTACTTTAATGCGGTGCAGTGAACGCGTTCACATTCATGTTATTTAATTTAACATATTAGCACAGTACAGTGGCGATGTCAATAGATTTTTTATAATCTATATTTTCTAAAATTTTATCCTGTTCCTTTTCTTTACTATTAATTTACAATTTGATATAATGTATGGGCAAAATGACTGAGGGGGATAAATATGCCAAAACAAACATTTTTTAATCTACCCAATTCTAAAAAAGAAAAAATCATAGATGCAGCCTATGATATATTTATCGAGATGGATTATGAAGATGTAAATATTAGATCTATCACCAAAGCAGCAGATATTTCCATAGGTAGCTTCTATCAATACTTCTATGATAAAGATGATCTGTACCTGTATTTGATGAGTAATATAGAAAAGAAAATATATGCTAAAGAAAAGCAAAAAATTGGTTATTTTCTTATGGATAGCGACATAATTCCTATAGAAGAAATATGTACTCAAAAAGAAATCGATTTTAATCAAACCTGGTATAGAGCTCCAATAGAGGTAATGATGAAATTCTATTTTGGGGAATATAGCAAGGATTTGAACAGTAATATAGTAGATGAGCTAATAGAATTACAAGACTTGGGAAAATTGAAGGATTCTGTAGATATTGACTTCATTTTTTATATCTATGCTACATCCATGTTTAATATATTAATGTATTTTAGGGAAATGAATATAACCGATGAGAAACAAAAAATTGATATTAAAAGAAAATTCTATACAGATTGGTTTTTGAAAGGTATACTAAAAGAGTAAATGTATGGTAGCTAGTCAAAGATGCCTAATATGAATTAGGCATCCTCTTTTCTTCTATATATATTTTATTATATTATCGTATTTAAGCATAGCCAAAGGCGACAAGTTCACATTGTGTACATCAGTTTTAGTACATACTGCATTTTGGGGATGGAGTATAGGAACATTGGGAGCATCCTCGGATATTATCCTCTGAATCTCCATATATATTTCCTCCCTTTTCTTAGGATTTGCCATCTGGGTTGCCTTTTCAACTAGTTCTACTACTTCTTGATTCTCATAGGCGCTTAGATTAGTCTGATTTCCTGGCATAAACAGTGGTTTTATAAAAGATGAAGGGTCAAGGGTATCTGCATACCAGCCTGAAAAATACATATCATAACCCTCCTGTAGTTCATCAGCCCTTGAAAGCTTGTCCCTTGATACTTTTTCATATCTACAGGTAATCCCTATAGCCTTTAGATCCTCTTCTACTAGTTTTAATATAGGATGGGGATTTTCTCCTGAAAGAAATACTAGTGGCCTAGTTAAATCCACTCCTTCTTCCCTTATTATCCTTTTGGCCTTTTCAGGATTGTATCCATAGCCTGCCACATGGTGACAAGGTATTAGACCAGAAGGTATTATACATTTGGCCTCTACTGCAAGGCCGCCAAATATTTCATCTATTATTCGCTTCTTATCTATAGCATAATTTATAGCTTGTCTCATGGGCTTCTGGATATATGGAGAGCTGGTGTTTTTTAGCTTAAACCCTACATAAAAAGTACCTACCAAATCTACAAAACTAATATCCTTGCCTAATTCATGCCCTTTAATGGTTTCATACTCCTTCTTGTCCTGTATAATATAGAAATCATACTTACCATTTATGAAATTGTCCAACCCATCCTTATCACCAGCCTTTACCTCTACCACATCACAGTAGGCTTTCCCCCCTAGGAAATTGTCATAGGCCAGTAGTCGATATTCATCATCCTCATGACTATCCAATATATAAGGGCCACATCCTACGAAATTTCCTTTTTTAAGCTCCTCTGCATCCATTACAGCACAGCATCCATGGGATAATTGCAAAAGAAATCCGCTAAAGGGTGCCTCCAACTTGATAGATAATCTATAATCATCTAATACCTCAATCCCCTTAACTTCCCTCTCCTTACCTTCCATGAACTCCTTTGCCCCTTCTATATAGTCGATAAACCAGGTATTGGGTGAGTCTAATTCCGGTGATAGTAGTCGCTCTAGGGAATATTTTACATCATCAGCTGTAATCTTCTTCCCATTGTGGAAGGTGGCATCCTTTCTTAGATTAAACACCCAGGTAAGATTATCATCTTCTACATACCAATTTTTAGCTATAGAGGGAAGCACATCTCCTGTATCGCTAATAGTCAGTAGTCCTGAGTGAATATTGTTTAAAAACCTCAAGCTTTCCATTACATTGTTCATAGCTGGGTCTAAGGTTTGAATTGGTGACGAAAGGGCTAGATTTATAACCGTAGGTTCCTTTTCTCCGACAATTTCTTGTTGGTCTATTAGTTTTCTAGTCATCCCATCTAAAAGCTTGGTTACTTGATTTAGTTCTTTCAATGTAGCCATTGTAAACTGGGTATTCATCAGGGCGCTTTCTACCATAGACATAGCCTTTTCAGAGGAATGTTCCATCTGATCTGTCGAAAGGACTATAGTTTCAAGGCTAGTGGTCTGAACGGAAATAGCTTCTGTTATCTCGTTGATTATCTGGATCATATCTTTGATAGCAGTTTCAATTTCTTCAAAGGCCCTTTGGGACTCCTCTGCAACTGATGAACCTTCATTAATCTTAGCATTACTGTCTTCAATAGCATCTACAGTAGTATTTACATTGACCTGAATATCCTTGATGATATCCGATATATGATCTGCTGATTCAGCACTTCTATCGGCTAGTTTTTTCACCTCATTAGCTACTACAGCAAAACCTCTACCAGCATCTCCTGCTCTAGCTGCCTCTATATTTGCATTTAGGGCTAGTAGATTGGTTTGTTTGGCAATACCCCTTATGATATTCAATATATCCTCTATCTGACCAACACTAGTCCTTAAACCGTTTATCTGATCCATTACATTGGACATGGATTTGTTTATTTCCTTCATGGATTCAATAGTATTGTTAACGGCATTACTCCCTTTATCTACTACAGTTAAGGTTTCATTTGCCGTTCTATAGGAATCGCTAGAGCTAGCATGGAGTTCTTCTGCCATAGCCGAATAATGGCCTATTTCATCTACTACCGAATATATTTGTTTTACCTGTTCTTCAACCCTGTTGGCTATGGAATCTATGGCGTTGATTAAATTTTCCGTCTGATTAGTAGAATCTTCTATTTTCATCTCTAGATTATGTAATAAGTTCTCTTCATTTTGCTTAATTAAATGGAGTTGAGATTGAGAAATAAGATCCTCCTCAGATACCATGGCCTTGTCTATAGATCCTTTTAGTTTTTCTTCCGATGGCTTTGACTTTCTCTTAAATATGTCAAACATTCTATCCCCCCTTTACATAATATTAGTTACAGTATAGTTTAAAAATATCACTATTTCAATACTTTTATCGAATATTGATAATTTTTAGAAAATAGAATAGGGAGACCTATTCAGTATTATGAAATAACCATACAAACTATACTTGGCAAAATAGCGATAAAATTATTTAATGATGGAATCGTTTAATTTTGATATTAACTCAACTAAATCCAATTCATATTGATCAGCAAAACCTTCCAGAGAATCAAATAGATGGTGGCACATGATACACTTACCGGCTATATGGTCATACTGGGCAAAAATCTTTTCTGTCTCTGGATAGTCTGCTACAATGTCTAATATATTCATATCCTTGGTAAACATTCAATTCACTCCTTTGTATTATCCTCATTTCACCATACTTACCCGTATAATAACATATTCAATATTTAAAGTACAAATGTATGCTATAATATTTTAAAAATGAACCTTTCATCATTTTTTTACGTCTATAAGGGTGAGGTCGACTTCAACGTAAAGAATGGGAGGTGACGATATGGATAATGATGAGTTTGCTCTACTATTAAGCAGCTGTAAAGATTCCATTGAACGCTTTATTTATTATAAAATGCCAAATAAATATGATGCTGAGGATGTATTACAGGAAGTATTGATTACTGGATACAGATCCCTTGATAAATTAAAATCTAAGGAAAAATTTAAATCCTGGATGCTGTCTATTGCAGCTAATAAATGTAATGATTATTATAGAAACAGGCTTAAAGTACTAGAAATACCAGTAGATAATATCTACTATTATGAAAAATCCTATAGCAGAGCTGGAATAACAGTCAAAGACGCAGTAGATGATACCCTAGAAAACCTTCGTGATCAAGATAAAAAGATATTGACTATGCATTATATCAAGGGTATGGATCAAAAAAGCATTGCTTCCATGCTCAATATTCCAGTTGGTACAGTAAAGAGTAGACTATATACGGCTAGGCAAAACTTCAAGGAAATATATCCATATCCACCGGATATGAAAGGGGAATGTATAATGAAAAACTCAAGTTTTCCACAGATTATGCCAGAGATTACTATAACTAAATCTAATTTGGAAGAATTTGAAATCAAATGTGAACAGGATATAGGATGGTTTATCATTCCACGCTTAGGTGAAGAGTCAAGCTTTGCTACCTATGACTTCGATAACTATCCTATAATGAAAAAAACTAGTGAAACCACTATAAAGGTCCTAGGAGAGGCCACCATCCATGGAGTAGAATGTGTAGAAATAGAAGAACAAGAAGTTGGAATAGATGGAAGCACATATGGATTTACAATGTTTGAACGCCTTACAGATACACATTTACAAACAGTAGCAGCCATATATTATTCTAATGGAGTTAAGAAGATATCCACCTTTTTAGATGACGATTTCCTCAGTTTTTGGGGATTTGGAGAAAACAATTGTGGTGAAGAACTACTTCAGAAAAGAAAAGGTACTATTGAATGTAATGAAAAAGGAGAACTCTCTAAAGAGCATATAGATACTCATAATTCCGACATAGTCGGTAGATATCTAGTTAAGATCGGCACCAAAGAATATGATACCATAAGACAGATCTACTTCAACAGCCACAATGAACTAGTAGAGAATTATATAAATACCCAAGGTAAGGTAGTGCTTTTTAGGCGATTTAATAGATTTGATTGGCGATATAAAAAAGGCTACGACCAGCTTTGGACAGATATGTTTCCATATTCCGATAGAATTATTCTAAATGGGGATATATATGTTCACTGGTACAATTGTTTGCCAGTCTATGTTATATAGGCGTAATATGATTTAGGGGAGATCTGCAGTCTCCCCTATATATAATTTAATACCCCATTTCCTTTAATAGGCGAGATAATGTACGAAGTCGTTCTCCAATTATTTCTCCATCATCACTAAGTACTTGGGAAAACAATTTAATATCCCCATCGATCATAGGATTGTCCTCGCAAACTGACACACTCATGGCATCCCCTTGCAAACCAATACGATCAATCATCGGATTATCAGGATCATATAATTTCGGATGTCTATAGGCCTCCTGAAAGTATAAAGTAGTTCTGCATATCAAAATAGCAAGATCAAGAACACGATGCATAGGCAACTCTTCCGATTGACGAGACCATTTTTCTCCTGTATAGCGCCATACCTTCGCCGAAATATCTAAGTTGCCTCTATCATTCCACTGGGCAAGGCCTAGGGATAGTCCCTTGGCATCAGAATTGTAAGCCTTTCTGCCATCAACATTTTCATAGTTTTCAGAAACAATAACTGGCTTATGTTTCAAATTAGTTGGTATTTTCATTTTTTTACCTCCAAAATTATTTACTAGTTTAGTAAACTACTAAATTACTAATTTAGTATAGCTTAATTTATCCATCCTGTCAACTTGGAAGTTAAGATTACTATATGCCCTTTTCTCCTTCTATAATAAAAAAACTAGTCTATAGACTAGTTTTTTGTTCCCAATACCAGCAATAAGCTAGTAAGTTAGTGCCGGGGACCAATATTTATTTCAATATTTTTCATCAACTCTTCTAAAGAAACCCTTCCATCATGATAATTTATAAATGTAACTTCCTTTCCCTTTCTATACAACAAAACAATTGAATCCTTTTTCTCTACTCCATAGCAACTAAAGTCCTGTTCCCTTTTAATTTCTCGGAGTTCTGATGTATATCTATCATTTTCCCTTGATAAGATATCCTGTTCCAAACCCCTTGCGATAAAATCAAATCTTGTATGATAATAATCCACTATTAATTGGGGTTTGTATTTTGTTGGCTTTTGATTCTCATCATACAATATTACTGTCTGTATTAGACTAATATCCTCTGGTATCAAAATATTCCAACCCTTATAGATGATATTTCCATAGTCAAAATCATCATCTTTAATAAAAGTCCCACTCCTATCGGGGCGATAATCCATCCTTTCAATATCAGCAATGGTGACCATTGGCAAACTTTCCAAATTCTCAATTTCACCAATATCTATTTTTTTGCTTTGGTATGCCTTGTAGAATAAAAGTATTATCACAATAAATAAAACAACTTTCCGTATTATAAATCTTCTTTTCATCAAAGAATAATCCCCTTGATGTCTTAAAAATTCTCCAGAATCCAATATCTTCTCGACTTTTCCTAATTCCCACTTTTCCCTATTAGATCGGAAAAAAGAAATTAAAGCAAGAGTTAGAAACATTAACACCGAACTTATACTCGTTAAAGAAAGATAAAAGCCACCGGCTAAGTTTATTTTCCCATATATAATTGCTATAGTAAGTAAAATAAGGATAATATTAATGAGCTTACCACCTAATAATTCATCTTTTGCAGCACTTAATGCTAACCTTTGTTTTTCTGGATTTTCGTACAATTCCTTTAAGTTAGAACCCTTCTGTGAACAAAAGATTAAAAATTTATCCCTTCCTCCAACAAAATTCCAGCCTTCTTGTTTATGTTTTTCAATTACTGTTTCTTTTTCATTTTGCTTAACTATGTCAATTCTATAGTTTAAAAATTGAGGTTCTCCCTTTCTAAAATAGGCAAAAAATGTGCCTATTTTTTGTAAGTGAAGTCCCCTCTTAGACATCTCAGAAAAATATTCCTCATATTCTTGAATATAAAACAAATCCCCAACAAGAATTTTTCGAATTATTTCACTCACTTGGCTCCCACCTCTACTTGCTTATGTATTTTTTTATTGAATGCTTTAAAATAATATATATTTCTATAATACCATATTGAGATCCTACTAGACATGTTAACCTAAACTATATAAGATATAGTTATGAATACTACATATGAAAGGATAATAACTAATGCTTAAAAAATCAAATATAAAAATAATAACACCAATTAATATAGTAGGGTTCATTCTTACGCTAGTAGCCGGATGGGTTGATACAATTGGATTAGAGCTTTTGTTGGATGAAAGGTCTTCCTTCATGTCAGGAAGAGGAGCTACTCTAGGCTACTGGGCCTTTTAAGGAGATCTAAAAACTTTCATGAAAGTAGCCATAGTCGTAGTAGCCTTTATCATAGGAGCTTATGTTTCTACTAAAATAACCAAAAAATCAGGATTGACTGGAGGATTGTTATTTACCGGTATACTGATTATCATAGCTGCCTTTCACACCTGTTGGAATTGTATAACTATAGCTGCTATTATTCTTCCAATGGCTATGGGCAGTCAAAATGCCGCTACAAGTCTAACACCTATCAATCGTACCACCCATTTGACTGGTCCAGCTACTGATATTGGCATCAACATGGCTACTGGCAATTGGAATAAGGTTATATTTTGGATCTTACGTTGGATTGGTTTTCCCTTAGGGGCAATTATTGGATTCCATCTAGTACATATGGTTAACCATCAAGAAATAAACACATATACCACTTTGTTTTGTCCAGCTGCCATCATTATTTTAACCGGCATTGTCCAAAAATTAACCATCGATATTCCTCTATTAGATGTAGAAAAACCAGTGGAAGAACCGTCCCACCTTATTCATTAAAATAATAGGAATTCAACAGATAGGACTCATCATATTTTACAGCCATTTTCCACAGATTGTTTTTAATTGCCCTAAGAGATATTTTCCCTTCTTTGTACTTCTCTATATTACTAAAAAAACGCTCCTTTTCCCTGTCTGATGCAATATCCTTAAAATATCCCCAAATATGCAATGCAGTGTTTAGAGAATCTCCCCTATTCATTTTTTTATTATACCATAACACGCCAGTTGATACCCTTATAAACTTTCATTTGTCCTTTGCTCCAATTAGCATAATGTGGGTCTTCATGGCAATCTTCATGAGAATATAAAAAGTGGAACAGGGAGAACAATCCCACTATCGCAGAAATAACTTAGTAAGTTAGTGCCGGGGGTGGATATTTTTGAACAAAATTATGAATATCCGTAGTAGCTTGTACCAGTGCTTGAACTACTTGCGGATAATTTTCTATTAGATCATTATGAACATTCATAGTACAACATGGGAAATCAACCCATTTTCCACCTGGTAGTTCATCTAGAGTTGCAATAATTTTCCCAACCCCTTGGGCTTCAGCATTTTGAGGGTAAGGAACAGGGCCTGCCCATAATTCAACTTGCCCAGAGCTTAGTAATGGAATTAGGTTGCTTAATCCCTTAGCATAGTTCATTCAATCTTATTCAATTCCTCTAATGCATTTAATAATCGTTGATTTAATTCGGCATATCTTGGATTTGCTCTATCTCTTATCCTTGGAATGTCCACATTGATATCTACTTCAATAGTCCCCTTATTTTTGCTCATTAGAATTATCCTGTCTGCTAAATATACTGCTTCATCAACACTGTGAGTTATAAAGACAATAGTTTTTTTATGCTTTTCCCAGATTCTTAGCAGTTCTTTTTGCAACTGTATTCTTGTATAAGCATCTAAGGCACCAAAGGGCTCGTCCATTAACAATACATCTGGATTATTAGCAAGTGATCTTGCTATTGCAACCCTTTGCTGCATACCTCCAGAAAGCTCATATGGTTTTGAAGTCCTAAATTTGGTTAAGCCTATTATCTCTAAATATTCATTAACCGTTTCCTTCTGCTTTTCTTTTGACATGTTTTGAAATTTTAAACCTAAAGCAATATTTTCTTCAACATTCAGCCAAGGCATAAGCGAATAGTTTTGGAATACCATACCAATATCTTTGGTTGGTTTCTTTAATATCTGATCTCTATAATAAATTTCTCCTTCAGTTGGCAATTCCAAACCTGCCAAAATTCTTAACAAAGTAGATTTTCCACATCCAGAAGGTCCTACTATACAAAGAAACTCATTTTCTTTAATTTCCAAATTCAGATTCTTTATTACTGTCAGTTCATTTTTACTATTTTCATTATAAGCTTTTCCAATATTATTAAGTTTAAAAACTATATTATTCATCTCACATCACCTTACTAGCCTTTGCCATGAAAAATACTTGCTAGATATACGACTAAATATCCAGTCAAATAGCGCACCAATAACTCCAATGCATATTATTCCTGCTACTATCAAATCCATTCTGGTAAGCTCATATGCATGGGATATCAAGTAACCAAGACCACTCATACTCCCTGGAAGCATCTCTGCAGCGACTAAACAGCTCCAGGACGCTGTTAGTCCAGATTTTAACCCATTTACAATATTAGGTCCTGCACCAGGCAATAATACATGGAAAAATATATCTCTTTTTGAGGCACCTAAAACTTGTGCACTTTCCACTAATACTTCTTGAACATTACTAACTCCAAACATCGTATTTCCCCAAATAGGAAAAAAGGCACTTAAAAATATTAAAAATATCATTGATAATTTAAAGTTATCCATAATTGCATAAGTTGGTCCATAGTCTAAGTTAAATACCGTAGCAATACTCATTACTCCAAACCATCCTAACACCAGCGGTCTCCATGCAATTGCTGGTACTGGTTGAAATAAACTTATAAAGAGATTTAATGCACCCTTAACTCTTCTAGAATATCCCATTAGTAATCCCAATGGTAATCCAGCAATAATTGCTAAAACATATCCAATAAAAACTCTAACCAAGCTATATAGAATATTCTTTGGAATGCTCCCTATGCCTATTACATCCTCATTAATATTTATAAAATGTTTAGCAACTGTAGTTACTTGAGGAAGAACGGCATTATTGCCAATTTTTTTAGCAAATATTTCCCAAAACATTATAAATAAAACAGGAATAATGACTGGTGAAATGAAAGAAATCACTCTTTTTGCTTTATTTTTTATCATATTAATCAACCTCAACTATATAAAGACTTTGTTCTCTTTTATGTTCATCTATATTACAATCAAAATATTTGGACTAATGTCCAAATATTTTGATTCCTTAAATTTATGGTCTATTTTCCAGATATATTTTCTCTAAAAGAAAAGTCAAATACCCTATCTTTAATCTCATCAAAATCTTTTCCTAAAAATTCACCTGAAAATTTACCCATCTCAGTCATAGCTTCGTAATAGATACGCATACCATTTTTAAAATTTTCACTTATTGCTGTAGAGTATGTTGTATCATTATTTTTTAATATTTCTACATCAAGGCCTACAAACCCAGCCAGAATATCTGCTGTCTTTTCTCTCTCATTTTGAGCAAAATTATGAATATCTGTTGTAATTTCAATTAATGCTTGTACTACTTCTGGATGATTCTTTATTAGGTCATTGTGAACATTAACAGTACAGCATGGAAAGTCCACCCATTTCCCTCCAGGTAATTCATCTAGAGTTGCAATAATTTTCCCAACCCCTTGAGCTTCAGCATTTTGAGGATAAGGGATAGGACCTGCCCATAACTCAACTTGTCCAGAGCTTAGGGAAGGTATTAAATTATTTAAACCTTTTAAGTCTATCATTATTACATCTGCTTCAAAATCAGATGTATCCTCAGCTACCTTTAGACCAGCTTCTTTCAATGCATATTCTAATACAATCCTTGGACTACTTACGGCAGAATGATAACCAGCTAGTATTGGTTTCTCTGCATTTTTTGCATATTCAATTAATTCTTCAAAAGTATCATACTCAGCATTAACATCTGCAACTATAGATACTCCCCCACTTTGAATAGGACATAGTATACTACAATCTAAGCCTTGGTCAATACCAGTCATAAAAGCTGTGCTGGAGCTGTAAGCAACATCCAAGTGTCCTTGAGACATTAAAGTTACATTTTCAGAGCCGCTTCCTCCAAGAACAAAGTTTACAATTGCAATAACCTCTCCATCCTTAACCATTTCCAGTTTGCTATCGCTTATAGGTCTTAAGTGTACAGGGTTATTTTCAAATAGCTCTGGTTTCTCAAAAGCCATGTGTGGATTTGCAGTATGTAAATCTTTTCCCCAAGCAACACTTATTTCAGGAATTTCCCCACTGGAATTTTCAACTTCATTTTCTTCAGTTTCTTTGGCTACTTCAGCATTATCGCCATCTTTTGAGACCTCTTTAGTAGTACAGCCTACAAATGTACCAACTATAAGCACAGCTACTAAAAACAGTAAAAAAGTTCTTTTCATATAAGTTCTCCTTTCAATTTATAATTTCATCTTTAGAAGATGAGCCCACGCTGATTAAACTACCTACACCCTTTAATATATAAGATAACTTAATTTTGTATGTCTTTTGCACCGATAAAAATTATATCACCTTGAAGGTCCCTTTTCCAATTATAAATACTTATGGTTGGATATTTGTTATAAATTAACCTTATAATTATAGGTTGGAACAAAAAATAAAATAGCATGGAAGGAAAATCACCCATGCTATTTTCATTTATTGAGTAAATTTCATAATTCAAAATCATTGCTTTTACTAAATTTTTTCTCAAAACAAAAAGCTTTCCACCCCATTAATGCCGAATATATTTAGTAACAGCAAAATCAACAAAATTAGATTCTTATGGGGCTGCTAAACCAAAGAAAGACATTGTTGATGATGGAACTAATCCTAACTGGGGAATGAAAAGAGATCCTAATGGCAATAACATACGATGGTTTGGTTGGAAGCTCCATATATAATGCGATTCCAAATCCATTGAAAAGTAATCAATATAAATTTTTCTTTTATCTGTTTTGCTCAATTTTACCTTTACAAATTTGTGTTCATACATAATAACTTATCCCTTTTATAATGTGAATTTGTATTATGATTTATTTAATTATAACTTTAACTTTTTTCTATTAAAAATGTAATTAAAGGTTTTATAGTGGTTCTATCCGTAAAATCAATTTTTCCACCATATGTAGCCAACAATTCTTTATCCTCATTAGATAATTCACTAGCATCTTTTTTAGAAAGCATAATTTTAAGCATTGCCATCATAGATTTATGTATAATTCCTAATTTTTTATAATCGATTCCACCTCTTAAATGGAAAAATTTAATACTCTCTCTCATTTCTTCTGATGGAAAGTTTTTTTCTATAACATTAGTAAAGATTTCTTTATTTTCAGGATCAGCTAGTCCTACTGTGAAAACTATTATGCTTTTATCTTTTATGAGATTATAGTTTTTCGTTATAATAGACACCCCGGCAATTCCGCTTGCATATAGGCCCCCGCCATAGATAATAGTATCATACTCTATTAATTTATTAATATCCACCTGGGAACACTCATATAAATCTGCTTTTGCATCATCAGCTATCCAATGAGCATATTTTTTAGTACTACCATATTTGGATTTATACACAACAGCTATTTTATCCATTTATTCTACCTCCTACCTTTGCAGGTTAAAGAATATATTCTCCAGTATATAATCCATCTTGTATGTTAAACAAATCCACAGGAGAAACAATCATCTGATTAACCTCTTTAACAATATTACTGCTTTAATGATATATTATTAAATCTTTTTTACTTTAAGCTCTTAAAACCTCTATGTCATATCCACCTAGATCGGTGACAAAATACATCTACATTTTCTTATATAATCTAATCCCTCAATTTGCAAAAATAAACTATGATACATAATATAAATAATGTACTCACTTTCTAAACCCATTGCCAGTGTTGTATAAATTAGAGCAATGATTCTATTTCCGACTCACCTATAACCCTTATTCCAATTTCAATCAATAATTCTGCAGTTATGCCGTTACCATCTGTTAATCTGCCAGAAAATGTCCCATCATATATTTTCCCATATCCGCAGGAAGGGCTTCTTTCTTTTAAGATGGCTAGTTTGCAGCCATAGAATTTGGCAAGCTTTAAGACCTCCTTAGCTCCTCTTTTATAATTTTCAGTTACATTTTCTCCATTTTTTGTGATTACTTTATTTCCTATTATCTCTGCTGGATCTCGTGGTGTTGCTAATCCGCCAAATATTTCAGGACATACGGGAACCATATGGTATTTATCCTTTAAAGAATGTATCTTTTCTATGAACTTACTTTCTCCATCATATCTACAATTTACTCCTAATAAACAGGCACTGATTAAAATATTCATATTTTTGCCTCCTCTCTAAATAGTATACATTTTCCTATTTCAATAATATTTACTCAATTCCATAATAGCAATAATAACAAGCAGTAGAATAGTTATAGAAATATTTAATTCCCTATTCTGCTTAACTACAGTAACAATCCAACATATAGCCAATATAAATATTGTAAATAAGCTGCTTTATTCTTAATCATCATAAGCCTTTCATCTTTTTCCAATTACTTTTCCTTTTCTTTTAACTTTTCTCCTCTTCAATTTATCTTCCATTTTCATCCCCTCATAAATGAAAATGTCTTCTATACTCATTCCAAAATAACGGACTATTTTAAATGTCAGAAGGATAGATTCATATCATTAGATCTCCTCCGTGTGTTAAGTTGCCTTTACATCCTCCCCCAAAAGACCAAAACCTATTCTTTTAGGTTTTTGGCCTTCTCATTATCTCAATTTAATATTTCTCTTTATATTCGGATATTCTATATATCTTTGTCCTTCTATATATAATTTTCCAGGGATTAAATATTCTTCAAAATTTTCTTCATCCATTTCATATCTTTCAAATTCTTCTTTGCTTAACCTTATTTTTTGTTTGTAGATGAAATGATAAAATTCATCTATTTTTAAATATATATTCATTAATCAATATGCTAATATACCAAGTTTCAAAATAATTTAGATTTTTTAACATATGTATATTCTCATATAGCTTTATTAAGGTATCTTGGAATACATCTTTTATATCTTCATGATTATATAAATAAGACCAGGAAATTTTATATAATTTGCCCTTCTTCTCATCTATTCATTGTACTAAGAATACTAATTCTCCCTTTTTTAATTTATTCATAAGCCTCTTATTTATTTAATTAAAAACCTTCATTTCTTCCTCCCTCTGTTAATTAGAATTGAAGATATATATTATAGGCATGTAGACACAGTATATAGAGTTTGTTTTATGTTTATGAAAACAAGTCCGCAGTTGAGGATGCAGTTAAGAATACATTGATTTAGAAAAATAAGAAGGATGCATTAAACCATATAAAACCAGATGATGAACAGAAAAAAAGGATGATCAACAATAAATCCATCTTTTCTAACTTCAAAAGATATTAGAAGTATCTTGTTATCAGTCTGGGCAACCTTACCTTGATAACGATACACCTTGTATTCTTTACCCTTGATTTAGTTCTAGTATCCTTTCGATTGACAGTATCATCAATTGCGAGAAAACCAATATCATCGGAGCATAGTTCATTATTTAATAGTTCTTTTATATAGGCTAAACGATTATTGTTAAATAATTCATCATCCCAGGGTGAATTACTTAACAATCGCGATATACAGCTTTTATATTTAGCCTTAACAATATTTTCTGCAATCTTTGAAATGGATACATTATCACCAATATTGATAATGCCTTCTATTATTGTAGCAAGATGATTAAATTGTGGTTTATTCATTCCATAATTTACATCTTCTAAAAAATTGATTATTTCTTCAT
>NZ_PPXY01000026.1 GCF_021655115.1 Clostridium sp. Cult3
TGAGGACTTCATCCTTTCTGGGAGGTATTTGTTTTCTGGCAAAAACATTGTACCACAGAGGATTGAAGTCCTCAATTTTCATTTAAGTTTACAGAGCGTAAAAAGATATGAGGAGGGTTTATATGAATAGTTTAATAGTAAATACGTTATATATATTCTCTCCTATGGAAAAAAAAGCAAGGTGCATTGAATTTTCCAAAGGGGTAAATGTAATCACATCTAGCAAGGTAGATGGAAATAAGAAAGGAAAGTCTGTGATTTTAAAAAGTATTTATCATACTTTAGGAGCAGATTGCTATTTCGATGATAAGTGGGATACTGAAAATAAGGTATACATAATAAATATTACTATAAATGGAGATTTATATCTGATATATCGTGCGGATAGATTATTTAAGATCTTTGATGAAAATAGGAAAATTATATTTTCTACAATCGATAGAACTGAATTGGCTGATTTTCTAGGTAACATTTATCAGTTTAAAATTAAGTTACCATCAAGAAATAATAATAAATTAGAATTAGCTCCACCAGCATATAGTTATTTATTAAACTTTATAGATCAGGACAAAATGGATGGTTCTAAATTTACCTCATTCAGCAACTTAGGACAATTTCCTAATTTTAAAGAAAACTGTTTGTATAGCCATTTTGGAATATTCGATGAATATTATTATAATTTGATTAACAGTAAAGAAACATTATTAGATAATAAAAACAGTACTGAAACAGATCTAGGGCTTACGGATAGTATGTTGAGTAAGGTTAGGAATATTCTTGGCAAAAACAAACCTAATGTTAATTTAGATTTTGAGGCACTTCAAGTTGAATTAGATAAAACGAAAGAAGAATATGAAGAAATAGTTAATGCCCTTGGGAAAGGGAAAACTAAACTTATGAAATTAAGAAATGAGAAATCTAGCATTGAAGATAGCTTAAAGGAATTAGTTTCAACAAGGAATATAACTGAAAAGGAGATCAAGGATTTAAATAACCATCTTTGTCCGGTTTGTAATTCAGAAATAGATAATACCTTAAACTTAAGGGTTAAAAGGCACAGTAAAGTAGAGGATTTTATATTATTATATAATGAGTTAGATAAATTATCTCTTGATATTAATAAACAGATAGAAAAAGAAGAAGAAAAATATAGTGGCTACTTAATTAGACTTAAAAAATATGAAGAAAATATGAAAATTAATTCTAAATCTATAGATGATATTTTAAAACTTAAAGGATATCATGAAATTCAGGACTCTCTATTACTTGAATGGAATGAAAAGAAGATGCAACTTGAAACAATAAACGAAGAAATAAAAGGGATTGATAAAGAACTTAAAGGATACAAAAAACGCAAAAAGGAAATAAATAAGAAATATTATGAATATATGATAAATGATAAATTAAAATTTGGGCTTAAGGAAATAGAAGATAAAAGATTTGAAAATATTAATAGGGTCTTTAGTGCTGGTGGTAGTAATAAACCTATAGCAACTATAATATGGTATCTAAATATGTTGAAGATAAAATATAAATTTAATAGCGAAGCTATAAAATTTCCATTGATACTAGATAGTCCAAATAATGTTGAGTTAGATGATGAAAAAAGGAAAAAACTATTTGATTATTTATTTTCAAATATTAACTCTGACACCCAAATGATAATATCAACATTAGGTTTTGATGAAGTAGATTACCCAAATTATAATATTGATAATATAATAGAGCTTAGTAATAACAAGTATGAACTGCTTAATGTTTTAGAGTATCAAAAACATGAGGAGATATTATTTGAGTTAATTGAAAAGGAGTTTATTGAATAGTAAAGGAATATCACTAAAAGATCAAGCTTAAAACTTGGTCTTTTTTATTTTTACAGAAAGTGAGGTAGTTAAATGAAACTAATCATTACAGAAAAACCATCCGTAGCCATGTCTATTGCCAAGGTATTAGGCATTCATGGTAGAAAATATGGCTATGTTGAAAGTAAGGAATATATTATTAGTTGGTGTGTGGGGCATCTAGTAGGACTTGCCCAAGCTGATAAATACAATGAAAAATATAAAAAGTGGAGATATGAAGATTTACCAATTATTCCATCAGAATTTCAGTATGATCTATTTGTCAAAACAAAAAAGCAATATGAAATCCTCAATAAATTATTAAACCGTTCTGATGTACTAGAAGTTATCAATGCCTGTGATTCAGGAAGGGAAGGGGAATTAATCTTTAGATTAGTATATTACCATTCAAAATGTCAAAAGCCTATGAAAAGATTATGGATTAGTTCCATGGAAGATAGTGCTATAAAAGATGGTTTTAAGAATTTAAAAGATGGAAAAGAATTTTATAATCTATATAAATCTGCATTAGCAAGAAGTCAGGCAGACTGGATAGTAGGAATTAATGCGACAAGATTATTTACAGTCCTATACAATCAACTTCTAAGTGTAGGAAGAGTTCAAACACCTACCTTAGCCCTAATAGTAAATAGAGAGGAGGATATTCGAAGTTTCCGAAAAGAAAAATTCTATCATCTAGATCTATATTTAGATGGATTTATGGCTAGTAGTGAAAGAATAAAGGAAAAAGATGAAGCTAATGAATTGAAAAATTTATGTATTGGGGAAATGGCCATTGCAAAGGATGTTACAAAACAAAAGAAAAATGTAAATCCACCTTTACCATTTGACTTAACCAGCTTGCAAAGAGAAGCAAATAGATTGTTTGGATATACTGCAAAACAAACATTAGATTATACTCAATCCTTATATGAAAAGAAGTGGGTTACTTATCCTAGGACTGATAGCAGATGTCTAACTGATGACATGATGGAGTCTTTAATTAATCTAATAAATGGTATAGACAAAGATAATTTAGTAGAAAATCCAAATTATAAAAGAATATTGGATAGTAAAAAGGTAACAGATCATCATGCTATAATTCCAACCATACAATCCTTAAATATGAATATTGAGGATATTCCTAAAACTGAAAAAAATATATACAACCTTATTTGCTTAAAATTGCTTGAAGCTGTAGCTGATACCTATGAAGAAGAAATAGTAACAGTGTCATTATTGGTAGGAGATAAAATATTTACGGCAAAAGGTAAGAAAGTTGTAAACCTAGGATTTAAGGGTATAAAAAGTAATTTTGATGAGAATTTCAATACCATGGAAAAGGAAAAAGATAATAGTATCTTACTTCCAGAAATAGAAGAAGGAATGGTGTTTGAGATACAGAATAGTGAAATTCGAGAAGGTTTTACCCAACCGCCAAAGCAATTTACAGAAGACACTCTATTATCTGCAATGGAACGAGCAGGTAATGAAGAATTAGATAAGGGATTAGATGTAGAGAAAAAAGGTTTAGGTACGCCTGCAACAAGAGCAGGGATTATTGAAAAATTAATCTCAGTGGGATATCTGGAGAGAAAAAAGAAGCAGTTATTACCCACAGATAAGGGGGTAAATCTAATTACAGTAATGCCTGATAATTTAAAATCACCTAAACTTACAGCTGAATGGGAAAATAAATTAACTGAGATTTCATTAGGGAAAGGAAGTGATGAAGAATTTTTAAAGGGAATAGATGAAATGATTACAGATCTAGTCAAGACCTATTCCCATATTGCAGTAGAAAACAAAGAAAAATTTCAATCAAATAAAGAAGTATTAGGGAGTTGCCCAAGGTGTAAGAGCCACATCTTTGAAGGACAGAAGAATTTTTATTGTTCCAACAAAGAATGTGGCTTTTCTTTATTTAAAGAGGACAGATTCTTTACAGATAGAAGAAAGAAACTAACTAAAGAAATGGTAAAGATTTTATTGTCAAAAGGAGAAGTAATGGTAGAAGGATTGTATTCAAAAAAGACAGGAAAGACCTATAATGCCTATGTTTCTATTGAAGATACAGGTAAATATATTAATTATAAAATGAGGTTTTAAAATAACATATCTGAAAAATGATTAGATTTTAAATAAATTATCTGGTATAATAAATTTAATATAAGGCATTAAAAAACATAGGTAAATAAAACTGTTTTTTTATGTTTAGGAATAACAACTCTAAGCGAAAGGGTGAACTATTAATAAAAATGAACAAATAATCCATTATTATATAAAGAAAACATAATATATTAGATTTTAATATTTGAAATTTAACCTAATATATTTGTGTCTATTTTTATCATGAGTGGATAGTTTGTTTAAATAGTACCTTTGTGTACAATTTTATAGTTTGTCTATAGATATACTATCCTCTCTTTTTTAAAAGGAGGATTTTTTTATGATTAAAATAAATATAAGAAATATGAAAAAGTATTATGGAAATAGACTAGTTCTAAACATTGAAGAATTAAAGATCTATGAAGGTGATAAAATAGGGATAGTGGGAGTAAATGGAGTAGGAAAAACTACACTATTAGAAATTATTAATAAGAATATTGAATATGATAGTGGAGATGTTTTAATAAACAAAGATGCTAATATTAAATATATCTCTCAGCTGCGGGGACCTAATAAAAAAACAATTAGTGGAAAATATGCTTCCATATTTCAAATTGAAGATCAGTGGAATATTAATATGAGTGGTGGGGAAAAAACTAGATTTAAACTTGCAGAAGGATTTGAAAGTGAAAGTAATTTAATGCTCATTGATGAGCCTACAAGTAACTTAGATATTAATGGCATAGAATTGATAATAAATAATTTCAAACAATACAGGGGTACACTTTTGGTAGTTTCTCATGATAGGAATTTCCTAGATGAAATTTGCAATAAAATACTAGAGATAGAAGATGGTCAGTGTAATATTTATAATGGGAACTATAGTAATTATTTAGAATTAAAGGAAAAGGAAGTTAAGAGAAAAGAATTTGAATACGAAGAGTTCCTTAGAGAAAAAAAGAGGCTTACTAATTTAAAAAGAAATATAAATGAAAAATCGGCAAAAGTTCGTACAGCACCTAGTAGAATGGGTAATTCTGAAGCCAGATTACACAAAATGGGAGGACAAGAAAATAGGAAGAAACTAGATAACTTTGCCAAGTCCATACAAAGCAGGATAGATAGGTTAGAAATCAAAGAAAAACCAAAAGAAGAAGATATAATAAAGATAAAAATATTAGATTCTACTAAACCATATAATAAAATATTAGTATCAGGAAAAAATATTAATAAATCCTATGGGGAAAATATAATATTTAAAAATGCAAATTTTGATATTTACAATGGTAAGAAGATAGCTTTAATAGGTCCAAATGGTAGTGGAAAAACTACCCTTGTAAATATGATATTAAATGAAGAAGGTATAGATATTAGTAAAAATGTTAGGATAGGTTACTTTAGTCAATCTATGGATATATTAGATGAAAATAAAACCATATTAGAAAATGTAATGGAAAAAAGCATTCATAATGAAAGTTTTGCAAGGCTTATTTTAGCCAGATTATTAATAAAAGGTGATAAAGTTTATGAAAATTTGGAAGTCCTCAGTGGCGGGGAAAGAGTTAAAGTCTCCTTTGCTAAAATGATTTTAGAAGATATAAACTTCTTAATATTAGATGAACCGACAAATTACCTAGATATAAATAGCTTAGTGGTTATAGAAGATCTTCTTATAAATTATGATGGAACTATCCTTCTAGTATCCCATGACCTAAGGTTCATAGAAAATATAGCAGAAGAATTGTTAATAATAAAAAACAAAAAAATAAATAGTTTTAAGGGAAACTACAGGGAATATGTAGCAAATAAAAACAAGCCTAAATTAAATAAGAAAGAAAATAAAAGACAAAGAATGATCCTAGAAATGGAGATTTCATTATTATTATCTAAAATTTCAACGGAAGAAAGTGAAGATGCTAAAAAGAGATTAGATGAAAAGTATAAGGAAAAGTTAGAGGAATTAAGAAACTTAAAATAAAGATATATCTTTGCTTGTATAGTGATCAAATTGATTAATTGTATAACCTATAGTAGTTCAAAAAAAGGTAGATTAAATAATCTATCTTTTTTTAGTGTGCCCAGCATGGGCAACAACTAGGTGGTGAAAGTCCACTACGGGCTTGGTAGTAGGAACCGTTAGCCAAGAGCAAGGGTGTCCATGGCGACATGGAATCTGAAGGAAGCTGGAGGCAAAATCCTGAACCGACGAATAGAAATCACATCAGGCTGAAATAGAGGGGATAAGTTTGCTAAACAAAACGAAGTCCAATACTACTCGAACTCTACACGGTAAATGTGGCGGTTACATGGGAGGAAGGTTGTTGCTCTTACCTGGGGAGGTCTCATTGACATGGGAAAACAGAGTATGAACCATGGTTGAAATAAGATTTGTCATGAGAAGTCAGCAGAAGCCATAGTACTATGAGAATCTAGATATCATAGGAAGGGCTGAATCATAGGAGATGAAGTCGATGAAAATTACTGAGAACACGTTAATATGCAGAAAACAGAATAAAGACACCATCATCAACTGTGGGAATAGTGTGGAACACGAAAGACGCAGAAATGGGCAGAGTGATTCAAGGATGATTGAAAAGGACAACATCAACACAAACGAACCGACAGGGGGAATGTTAGAGGGAATCCTATCCAGAGATAATATGAATGAAGCCTATCAAAAGGTGAAAAGAAATAAAGGAGCAGGTGGCGTTGATAAAATGGAAATGGATGAACTTCTAGAACATTTAAAGACACACCGAGAGGAAGTTCTAACATCCCTACTGAAAGGAAGCTACAAACCATACCCAGTGAAACGTGTAGAAATACCAAAAGAAAATGGTAAAAGACGTAAATTGGGAATACCAACATTAAGAGATAGAGTAGTCCAACAGGCAATCCTTCAAGTATTAAGTCCAATATATGAAAAGCAATTTTCAGAAACAAGTTATGGATTTAGACCGAATAGAGGATGTCATGACGCACTTAGAAAGTGCCAGGAATACGCAAATCAAGGATATTGGTATGCTATCGATATTGATTTAGAGAAATTCTTCGACACAGTAAATCAATCTATGCTAATGGAAATTCTATCAAGAACAATAAAAGATAATAGGGTTCTATCCTTAATTCAAAAGTTCTTAAATGCGGGAATCATGGATAGGGGAATGTTTATGAAAAGTGATGTAGGAGTTCCCCAAGGAGGCCCAATTAGTCCACTTTTAGCAAACATTATGCTAAATGAGCTAGACCAAAGTCTTGACAAATGGGGATATCGATTCGTAAGATACGCCGATGACCTTATGATATTTACAAAAAGTAAAAGAGCTGGACAACGGCAATTTCAAGGGGTCAGCAAATTCATAGAAGGTAAATTGAAGTTAAAGATAAACAAAGAGAAAACTACAATAACTAGACTTAATCAAGTTAAATATCTAGGATATGGCTTCTATAGAATAAAAGGCAAATGCAGATTTAGAGTTCACCCTAAAAGTATAACAAAATTAAAAGATAAACTAAGAGCAGCAACAGGTAGAAGTAACGGCATGAGCATAGAAGGAAGGAAAACTAAACTTAATCAAATTATTCGAGGGTGGGTTCAATATTTTAAATTAGCAGACATGAAGACTGTTATGCAATCCACTGATGAATGGTTAAGAAGAAGAATTCGGATGATAACATGGAAAAGGTGGAAGAAGGTCAAAACTAAATTTGAAAACCTTCAGAAATTAGGTGTAGCCAAAGGAAAGGCATGGGAATGGGCTAACACAAGGAAAAGCTACTGGCATACAGCCAATAGCTGGATTATTGCAACAACCCTAACTAATGCTAGGTTTGAAAAGCAAGGTTATTTAAGCTTACTTAAATATTATCTTGAAGTTAGAGTGTAAACTATGAAACCGCCGTATACGAGAACCGTACGTACGGTGGTGTGGGAGGTCGGTAAATAAAATAATTATTTACCTCCTACCCGATTACAGTCAAAGGGGGTAAGCTATGGCTAAAGTTTATAATATACAAAACTTATTAATGGATAAGGCAAAGGAAATTGTAAATGGTAGTAATAATTGGCTTCAATTTATAAATTCAGCAGCCTATACCTATAAATATCCATTTGAGGATCAGATTTTAATATTTGCCCAAAGACCAGATGCAAAGGCTTGTGCTACTATGGAATTTTGGAATAAGAGATTTCATAGATGGGTAAATAAAGGAGCTAAGGGAATTCCACTAATTGATTATAATTCTGGTGGATATCCTAAACTTAGATATGTATTTGATATTTCAGATACCCATACAACAAGATATACTGTACAGGATGTAAGTCTGTGGGAGTTTAATAAAGAAAAACATGGAGAAGCAATCTTAAATTTGGAAAATAGCTTTAATATCTCTAGTGATGATGCATTCTTAGAAAATTCAAATTTAGAATTAAGAATATATAAAATAGCTCAGAGATTAACTAATCTAAGACTCCAAGATGTACTATATGATATTGAAAGCTATTGTAATGATTCCTTGATGGAAGAATTATATGAATATAATACTAAAGTAATCACAAGAGATATTTTATCAAAATCTGCAGCCTATATGACAATGAAGAGAATGGACTTAAATCCTATGGAATACTTTGAAGCTAATGATTTTATGGAGGTTATCAATTTTAACACCTTTGATATGATTAGTATTTTAGGGAATTATACTTCTCAAATGGTAGGGGAAATAATTAGGGGACTTACTAGGGAAATAAATAAACTAAAATTACAGAATAAAATAAGACAAGAAAATGTCCAAAATATATTGCCAAAAGATATAAGCTTAAGTTATAGTATGAGTGAAGGGAAAAGAAGCGTTAAAATCGAAAATAGAGGTTCTGAAGGGGAAAAAACTGAAGGAGGTAAAGGCCATGGCAGAGATGAAAATGATAAATGGAGTTCAATACCAAGTGGAGGAAGGGATTTACAATCCAGTAGTGAAGGAATCCAGTTTCGAAAAGATGGGAGGAACATACAGGATGGAAGGGGAATACCTAGTTCCCAATCTGGAATTGGAAGAGAAGAGGGTAGCACTAGGCAAGTATGGAAGGATGAGGGAGAACTTTTTAAAGGAACACAAGAAGACCTATTACACAAGTCTAAAGATCCAAGGACAATTGATGAATCACTTACAAGGAGTGGAGAAGGAAGTACAGAGGATATTGGAGATAGAGATTCCAAGATATCAAAAAGCGTGGGGCGTAACAGAGGAATTGAAAGCTCAGGATCAGATGAAGTGGGTAGGATTGATGAACAATATAAAGGCATCAATAGAAGAGATAATTCAGAAGGAGATAATATTCTCCTAGGTAAGGATAATCAATATGAATTAAGCTTATTTCCAACAGAGGAAAAGCAAAAAGATATTATAGAGAAGGCAGTGGAAGAGAAAACCACTGCCTTTTCTATTTCACAAAAGAATATTGATGATGTATTAACTAAAGGCACAGGATTTCAACATGGAAAATATAGAGTTGTAGACTTTTTTAAAGGGAATCCAACAGAAAATCAAGTAGTAGAATTTTTAAAAACTGAATATGGCATTGGAGGATGGTCAACTCCAGAACGTGGTGATTTTATAAATAGTTCTAAACATGATGGAAAAGGGATTGAATTGATAAAGGGAAATATTCTAGAGCCTGATGTGGCTACCCATTTATCCTGGGGAAAAGTTGCAAAAAGAATAAGAGAATTAATTGAGATGGACAGATATCTAAACCCAAAAGAAAAGGAAGAATTAAAGGAATACCATGAAGACCTAAATCATAAAATCTCCAATGAAATTAGCCAAGAGTTATCAATAGAAGGATCTAATATAGAGAATAATAAGGTTTTAAACTATGAATTAGGTGCAACAGTTTATATAGGTGCAAATGAATATAGCTTAATTGCTTTTCAAGGAAATAATATAGAACTTCGTGATGTTCAGTATCCACTACTGACTGAAACTATGTCCAAAGTGGAATTTGAAAGAAAGGCAAGAGAAAATCCATTAAATAACCATCTATTTTCTAATATAGAATTAACAAAAATAGAATCTATAGAAATTAAAGAAATAGATGAAAACATCAACGGGATTACAAGACTAACTCCCTATCAAGCTTCTCAACTTATTAATGGTAGATTACCAGAAGAATATGCGAATGAAAGTGGAAAATATTTTACTTTAGATGGGGATAAATGGGTTGGACTTGATTATTCAGAAAGGGAAGGATTTGTAGAAGAATTTGATAGTAAAGAAGAGTGTTTAAGATGGCTAGAAGGTGAGTCAGAAAGAATTTATGAGGGCATGAATATAGAAATAGGAGAACGTTCATATATCATTGATGAAATCAAGGATGATAGTGTTTCTCTTCGTGATATCACTTTTAGTAAAAATATTGGATTTCCAATCTTTCGTAATGAGAATAAAAACTTTATCTTAAGTGTTCTAGATGAAAATGAAAACATTAAATCTATAAAAGATAAGGATATGCCCTTGCAGGAGAAGGTCAATTTTAAGATTACCAATGATGAATTAGGAATTGCAGGAGCTAAGACTAAGTTTCAATGGAATATAGAAGCTATTAAGACTCTAAAAAAGATAGAGGCAGATAATAGATTAGCAACACCAGAGGAACAAGAGATATTATCTAGATATGTAGGTTGGGGAGGACTTTCACAGGCCTTTGATATAGATAATAAATCTTGGACAAAAGAGTATCTCAGCTTAAAAGGTTTATTAACAGGGTCAGAATATGCAAGTGCTAGAGAATCCACCCTAAATGCTCACTATACTTCACCAATTATTATTAAATCAATGTATAAGTCTATGGAAAATATGGGCTTTAAAACTGGAAATATTCTAGAACCTAGTTGCGGTATTGGAAATTTTTTCGGATTATTACCTGAAAATATGAATAATAGCAGACTTTATGGTGTTGAATTAGATGATTTAACTGGGAGAATAGCAAAGCAACTTTATCAGAGTAGTAATATTACTATTGATGGATATGAGAATACAAATCTACCTGATTCTTTTTTTGATATGGCAATAGGAAATGTCCCCTTTGGTCAATACAAGGTGGCAGATAAGAGATATGATAAAAATAATTTTTTAATTCATGATTATTTCTTTGCTAAAACCATAGATAAGGTACGGCCAGGTGGAATCATAGCTTTTATTACATCAAAAGGGACAATGGATAAGGAGGGAGAACAGGTAAGAAGATATATTGCACAGAGGGCAGAGCTTCTTGGTGCTATTCGCCTGCCCAATAATGCTTTTAAAGGAAATGCAGGGACAGAAGTAACATCTGATATCATATTTCTTCAAAAAAGAGACCGTATTATTGACTTAGAACCAGATTGGGTTCACATAGGTGAAGATAAAAATGGAATTCGTATAAATCAATATTTTATCAATAATCCAGAGATGGTACTGGGTGAAATGACTATGGAAACTACCCAATATGGATTAGATAGTGCTTGTAAGCCAATAGAAGGAGCAAATTTAGAAGAACAGCTTAATGAAGCAATTAAATATATTCAAGGGGACTTTGAAGAAATAGAAATATCAGAGGAAGTATTAATAGATGAAGGTGCAATTATACCAGCAGATCCTAATGTGCGAAACTTTAGTTTTACAATAGTTGCTGGAGAAGTATATTTCAGGGAAAATTCACAAATGATTCGTCAAGACTTAAAGGAAACAGAACTAGATAGACTAAAGGGAATGGTGGAGCTTAGAGATATAACTAGAAAACTTATTGAATCTCAAGCTGAAGATTATGGAGATACAGAAATTAAATCAATTCAATTAGAATTAAATCAACAATATGATAATTTTGTTAAAAAATTTGGAAGACTTAATTCAAATGAAAATGCAAAGATTTTTGATGAAGATTCTTCCTATGCATTACTTTCTTCCCTTGAAATCATAGGAAATAATCAAGAGTTTGAACGTAAGGCAGATATATTTACAAAAAGGACCATAAGAAAGCATGTAGTAGTTACAGAAGTAGATACACCAAGTGAAGCCCTAGCCCTATCTATTAGTGAAAAGGCAAAAGTAGATTTAGATTATATGGAAGAACTAACAGGATTATCTAAACAAGATATCGTAAAGGATTTAGAAGGGATTATATTTAGAAATCCTGATAAGTCTATAGGTCTAGACATAGAAAAAGGAGTATATGAAACAGCTGATGAATATCTCTCGGGAAATGTCCGTGAAAAACTAGCTTCTATCGAAAGGATAATCAGTTTAGGAGATGAATTTACCAAATACTATGAGATAAATAGAAAAGCTTTAAAGGAAGCCCAACCCAAGGATTTAACTGCAAGTGAAATTACAGTACGCCTTGGAGCAACTTGGATACCAACTAAAGATATAGAAAAATTTATGTTTGAAACCTTTGAAACACCAGGATATAACAAATGGGATATTAATGTCCGTTTTTCTCCCTATACTGCAAATTGGAATATAGAAGGTAAATCAGTAGATAAAGATAATGTACGGGCCAATATGACCTATGGAACTAAAAGAATAAATGCCTATAAGATATTAGAGGAAACATTAAATTTAAAAGATGTACGGGTACTGGATAAGATAACAGATGCTGATGGGGTGGAAAGAACTGTAATAAATAAAAAAGAAACCATGTTAGCACAGCAGAAACAGGAAGTTATTAAACAAGCCTTTGTAGATTGGGTTTGGAAAGAGCCTTCAAGAAGAGATAGACTAACTAAATTATATAATGAAAAATTTAATTCAATTAGACCTAGAGAATATGATGGAAGTCATTTGGTTTTCCCAGGGATGAATCCAAATATAGAACTAAGGGAGCATCAAAGGAATGCCATAGCTCACATATTGTATGGAGGCAATACACTATTGGCCCATTGTGTAGGTGCAGGAAAAACCTTTGAAATGGTAGCTTCTGCAATGGAAAGTAAAAGATTAGGACTTTGCCATAAATCATTATTTGTAGTGCCTAATCATTTAACTGAACAGTGGGGAAATGAATTTATGCAACTCTATCCATCTGCCAATATTCTTGTAGCAACTAAAAAGGATTTTGAACCTAAAAATAGAAAGAAATTTTGCGGGCGTATTGCAACAGGAGATTATGATGCAGTTATCATTGGTCATAGTCAATTTGAAAGAATTCCAATGTCAATGGAAAGACAGAAACTTGAGATGGAAAGACAAATTAATGAAATAACTGATGGAATAGCAGAATTAAAAGAAAATAGGGGGGATAAGTTTTCCATTAAGCAATTAGAGAAGACAAAGAAATCGCTTAAAGTTAAACTTCAAAAGTTAAATGATCAAAGTAGGAAAGACGATGTAGTTAATTTTGAAGAATTAGGTATAGATAGATTATTTGTAGATGAGGCCCATAGTTACAAAAACCTTTTTCTATACACTAAAATGAGGAATGTTGCAGGTATAGGACAGAGTGAAGCTCAGAAATCTAGTGATATGTTTATGAAGTGTAGATATATGGATGAAATAACAGGTGGTAAAGGAGTTATATTTGCAACAGGTACACCAATTTCTAATAGTATGACAGAGCTATATACTATGCAAAGATATTTACAATTCAATACATTAAAAGAACAAGGACTACATCATTTTGATGCCTGGGCAAGCACCTTTGGAGAAACAGTAACAGCCATTGAGTTAGCTCCTGAGGGCTATACTTTAGTAGGACGATAAATAATGCGTTCCTAAATTGAAAATAGGTTATCAAAGTCGGTTGCAGAATTTCAAAAAATATTTTTTTGA
>NZ_PPXY01000027.1 GCF_021655115.1 Clostridium sp. Cult3
TACACATTAATCATATCATAAGGAGTTATTCTTTTTTTATTTTTAACCTACAATTATTTTACACTAACTTATTATCCCCCTTTTTATCCATATATCCTGACTTTTCTCCATAATACTAGGTGTTTTGATGATTTTATTCCTTTTATTAGACTACTAAATTGACATATTTTATATAGCATATCTCTATAGCATCAAATTCCATATAAATTTTATTAATAATCTATAGGCTATTGGCTACAAAATCCTGGCTTTATATTAACATAAATCATAATATGTAGTATTATATACATATAGTATATTAATTTGATAAAGGAGGATTTTTGTGTCGAAAAATAATGCTAAGCAGAAAAAATTTAATAAATTGAAGGTAAATTTTTTGATCATAACCTTTATTATAGTTTTTCTAAGCATCATAGTATCTAATTTAATATTTAGAGCCATAGATATAGATCTAAAACTAAGTCCACAGCTCACCATATTGGTATCAGCTCTTGTCAATATGCTGGTAATTGGGTTAATCGTATATATTCTATTTAACAAGTTAATTATTAGATCCCTAAGTAAATTACATACAGATATTGATAGGATAGCCCAAGGGGATTATTCTAAAATCAAAGATATGAAAGGGGTAAAAGACCTTCCATATATTAGTGATTCATTAAATACAATAGTAAATAATAGCGTGAAAGTAATTAATGGTGTCAAAGAACACTCAGGAGTTCTAGCGGAAAGCACTAAAAATCTATCCCTTGTAATTGAGGATACAACAAACTCCGTAGAAAACATCGCTATAAGCGTTAATGAGATTGCAAAAGGGTCTGAGGATACTTCTAAAAATATAACTGAATTAAGTGAGGCCATTTCCAACTTGAATGTTCTATCCCAGGATACAGAAAATTACGCTGAACAGTCAACAGAGCTATCCCTATTTATGGCAAAATCTGCTGATAAAGGAACTCAGGATGTGGACAAGATCATTCACATGGTAAATCAAATAGAAAACAATACTAAAGATACATCTAGTATTATAGAAGAACTAAACCATCAAATAAAGAGTATTGACAATATTGTACTTATAATAAATGAAATTGCAGAACAAACCAATCTATTGGCCTTAAATGCTGCTATTGAAGCTGCAAGGGCTGGTGAAGCTGGCAGAGGATTTGCAGTAGTTGCTGAGGAGATCAGAAAGCTTGCAGATGCTACCCATTCTTATTCTCAGGAAATATCTTCTATTACCTCCAACGTTACCAATAGCAGTACCAAGGCCGTAGCTAGCATAGATGAGGTAAGTGAAGTTGTCCATGAAAGTGTAAGTATGGCTACCTCTACAAAGCAATCCTTCGATGATTTACTAATGTATATCGATCAAATAAATATATCAATAATAGAGATTACCGATGCAGCAAAAGATGTAAGAAGTAATAGTGAGTATATATTAGAAAGAGCATCTGAAATATCCGCCATTTCAGAAGAAACAACAGCAGCTTCTGAAACCAGCGCTGCTGCCGTGGAAAATAACCTTGCATCTATGGAAGAAATAACAGCATCCATCGAAAACTTATCGGTTATAGCCGTTGAACTTCAAAAGATGGTGAAACATATTAGGCTTTAAACTTTACAGCTATCTCCTCTTCCTCTAAAAATCTTGCCAAAGCATATATTAAATCCGACAATCGGTTTACATACTTAATCACCAAGGGGTCTACTGAAGAGTAGCCCTCTAGAGTGATTATTCTCCTTTCTGCTCGTCTACAAATAGTCCTACAGACATGAAGATAACCTGACTTCTTCCCCGATCCCGGTATTATGAATCCAGTTGGATCATCTAATCTGCCCATATATTCATCTATATGATCCTCTAAATATTTAATATCCTCTTCTTTTATACGATACTTTACTTTCGATTGATCTTCTGTGGCTAAATTGGAAGCTACGGTAAAAAGCTTGTTTTGCACCCCTTGAATAATATTATATATTTCCTCATCATCTATATAGTTTTTGGCCAATCCTAAAAAGGATACCAATTCATCAATGGTACCATAGCTTTCCACCCTAATATCATCCTTTGAAACCCTTTTGTTATCAAATAGACTTGTAGTACCCTTGTCTCCAGTTTTTGTATAAATACTCACATATCTCACCTCGCATTACTATATTTATTGAGATTATACCCTAATACTAACTTAGTGTCACTATTTTTTGGGAGGTCTAGGACCATAGTATTGATAATAATCCACTTTTATTCTGCCATTGTATAATTTCCTCTTCCTACTAGCTAGTTTTCCATACAGCTTTTCAAAATCCTCATTAGAGGTTAATACATATATAGAAAAGGTATCTAACTTCCTAAACTTGTTTCCAATATCTCTATATAATCTATCTATTTCATCCTTTTCTCCAATCCTCTCCCCATAGGGCGGATTGGTTATAATCACACCATATTGTTCCTCAATACTTAAATCTCTAACATCCTTTTTTATAAACTTTATGTCCTCTTCTAAGCCTATACTTTCAGCATTTCTCTTAGCTATTTTGATAGCTTTTCCATCTATATCCGCCCCTATAATATCCAACTGTCGGTCTTTGAACATCAGTTTCCATGCCTCTCTCCTAGCATCCTGCCAATATTCCTTTTTAATCCTAGGCCATTCTTCTGAAGCAAAATTTCTATTTAAGCCTGGAGCTATATTTTTACCTATCATAGCTGCTTCTATAGGAATAGTACCAGAACCGCAAAAGGGATCTATCAGAAGCCTATCCTTGTTCCAATAGCTTAATTGAACTAAGGCAGCGGCTAAAGTTTCCTTCAACGGTGCCTCTACACTATCAAGCCTATATCCTCTTTTATGTAGCCCCTCACCAGATGTATCAATAGTTAATGTAGCTATATCCTTTAACAGAGATACTTCAATGGTAAATTTAGCCCCTGTTTCTTCAAACCAATCCTTATGATATTTATTTTTTAATTTTTCTACCACTGCTTTTTTGACTATGGCTTGGCAATCGGAGATGCTAAATAATTGAGAATTGACGGATTTTCCCTTTACGGTAAACTCTCCATCTTCCGTAATCCATTCATCCCAGGGAAGAGCTTTTGTCTTTTCAAACAATTCATCAAAGGTTGTAGCCTTAAACTCTCCCATCTTCAATAGTACCCTATCGGCAGACCTTAGCCACAGGTTGGCCCTTGGTATATCCCTTTCAGTAGCTTGGAAAGTTACTTTTCCATTTTCCACCTTTAAGTTTTCATAACCCAAATCTAACAATTCTCTCTTAACTACAGCCTCCAGTCCAAAAGTAGAGGTTGCTATTAATTCTATCTGTTCCATATCCATCTTCCTTTCTATATGTGTCATATCTATTATATCTAAAATATTAATTTATTACTTATTAATGTGTATTATTTAGAACATTTGGGTATATAATTGAACGAGTGTAAATTGTCTATTATATTATGAAAAATTTAAGGAGGGTATATATGAAAAATTTAGGATCATTATATCAAAGTGGAGACTGGAAAGGTGAAAAACACGTTCCTGTAATTAATTCACCTGATAAGGTTAAAAAGGGAGACCTTATTGAAGTAAATGTAAATATCGGTGAAGAAATAGCACATCCAAATACCTTTGAGCATTATATCTCATGGATTAAGGTATACTTCCATCCAGAAGGAGGAAACTTCCCTGTAGAAATAGGTACTTATGATTTTGCAGCCCATGGTGAGCACGATGCCTTTACTGAACCCTATGTAACATTGAAATTTAAAGCTGAAAAATCTGGTACAATCCTAGCTTCCAGCTATTGCAATATCCATGGATTATGGGAAAACAGCAAGGAGATCATAGTAGAGGACTAATTAAGTCCTCTTTTTTTCCCCTTGACAATCATACTTATATATATTAACATACATATAAAATAATATTAAACTATGATGGATTAAGTAGCTCTTTTATGGTTAAATACAGAGAATAGGCTGTTGGTGAGAGGCCTGTAACCTAATAATCGAGTGAACTACGAATCCTGAGTTTCAATGGGAAACCATTACGGCTATCACCCGTTATGTGATTAGAGGCTATGTGCGAATTAAGGTGGTACCACGGGGTGTCTTCTCGTCCTTTAGAGAAGAGGCCCCTTTTTTATTGTAAAAATTTAATTAATATAAATATAGGAGGGAATATAATGTCAAATGTATTTGATGTACTTCAGGAAAGGGGTTATATCGATCAAGTAACCTATGAAGATGAACTTAGAGATCTATTGGAAAAGGAATCTGTTACCTTTTATGTAGGGTTTGATGCAACAGCTGACAGCTTAACTTTGGGACACTTTATACAGATAATGGTAATGATGCATATGCAAAGAGCTGGCCACAGACCTATAGCCCTATTAGGCGGCGGCACTACTATGGTAGGAGATCCTTCAGGAAGAACAGATATGAGGAAGATGCTCACCAGAGAGATCATAGATCACAATGCGAGTAGGTTTAAAGAACAATTATCCAGGTTTATCGACTTCGATGACGACAAGGCCATAATAGTCAACAATGCTGACTGGCTCATGGAATTAAACTTCTTAGAGTTTATGAGGGAAGTTGGGGTTCATTTCTCCGTAAATAGGATGCTTACCTTCGACTGTTATAAAAATAGACTAGAACAAGGGCTGACCTTTTTCGAATTTAGCTATATGCTTATGCAGTCCTATGATTATTTAAAACTATACAGGGATTATAATTGTAAGCTTCAGGTAGGAGGAAGCGACCAGTGGTCTAATATCCTCGGAGGCTATGAGCTGGTTAGAAAGCTGGAAGGTGATAAGGTATATGCTATGACCTTTAAGTTATTATCTACAGCTGCAGGAGTTAAAATGGGCAAAACAGCTGCTGGTACCATATGGTTAGATCCTGAAAAAACATCTCCTTATGAGTTTTACCAATATCTTAGAAACTCTGATGATCGAGATGTAGAAAAATTCTTAAGCTTGTTAACATTCCTACCTATGGAAGAAGTAAAACGATTAGGAGCTCTTGAAGGGGCTGAAATCAACAAAGCTAAGGAAGTACTTGCCTTTGAAGTTACTAAGATGGTTCATGGTGAGGAAGAAGCGAATAAAGCCCAGAAGGCATCTAGAGCTCTATTTGAAGGAGCCAAAGACGAAGGCTCTATACCTTTTACTGAACTTGAAGAAAATATATTTAAAGAAGGTATAGGAATACTAGACCTATTAAGAAAAGTAGCCCTTACTGAATCCAATAGTGAAGCTCGAAGGCTTATTAAGCAAGGAGGAATTTCCATCGATGATAATAAGGTGGTAGATATAGGTAGAGTTGTAACCCTAGAAGATTTTAAGGATGGTAAGCTGTTGTTAAGAAAGGGTAAAAAGGTATACCATCAAGTAAAATTAAAATAATGTAAAATAAAGAGGCCTGAATTTGATTAATTCAGGTCTCTTTATTTTATCTTGTATTATCCTCCTGTCCCAATATTATGTTACCCCTCCAGGTTTTGATGGTTTATTTAATAAAAACTTAATGTTATACTTTTAAAAAATCAAATTTGAAAGGGGGACGGATCGAATTTAAAATTTAAGGAGGAATATAAAATGAAAAAGAATAGCAAAAAGGTAGTAGTATCGTTAGCTGCAACTATGTTTATAGCCTCATCTGTGGGACATGCTGGAAGCTTCAATTACAATAATATTAAGCGTTATAGCAACTATAACAGTGGATATAATAGAAATGCATACGTATATAATTTCGACAACTATTCAAACAATTACCTACAAAACATGTTTGGAAATAGAGTAGTTATTAATTATACACCAAAATATTGGGAGTCCGATTCTAATATTAATAAACCTCAAGAGCCTTGGACCCCAGTAGAAGATAAAAAAGACAATAATACAACTTCTAATACAAATGTAGACAAGCCTAACAATAAAGATACAAATACTAATATCAATGCTAATATGTCTATAGAAGAGGAAGTAGTAAGATTGGTTAATATAGAGAGGCAAAAAGAAGGACTAGCTCCTTTAACTCATAGTAGCGAATTATCTAAAGTTGCTAGAGCCAAGTCCCAAGATATGGCTAACAACAACTATTTCAGCCACAACTCCCCTACTTATGGAGATCCCTTTGCTATGATGGGAAGTTTCGGCATCCAATATAGGACTGCCGGCGAAAATATAGCCAAAGGTTACTCAAGTGCTGAATCCGTAGTTAGAGGATGGATGAATTCCTCTGGCCACAGAGCAAATATACTTAATCCTAGCTTTGGAAAAATTGGAGTAGGCTATGTTAAGGTTAATGGTACTACCTATTGGACTCAAATGTTTACAGATTAACCCTTGACTTTATTGAAAAAGCAAGTATAATAGATAGTTAGAAATCTAATGATTAGATTTCTAACTATTTTTTTGTTTGAGGTGAGTATATCATGGGTAATTCTATAGAGGATATAATATATGATTTAATCAAATTTATGTCTTTGTTTCATAGACTATTTACTCCAGCATTTAAAAAGGGAGCTGATGATAGATATAATTGTACTAAAAATCAAGCAAGAGCTATAATGATCATCGGTAGAGCTAACAAAATCACTCCTACCATATTGGGCAAATGCATGGGCATGGAAAAGGGTAGCATAACTACATTGATTGATTCAATGGAAAATATGAATTTAGTCTATAGGGTTGATGATCCAACGGATAAAAGAAAGGTTTGGATCCAATTAAGCGAAGAAGGGAAACAGTATTATTTAAAGCAAGAAGAAAGGTTTCTGAAAAAGATAGAAGAAGTATTTCAAAATTTAACTAAAGAAGAAATAGGTGAATTTAGCCACAGTCTAAAAAACATCGTAGAAATATTAGAAAAAGTGAGGGATGATTAATGGATAGACAAAATGATAGATCAAAGCTTTTAGGAGAAGAAGAGGTTGGAAAACTGCTTCTGCAATTTTCTATACCAGCTATAGTAGGTATGCTGGTCAATGCTCTGTATAATATAGTAGACAGAATATTTATTGGAAAAGGCGTAGGTAGCATAGGCATTGGAGCCATTTTTGTTGCTTCACCAGTTTCCTTAATACTTATGGCCTTTAGTATGCTAATAGGTGTTGGAGGAAATTCTCTATCCTCCATAAAACTAGGGGAAGAAAAAAAGGATGAGGCTGAACAGATACTAGGAAATGCCCTGGTCCTGTTGTTTATCATAGCCCTAACCCTTGGTATATTAGGTTTAGTATTTATAGGCCCATTACTACAAGCCTTTGGCGCTAGCGAAACTATATTGCCTTATTCCATAGCATATATGTCCATAATACTAATAGGTGCTCCTTTCCAAGCTGTAGGCTTTGGAATGAACAACTTCATCCGTGGGGAAGGCAATCCTAGAATAGCCATGGGAACAATGCTTATAGGAGCAATATTAAATATCATATTGGATTATGTTTTTATTTTCATATTTGATATGGGTATAAAGGGAGCTGCCCTTGCAACTATAATTGCCCAGGCTGTATCAGCTATTTGGGTTTTAAGCTATTTCTTTGGAAGTAAAAGTATGTTAAAATTGAAAAAAGAAAACATGAAACTTAATAGAGATATAGTTAAAGGTATCATATCTATAGGTTTTGCACCCTTTAGTATGCATCTTGCATCAAGTATGGTAACGGTTATTTTAAATAATAGCCTTAACGCCTATGGTGGAGATGTAGCTATCTCCAGTATGGGAGTAATACATAGTATAACTATGTTGATATTAATGCCTGTATTTGGTATCAATCAAGGAGCTCAACCTATAATTGGCTTTAACTATGGTGCTAAAAAATATGATAGGGTTAAAGAGGCATTGAAAAAAGCTATAATAGCTGCCACTACTGTAGTCACTATTGGATTTATAGTCACTCAGGCTATTCCTAACAAATTATTTGGCATATTCCTGGACAAAAGTGCTGATATTACCAATGTATTGGATGTAGGCGTTAAGGGTTTAAGGATCAATCTAATTATGTTACCTATAGTAGGCTTTCAAATAGTCAGCTCCAACTACTTTCAAGCTACAGGTAAGCCAAAAAAAGCAGCTCTATTGGGTTTGTCTAGACAAGTGTTAATACTTATACCAGCTCTATTGATACTACCCAAGATCTTCAACTTGGCAGGAGTATGGGCAGCTGGTCCAGTGTCTGACTTAATAGCCTCAGTCCTTACCGGCATCTTCTTATTAAAGGATTTAAAGGAACTGAATAAAGATATAATAGTACAAAACAGAATAATCGAAGAGAGATAATCAAAATGAAAAGCCACTACTAAATCTAGTGGCTTTTTATTATATCCATAAAATGTTTAATAACCTTTGCCGTATATCCCCATATCACATAATCACCATATCTATAGAAATACACGGAATGCTTCCCTTGCTGCCAATCATAATCCTCTCCATTAGGTATGAGACTGTAGGGAAAATCTCTGTTGTTGACTATGTGTAGATCTAAAAAATAGACATTAGGTTCTTCTTTTATGAAAAATTCCAAAGGGACTGTGAATAAGTGATCTACTTCACTCTTATTGGGGTGCATATTATCCACATTTATTCCATGGATTGTGGCTAAAAATGAACGGATAGTCGAATTATTATAGGAAACTAAATAGTCTAGTTCTCCTATTACCTTTATCCTTTCCTCAGCTATATTTAGTTCTTCTACAGTCTCCCTAATAGCAGCCTCTTTGTAGGTTTCATCTTTCTCTACCTTTCCTCCTGGAAAGGATATCTCTCCTGGTTGTCTTTTTAAATCTTTTGCCCTTACTTCAAATATCAACTCCCATCGACTACCTACTTCTATCATAGGAACCAATACAGCATATTTATATTTTACATCCATAGGTTTAGGTTTTCTATTTTTTATCTTCCGTATAATATAATCCATATCCACTATAAAAATCCCCCTACTCATGTATGCATTATAAAAAAAAGCGGCCAGTATCGACCGCTTCCTAAATGCTCACTATAATAGATCTTGGCCTTCTTCCCAATCTACTGGGCATAAGCCCCCTGTCTTTAGAGCTTTAAGTACTCTCAATGTTTCATCTACAGATCTTCCTATATTATTATCATGGATTACTGAATAACGAACTACTCCTTCAGGGTCAATTATAAATAGGCCTCTTAGAGCAACTCCTTCATCCTCTAAAAGCACTCCAAAATCGTTAGATACCTTCTTAGTAATATCCGAAGCAATTGGAAAATTCACCTTCCCAAGGCTTGAGTTGATCCATGCTTTATGTGAGTGTTCACTATCCACACTTACCGCCAATACCTCTGCGCCCTCTTTTCTGAAATCTTCAATTTTCTTACTATATCCAGTAATTTCAGTTGGGCAAACAAATGTAAAGTCTAATGGATAAAAGAACATTACTAACCATTTACCTTCATAATCCTTTAAGCTAACCTTGGTAAAATCACTACCATCACCTTTACAGGCGTTCATTGTAAAATCAGGTGCTTTTCTTCCTACTAATCTTTCCATTCTTTCCCTCCTAATATATTGTTTTATTGTTCACTAATTTATTTATATCCAAATTATTATTTTCTAAACACGTTTTGATAATGATTTTCATTATCTTAATAACTATCTTTTTTGACCCCTGGCACCAAAAAAGATAGTTATTTATAATAAAACCCTAAGGACAAGTCCTTAGGGTTTTAAAATCAATAGTTATCTAATTGGTGTAACGTCTTCTGCTTGAGGCCCTTTTGCACCTTCAACTACATTGAAAGTTACAGCTTCGCCTTCTTCTAAAGTTTTGAATCCTTCTTTGTTAATTTGTGAAAAATGCACAAATACATCTGTACCTTCTTCTGTTTGAATAAATCCAAATCCTTTTTCTGAGTTAAACCATTTTACTGTACCATTAGTCATTCTAAATACCTCCAAATTTTTATTTCCTTTAATTCCCAGAGTGCTTTGCAAGAAATAAAGATTTGGAGATTATACAATCTATACTAAATCTTATTTCTTTTACCATTTTTAATTACTACATAAAAACTTTAAACAAAATGCCTTACTGATGAATTAAGGTTTCATATCATTATAACCTGTATTAAAAGAAATAGCAACTAGTTTTTGTAAAAATATTAAAATATATTAAAAATAATCCTACTTATTTGCTTAAATACCTCTTCCCTATTAAATAAAGATAACAAGTCTACCTTTTCTATTATCTTATCTACTACCCCTATTTCTGGATACACTTCAGCTTTTAAATTCTCCTTGATTATTTCTAGTAGCTGAGCATCAGAATAAATATTAAATCTTTCTATTTCATAAATTTCTGCTAATCTTTCTATTAAACTGTAAAATACATCTCCATAGGTAGCTTCTTTCCCTACTCCTAATAGACTAGATAATTTAGGAATCATCAATTCAAATAATGCTCTTTTATAGGGAATATTTTCTTCTATCCTAAATAATTTCCCCAATTTCAAAACCCTATCTTCCTCTAGATTCCACAGATAATTCATAAAATAGGCTTCATCTTTAGTCCCTTCTATATAATAACGATAACCTTTTAAACCTCTTAAAGCTTTTAGTCCATCATAATAACCTAGTTCTAAATTCTTCCTTGCAGTACTACATTCAAAATCTAAGGTTTTACCTAAATCCTCATTAGGTGCAATGGTTATGGTATTCAATCCTTCTAGATCAAATTTTCTCACATTGCCTACTCCATGGGTTCTAATAAGTACTAAATCCTGATATCCCTTATCCTTAAGTAGATTTACTGGTAGATTGTTATACAATCCTCCATCTATATATCTTTTCCCGTCTATCTTTTCCCTTTTAAATGCCGGAAAATAAGCACTAGCCATCAAAAATTCAACTAACTTGCCTGCTGGGATATCTTCAATATATATTTCTAATGGCTTTAGATCCGATAGGGATACAGTTACTATACCAAAATCCTTACCTGAGTTTCTAACCCTATCTTCGTCTACTAATTCCGTTAGTAAATTCTTTAAAGGAGTTACATCTAGTCCTTTATCCGATAAAACCCCTCTTATCTTTTCTGTAAGTAAATAGATATCCTCTTTACTCAATTTTCCTTGTTTTAATTTGTTTATCTCTTCGTCACTGGCATTTATTACTTTAGAATAAGACATATCATACCACATTTCATAGGCCTTTTCATAATCACCTTGTACCAACATAGCTCCATTTAAAGCACCTACGGACGTACCCGCTACCCCCTTTATCTCAACTCCTTCTTCTAATAAAGCTTTATAGGCACCAATATGATAAGCTCCTTTAGCGCCACCACCTTCTAGTACCAATCCATACATCTGCCCCACCTCTTTTATTTTGCTATATTTATAATTCCATCTTTATTAATGGAAGTTTTAAAAGGTTTGGATAAATTTCTTATATGGTTTATAGCTTGGGCCTTTTCTTTTTCTATAACAAAAACAGGCCTGCCATTTACTATTTTACAGGGAATAATTTCTACACTATGTATTTGTTTATCCTTAATATTTATTTGTCCAATCATAGTAGTTCTAGTCAATTTATCCCTTCCGCCAAATACAAAGTTTCCCAAGCTATAAAATATAGGTTTGTCCTTATATATTTCTATACCTTGCAATACATGGGGATGATGTCCCATTATCACATCTGCACCTGCATCGATAGCATTTTTGGCCACAGCTATTTCTTGTTTTCTTGGTTTAGTACTCCTTTCTACTCCCCAATGTAGGGATAGGACCAATATATCTACTTCTTCTTTCATCTCTTTTATCCTTTTCATCATATCCTGAGTACAACAGTCATAAGCACCTACAATACCTGGTCTTTTATTAGTTGCATACCATCTTACATCGGGAACGACCCTAGAAAAGGACAATACACCAATCTTTACTCCTTCCTTTTCAATAATGGTACCTTCTAATGCTTCTGCCTTATTTCTTCCTCCACCAGCATAGGGTATACTTCTCCTTTTCAAATGGTCTAGCGTATCAATAAAGCCTTGATTGCTATAGTCTAATATGTGATTGTTAGCCAATGTTACTACATCTACCCCAGCTTCCTTCATAGGATTTAAATTTTTAGGATCTGATCTAAAATTAAAAGCTTTGTCTGGCCATTTGGTTCCCCTTCTCGTAATGCTAGTCTCTAAGTTGACTATGCCTAAGTGACTTTTTTGAAAATGTTCCTTTACCATCTCCCAAGGATAATCATATCCATGTTTATTCACCTGGCTCCTAACGGAGCTATCCATCATTACATCTCCAGCAATAGATAAGATAATGTATTCATTGTCTACTTCCTCAGCATTAACTAAAATTCCTGGCAATAATAAAATTAAAATTAATAAAATACTTAAAAATCTATCCACCTAAATCGCCTCTTCCTCCAATACTGATGTACAATGGGGACATCTTATTGCCTCTATAGGTATTTCAGTAAAACAATATCCACATTTTTTAGTAGTAACAGGTGCTGGTTCTTCTTGCCTTTTAAACCTATTGATCTGTCTAATTACTAGAAACAATGAAAAAGATATTATCAAAAATTCTATGATGGTATTTAAAAACACTCCATAGTTCAAGGTAGCTGCCCCTGCATCTTTTGCCTGTTGTAATGTGCCATATTTATTTCCGTCCAAGCTAATAAAGAGGTTGGTAAAATCTACCTTCCCGATAAGTCCACCTATTAAGGGCATTATGATATCACTCACTAATGAAGACACAATTTTACCAAAGGCACCACCTATGACAACACCAATTGCTAAATCTACAACATTTCCTTTTACTGCAAACTCTTTAAATTCCTTATACATTTTATCCCTCCTAGTATATTGGATTTCTTATAAATATATACCCATTCCACATCAAAAACATCTACCTTAAGGCAGATGTTTTTGTATTGATATACCATTCAATTATATCTAGCTATTGTTATTGCCATCATAAAAAATTTGGTCTAATATTATTACGATTGACAATATAAAAGCATGATCCACTAGATCAGATATATCCACGGTATAAGTGTCAGAAAAAGATATCCACTTTTTACTTATCCAAGCAATGGGCGTTCCATCTTTTAAGATGTTAAAATTATGATGGAGTACATCTCCTTCTAAAGTCAATTTCCCATAGGAGCTTTCTATATTAAAACTAGGTTTAAAAAAAGTAAATTCTTTCTTAATTTTTCCTATAAGGCGGCTCCCTTTGTATATGCTATATTCTGGTAAAAACTTAAAAAGTTTTTCCTCTATATAAATTAACTCTTCTCCATCCAAATCATATATACTCAATTTATTACCTAAAGATAGTATTTTGCCTACTACTTCATATCTAGGATAACCTGCTTCATCTTCAATTACAAATCTATCTGCAAAGGTAAACACTTTTTCTCTAATTAGATATCTCATCTTTTCTCCTTTCCCATGATCATAATGATGAAAATATTGATACTTACAAGATAATTATATTATATTAGAAAAAATTTATCTATATAATATGTACTTTAGTTTAAATCCAAAATATGATAATATTATGTTTAATCAATGCTTACAGGAGGATTTAATATGGAAAGACGAGATAAAACCAATTACTACTTAGATATTGCTGAAACCGTATCAAAAAGGGGAACATGCTTGAGGCGAAACTTCGGCGCTATAATAGTGAAGAATGATGAAATAATTTCCACTGGCTATTCAGGAGCACCTAGAGGAAGAAAAAACTGTTCTGATCTGGGCTTTTGTAGAAGGAAGCAGCTGAATATACCTCGTGGTACTAGATATGAACTATGTAGATCTGTTCATGCCGAAGCTAACTGCATTATATCTGCATCTAGAAGGGACATGATCGACAGCACTCTTTACCTAGTTGGTATAGATGTAAAGACTGGTAATTTAGTTCCAAATGCCAACTCCTGTTCCATGTGTAAAAGACTGATCATAAACGCTGGCATAGCAAAGGTTATAATAAGAGATACCCAAGATAGTTATAGGATAGTTCATGTAAAGGATTGGATAATAGATGACGATTCATTATATGATGAATTTGGATATTAGACAACACCCTCTAGAGGGTGTTGTTAAGCTTCTATGCCTAGAGCAATCTTGGCTAGTTTGTCTGCTTCCTCATTATATTCATCTCCACTATGAGCCTTCACCTTGATAAATATAACTTTTAACTTATCCTTTATAGAATCGTAATACTCTTTATATTTTTTTGTGCCATACTTGTTGGCCTTCCATTCTCCTTTAGCCCATTTTTCTATTCCCATATAATCATAATGCAAGTATAAAGTATCCTTATTCTCTTTAATAGCTTTGTCCATGGCACACATAGCCCCACGTATTTCTCCTGCTACATTTCTCATATCCGCTAAATCATTATCTCCTTCTTTTTGAAAATAGGTGGCTTTACCTTGGCTAGTAAATAAAACTATCCCATATCCATAATATCCACTTTTTACATCAAAACTCCCATCTACATAGGCTATCATTTCATTTTTTCCTATTTCCAAAATTTCCTTTTTTTCTAGTCTTTCTTCTTCATCTATAAAACCCATTGCCTCCTCATAGGTTGGGAACTTCTTATAAACTGCTCCTGAATAGCCCTTTACCTGAGATTCACATTCTGCCCAAGTATCATAGATTCCAACCTTTCTGCCTTCTTTTACTGCATAATAGTATTTCCCCATAATTCACCTCATCATATATAATAATACTTTAATTGTAGTTTAAAGATAAACTATTATCAAGTCTAGTGAACATATTAAAAGCATTAAAGAAACATGTTCCTTTAATGCTTTTAAATTAATTATCCTATCTTCTCTATTATGGCCTTAACAAAGGCTACTAAATCCTTTGGAGTCCTTGATGTTATGAGATTACCATCTATAACCACTTCTTCATCTACATATTCAGCTCCAGCATTGATCAAATCATCCTTTATGGAGTGGAAAGCAGTCATCTTTTTGCCCTTTAGATCACAACAAGAAGCCATCATCCAGGGTCCATGACAAATAGCAGCTATAGGTTTTCCTAATCTATCCATATTCTTAACAAAATTAATTGTATCTATGCTTCTTCTCATGTGATCAGGAGAATATCCACCAGGTATTACTACAGCGTCATAGTCTTCAGCCTTTATTTCTTTAGAGGAGTGAGTGCTTTTCTCTGTAAGATTGCTCTTGCCCGTATATATTCTATCCTTCTCCGTTCCTACCAGATGGACTTCATATCCCTCCTCCATCAGTCTATAATAAGGATATAAAAGTTCCCTTTCATCAAATAGATTTTCAACAAGTATTGCTACTTTTTTCATATTAGATTCCTCCCTATCCTTAGTTTTACTAGTTGTTAATTTACTTATACTTTCATACTGTTTTCCTACTAATATTTATATACCCTATTCTTACAAACTTATATATAAATTATTATCTAAAATCTATTAAACCTATTTGTGAGAGCTGATATAAGTGATATAATAAACCTATGTAAACCATCATTCCATAATGTTTAATCACATTGAATAGGGGGGTTGTAAATGGATATAAGCTTGATCGGAGTGCCTATCATGTACGGCTGCGATCGGGAAGGAGTTCAATACGGACCCGACAAATTAAGGGATAAAAACATAATTAAAATCATACAAGAACATCAACATAAGGTCTATGATTTTGGGAATCTCCATATCCCCTATGTGCCTCCATCAGAAAAATATCTTCATCATGAAAAAATTAAGTATTTAAAAACTATACTGGATATGAACAATAATCTATCCCATTTAGTTTATAGTTCTTTGACATCCAGTAGTTTTCCTTTTATATTAGGTGGGGACCATTCCTTAGGATTAGGTAGCATTTCTGGTTCCAGTAGGTTTTATAATGATTTGGCTGTTATATGGATAGATGCCCACGGAGATATAAACACTTACGAAACATCACCATCGGGCAATGCTCATGGTATGCCGCTAGCCTTGGCTTTAGGCGTAGGAGAACCCTCTCTAGTTAACGTATACTATAACGGCCCAAAGGTGAAACCAGAAAATGTTTATATTATAGGTGCAAGAGATTTGGATAAGGGTGAAATTCAATTTGCAAAAGAGTTGGACATTAATTTATACACTATGGATATGGTAAAAAAGCTGGGAATTAATGCTGTGATAAAGGAAGTACTAGATAAAATCAAGAATTCCCATGTTGATGGTGTACATCTGAGTTTTGATATAGATGTGCTAGATAAAAACCTTGTTCCAGGTACTGGAACTCCTGTAGATGATGGTTTTAATGTAGAAGAGGGTAAGCAGGTTCTAGAAGGTTTTCTTAGCACAGGATTGATACACTCCATGGACTTCGTTGAATTAAATCCATATCTAGATAAAAAAGATACTACTGCGAACCTATGTATAGATTTGATCGACTGGATTTTTAAAATTTTGAAATAAAAATTAAAGGATAACCTAGTGCTAGGTTATCCTTTAATTTTTATTTTTACCCTGATAGGGTATAAAATATATAAAAGATATAAAGGAGGATTAGATTTGAAAGCTCTTATGACATTTAAATACAAAGATGAAGAATTTCAAAAGCTTACAAATTTAGGCTACGAAATCATATTTAAGGATGAAAGAAATATTAAGTATTCCGATGAAATAAGGGATGTAGATTTGATGGTATGTTTTAACCCCTTTGATAAAATAGATATTAATCTACTCCCAAATTTAAAATGGATACAGCTTTTAAGCGCAGGTATAAACCAAGTGCCAATAGATAAGGTTTTAAAGCGTGATATTGCCCTCACCAATAATAGAGGGGGATATAGTATCCCCATTGCTGAATGGATAGTTATGAAAATACTTGAAATGCTTAAAGGCAGCAAAGAATTTTATCATAAACAACAGGAAAAGATTTGGAAAATGGATACTTCCTTGTTAGAGCTCTATGGAAAAACTGTGGGGTTTATTGGCACTGGCTCCATTGCCCAAGAAGCTGCAAAAAGATTAGAAGGCTTTGGTGTTGAAATTATCGGATTTAATACTAGTGGTAAGAAAGCAGAGCATTTTCATCATTGTTTCAGTATAGATGAAGTAGAAAAAGCAATATCTAAATGCGATATTATAGTAATCGCAGCTCCCTATACTGACAAAACACATCACCTAGTAAACGAGTCCTTAATTAATTCCATGAAGGATGATGTCTATTTAGTAAATATAGCTCGTGGAAATATAATAGATGAAAAGGCTCTTATTGCCAACTTAAAATCAGGAAAAATAAAAAAAGCTGCTTTAGATGTATTCCAAGTAGAACCCTTACCAGAAGAAAGTCCTTTGTGGGATATGGACAATGTTATCATATCCCCTCATAATTCATGGGCATCGGATATGAATGCTCATAGAAGATATCAAATAACTTATGCAAACATGAAAAGATATATAAAAGGAGAAGAACTAATAAATTTAGTTGAAATAAAAAAGGGATATTGATAAATTCAATATCCTGTTTGTTAATATTTATATTTTATGGTGGAGCTTAGGGGATTCGAACCCCTGGTCTCCTGACTGCCAGTCAGGCGCGATCCCAACTTCGCCAAAGCCCCATCTCATAAATAATACTATATTTTTTTCATTTGGTCAAGGTAAATTTTAATATCTAAATACAGCAGCAACACCAGTATCGCTTGGCATCCTTTCTTTAGGAAGTACTACTACTTCTCCTTTATTCTTGAATACCATCTCCGCTAGATCATCTAATACATCATCAAAGCTTGGATCCCCTAAGTCTCCTCTCTCCAATTCCCCAGTTAAAAGATCCACTTTCCCCGGAACTATTCTATCTGCCTCTATAAGTATGGTATCGATATTGTTCTCAAAAGCAGCCCTTGCTACTTGAGCCAAATCATCGGACCCTAAAAACTTTGCCCTTGCTATTTCATATTTTTCAACTAATTTTCTTGTCTTTCCTAAATATAAGGGTTCGATCTTTTCCCAAACGGTTTCTTTTAGTTCATCAATTGTAAGGGAATCATAGGCAGTTCTAATTCCTTCCTCCATCAAAAATGGATTGTGGCTAATGCTTTGAAATAGACCATGGTGTTCAGTTAAGGATACCAAAATCAGAGGTAGACCCGTAGGACGAGAATACTCTTCTAAAATTAGCCTATCTACAAATCTAAAGAATTTTTCCGTATCTTTATCAATCTCTTCTTTTCTTCCTCCATGACCATGAAATATTCCAGAACCTGTACTACCATATGTGCCAGTGGTTACAGAAGGTTTAGTATATTCATCCCCTAAAACCTCTTTAGCAGTTCTCGGTGTTTCAGGATTAAATTGTACCTCTTCAAATCCATATCTATTTCCTTCATATAAAGTAAATTCGTTCCTATTTAATCCTAAAAGATGATAACGATCTGCTGATTGAAATATCCTAATCAATGGTTTGATATGAAAACTATCAGCCACTACAGCTAGCTCCTTTACAGGTCGCTGCAGATTATAGACTACACATTTTCCTTCAGCTGAAAGTACAGCTAGTCCATCAAAAGTGTGATTCCAAAATATCCTATCCTCAGCTAAGGCATAAAAGGGTTCCATAATTGAGCCAATCTCCTTTTTAGGATATTTTTGTTCTAACGATTTTTCAATCTCTTGGACAAGATTTTTATACCTAATGAGATCCTGTTTGTTTTCAGGTCTATGTCGATGGGTAGGTTGATAAAGGGAGATAAAAGGAGCTTCCTGGGCATTTAATATTTCATTAGGGAAATCATTTACAATTTCGTACAACACAACTATCCCTCCATTTTTATTCTTTTAAACCAAGCCTTGTATTAATTATACCCAAAACATATACAGTTAAAAACTGCCCATAAAATGTTTAAGTCAGTTCATCCTCTTGGCTATTATAAACACTATCTATAATAGAAAAATATCAATAATATTTTTCTATAGTTTGGGCAGATTATGAATGAGGAGGTGATATGATGGAGAAAACTAATTTTTTGAAAGATACTGAGTATATCATCATCAATCGCCACACAGGTGAAGTTAGCTACTGAACCCCTGATGAAAAAGGCTATTTCTCAAAGTGAGCACAAAAGCCTTCCGTCGTTGGCGGAAAATAATATTTCTATCAAGAAGAACCCCTTCCGTAGAATATATGTTATGGAAGTGGTTCTTGTTTTTCATAACTATGCTTAAAAAAACTATATCAGTCATCCCCGCTAAACTCTCAAGTTTAAAACCAAAAATACTCTAGTGTCAAATAGCCCCCATCTTAAAAAGATGGAGGCTATATATTATACTGTTCTTTGTTAGGAATTTGATGCCCTTGCGAAATTAAGTCTAACCGATGTTTAAAGGTATTTCCATATATAAAACATTTCAATAAAATATGGGGTGGATTTGACGCTTACTTTTATTCTAATTAATTTAGTATTTGTTTAATAACTCTTAGAAAGTTTTTATATTTTATTTTTTCTATATCTTCACTAGAGTAGCCTTTTTTCTCTAATAATTCAATCATCTTTGGTACTTTAGTTATATTTTCAAATCCTATTGTTTTTGCATCTCCTTCTGCAAAAGCACTTAATGTATCCCCTTCTAAATAATCATCAAAGTCAAAACCAAATCCAACATGGTCTATTCCCATTACTTCAACCATGTGATCAACATGATTTGCTAAATGTTCAATATCTCTGTCTTCTATTTCATCCGCTACAAAATCTGAAAAAGCATTTAATCCAACAACTCCACCTTTTGCACTTATAGCTTTTAGCTGCTCATCAGTGAGGTTTCTTGGAGCTTTGCATAGCGCTTTACAATTAGAGTGAGAAGCAATAATAGGTTTCGTAGTTGTTTCACATATATCCCAAAATGTCTTCTCATTCGCATGGGAAACATCAACTATCATTCCTAGTTCTTCTAATCTTTTTACTGCTTCTACACCATATTGGGTAAGTCCCCTATTTGGATTGCCCTTTACTCCAGTTGCCAGTTCATTTTCTTCATTCCAAGTCAAAGTTGCATGTCTTACTCCAAATAAATACAATGCATTTATAAGGCCTACATTCTTTCCAATATAACTAAGACCTTCTGAACCTAAAATTATTGCAAATTTATTGCTATCTATTGCCTCACCTATATGGTCATATTTTTTTACAATTTTAAATATATCCTGGTTAGTTGTTATTTCAACTGACATGTTTTCTATTATTTCTAGGGCTCTTTGTCTTGGATTTTTATCATATGGAGGGTCAACCCATATTACAAATATTCCAGCATTTACTTGACCTTTACAATATTTTTCTAAATGAAAATTTTTAAATACATCTTTATTACCTTTTTGCCTTTTAACTGTAACATCTGTCCATATGTCTCCATGTGCATCAAATATCATTATTATCACATCCTTATTAAAAGTACTAAGAAGGGATTTCTCCCTTCTTATATTACTGATTAATTATCATCATTGTAGCAAATTTCCTACAAGTATACCATAATAGTTACCAATAACATAACCCAAAGTACCAACTAACAGTGCAGGAACTATTAGTTTGTCCCAACCTTTTGCTATTGCCATAGCTGCTGAAGTAGTAGGTCCCCCTACATTTGCATTGGAGGCTATTATTATTTCTTCTAAGTTAAACTTAAATATTCTACCTATTAAGAACGTAAATGCCATATTTGTGAAAACAATTATCGCACAAAATACTAGTAGCAAAGGTGATTTTGTAACAATCAAAGGTATTGATGCTGGTGCGCCTATTACAGTAAAGAATATATAGATTAAAAATGTTCCTATTTCTTGAGCGCCTTTAATTTTTTCAAAGAAATCACTGAAAGCTGTTGCCGCTATCATAGTTATAGTAGTCATTATTAAATATTTATTCCCTAAAAGTCCATTTAATAAATTCAATCCCAAGTTTCCTGTAGGAATAATTCTAGAGAAAAATCCAGAGATTTCTACTGATATTGACACTATAATGAAGGATATTGCAACTGCAGTAGCTATATCTTTCAAGGAGATCTCCTTTGCCTCCCAGAATTGGGCCGCTTTAGTCTTTCCTTCTCCTGAGTCTCCTTCTTTTTCTACTTGATCAATAATTGGATGTTTGTACCTTTTCAAGAAGAAATTCATTGTTGGAATAGCAATCAAAACAAAGAAATATAATGCCATAAGAAGATTGTCTGCAACAACTGATGTTGAAACTAATTCCGAATTAGCATCAAAAGCATCTGACATAGCTACAAGGTTAACACTTCCACCTGTATATGTTCCTGTCATCATTGCAGCTGCTTTATAAAGATCAGGAATTTTGTTCTTCAATACTCCAAATGCCAAAATACTACCTAAAACTGTACCTATACCACTGACAAGATAAACTGCTAATAATCTACCACTTTCTTTCCATATCTTCTTAACATTGGCATTATAAAGTAATAGTGGTATTGCAAGAGGTACTACGTAATCCCAAACCATATCATAAGTTGGGGCCGCTACTGGTATAATTTTTATATTTGCTAATATCATTGCGAATAATAAAGCCAATACACAACCTGTAACTTTACCTGCCCATTTGTATTTTTGCTCTAGCCAAATACTTAAAGCTGAAATACCAGTTAAAATTGCCCAAAGTGCCCATGTGTTTTCTGGGCTTATCAAAGATTTTGCCATGATTTTTTCCTCCTTAAAATCTACATTTTATTTTTTGATAATTTTATAATTTATTATTTTTATAAACTACAACTCCTCTCTATTTTTTTGTTAATAGGTTTTATATTTATCAAATATATATATAAATTCGACAAATTTTTACCTTATATTATAATACTAATGCAATGACATTTATTTGTCAATTGTAAGTAATTTTTTTGTTTTCTTCTTAATTTTCAATTAATTTTCAAACTTGTCTCTTTAATGAATTTAACTAGTTATCTTTATATTTGAATAAATTTAACTTCAACATTAAAATATAAAACCTAGTGGGAACCTTCCGCTTTGCTAGTAAATATCCATCCCCGGCACTAACTTGTAAACTTATTTAGTCAAAAATCATAGCAGATATAATATGCCTTATGTTTAGTTCTATTACCTAGCTTGAAAATAAAAATACCCTATGGAATAATATAAAATAAAGCCATAGTGGAACAGTAAGGATGGTTCTCACTATCCTATATTTGTTTTTTGACAAATAGGGCCAATCTATGTGCTGGAAATTTTGATTTTCATAGAGGATTTTCTATATAATTAATAGAATAAGAAAATAAGTAGTGGTATTGATTCAAAAATTTTATCTACGGAAGGAGAAACAAGCTATGAAACTTTTTTTCATGTCAGACATACATGGTTCAGTTTACTATTTAAATGTAGCACTAGATAGATTAAGAGAAGAAAAACCCAATTATATAGTAATATTAGGTGACCTCCTGTATCATGGGGCAAGAAATCCTTTGCCTAAAGAATATAATCCAAAAAAGGTAATAGAAATATTAAATAACTATGCTGATAGAATAATTGCTGTAAGAGGAAACTGTGATAGCGAAGTTGATGAAATGGTATTGGATTTTCCAATTATGTCAACATATTCAACTATACTATATAACGACAAGCGATTGTTTTTAACCCATGGCCATATATATAATGAAAACCATATGCCAAAATTAGGGAATGGAGATATATTCATGTCTGGACATACCCATATACCTAAAGCTAAAAAAATAGATAATATATATGTAATTAATCCAGGAAGTACTACACTTCCAAAGGAAAATAATCCCCACACCTATGGCATATTAGAAGGAGAAATCTTTAAGATCAAAGATCTGGAAGGAAATATATATAGGGAGATTAAAATAGTAAAATAGTAGGTAAGTACACTTATATTCCTCAAAATAAGCTGGTGAACATTAACTATATAGAGATTTCTCATTACATGTTTTTTTGGGGACAAGAAGAAGCTTCCCAGGTAGCCTACTAATCAACAATATCCACTACCCTTTCCTTATTCCACCTCAGCATCATAGATATTGAGCCAATAAAGATTAAAGAAATATAAGACACATCCCAAAATATTTAGGATACCAAATACTTGTCATGCAATGCAATAAAAAAAGAGTTAAGTTTTTTCGTGTATAATTTACCTAAACTTCGCCCTCTTATTTTCTATATTAAATTTTTGATTTGTATAAAAATAAATGTATTAAGATATCAATATCTTAATACATTTACAGTTTTCATTGCTAAATTTTTATATATTATTTAGTTTATTTCTTATTTGTTAGATGAATAAAATATGAAATTATGTGTCGTTAATTCTAAATTGTTTTAGTGGTAGCCCCCGGCATATTTATAAAGAACGGCATCTCCGATTCGAGATTTGGCAAATAGCACGACA
>NZ_PPXY01000028.1 GCF_021655115.1 Clostridium sp. Cult3
AACCTTCGAATTAGTTAAACAAGAAGCAAGCAAATACGGCGTAGCGGTAACTGGCTCCGAACTAGTAGGTCCAGTAAAACTAGAATACCTACTAAACAATGTAGAATTCTATCTAGGACTACAAGGCTTCAGAAAAGAACAAATACTAGAACATCATCTAATGAAGTAATACTATTTCCCATCATCAATATAATATTGGTGGTGGGAATTTTTATTTATATTTTTCTCTTTCCTATGGTATTATATCTATAGAACATATTGAAAGGTGATCATATTGTTTAATATAGATGAAGAATTGAAAAAGCTGCCGGACAAACCGGGAGTATATATAATGAAGGATAAGGATGGAGAGATAATATATGTAGGGAAGGCCATCTCCCTTAAGAATAGGGTTAGACAGTATTTTAGGTCTTCTAAAAATGATCCACCAAAAGTAAAGACTATGGTGAAACATATAGAAGAGTTTGAATATATTATTGTAGACAATGAAGTAGAAGCTCTAATCCTTGAGGCCAATCTGATCAAGAAACACAAGCCTAAATACAATATACTTCTTAGGGATGACAAACAATATCCCTACATAAAGGTTACTACCAATGAAAAGTATCCTAGAGTATTAAAGACCAGAAGAGTACTTAAAGATGGAGCCAAGTACTTTGGCCCTTATCCCAGTGCCTATGCAGTTAATGACACCATAGATATAATAAGAAATCTATATCCCATAAGGACTTGTAATCAAAATCTGGAGAAAAACCAAAGGAAGACTAGGCCCTGTCTTAACTACTATATAGGTAGATGTTTAGGTCCTTGTCAAGGCAATGTAGATGAGGAACTGTACAATTCCATGATAGATGAGATAATCATGTTTTTAAGTGGAAAAGAAGATAAATTGATAAAGATAATCGAAGACAAGATGATTAAGGCCTCTGAAAATTTGGATTTTGAAAGTGCAGCAAAATATAGGGATCAGATGAATTCATTAAATACTATACTAGAAAAACAAAAGATAGTAAGCCCTAATCTAGTAGATCAAGATGTAATAGGCATGGCTAAAGGGGTAGACGAAGTTTGTATTCAAGTTTTCTTTATAAGGACTGGTAAGGTTGTAGGAAGGGAGCATTTCATATTATCCGATACCTTTAATGAGGAAAGAAAGGAGATCCTTAGTTCCTTTATTAAACAGTTCTACCTTGGGACTGCCTATGTGCCTAAGGAAATATTTATTGAAGAGGAGATTGACGATATAGAGCCTATATCTAGATGGCTATCGGAAAAAAGAGGTTCAAAGGTTACAATCCGAATTCCTAAACGAGGAGAGAAATCTCAGCTTATGGATATGGTGAAGAAAAATGCCATGGATATGTTAAATCAATACGGAGATAGGTTTTTAAAAAAACAAAGGGAAAACCAAAGGGCATTGGAGGAATTGCAGCAGTCTCTAGGTTTAGAGAAGATACCTAATAGAATAGAGGCCTACGACATATCCAATACCTCGGGTATATCCCCTGTTGGCTCCATGGTAGTGTTTGAACAAGGGGAGGCTAAAAAAAGTGATTATAGGCGATTTAAAATCCAATCCGTAAATACTCCTAATGACTATAAGAGTATGGCGGAAATTCTAAGGAGAAGATTTTTAAGGGGATTGAAGGAGAAGGAGATGGTAAAGGAAAACCAAATAAAGTTAAAAGGTTTTTCCATCTTCCCGGATTTGGTAATGGTAGATGGAGGGAAGGGGCAAGTGAATATAGCCTTAGGAGTTTTAAAGGAATTAGGCTTAAATATCCCTGTTTGTGGCTTGGTTAAGGATGACTTTCACAATACTAGGGGGATTATTTATGATAATGAGGAGATAAATCTAGATGAGGATAGTCTTGGTTTTAAGCTCATATACAATATTCAGGAGGAGGCCCATAGATTTGCCATATCCTATCATAGAAGCTTACGAAGCAAGAAGATGTTCAAATCCGAATTAGATGATGTAAAAGGTATTGGAGAAAAAAGAAAGAGGGAACTATTTAAACATTTCCATACCATCGATAATATTAAAAAAGCTTCTATAGAAGAATTAACAAAGGTAAAAGGTATGAACAGAAGGGTAGCCGAGGACTTATATGGACATTTTAGAAACGAGGAGGTAGGAGATGACTAAAAAGCTATATCGCTCCATGGAAGATAGAATTTTATGTGGGGTATGTGGAGGTATTGCAGAATACTTAAATATAGACCCTACAGTTATAAGATTGGCCTGGGCATTGTTTTCAGTATTTACTGCTATGTTTGGTGGAATTATTGCATATATAATAGCTTGTATGATTATACCAGAAAGATTATAGGAGGAAAAAATATGGATTGTGTTACCTTAGAGAAAATAGTAGAGGATTTAGACCTAGAGATAATATACAGAGCAAAGGATATGGAAAAGGTAGAGATTACAGCTAGTGAAATCAATAGACCAGGGCTACAATTAGCAGGCTATTTCCATAGATTTGCCTATGAAAGATTGCAGATAATTGGAAATGTAGAATGGGATTATTTAAGCAGTCTATCAAAAAAAGTCCGTTATGATAGATTTAAAAATATGTTTACCTACCCCATGCCAGCTATAATCATATCTAGAGGCTTAGAGGTGTTCCCCGAGATAATAAGCTTAGGTAAAGAGTGCAATATATCTATTTTAAGGACAGAGCTTCCAACTACGAAATTTATCAATGCCCTAATAAACTATTTGGATTATATGTTAGCCCCTGAGACAACAGTCCATGGAGTTTTAATAGAGGTATATGGTATGGGAATATTAATAATGGGAAGTTCTGGTGTTGGGAAAAGTGAAACAGCCCTGGAGTTGATAAAACGGGGACATAGATTGGTAGCTGATGATGCAGTAGAAATAAAAAGGGTTGAGGAAGAACTAAGAGGAGAAGCCCCAGCTTTGATCAGACATTTTATGGAGATAAGGGGAATAGGCATCCTTGATATTGAAAGATTATATGGGGTTGGAGCAGTTAAGAAAAGCGAATTTATCGATCTAGTAGTAGAACTAGAATTTTGGGATGAGGACAAAGAGTATGACAGAGTTGGTTTAGATGAAGAATATATAGAGCTTTTAGGCGTCAAAATACCTAAAGTAGTAATCCCCGTAAGACCTGGTCGAAATATTGCCATGATAGTAGAAGTAGCTGCAAGAAATACTAGACAAAAAAAGCTAGGGTATAATGCAGCTGAAGAGCTAAACAACAAGGTAAAGGAGCAGATAAGAAATAGAAAGAACAATAATAAATAAGCATGGATTAAACTGGTTGACTTTAATTTAGATGTTTAATATACTTTACTTGTAGGTGGTTTTTATTAGTGACATTATAATACAATAATTGGCTTAAACTCTACTATTACTCTATGGGAAATGTAGTTAGTAATATGTAGGGGCTTTAAGCCAAGCAGATGTTAAACTTTGTTTAAAAATAAACATATAAACAAAATCGAAGGAGGTCTATTAATGGCAAGATTTATGAAAACCATGGATGGCAACACCGCTGCAGCCCATGTGGCCTATGCATTTACGGACGTGGCTGCCATATATCCAATTACCCCATCTTCAACTATGGCAGAATTGGTAGACGAGTGGTCCGCCCATGGAAAGAAAAATATCTTTGGTCAGGAAGTATTGGTTACAGAAATGCAATCAGAAGCTGGAGCAGCAGGAGCTGTTCACGGTTCCTTATCAGCTGGTGCATTAACTACCACTTTTACCGCTTCTCAAGGTCTACTTCTCATGATACCCAACATGTACAAGATGGCAGGAGAATTGTTACCAGCAGTATTTCATGTATCAGCTAGAGCTTTAGCAGGACATGCCCTAAGCATATTTGGTGATCATCAAGACGTAATGGCAACGAGACAAACAGGTTTTGCCTTGTTAGCTTCAGGTAGTGTTCAAGAGGTAATGGATTTAGCGGGAGTTGCTCACTTAGCTGCAATAAAAGGCAGAGTACCCTTTGTACACTTCTTTGACGGATTTAGAACTAGTCATGAAATTCAAAAGATTGAAGTTATGGAATATGAAGATCTAGAAAAATTAATCGACCATGAAGCATTAAACGAATTTAGAAACAGATCCTTAAATCCAGAACGTCCATATACAAAAGGAACAGCGCAAAATCCAGATATTTATTTCCAAGCTTTAGAATCAGCTAATCCATACTATGAAAATATAGTAGAGATCGTAAACGATTATATGAAGGAGATAAACAAAATAACTGGAAGGGATTATAAACCATTTAATTACTATGGTCATCCTGAGGCTGAAAGAGTCATAGTAGCTATGGGTTCTGTAACGGAAGCTGTTGAAGAAACTATCGATTACTTGATGGATAAAGGTGAAAAAGTAGGTGTAATAAAAGTTCATCTATATAGACCATTCTCACCAAAATATTTCTTCGATGTACTTCCAGAAACCGTAGAGAAAATTGCAGTATTGGATAGGACAAAGGAAAAAGGCGCTATAGCAGAGCCATTACACTTAGATATAAAGAGTATATTCTATGACAAACCTAATGCTCCAATAATAGTTGGTGGAAGATATGGATTAGGTTCAAAGGATACTACTCCATCACAAATAAAAGTAGTATTTGACAATCTAAAGGAAGAAAATCCGAAGGATAGATTTACCATAGGTATAGTAGATGATGTGACTCACACATCTTTAGAAATAAAAGAAGAGATAAATGCAGAGCCAGAAGGTACTATCAGATGTAAATTCTGGGGATTCGGTTCAGATGGTACTGTTGGAGCTAACAAGAGTGCTATTAAGATAATCGGAGACGACACGGATATGTATGCTCAGGGATATTTTGCATACGATAGTAAGAAATCTGGTGGAGTTACCATATCTCATTTAAGATTTGGCCACGAACCGATAAAATCTACTTATTTGATTTCTGAAGCTGATTTTATATCTTGCTCAAAACAATCCTATGTTCATCAATACGATCTACTAAGTGGATTGAAAGACGGTGGGACCTTCCTTCTAAACTGTAATTGGGATAAGGATGAAGTAGAAGAGAATCTACCAGCTTCCATGAAGAGATATTTAGCAGAACATAATATAGATTTCTATACAATAGATGCAACTAAAATAGCTAATGAAGTTGGCCTTGGCGGAAGAACCAATATGATAATGCAATCGGCATTCTTCAAACTTGCTAATGTTATTCCAATAGATGAAGCTATAAAACATCTAAAGGATTCCATAGTAAAACAATATGGAAGAAAAGGTGAAGAAGTAGTTAATATGAACCATAAGGCAGTTGATATGGGAATTGAAGCCTTAGTTAAAGTGGATATACCAGAGTCCTGGAAGGATGCAGTAGACGAAGAAGTAAAAGAAGAGAAAGAAGTACCAGAATTCATCAAAGATGTAGTAATTCCAATGAATAGACAGGAAGGAGATAAGCTTCCAGTTAGCACCTTTGTAGGTAGAGAAGACGGAGCATTCCCTCATGGTACAGCAGCTTATGAAAAACGTGGCATAGCAGTTGAAGTACCAGAGTGGATAATGGAAAATTGTATCCAATGTAATCAATGTTCCTATGTATGTCCTCATGCAGTAATAAGACCTTTCCTATTAGATGAAGAAGAGAAGAAAAATGCTCCAGATACCTTTGAAACTAAGAAGGCTTTAGGTAAGGGATTGGATAAGTATGAATTCCGTATACAGATATCACCATTAGATTGTACTGGCTGTGGAAACTGTGCTGATGTATGTCCAGCAAAGGAAAAAGCATTAGTTATGAAGCCCTTTGAAGAACACTATGAAGTACAATCTGAGAACTGGGATTATGCTATAGACCATGTAGAACCTAAGGAAGATCTAATGCCAGATACAAATGTAAAAGGCAGTCAATTTAAACAACCATTGCTACAATTCTCAGGAGCATGTGCAGGTTGTGGAGAAACTCCTTATGCTAAACTAGTAACTCAACTATTTGGTGACAGAATGATTCTAGCCAATGCTACAGGTTGTTCATCCATTTGGGGAGCTAGTGCACCATCAACACCATATTGTACAAATAAGGATGGCAGAGGACCAGCTTGGGCTAATTCGTTGTTTGAAGACAATGCAGAATACGGATACGGTATGGCAGTAGCAGTTAAGAAGATAAGAGAAAAACTTGAAATGCTAATGGAAGAATTCATAGCATTAAATATAGATAATGAACTAAATGATGCCTTTAGCCAATGGCTAGAAGAAAAAGACGATCCAAAGGCTTCCAAAGCTGCAGCAGGGGTTATAATACCAAAATTAGATAAGAAATTAGATAACGAAAGAGGCAATGAAATCCTTAAGGAAATAGCTGAATTAAAGGATTATCTAATTAAAAAATCCATCTGGATATTTGGTGGAGACGGCTGGGCTTATGATATAGGCTTTGGTGGATTAGACCATGTATTGGCTTCAGGAGAAAATGTAAACGTACTTGTATTTGACACAGAAGTATATTCCAACACCGGTGGCCAATCATCTAAGGCAACACCTACAGCAGCAGTTGCTAAATTTGCAGCTTCTGGTAAGAAGGTAAGGAAGAAAGACTTAGGTATGATTGCAGCTTCCTACGGATACGTATATGTGGCTCAAGTAGCTTTAGGAGCTAATATGAATCATTTAGTCAAAGTATTAAGAGAAGCAGAATCTTATGATGGACCATCCCTAGTAATAGCTTATGCACCATGTATTAACCATGGTATAAGAACAGGTATGGGGACTAGTATAAGACAAGAAAAGAGAGCCGTTGACAGTGGATACTGGCATCTATATAGATTCGATCCAAGATTGAAAGAAGAAGGAAAGAATCCATTTGTACTAGATTCTAAAGAACCAACAGAATCCTTCATGGATTTCATAAATTCAGAAGTAAGATATACATCACTAAAACGTACTTTCCCAGAGCAAGCTGATGAACTATTCAAAGCAGCAGAAAGAGACGCTAGGGAAAGATACGAAAAATACAAGAAGATGGCAGAAGAAGGTACTGTAACAGCTGAATAATAGATAAATAAAAGGTAGAGGCCAAAGCCTCTACCTTTTTTCTATATTCTGTTCCAAGATATATTAATAGCTAAGTTTAATACTAATTATGAATCTCCAAATATCCTGCACAAAAAAACATTGAATTATGAAGATTCTTAATATACAATCAATATATGGAGAAAGGCAGTGTGTTATCATTGCCTGGACATTAGTCTCTAAACCAGCAATAGTTCTTGCAGATGAACCTACCGGAAATTTAGATGAGAATACAGGAATATATGATTATGAAAAATGTATGTAAATATATAAAGGGGGGAAGTACTGGAATGAGAGACATTGCAAACAGGGGATTGAAAGGAAGAAAAAAGGATACCTTTTTATTAAAATTGGTTATCACATTAGCATTTATATTTATTGTGGCATCAACTATTTTTCAAGCTAGTATAGATAAAACTAAGCAAGAACAGCGTCTTGACTTATATGGAGAATGGCATGCTGCATATCTTAATAGTGATGAAGAAACTTTAGAAAGATTAAGAAAGGAGTCTGAAATAGATAAAACTGGGATTAGCTTGATTA
>NZ_PPXY01000029.1 GCF_021655115.1 Clostridium sp. Cult3
AGAAAGATTCCTAAAGGAAGGACCAAAGGAAGAAGATATTTTGGAAAATCTAAGCATCAAAAAAGATAATAGAAAAGCCACCTTTTTATCCATGCGAAATTGTAAAGGAGACTATGCCATACTAAATGTAGCCCTATCCAATCTAGATGGAAAGTTTAGAATCGCAGTAGGAGCAAGGCCTAATAGAGCTACCCTAGCCTATGAAGCCATGAAACACTTAGATAGATTAGACAATCAAATAACAAAAGAAGACATTCACAAAGCAGCAAAGATAGCATCAGAAGAGCTAGTATTTGGCACCAACACTAGGGGAAGTAGTTTCTACAGAAAGCAAATATGCAATGTACTGGTAAAACAAGGGTTAATGGAGGTATTAGGCTATGAAGATTGAAATAAAAGTAAATGGACAAAACAAACAATTTGATATATCACCAGATGAATACCTAGTAGACACCTTGAGAAACAATGGCTATACCAGTGTAAAAAAAGGATGTGACACTGGAGTCTGTGGATGCTGTACCGTTCACATGGATGGAAAAGCCATACTATCCTGTGCAATACTATCAGCAAAAGCAGCAGGCCATGAAATAACCACCATCGAAGGAGTAAAAGAAGAAGCTAAAAAAGTAGGAGAATATTTAGTAGAAGAAGGAGTAGAACAATGTGGCTACTGTAGCACAGGACTAATAATGAATATATTACACATGGAAAAACACATAAAAGAACCAACCGACGAAGAAATACTCCATTATCTAAGCGGCAATCTATGTAGATGTACAGGATACACAGGACAGCTAAGGGCTATTAAGAAATACCTGGAGGCGAGGAAAAATGAAAATAGTAAATAAATCATACTCAAAAATAGACGGCAAAGGACTAGTAGAGGGAAAACCCGTATACACCGATGACCTAGCACCCAAAGACGCCCTAATAGTCAAAATACTAAGAAGCCCCCATGCCTTTGCAAGAATAAAAGACATAAACACAAAAGTTGCAGAAAAAATTCCTGGAGTAGAATGTATCCTAACCTACAAGGACATAAAAAGAACACCCTTTACCAGAGCAGGCCAGTGCTATCCAGAACTTTCACCCTACGACAAATTCATACTAGATGAATACGTAAGACATGTAGGAGACGAAGTAGCCATAATAGCAGCAACAGATGAAAAAGCAGCAATGAAAGCAATGAAAATCATAAAAGTAGACTATGAAATATTAGAACCAGTACTAGACTATGAAGAAGCCGATGGACATCCATCCCTAGTCCATCCAGAAGAAGACAGCTTCGCCATGGTAGATATAGGATTTGACAAGAGTAGAAACATAGCCTGTCAAGTAGAACTAGAACTAGGAGAAGTAGACAAAGCCCTAAAAGAATCTGACGTAATAATCAAAAGAACCTACAGCTCCCAAGCCCAGGCACAAGCCATGATGGAAACTCAAAGGGCCTACACCTATATAGACATGTATGGAAGACTAATAGTAGTCACATCCACCCAAATACCCTTCCACGTAAGGAGGATACTATCAACAGCCCTAGGAATACCAGAAAGCAAAATAAGAGTCATAAAACCAAGAATAGGAGGAGGATTTGGAGCCAAACAAACAGCCAACGCAGAATTTTATCCAGCCCTAGTAACACTAAAAACAGGCAAACCGGCAAAAATAGTATATACCAGAAAAGAAGTATTCAGAGGCACCAACTCCCGACATGCAATGAAATTTGACATAACCCTAGGAGCCACAAAAGATGGGAAAATAAAAGCCATAGACATGGTAGGAATATCCGACACAGGAGCCTATGGAGAACATAGTCAGACCACCATAGCTGCAGCAGGACAAAAAGTACTGCCCCTATACAACAAAGTAGAAGCCTGTAGATACCATGGAAAAGCCATGTACACCAACAAAGTACCAGGAGCAGCCCTAAGGGGATTTGGAGTAACCCAAGGAACCTTCGCCATAGAATCCGCCATAAACGAACTAGCCATAGAATTAAACATGGATCCAACAGAAATAAGAGATATAAACATGATAAAACAAGGCGAAACCACAAAACTACTAAACATGACCACCAAGGGCTGGGGCGACAGACCAATGTACATGGACAGCTGTATGCTAGAGCACTGTGTTACAAAGGGCAAAGAACTAATCAAATGGGATGAAAAATATCCAAAAGTTCAAATAAGCGAAACAAAAGTAAGAGGAGTAGGCATGGCCATAGCCCAGCAAGGCTCAGGACTACCCAAAATAGACATGGCCTCCGTCACACTAAAACTAAACACCGATGGATTCTTCAGCCTATTAATGGGAGCAACAGACCTAGGCACTGGAAGTGACACCATATTAGCCCAAATAGCAGCAGAAACCCTAGGAGTTTCATTAGACAAAATAGTAGTCTACTCATCCGACACAGACTTAACACCCTTTGACGCAGGAGCCTATGCATCCAGCACCACTTACACCACAGGCAATGCAGTAATAGACGCAGCAGAAAAAATGGTAGATTTAATAAAACATCACGGAGCCATACACTTTAACACCACCATAGACAATATACAATTTGATGGCAACACCATTAAAAACATAGAAACAGAAGAATATATAACTCTATCAGATTTTTCAAAGAGGATAACCTACAACCATCAATTCATTCAACTATCTACCACCGGATCCTTCGTACCAGAAAAAAATGTACCACCCTATATGGCAGGCTTTGCAGAAGTAGAAGTAGACTTAGAAACAGGAAAGGTAGATGTAGTAGAATTCGTAGGAGTAGTAGACTGTGGCACCCCTATCAATCCAAAACTATCAAAAGTCCAGATAGAAGGTGGAATAACAACAGGCATAGGCCTAGCCCTATACGAAGAAGTAAAATACGACGAAAATGGAAGACTAATGACCGACACCTTCATGGAATACAAAGTGCCCACTAGAAAGGATATCGGAAAAGTAGTAGTAGAACTAGCAGAAGGCTATGAAAAAACCGGTCCCTATGGAGCCAAATCCATAGGCGAAGTAGTAGTAAACCCAGTAGCACCAGCCATAACCGATGCAATCTACAATGCTACCGGTGTTAGAATTAGAGAACTACCAGCTATACCGGAGAAGGTATACATGGAATTGTTGAAAATAAATGAATAGAAGATTATCAGCAAAAAGAAGGAGTTAATCAACGCTTAAAGAATTATCAATAGGAGGAATGAAAATGTCAAAATTATTTGATTCAATCAAAAATCCTAAAAGCACTAGCAAATACGATGTTAATGGGGTGCCGCCTTTTAAGGAAGCGCTTCCGCTAGGTTTACAACACGTATTTGCAATGTTCCTTAGTAATATAGCCGTGGCAATGATAGTAGGTGGACTAATAGGTATAGAAGGACAAGATATGGTAATATTAGTTCAAAGTGCCATGGTAGTAGCGGGCGTAGGTACTTTAATGCAGACTCATCCTATTGGCAGCACAGGAGCAAAATTGCCTGTAATGATGGGAACTAGCTTCGGTTTTCTACCTACCAATATAATAATAGCTAAAAATTTTGGTATGCCTGGCTTATTAGGGGCTACTTTAGTAGGAGGACTTTTTTGTGCGGTATTAGGATGCTTCTTGAAACCATTAAGAAAGTTCTTCCCAAATATTGTTACAGGAACAGTTGTGCTTACTATTGGATTATCCTTACTTCCAACAGGAATAACTTCTTTAGCTGGTGGAAATGGTGCCCCAGACTTTGGATCTCCTAAGAATTGGCTAGTAGGTTTAGTGGTACTATTTGTTGTATTGGCATTGAATCAATTTGCTAAAGGTTTTGCAAAAACATCGTCTATATTAATAGGTATGGTAGTTGGGTATTTAATAGCATTACCTTTAGGCATGATAGATTTTACACCAATTAAAGAAGCAGGGTGGTTTGCTATACCTAAACCTTTTTATTTTGGAATGGAATTCAAAGCAGGAGCAATCATACCTATGATTATAATGTTCATTGTAACTGCTGTTGAAACTGTTGGTGATGTATCAGCTATTACCATAGGTGGAGCAGGAAGAGAAGCTACAGATAAGGAATTGTCCGGTTCTGTTATAGCTAATGGACTAGGCAGTGTATTTGCATCTATATTCAATGGGCTACCAACCACTTCCTTTAGTCAAAACGTTGGTATGGTAGCTTTTACGAAGATAATGAGCAGATATGTAGTGGCTGTAGGTGCAGTATTTCTTATATTAGCTGGATTAATTCCTAAGCTTGGGGCAGTAGTTGCTACTATTCCTCAATCTGTAATTGGAGGAGCATCTCTCATTATATTCTCCCAAATAACCCTTACGGGAATAGACATACTAACCCAAGAACCGTTAACTGATAGATCTAAAGTAATAATAGGTCTATCCCTAGTATTTGGTATAGGATTATCCTCTGTACCAGCTGCGATGGAACACTTCCCAGAAGTTATAAAATTGATATTTGGAGGTTCTGGCATAGTAATAGCATGTTTAGTTGCAATACTGTTAAACATAATAATTCCTGAAGATAAGAAACAAATAGAGGAGGATGAAAAACCCACAGGAGAAGAAGTACTTAGTTAATTGCATTAATTAATAAGAAATAGATTTTACTAGACATATAAATTCCAATTAAAACGAAGATGTCCAACTTTTATTTAAGTGAAGACATCTTTGTTTTAATTTGTCTAAGATTGTTAAATAATAACGTATTGTGATATAATGGTAATATATGAAAAAAGAAAGGGGTATTCGATGAATCTCCTAAGCATAATCCCTGGGTTTCGCAGTAGCACACTTTGGAAATCTGTCGTTGCGGTTTTATATTATTTAATATCTATATATTATTTCATACATAGCTTGGGAATGTTATTGTTTCTTATGTCAACACCTTTTGCACTTTTTTCCTTCATGGATATAGCTGGTTGGTACCAAGTAGGCTATAGCTATAGTATTAGTAAAAACACCCTTATAATATCCACCATACTTGTAATAATAAGTGCTATAGCAGTATTTCATTCTTTTTTTAATATAAGAACACTTAAGATGAAAGCTAATAGCAAAACCCATAGTATAAAACCTAAAAGGTTCAAGGATTTAAGGGTTCATTTTTTAAGCATTGGACAGGCTGACTCCATATTAGTCCAACAAGGAAATACGAATATTTTGATAGATGGCGGATATTGGATGAGTGGCAAGCCTATTTTACGATATCTAAGGGATATTGGTATAGACAAGTTGGATTATCTTATAGTAACCCACCCTCACAATGACCACATTGGGGGCCTGCCCAGAATAATAAATAACATGCCCATAGATAATATAATAATAAACAATAAAAATCCTTACGAAACGAAGAGGCATCATAAGAAACATGTTCAATTATTAGAACTGATAAAGAAAAAAGATATAAATTTGATCAATCCAGTGGCAGGCAAATCCCTTAAGGTAGGGGATTTAAATTTAAAAATTCTCGCACCTAATGGAGAGGGATATGAAAGAATAAATGACTATTCCATAGTTACAAGACTTGTGTATAAAGATACCTCCTTTTTATTTGCAGCTGATGCAGAACAGCATTCTGAAAAGGAAATGTTGAACCACAATAGAAGTGTAAGGTCCGATGTATTAAAAGTGGGTCATCATGGAAGCTGCACCTCGTCTAGTGAAGAATTTTTAAAAGCAGTCTCTCCCAAATATGCAGTAATTAGCGTAGGATATAATAGTTTTTATGGACAACCTGATAAATGTGTTCTAGATAGACTTAACAGTATAGGTGCCACCTTATATCGTACTGATAAAAGAGGGACTATCATAGCTACGTCTGATGGATATAATATTAAATTTAATAGAAAAAGTTGCTCTTATCCAAAGATTAAAATTCCATATACTTCTGTAAGGTTGAAATATAGAGCATTACATAGCAGTAAAGGTTCTGACTAGACCTAAAAGCCTCTATATTAATTTTTCTTTATGTTACAGAAAAATGCACTAATTTGTTAAAATTTATATAATTTAAAGGAGATGAGCGTTGTGAAGGTGGTTTTTATAACACCAGCAGCAGATATAAGAAGAAACTGGGTATATAGATTAGGGGGTTCTTTTTATGGACGCAGCAATTCGATAACAGGACCATTGATTCTAGGGAGCATATTGAAGAGAGAAGGCCATGAAGTAGAGGTATATGAAGAACTTTATAAGGATTTAGAACCAGAAAATATTGATGATGCAGATGTAATATGTATATATACCATGACTTCCAATGCACCTAGAGCCTATGAACTGGCAAATATATTTAAAAGAGAGTATAAAAAAAGGGTAATAATAGGGGGTATGCACGCATCAGCTTTACCTGAAGAAGCCCTAAGGTATGCAGACCAAGTAGTAGTAGGCGAAGCAGAAACTGTTATTGTTGACTTAATCGAAGGAAATATAAAAGAAAAAATAGTATATGCTCCACCAGTAGAAGATTTAGATAGTATTCCTTTTCCTGATTACAGTGTATTAAAAACCCCATGTCAAGTAGCTAATTTAATGACATCAAGAGGTTGTCCCTTTAGCTGTATATTCTGTACTACTTCTAGGATGTTTTATCCATATAGGTACCGTAGCCCAGACAATGTAATAGAGGAATTAGAAATGTACAAGGAAATGGGATTTGAATATGTAAACTTTGAAGATGACAATTTTACTGCAAACAGGGAGAGAGCAAAGAAAATACTAACCAAGATGATTCAAAACGATCTGGTGTTTAATGAGACTTTCTTCTTTGGTAGAACCGATTTAGCAAAAGATGAAGAACTTTTAGCACTACTAAGAGATGCCCATTTAAACCGGGTATTAATAGGAATCGAATCCTTAAATCAAGAATCTCTAGATTATATTGACAAAAAGCAGAAAAAAGAAGATATTGAATACTGTGGAGAAATGTTAGAAAAATATAAGATACGGTTAATTGCAAGTATAGTATTAGGTTTAGATTATGATACCAAGGAGGATATTAGAAAGGCTGTTAAGTTTTCAAAAAAGATCAATGCATACCAATTGCAACCAGCCATCTTAACGCCTTATCCAGGTACTCCTCTATATGAGCAGTTTGAAAAGGAGGATAGGCTATTAATTAAGGATTGGCAATATTACGATATGATGAATGTTGTATTTGAGCCCAAAAACATGTCACCTTGGGAATTGGAATTTGAATTTTTTAAAGCTGTAAATGAGTTCTATAACTTTTCAGGAGCCATGAAAATATTCAAGATATTTGGGTTTGAGGCAGGTATGAGGAGATTAGGACTTTGGATTGCTAGTAAATTTGGTAAGACCTTCTTTAAGAAAAAATCAGAAAAAGAAGATGGTAATATATATAATCAACTATATGAGCTAAGTACAGAATTTTCTTCTTGACTATTGATAAATGCCAGTACTTTCCTAGGAAGGTACTGGCATTTATTAATTATTAGTAATTGCTTTTTTATCTATATTAATATCATATTTTCCATCTACAAATTTAATAACACTAGTTCCTATATAACCACCTACAACCCCACATATGGCAGCTAAACCCAAAACAGCCAACACTTTTAGCGGGGGATTAAAACCGAAGGGGGCTAAAAAACCAGGTATAGGTGCAGCAGTACCAGGAGCATTGTTAATTATTCCAAAATATGCAGCTACAACACCTGCTAATCCTCCACCAATAAAGTCAGAGAAAAATATAGGTATTGGGTTTTTAGTAATTATATGAGCCTGTGTTAAGGGTTCTAACATTACACCTATAATATTGCTTTTATCGCCAAGTTCCATCCTTTTAAATACGACCCCATTGGTGAAAGCACCACCAAAGCTTGCAACGGAAGCAATGCCCATAGCCAAACCTTGAAGACCGAGCATGGCAGTCACAGACATAGAGCTTAAAGGTGATGTACAAATTATTTTCATCATACCTCCTAGTAAAAAGCCCATGACTAAAGGCGATTGATTTGCAGCAACTGTTACTGCTTCACCAACACTAATTAAGGTTGCATCAACAATAGGAGTTACTCCAATAGCTACTAATCTTGCTAATGGGGCTATGGTTAGTGCACCTACAACAATATTTAGTCCTTCTGGTAGTTTCTTCTCAAACAAGGGAGCAATCATACCAACGACATACCCCGCCATGAACCCAGGAAGTATACCTACTCCTGACAAGGCTACTCCAGCTACTAAAGCAAATACAGGATTAACCCCCATATTTATGGCTACTAATGAACAAGCAGCTGTTCCAGCTAGACTGCCAGCAGAAGATCCAACTTCACTGAGAAAAACAATGTTAAGGAAATCGCCACTAATGTATTTGTGAATTGCTTCAACTAAAAAGCTTGCAATGGCGGCTCCAGCAAGACCGGACATGGCCTTGTCCCCTTTAGGAGCTTTGAGACTAAATAGTGAGAATAATACTAAGGTTAATAGTAATAACCCCATTCCTTTGACAATTGTTAACATGAAATCCCTCCATAGTATTAAAATTACTTGTCCTTTTTTTGGATACGGATAAATTCCAAAAACAAAAAGACACGGAGGTACAATAGCATGAAAATTATTGCTACTCTACCACCCTGTCCTTGAATCTGAAAGTTTCTCCGTACATCAAAAGTACAGATTGCTTCTTCGATGTCCTTCTAAAGGACTCTCCAGGGGTGTGTCAAATTGCTGTCCATAACCTGAGAGTTTCAAGACAAGACGAGCGCATACCTTATCCCTTGCTCCTTCGGTTATCTACAATTTAGATATTTCCAACAATTATCATCCACTTATTAAATTAATGTCAACATTATAACATAAAAAATAATGAGCTACAAATAATAAAATATTTATTAGATTATGAAAATATAGAAGCTATATAATATACTTGAAATATGTTTGTATATGGTATATACTATAGCTGACTAGCAATATAAGGTCACTAAAAAATAATAATGACAGAGTAGATAGTTTGCGTAAAGTGTCAGAGGATGGGACGTTGCCTCTGAACGAAGAGCTAGTCATAAGCTTGCGTTAAACTGTCGCGTTCGCTGGCACATCGTAGAGGAAGTCTCTTTCTAGATGTGACGGTTCTGTCATATCAACTGTGAAAGGAGGCTTTTTTGTATGCAGAAAATTAGCACAAAGAACATTGCTTATTTTGGTCTTTTAATTGCACTTAATGTCGTATTAACGCGTGTAGGTAGTATTAGGATAGGTGGTGGAGGAGTCGAACTTGTTAGAATAGGCTTCGGTGGCTATCCTGTAATATTCGCAGGCATAGTATTTGGACCTTTAGCAGGGGGAGTAGTTGGTGCAGTAGGAGATGTTATTGGGCACTTTATGAGCCCTATGGGTCCATATATGCCACATTTTACTATATCTGCAGCTTTAACAGGGATAATACCAGGTGTTGTTATGATGTTATTTAAAGACCAGAAAGCTAAAAGTTCCTTTTGGAAATTGACATTGGCAATAGCATTAGGTCAGATTACCACGTCCATATTTTTAGTACCATATTTTATGCAAACACTATTCAGCGTCCCGATGGTAACTACGGTTCCAGGAAGGGTAATCGCCCAAGCAGTTCATATACCACTATATGCCTATGTAACGAAGGTTTTAGTTAGTCGATTATCTCTAGCATGGGATACCAACTAGGGTAAGAGCCACTGCCTATATATGCAGTGGCTTTTTTGATATTATCAATTTAAATCTATATAATATAAATAGGGGATAACCTGGGGGGAAGGTATGTCTCTTTTTGCCTATGGATTAAATTATTAATAAAATAAAGGAGATGTATATTTGTGAAAGTAGCTATAATCACTGACAAGCCAAGAGTCAAGTATTTACCTACAGAAGAAGGGTTATTGGAGGATAAACAAAAGAGAAATACCATAAAGGGTATAAAAAGGGTGCTTTCCGAAAGATTTGATTGTATAGATATGGTATTTGACGACAACACGGTTGGAAAACTGAAAAAGGAAAAGATAGACCTGGTTTTTAATCTATGCAATGGAATCCGTGGCGATGCAAGATTATCTCAGTTACCAGCAGTACTAGAGTATGCAGGCATACCTTACACTGGTTCATCACCTTTAGGTCATGGTCTAGCATATAACAAGATATATTCCTGCAGGATTTTCAAGGAATCAGGAGTGCCAACACCAAACTTTATCTATGTATATGATATAAAGGAAATAGAAAATGTGAATATCAATTATCCGGTTTTAGTAAAACCTAAAGATGAGGGTTCTAGCAGAGGAATCCATGAAAATAGTTTGGTGTTTAATAAGGAAGAGTTAATTCAAAGGATTCAAAAAGACTTAGAAATATATAATCCACCTATGATGATAAACGAATTCATAGAAGGCAGAGAATTCACCGTAGGGGTTCTAGGCAATAATGATAATATAGACGTACTCCCTATATTGGAAGTAGACTTTTCAAACTTACCCGATCATTTAAACAATATCTATAGTTTTGAAGTCAAGGTTCATTATGGAGATAAGACCCTATTCCATGTACCAGCTAGATTAAAAGAAGAGACAAAGAAAAAAATAGAAAATACAGCAGTAAAAGCTTATAAGGCCTTAGAAATGCGGGATTATGCAAGAGTTGACATTAGATTAAAAGATGGGATTCCCTATGTATTAGAAATAAACTCTTTGCCAGGATTAATGAAAGGTCATAGCGATATAACTAAAATGGCAGAAGCAGCTGGCATAGGTTATAAAGGCTTAATCATGAAAATAGTTAAAAATGCAATAGATAGATATGGTTTATACGACAAATTAGAGTATAAAACTGTGTAGAACCACTGCCCAAAGTAGGGCAGGGCTTCTATTCATAAGCTAAAAAAGATCTTTTCATCTGATCATAAGGTCTTATCCCTACCATTTTATGTTTATCATTAATAATAAAAGTAGGGGTACCCTCTACCTCAAATTTCATTATTAATTCTTTAGCTTCCTCAAGCTTTGAATCAAACTTACCTGTATCAATTAATTGGTTCATTTCATCGATATTAAGTCCTGCTTCTTTTGCTACTTGATCGAGGATTTCATTTTTACCAATATTTTTTAGGTCTACAAAATACGCTTTAAATACCCCTTTAGAAAATTCATCGTATTTGCCCACAGTTTTTGCATATTCTCCAACTAAAAGGGCTCTGTGGGTATTAAAGTCCATTTCTTGCTTATTATATTTGATTCCATATTCGGCTCCCATATTGTTTTGCATCTCAAACATTTTATCTGCGTAAGCCTTTGGGTGCTTGGATTCAACACTCCTGCCTTCTACAGGTATATCGGGATGCATCTCATAGGGAATCCACTCCACTGTAAATTTCACTTTATCCTTTTTAAGCCTGTCAAATATCCTTGTAGCTAGATAACAGAAAGGACAAGCAAAATCTGAAAACACCTTAATATTTAACACGATCTTCCCTCCTAAACTAATAGTTGAACTATATATACCCAAAATGTTAGTGGCAGGCACTAACTTATGTATTTATTCCAAATTTAAGGAATGGCTAAATAGGTGATATAATAAAAATAGAATTTTAATAGGAGGTAATATACATGAAAATATTGGTCACAGGTTTTGAACCCTTTGGAGGGGAGAACATAAATCCAGCATTGGAAGCCATAAACAGATTGGAAGATCAGATATTAGGGGCAAATATAATCAAATTGGAACTACCTACTGTATTTAACAAATCCATAGAAAGATTAGAAAAAGCCTTGGAAGAGGAAAGGCCAGATGTGGTCTTATCCATTGGCCAGGCAGGAGGAAGGAACAGAATAACCATCGAAAGAGTAGCTATTAATATAAACGATGCAAGAATTCCTGACAATGAAGGGAATCAACCTATAGACGAACCTATATTTGTGGATGGCGATACAGCCTATTTCTCCAACCTTCCCATTAAAAGGATGGTAAAAGCTATGAAAGAAAACCATATACCAGCAGAAATATCCAATACTGCTGGTACCTATGTATGCAATCATGTAATGTATGGTATTTTATACAATATAGAAAAGAAATATCCCCACATGAAAGGGGGGTTTATACATATACCTTATCTTCCTAGCCAAGCCATAGCCAAACCTGCTGCACCAAGTATGGCTTTAGAGGATATCGTTAAGGGGTTGACCGTTGGGATACAAGCTATTGTTGGGGAGTAGCAGATGTCTATTCCTCGCTCCGTCAACCAATATTTATTTCTAACACTACAATCTTTGAAATAGATACCTTATCATCAATATTGATAATGCCTTTCTTTGCCTATAATGAAACAAAGGCCATTATCGAGTTAAGATAATGGCCTTTGTCGTTAATATTTACCAAAATGGCAATTAGGGAATGTGCAGGTTTCACAGCCTAAACATTGGCCACCATAGCCCATTCTTGTTATATCCTTACGGTCAATTTTCTCTCCCGCAAGCACTCTAGGTAACAACAAATCAAAGGCAGTGGTACGTGCAAACATTACACATCCTGGTAATCCAAATAGGGGTATTCCATCTAGGTAAGAAAATAGCAACATGGCTCCAGGTAAAATTGGTGTTCCATAGGTTATGATATCAGCTCCTGTAGATTTAATAGCTCCAGGGGTTTTATCATCTGGATCTATGGACATTCCGCCTGTTACTATGATAAGCTCTGCTCCCATATCTTTAGATTTCAAAATCTCTTCCCTTATTATATCTATTTCATCTGGAACTATGGTTTTATGAAACACCTTAGAACCATATGTTTTAAGTTTATTTTCTATAACTGGACCAAATTTATCATCAATTCTACCCTTATAAACTTCAGATCCGGTAATGATCACAGAAGATTTAAGACTATCAAAAGGTTTTATTTTGAAAATTGGGCCTTTGTTATTTACTATTCTTTCTACTTCTAACATTTTTTCTTTTTCAATGGTGAGAGGGATTATTCTACATCCACCTATTAGATGGTCTTTTTCTATAGGTATATTTCCATGTATAGTTGCCAGACATATATTTTCGAGATCATTTATTGAATCTAATAGTTCTCTATCTATTTTTAACAATCCCCTATACTTAGGCATTATATTGATTTTACCTTCTTTAGGGGCTGTATAATAGACCCCCTCTCCGCAGATCAAATCTCCTAAGGCTATAGCTGCATCATCCTCATGTAGCTCATTTTCACTTAATTCATAAATATATACATGCTCTTTACCTATTCGCAGCAACCTTTCTATATCTTCTTCCTGAATAATGTGACCCTTTCTGAAAGCTGTTCCTTTAAATTCGCCAGGTATTATTTCCGTAATATCATGGGCTAGTACTGTGCCTATAGCATCCTCTACTCTCATGACTTTCATTAAAAATTCCCCCTTATATGTTTTAAAGAAAAGATATTTAATAATTAGAATGGACTTATAGAAATCAATAATTTTTTTATTATAGCATATCTAGTTTAAATTTGCTTTAATATTTACACAAATTTATTTGCATTTATTATTTACTTATAATATAATACTTTTAGTTAGAGTGATTAGATGCAAGGGATGAGAAGATAATATTATGACTTTTGAAACTGATAGAGAGTTAAATTATGATATAAAGACGAGGATTATTTCTGACGACGCTGCTTTTGGTCCAGGGGTTGCTAGGATTATGACTCTTGTAAAGGAGACCAATAGTTTATCAAGAGCATATGAGAGCATGGGACTTTCTTCTAGTAAGGGGTGGAGAATCATTAAAGAAGCTGAAGAATGCTTAGGCTTTCCGTTATTTCTTACTACTATTGGTGGAAAAGACGGTGGTAGTACTAAATTAACTAAGGAAGGAGAACAGCTGTTAGCGAAGTATCAATCCTTTGTAGATGAATTAAATAAGGAAGCTGAGAAGTTATTTAACAAATATTTTTAATAGGAATCGTCCATTAGATAGGACGATTTTAAAACAATACCGATAATCTCAAAAAAGATGAACGCCTTATAATTATTCTATCTACTCATTAATAAAACTGTCCGATGAAATAGGCTAAAAAAAGGAGGAAAATGAATATGAAAAAACTTTAACTTTGCTGTTTGTGTGTATTTTAGCGAGTACATATATGGTAGGGTGTAGCAAAAAACAACAAGATAGTTGGGGAACTAACGTTAATGAAATCGAAGAAGGAGAAATAGAGTTATTAGTATCTGCTGCTGCTAGTTTAACGGATGTACTAGAAGAAATAAAAGAGGTTTATAAAAACCATGAACCTAATACAAAAATAACATTTACTTTTGGCGGTTCAGGTGCATTGCAAACTCAAATAGAAGAAGGAGCTCCCGTAGATATATTCATATCAGCCGCTCAAAAACAAATGGATACACTAGAAAAAGGTGGGGAAATATTAGAAGATAGTAGAAAGACATTATTAATAAATAAAGTTGTGTTGATTACCCCTAAAGGTGATGATAAAAACATTTCCTCCTTTGATGATCTAATCAATGAAAATATTGAAAGAATTGCTATAGGAGATCCTTCCAATGTTCCAGTAGGCCAATATAGCGAGGAAATATTCTCTAATTTAAATATTAAAGATACTATTAACTCAAAACTTATACTAGCTAATGATGTTCGAACTGTACTAGCTTGGGTTGAAAGTGGGGAAGTAGATTGTGGTATTGTTTATGCGACCGATGCTTTTACATCGGACAAGGTAAAGATTATTACTGAGGCTCCAGCAGGAAGTCATAAGGAAGTGAGTTATCCAGCAGCTGTAGTTAAGTCTAGTAAACATGTAGATAGTGCGAAAGCCTTTATCGATTTTCTAGCTACAGATGAGGCCAAAAATATATTTGAAAAATACGGTTTTGCTATGAAGTAGAAATGGATGAATGATAATATGAATTATTCACCATTGTTAATATCATTAAAAGCTGCATTATTTGCGACTGTTATTACTTTCTTTTTAGGAATTTATATAGCGTTTTTAATTACAAAGCTAAAAAGATTTAAGGGGCTAGTGGATGGATTTTTAACCCTTCCACTAGTTTTACCTCCTACTGTTGTTGGATTCTTTCTATTGATCATATTTGGTAAGAATAGTTTTATAGGAAATGTATTGGGAAGGTTTAATATCTCTATTGTATTTAGTAATGCTGCAACTGTTATAGCATCTACAGTAGTGGCTTTTCCCTTGATGTATAGAACTGTAAGAGGGGCATTTGAACAATTAGATAGAAATATGATCTATGTAGCTAGAACTTTAGGTTTATCTGAACACCAAATATTTATTAAAATAATGCTTCCCAATAGTTTTTCTAGTATAATGGCCGGCACAATATTAACCTTTGCTAGAGCTTTAGGTGAATTTGGGGCAACTATTATGCTGGCAGGAAATATCCCAGGCAAGACTCAGACCATGTCTGTTGCTATATATAGTGCAGTTCAAGCTGGGAACAGAGCTCTAGCTTATAGATGGGTAGCAATAATGGCTACTATGTCTTTTATAACCATACTATTAATGGATAAGTTTGAGACTGTACAGATAAATAGGATTGGGAAAGGGGGCAATTAACTATCCTATATGTTAAGATCAAAAAGAACTTCGGGGATTTTATATTAGATATAGAATTTGAAACTTGTGATGAAACATTAGCTTTTCTGGGGGCTTCTGGCTGTGGCAAGAGTATGACTTTAAAATGTATTGCAGGAATTGAAAAACCTGATGAAGGTCAAATTGTATTAAACAATAGAGTGTTGTTTGATAGCCAAGAAAAGATAAATTTATTACCTCAAGAGAGAAAAGTAGGATTGTTGTTTCAAAACTATGCTCTTTTTCCTAATATGACTTTAGAGGAAAATATAGCTATTGGTGTTCCTAAAAACTGCAAGAACAAACAGAAAGTTATTGAAGAGAAGATAAATACCTTTTCTCTAAAAGGTCTAGAGAATAATTATCCCCATCAATTGTCAGGTGGACAGCAGCAAAGGGTGGCTTTAGCAAGAATGTTAGTAAATGAGCCAGAGATTTTGATGTTAGATGAACCTTTTTCAGCATTAGATGAACATTTGAGATGGAAAATGGAACAAGAGCTTATTGATATATTAAGAGAAAATCAGGGAAGTGCTATATATGTTTCTCATAATAAAGACGAGGTCTATAGGATATGCGATAGAATTGCAATACTACACGATGGGAAGATAGAGGAAATAAAAGATAAGGAGAGTTTGTTTAACAATCCTAAGACCTATAATTCGGCTATTTTAACAGGGTGTGAAAATATATCAAAGGTGGAACAAATATCAGAGAACAAGGTTTATGCAATAGATTGGGGAGTTGAGTTAATATGTAAGGAAATAATTGATGAGGATATAAAATATGTTGGTATACACAAACATGAAATCAATTTGTATCCTAAAATTGGATTGGAAAATTCTTTCGAGTTAAAATTGATAGATGTAATCCGTAATAGGAGCTCTTATACTTTGGTTTTAAGCAGTATAGCAAGGGATAGCAGGGATGCTAGTTCTCATATATATGCAGAACTTTCCCAGGATGAATTTAACAAACACTCTTTTGACTCTATGGGGTTAGTATATGTAAATATTAATCCAGAAAGTTTGCTACTACTGAGATGATTTTAGAGACTATTATATAATAGCTACAACAGAAAAATAAATTGAATAATAAACTGTGCAAACTTTCTTAGCTTTGCACAGTTTATTATACTAAGATTATTATCAAAAGAAGTGGACACCTATTCAGCTTCTAATATGGCCTTTTTTATCCTATTGTAATTTCTTACATTTCCCACTTTTATCTTATCCTTAATTACAAAGGTAGGTACTTCTTCTATGTTGTGTATAGTGCCTAATTGCTTAGCCCTTTTAATATTATCATCAAATTTTCCTAGATCTATTAACTTATTCATTTCATTTACGGCTAATCCTGCATTTTGGGCTATTTGATTTAAAACTTCTTCCTCGCCTACATTATTTACATCTAAAAATATAGCTTTAAATATTTCCTTTGAAAATTCATCGTATTTCCCTACGGTTTTAGCATACTCACCAGCCAATAGGGCCCTCTTGGTGTTTACAATTATATCCACATCTCCATATTGAATTTCATAGGGTTTGCCTATTCTATTTAACATTAAGAACATCTTATCTACTTGTTCTTTTGGAAAGTTCTTGTATAGAGTTTCGCCTTCTATGGGAACGTCAGGATGTATTTCGTAGGGTATCCATTCCACATCCAAGGGGATGCCTTCTTCTTTAAGCTTATCCACTATTCCTGTAGCTATATAGCAAAAAGGACAACCAAAATCTGAAAATACTTTTACATTTATCATTTTTTGCCTCCTATATAAAATCTAATTATTTTCATGCATATGTATATATACCCCAATTAATCCATTTAAACAGATCTACAAGATAGGCCAATAATCAGTATGAAATTATAGTATAATGTATTCAGTTATTTAATTAGAGGGGAGGATTTTAATGGATTTGCTTTTAGTAAATGGGGTCATAGCAACTCAGGATGAAAAGGATTCCTTTGTTGAAGCTTTAGCAATTAAAGATGATAAAATTGCTAAAGTTGGTACTACAGCTGAGATATTGGATTTAAAAAAAGAGGGGACAGAGATAATAGATTTAGGAGGGAAGCTAGTACTACCAGGATTTAACGATAGCCATATGCATCTATTGAATTATGGAAACTTCCTTAAGAATATAGATTTAACTGGTACCACATCTTTAGATGAAATAATACAAAAGGTGAAAAGCATACTAGATAAAAATAGTTTAAAAAAGGATCAATGGATAAAGGGAAGGGGTTGGAATGACGATTATTTTCAAGGAGACAATCGATTTCCAAATAGATATGATTTAGATAAAATATCTACCGAGTATCCGATTATTTTAACTAGGGCTTGTGGTCATATAGCTATTACAAATAGTAAAGCATTGGAATTAGCCTATATAACCAAGGATACAAAACAGCCAGTAGGTGGAGAATTCGACATAGATGAAAATGGTGAACCCTTAGGGATATTTAGAGAAAATGCTATCGAACTAATTAATAATGCAATACCAGAGCCCTCCGTTGAAGAGTTAAAGGATATGCTTCTTGTAGCTATAAAAAAGGCCAATGCCTATGGTATTACTTCGGTACAAACTGATGATTTTGGGGTAATATCCTATGCTAATTACGAAAAGATTATTACAGCTTATGAGGAATTAAAAGAAGAGGGAAAGCTAAGCCTAAGAGTATATGAACAATGTTTAGTTCAAGATTCAAGTAGACTAGAAGGATTTTTAGACAAAGGGTATAACACAGGATATGGAGATGAGTTTTTCAAAATTGGTCCACTTAAGCTGGTAGCAGATGGCTCTTTAGGGGCAAGAACAGCTGCTTTAACTAGTCCTTATAAGGATGCACCCCATACATATGGAATACCAGTATTCAGTCAAGAAGGAATAGATCATCTAGTAGATATAGCTCATAGTAGGGGTATGCAAATAGCCATCCATGCCATTGGGGATAAGGCTATGTATATGGCTTTTGAATCCATAGAAAAGGCATTAAACAATAGCCCTAAGAATGATCATCGTCATGGAATAGTGCATTGTCAAATAACTGATAGATATCTATTAAATAAGTTTAAAGAGCTAGATATGACAGCTTACATACAACCAATATTTTTGGACTATGACTGGCAGATAGCTGAATCTAGGGTAGGTCCTGAACTGATAAAGACCAGTTATAATTGGAAAACCTTAGTAGATGGTAAGGTTAACATAGCTTGTGGTTCTGATTGCCCTGTGGAAGATTTAAATGTTTTGAAGGGAATATATGAAGCTGTGACAAGAAAGGACCTAAAAGGGAAACCGGACGGAGGTTGGATGCCAGAGCAAAGGCTAACTGTTCAAGAAGCAGTGCATGGTTATACTGTTGGAGGTGCTTATACTTCCTTTGAAGAAGATATAAAGGGTACTATAGAAGAAGGAAAATTAGCTGATATAGTAGTATTATCTAGAAACATATATGAAATACCTGAGGATGAGATAAAAGATGCAAAGGTAAAGATGACTATTTTAGATGGACAGATAGTATATAGAGATGAATAGATAAACAAAGCCCTAAACTGTAAAGTTAGGGCTTTGTTTTATCTATATTTGGCATCCACGGCCTCTTTAGTTGGTAAAATGGTTTCATAGCAATAATCAAAGTCTACATACCTTCCATCTTTTCTCATAACAGGGTGAAAATCTTTTGATTTGATGGCTTCTATAAAATCCTTGTGATCCCTTATGGTATTATAAAACTTAGTTGCATACATGCCAATTCTGTCAATGACATGAGCATCACTAGCTCCTAAGGATGGCAATCCCAATTCTGTAGCTGTAGCATATGCATATAGGTTGTGGTAGGTATAGGTGCTGCCATTAAAGGATTCCACTCCGGACAATAAATGACCTACCTCGTGTAAATGATTCTCCAAACCTCTATTATTATTTCTAAATGGATGGGCAGCTATGGCTACACCATTGTGTTTTCTTACCAAGTCCAATAACTCTTCAGCATGGAGCATTTCTTTAGGAATATCCTTCAATCCAAATACTAGAATATCTCCTTGATAGGTTAGTACCTCTGTTCCTACTATTACAAGTACTCCATTTATCTTTGCAGAATCTCCTATATCTTTTCTTAGGTAGTTGTTGTCGTGATTGGTTATACATATAGCATCTAGTTCTGTAATCTTGGCCATGTCAATAGCTTTTTCTAGGTCAATAAAGCTATCAGGTGAATACTTATTCTCATGTATATGGGTGTCAATTATCATATTTATTCCTCCATTATCAATACTATATTAATAATAACACAATTATTTTTGTATAGGGATGATATAGATAAATACAATAGTAAACATAGTTGTTATAAAAAGTACTAATAGATAATAATTCATATATATATATTGGGGTAAGTGAAAGGGTTTATTAAGAATTTCTTTAATAGATAAATATTAATTAATTTGGGAGAACATACTGAAGAGATCCTAAAAGAATTGCTAGATTATGGAAAAGATCAGATTGAAGAATTAAAAAAAGAAAATATTTTTTAAAACTTTAGGCTTTTAAGCCTAAAGTTTTATTTGTACATAGTATAATGGATATTGTTAGTAGATAATACTTAATAGTGGAGGTGGATAGAATTGAAGAAGGTCGTAGTTGCATTAGGTGGCAATGCTTTACAAGATGGAAATAAAGGGGCTACTGCTGATGCTCAATTAAGAGTAGTAAGAAAAACTGTTGAACATTTGGTGGATATAGTGGAAGAAGAGCATATTTTAACTATAACCCATGGCAATGGTCCTCAGGTAGGTAGAATAGTTATTCAAAATGAGATAGCAAGCGAGATTACTCCAGCTATGCCATTTGATGTATGTGGAGCCATGAGCCAAGGGATGATTGGATATCATATGCAGCAGGCTTTAGGAGATGAACTTAGAAAAAGAAAAATAGATAAACCAGTGGCGACAGTAGTAACTCAAGTAGTAGTAGACAAAGAGGATATAGCTTTTAGTAAACCCACTAAACCTATAGGACCCTTTTATTCAGAGGAAGAATCAAATAAATTAATAGATGAAAAAGGGTATGACATGATAGAAGATTCAGGTAGGGGATATAGACGGGTAGTAGCGTCACCAGAACCTAAGAGAATAGTTGAAATTGAAACTATAAGGACTTTAATAGACAATGATAATATTGTGATAACCGTTGGTGGTGGCGGAGTACCTGTTATAGAAGATGAGAACAGGCTTAAAGGTATTGCAGCAGTAATTGATAAAGACTTAGCTTCCCAACGACTAGCAGAGGATATAGATGCAGATACTTTAGTAATGTTAACAGCAGTAGATAAGGTAGCTATTAACTTTGGAAAGCCTAACCAAAAGAATTTGAGTAGAGTAAAGGCTGAAGATATGAAAAAGTATGTAGCAGAAGGTCATTTTGCGCCTGGAAGTATGTTACCTAAAGTATTAGCAGGGATTAGATTTGTACAATCAAAACCTGGAAGAAAGGCTATAATTACATCCTTAGACAAAGCTAAGGATGCGTTAAAGGGTCTAGAAGGTACCATTGTTGAGTAGATAATTATTAAGCTAAAAACCATATGGTAAAGTTTTACCATATGGTTTTATTATTTCATAATAGGTGGTTTGTGATACTTAGTTGCTTGTTCAAAAGCATATGCAATTTCTAGTAGAATTGGCTCGTTCCATTTTTTGCTTATAAATTCAATTCCTATAGGCACTCCTATAGGTGCAGTGTTTGAAGGTTTAGTAAATCCTGCGGGAACTACGATCGATGGAAAACCTGTTACAGATCCTAAAACACCATTTCTATCAACCTGTGCTTCTCCGACTTTTACAACAGGGCGTTTTTGATGAGGATATACTATGGCATCTAAGTCATATTTAGCCATGATTTCCATTACCATATCTTGGGTTTCCAATCGTTTAATTAAACGTTTATTATATGTATTTGTGTTAATGTCAAGAGTTTGAGCATATTTGATGTTTTCTTCTATTCCGTCGTGGTAATTACCTGATTCTATTATATCTTGAAGAGAATGTACTTTAGATTTATCTGCTAAACTTTTCAGATATCGGTTTAAATGTGTTTTAAGGTCATAAAGGTGTACGCTAACTTCTTCAACGAGTTTATCTGAATTTATATTTTCTTCAATGTCTATTAGAGTGGCTCCATTTTCTTTTACTTTTTCAAGGCTGTTGAAAATAACGGTATTTACTTCTTTATGGATATCCTCTGTTCCGAAAAAACTATGGAGAATTCCAATTCGTTTTCCCTGTAAACCATCTTGAATTAAATAAGAAGTGTAGGATTCAGGGATATGTCCAATAGACCAGGATGTTATCGTATGGAGTTAATAGTATCTGTACCTATGCCAATAATGCCAAAGTCGGCAGCTATTTATACCACTATATTCAATGTAATTTATAACGAATAATGAGGGTAATTTTTTAATGAGTTTGTATAAACCTGATAAGTTAGTTATATTCATAATCATTATCAATTGATAATGAATTCTATTTAGGGAAAATAGTGGATATTTTGATTAAATGGGTATATAATAAAAGTCATACTTATTATCAATTAATAGAATTGTTATGATAATTGATTGGTTTTAAGCATATAATATCGTCATGGAGGGAAAGGAATGGGAGAGTATAGATTAGGGGTAAAAGCATCTTGGATTACCATATTAGCTAATATAATATTGTCTGCAATAAAAATTGTTGCTGGAATAATAGGTAAAAGTAGTGCTATGTTAGCAGATGGTATTCACACATTATCTGATGTACTGACAACCTTCGTTGTTTTAATGGGGCTAAAGATATCTTCAAAGGAAGCTGACGAAAAACATCCCTATGGCCATGAAAAATATGAGCCGGTGTTTGCGAAGTTATTAAGTATATTATTAGGAGCTACAGGATTATATATAGGCTACGAAGGTATAAAAGTATTGAGAAGTGGGGATATTCAAATTCCTGGGCGTGTTGCTTTAATAGCAGCAATAATATCTATTGCAACTAAAGAAGTTATGTATAGGTACACCATCAAGGTTGCTAGAAAGATAAAAAGCTTGTCTATGGAGGCAGATGCTTGGCATCATAGATCTGATGCTTTGTCGTCGGTAGGCACTTTTGTAGGGATTTTAGGAGCACGGTTGGGTTTAAAGATATTAGATCCTATTGCCGCTATTATAGTAAGCGTTTTTATTATTAAAGTTGGCATAGACCTATACATTGAATCTGTTAGAGGACTGGTAGATGAGGCTGCAGATGATGAAACAATTTCCAAAATAGAAGAACTAATATATTCAGTGGAGGATGTGAAGGGAATTAAAAATTTAAAGACTCGAATCTTTGGAAACAAAATATATGTAGATATAGATATACAGGTTAAGGGAGATATTACGGTAACAGAAGGTCATGATATTGCAGAAAAAGTACATGATCTAATAGAGGAAAATATTGAAGATGTAAAACATTGTATGGTTCATGTGGAGCCGGAATTGAACGATGAACAAAATAATCAAGTATAGGCAATAATTATTTTAAAATTTATTTGCTGGGTATACTTATATTAAACAAATTTAATCATAGGAGGTCGTTAGGATGAAAGCTGTGGTTGATAAGGACGCTTGTATAGGCTGTGGTCTATGTACTAGCATCTGTCCAGAAGTATTTAGTATGGATGATGATGGTCTAGCTGTAGCCATAGATGAAAAATTAGATGATAGTGTTATAGACTCAGCTAAAGAAGCTGAAGACTCTTGCCCAACAGATGCTATTACTGTAGAGTAGTAGAGAAGGCTATGCAAAATACTGCATAGCCTTTTTATATTATAATGTTATTATATGAACATTCAATTATGGTCTATCGAATAAATTCGACATTATTTTTGTAATAAAGAAGGATTTTATGCTTGGATAAAGAATACCATACAGTGGGATATTTTATAATTTGGAGGGATATTCTATGGAGTTTAAAAGGATATTTTATTTATTATTAGTAGTAATAGTTATTAGTCCTATATATGTATTATCAGTTCCAATTGAAGATAAGGATATTATCGTTATAGGCGGTGATAGAAATCTTCCTCCCTATGAGTTTATAGACGAGGATGGGGAATATAGAGGTTTTAATATAGATTTAATGAGAGCATTATCGATAGAAATAGGGAGGGAAATAAAGCTAATACCCATGGATTGGGTTGACGCTCATGTTGCTCTTCAAAATGGAGAAATTGATGCCATACAGGGTATGAATTTTAATGAAAACAGAAAGGAAATATATGATTTTTCTCAAGAGTATTTGAGAAATTCTTTGATAACCTTTGTATTAAAAGATAATACATATATTTCAAATATTAAAGATTTAAAGGGTAGAAGAGTAGGGGTATTAAGAAATGATAGTTCACCTTATGCTTTGGCAGAAGTAGGAGAAATAGAATTGGTATTTTTTTCTGACTTAGATAAAGCTTTTGATGAAGTATTATTAGGTAAAATAGACGCAGTGGTTTGTAATAAATTAACCGGTTTATATATTATACAGAAGAATAGGACTGTTGATAGGATAAAGATCGTTGGAGATGAGATCAACATTACCCCTTATGGTATGGCATTTAAAAAAGGTAACGAAGAATTGATAGAAACTTTTAATAAAGGATTGGACAAGCTTAAAAGAGATGGAACCTATAAGAAGATTATTGAAAAATGGTTTGGAAAAGAAATTCAACCAGCTTGGAGAAAACTTAAGTATTCCCTCTATATTACATTATTTGTACTTTTCATAAGCCTGATAGCAACTTTAGTGTCTTTTAAATGGAATCAAGTTTTAAAAAGAGAGGTAGAAAAACAAACAACAGAACTAATCGAAAAACAAAGCTATATAGAGTTGCAAGATAAATTTAAAGAGCAAATATTGGATAATTTAAACAATGGTATAATAACACTTGATGATAGCCTTAATATTACTTCCTTGAATAGATATAGTGAAGAAAAACTATTGTTACATAGAAATGAGGCCTTGGGAAATCATTTGGAAGATTTAAATTTAGATACATATTTTGATACAAATATTATTGAAAGTTGCTTACAAAAAGGCAAATATTATATTGACGTAGAAAAGGAAATTCTCTTTAAAGGTAGAAAGACTATTTTTTCCTATAGTTTATCCCCATTAACCAATGAACTAGGAATTCATGAAGGTGTCATTATATCTTTAAAAGATGTGACCAATGAAAAACTATTGAAGCAAAAGTTAGCTGAGAAGGATAAGATGCAATCGTTAGGGCGGTTGGTTTTAGGTATTGCCCATGAGATACGAAATCCTCTTACTTCTATAAAAACTTATGTAGAGCTATTACCAGAAAAATATGAAAGTGAAAAATTTAGAAGTAAAATATCTACTCAAGTTCCAGAGGAAATAAATAGATTAAATGCGTTATTGACAGACCTCTTATCTTATGCAAAGCCAAGTACTATGTGTAAAGAGAAAATACTATTGGGTGATTTGTTGTTACAAACTGTAGAACTTTTTAATGCAGATATTAAGGAAGAAAATATAGATTTACAATTAAGTATAGAGGATAAAACCCCAATAACAATAGATAAATACCAGATTAAGCAAGTAATAATTAATCTAATATTAAATAGCATTGAGGCTGTTAATAATAACGGAGTAATAAGAGCCCAGGTTTATGAAGAGGAAGATATGGTGATTTTAATTATTGAGGATAATGGTATTGGGATATCAGAGGAGAATTCAAAATATCTATTTGAGCCATTTTTTACTACAAAGACCACTGGAACTGGGTTGGGACTGGCTATATCCTATCAATATATAAAGGAGAATAAAGGTGATATACAGGTTAAAAGTGAAAAGGATAAGGGAACTGTATTTAAATTATCTTTTGAAAAACATGGAGGGAATCTAAATGTATAAGATATTAATATTAGATGATGAAAGGGCTATTTGTGATTCTTTAGAATTTGCGCTAGAAGATGAATATAAAATCTATACTGCTTTAAACCCAGAAGAAGCCTATAAAATATTATCGGAAATAGATATAGATATATTGTTGCTGGATTTAAAAATAGGGGATGTAGATGGACTTGATGTTTTAAGAAAGGTTAAGGAAACCTATAAGGATGTAAAAGTTATAATAATGACAGCATATGGTAGCATTAAATCATCTGTAGAAGCAATTAAATCGGGCGCTCTTCACTATATCACTAAACCATTGGATATAGAAGAGTTAAAGGTATATATTCAAAAAGCTATTAAATACAAACAGATAACTAGTTCCTTATCTAATTTACAGGAAATAGTCAACAATACATATAGTTTTTCAGGTATTATTGGAGAGTCACATGAAATAAAAGAAGTTATTAGAGATATAAAAAAGGTGAAGGATATTGACTCTACGGTTTTAGTTTTAGGCGAAAGTGGAACAGGAAAGGATTTGGTATCAAAAGCTATACATTTCCAAGGGAATAGAAAGAGCATGCCTTTTCAAGTAGTAAATTGTGCAGCAATACCTAATACTCTATTAGAAAGTGAACTTTTTGGCTATGAAAAAGGAGCTTTCACGGGTGCTGATAAAAGAAAATTGGGAAAGATACAGCTAGCCGATGGAGGAACTTTATTTCTAGATGAAATAGGGGAAATGGATATGTATCTTCAGGCGAAAATATTAAGGATAGTTGAAGATAAAAAAGTGACTCCTTTAGGAGGTGAAAAAGAAAAAGAAGTTGATGTTAGAATTATTGCAGCTACCAATAAAAATTTAGAGGAAGAAATAAGAAAAGGAAATTTTAGAGAGGATCTTTATTATAGATTAAATGTTTTAACTATAGAGATACCCCCATTAAGGGAGAGAAAAGAGGATATTTTGTTATTGGCAAATCATTTCTTGTTAAAATACAAAAAGAATTTTAATAAGGATGTAAGAGGCTTTACTAAGGAAGCTAAAATAGCCTTGGAAGCTTATCATTATCCTGGAAATGTGAGAGAACTAGAAAACATCATTGAAAGAGCAGTTGTTCTCACAGAAAGTGAGCTGATATCTTTAGATGATTTACCTAAACATATTAGCGGTGGCAAAAGAGAGCCTTTAAAGAAAAATGGTATATTTATTGAATATGGTACTAGTATGCAAGAGGTAGAAAAAGCTCTAATTATTAAAACGCTAAAATATTTTGATGGAGACAAAAAGAAAACAGCTGAGGTTTTAGGCATTAGCGAAAGAAACTTATATTATAAATTAAAAGAGTATAATAAGTAAAGACGACTGCAATTTTTGCATCTGTTTTGCAAAAAATGCAGTCGTTTAATTAAAGAAGCTGTATAAATAGGTATCTTTGGTTGGCATCAAAAATGCATCTACTATAATAGCGTAGGCAATATAATAATAAAAAATATTATGGGAGGGAATGTAAAATGAAAAAATCACTATCATTATTACTTATCGTTGTAATGGCAATGACTTTATTAGTTGGTTGTAACAAAGATGCAAATGAAGGTTCAAAAGAAGGTGTGGCATCAGATGATGTCATCGAAATAAGCTTTGGGCATGGATTTATGCCTGATACTCCGCATCATAAGGCTGCACTGAAATTCAAGGAAGAAGTTGAAGGAAAAACAGATGGTAGAGTTGTAGTCGAGGTATTCCCATCTGGGCAGTTAGGTAGTGCTAGAGAGATGTTTGAAGGGTTACAAATGGGTACACAAGAGATAGCTTTAGTACCAACTGCTAGGATTAGTGGTTTTGTACCAGAATTGCAGATATTTGATCTACCATTCTTATTTCCAGAAAGAGAAATTGCCTATGAAATTATGGATGGTGAAATAGGACAGGAATTATTAGATTTATTTGAAGAGCAGAGTATAAAAGGTGTTGCTTTTTATGAAGATGGTTTTAAACACTTTACTGCTAATAAGGAGTTAAGAACTGCAGATGATTTTAAGGGTTTAAAGTTCAGGACTATGGAAAGCCCAATAATAATGAGTCAATTTAAATCCCTTGGTGCTAATCCAGTGCCTATTGATTTTTCAGAGCTATATAATTCATTACAATTAGGAGTTGTTGAAGGACAGGAGAATCCACTAGTTACCATTCATTCTATGAAGTTTTATGAGGTTCAAGACTATTTAATTTTGAGTGAGCATGCATATTTAGGACATGTTTTATTGTTTGCCGATAATTGGTTTAATGGTCTACCAGAAGATATACAGCAAATATTGATTTCTACGTCTAGGGATGTAGCTAAATGGCAAAGAGAAGAAGTACAAAAAGAAGAACAAAAATATTTGAAGGAAATTGAGGAATCTGGGACAAACATTATTAGACTAACGGATGAAGAAAAGGAAGCTTTAAGAGAGACTACATTACCTGTGCACGAGGAATACAAAAATATGTTTGGTGATGAAATATTAAATAAAATATATGATGAAATAGGTAGATAGAATAATAGATAGGTATAGAAGGCGGTGAAGGAAATTGAAAAGTGGTTCTAATAAAGAATCTGTTGTGAGTAAAATTGAAAAGTATTTTACTGGTATATTGTTATTAGTAATTACATTTTTACTTTTTATAAATGTAATTTTGAGAAGGATGGGTATGTCTATTGAATGGGCTGAGGAGTTTGCGAGGTATGGAATAGTTTGGGTAACGTTTATTGGTTCTAGTATATGTATTTATAAAGGATCCCATATAGCAGTAGATGCTATATTGATGCTATTAAATGATAAAAACAAAAAGATACTAAATATTATAACATTGGTAATATCTATAATATTTATTGCATTTTTTACTATATATGCAACAAAATTAACCCATAAAGTTTATGTCACGAAGCAGGTCAGTGCAACTTTAGAGGTATCTATGGCATACATATATGGTGCAATGCCTGTGGGAGGAGTTTTGATGCTTATAAGGTATCTACAACAATTGTGCCAGTTAATTAACGAAATGAGAGGTGAAAGCCAATGATTGCAGCACTATTTATCATATTAGCAGTATTACTTGTTTTTGGAGTTCCTATATATGTATCTCTTGCTTTTTCATCCTTATTAACTATGGTAATATTTACCCCGTTATCATTGGAAATAATACCTCAAAGGATGTTTGCAGGAATTGATAAGTTTTCATTAATGGCAGTGCCTTTCTTTATATTGGCAGCAAATGTAATGAAAACTGGTGGATTATCATCAAAAATACTAAAATTTGCCAATGCCTTAGTGGGAAAACTAACCGGCGGTTTAGCTATGACAGTGGTTTTATCATGTATGTTTTTTGGAGCAGTATCGGGTTCTAGTCCAGCAACGGTTGTCGCAATAGGTGCTCTTATGCTTCCTGCTTTAGTTGAAATGGGCTATGACGAAAAATTCAGTTTAGGACTTATTACCTCAAGTTCTGCTGTAGCAGTTATTATACCTCCTAGTATAGGTATGATAGTATACGGTTCTGTTACGGGGGTATCAGTGGGAGAGCTATTCATGGCAGGAATAGGGCCTGGGATTTTATATGGTCTTACTTTTATGCTTTACTGTTACTACTATGCTAAGAAGAACAATATAAAACAAATAGAAGATCCAAGTGAAAGAACAGGTCTGTGGGAAGCTTTTAAAGATGCAGGCTGGGCTTTAGGAATTCCTGTGGTGATAATAGTCGGGATATATGGTGGATTCTTTACTCCGACAGAAGCTGCAGCAGTGGCAGCTGTTTATGCCATAATTGTATCCATGTTTATTTACAAAGAGCTGACTTGGAAGGATTTAATAGATGAATCAATAGAGTCTGCAATTGGTACAGCACAGGTGATGATATTACTAGCTGCTGCTTCAGTTTTTTCATGGATATTGACTAGACAACAAGCACCTCAGGCTTTAGCTCAAGCTTTGGTGGGTGCTGGTAGATCAAAAGTCACTATATTGTTACTGATAAATTTAATATTATTGATCGTTGGGATGTTCATAGATCCAGCTTCGGCTAGTATGATTTTATCGCCATTATTTATGCCTCTAGCTGTACAATATGGAATAGATCCAATTCATTTAGGTATTATTATTGTAGTTAATGGTGCTATAGGCATGTATACACCACCTTTTGGTTTGAATCTATTCGTGGCTAAAGGTATAACTGATCGTACCCTTTATGACATAATGAAAGGTGCTATGCCTTTTATTATTATAAGTTTAATAACCTTAATGTTGATAACCTTTATACCACAAATATCCCTTTGGCTACCAGGGTTAATGAAGTAATCATTAATTTAGGCTATGCAAAATACTGCATAGCCTTTTTATATTTTGTCATAATTTTGTAACTTTTAATTGATACTGAAATAAATATGTACTATAATAATAACAAGTAGATTCAAAAACAAAAAAGGGAGTGTTTATCTTGTTTAAAAAAAGAAAGTCCTCTCTAAAAACTCTAGTAATTATTACAGCAATTGCCTTCTTAACCTTTAGGGATACTGGAATACTTGTAGCAAATTTTACAGCTAAGGGAGATGACGGATCTCAGGTTAGTTTCAAAGAAGGAGAAACGGTGACTATTCTAAGGGAGAAAGATAGAGACTTCTTTGTGGAAAAGGACCTTAAAAAGTATCAAGTTCCTAAAGATATAGTCCTTTTAAAGGAAAAAAATACAAGCCAATATCTAGTAAAGGTACAAAACACACCACTTATGGACGAACCCGATGGAAAGTCTATTAAATTATTGAATACTGGCGAAGAAGTTAGGTTAAATAGCATTCATGGGGAATATGGGTTATTTACTACATCAGATAATATGAAAGGATATATTTTACTAACAAATTTAAACGAAGGTAAAAAAGAAAAGGTTATGACAATAGGAACTGTAAATACTAATAGGATTTTAAAAGGACCGAAAGGTACATATTACGTATTGGTTAAAGGAGAACCCGTATTAGTTAAAGATTTTAAAAATGGTCAATTTATTATTGTAGATGAAAATGGACAAGAATTTACTGCAGCTAAAAAAGATATTAATCTAAGAGACGGTAGACATACCACATCTAGATCTAATATATCAAGACGAGCATCAAAACTTAGTTCGGTTATAGATCATGCTCATAAAGCTATTGGCAAACCGTATGTATCAGGAGATACGGGGAAAAGGGGTTATGATTGCTCTGGGTTGACTTATTCAACCTATTTAAAGGGAGCAGATATAAAGTTAGGCAGGAGTTCAAGAGATCAAGCTAAAAATGGTGTAGAGGTAAAAAAATCTGAATTGATACCGGGAGATTTGATATTCTTTCGGACATGGGGAAGACATATTGGTCATGTAGGTATATATATAGGTGATGGGAATATGATACATGCTTCTTCAGGATCAAAAAAGGTAATAGTTACTCCTATAGATCAAAAATGGTATAAACAAAGATATGTAACAGCTAGAAGGATTATTAGATAGATAATGTTTAGGCATAAGGGGATGGTAGTAATATGAAATATAAGGTTGCTAAAATCATTAGTCTTGTGACGGTAGTACCAGTAATAGCTTTTTTTACTATACTACTGTCATTTCTTTGTAGGACCAGATGTTTTGGTGGAATTGGTTGGTTCATATATTCTATTGTGTTTTTAACGATAATGCCAATACTTGCTTATCCTGTCCATAGGATAATACCAGCCTCTAGAGAACAAGGGAGAAAAGGCGAGAGAAGATTGGCCTTTATATTTGCTGTTATTAGTTATGTACTAGGTACACTTTTTACCTTTTTGTTCGGGGCACCTATAATAGTCAAGAAGATATTTATGGCGTATCTACTATCAGGGGTATTTCTGTCTTTTGTAAATAAGGTGTTAAAAATCAAAGCTAGTGGACATGCTTGTGGTATATCAGGTCCTATTACTATATTGGTTAATATAATTGGAGGAAATATGCTATGGCTTTTCCTATTGATGCCTGTTGTATATTGGTCAAGAATCAATTTAGGTAGGCACAATATAGTAGAGTTGATTTTAGGCACGATTGTAGGAATTGTATCTACATTGGTTGCGGTAAGCATCTTATAAGAAACATATTAATTATTATTAAATTATAGTCTAAAGATTTATTGTTATAGTGACAGTCTATGATACAATTATATTGTGAATCAAATAGCAATCCTGTTAATAGTCTGAAGATATGAAATACTAATAAATAGTTTATGCTTTTTATATAATTGAGTAAAACTCCCTATATTCTACAAAAGGGAGGTAGTTGATAAATATAAAAACTTAGAGGAGGAGTATGGATGACAGACATATTAAAAGGTAAGGCTGTAGCCCAAAAGATTAAGGACCAGATGAAAAAAGATATTGATGAGCTAAGAAAAGCAAACAAAAGGCCTAGATTAGGTATTGTTAGATTAGGAAATAACCCAGGGGATATTTCCTACGAAAAGAGTATTATCAAAAATTGTGATAATGTTGGTATTGAATCCAAGGTATATGAAAGAGATACTGATATTAAAACAGAGGATTTAGTAGAGCTAATAGAAGAACTTAATCAGGATGCTGAAATTTCAGGTATTCTAGTGTTCAGACCATTGCCAGAGCATATTGATGAGGAGATAATCAGGAATACTATAAGTCCATTAAAAGATGTAGATTGTATGCACCCACTAAATCTTGAAAAGATATTTGAAGGTAACATGGATGGATTTGCTCCTTGTACTCCTAAGGCTGCTATGGAAATACTTAAACATTATGATATACCCCTAGAAGGGAAGAACGTAGTCGTTGTAAACAGATCTATGGTTGTAGGGAAGCCTTTAGCTATGATGTTATTAAATGAAAATGCTACTGTTACTATTTGCCACTCAAGAACACAAGACTTAAATCAAGTTACACAAAACGCCGATGTTGTAGTAGTGGCTTTAGGAAAAGCGAAATTTTTTGATGAAAGCTATTTCACTGAAGAATCTGTTGTAATAGATGTGGGAGTGAGTTTAGATGAGGATGGAAAATTAAGTGGAGATGCAGATTACGATAAGGTTTCATCACAGGTGAATAAAATCACTCCTGTACCAGGGGGAGTAGGCAGTGTTACTACCTCCATATTATTAAGTCAAGTGGTGTTAGCATGTAAGAATATGTAAAAAGAGTCTGTTTAGACTCTTTTTTTCTTTTTACAACAAAAGTAGTTATATTTCTATGAAGGATTATCCCTCTCCTAAATAGAAATATATATGGAATATATTTAGGGAGGGGATATTTTGAAACTTTCAACGGATATAGTGGAGGATTATTTAATAGTTACGTTAAAAGGCGAATTGGATCATCATACTTCTGAAGATGTAAGAAAAAAGATCGATAGCCTTTATTATGACAATAATTTATCCAATATGGTACTGGATTTAAGAGGATTAAATTTCATGGATAGTTCAGGTATTGGTCTTATAATGGGCAGATATAAAAATTGCAGAGAACGACATGGGAAAATATCTATTGTTAGCACCAATCCCTATATAGAGAGAATACTGAAGATGTCAGGATTATTTAAGATAATCAATGTATATCCTAGTGTCGATGAAGCAATGGATGCTTAAGGGAGGAGGAATTGATTTGGTTGAGAAAAATTGTATGAGGTTGGAATTTTTAAGCAAGTCTACTAATGAGTCCTTTGCACGCGTTGTAGTGGCAGCCTTTGCTTCACAGTTAGATCCCACTATAGAAGAGTTGTCAGATATTAAAACTGCTGTTTCAGAAGCCGTTACCAATGCAATTATTCATGGCTATGAATATAGTGAAGGTATTGTAATAGTAGAATCTACGATTCAAGGAAATAGAATTGAAATAATTGTTGAAGATAAGGGGAAAGGTATTGATGATGTACAAAAAGCCATGGAGCCTTTTTATACCTCTAAGCCAGATTTAGAAAGATCGGGTATGGGTTTTACAGTTATGGAGACTTTCATGGATGAATTAATGGTTGAAAGTCAGCTAGGTAATGGCACTAAGGTGAAGATGGCGAAAATATTTGAATCCTTAGTCGATGAGGAGTAGATATTATGGGCATAGGGAATAGGGACAATACTTTACTATCTCATGAGGAAACCATCCACTTAATTTTAAGAGCACAACAGGGAGATAGAGATGCAAAGGAAAAACTAGTAAAACATAATATTGGGCTTATAAAATCTGTATTAAGGGGATTTACAAACAGGGGATATGACATGGATGATTTGTTTCAGATAGGAAGTATAGGGCTCATTAAAGCTATAGATAAATTCGACACATCTTTTGATGTAAAATTTTCTACTTATGCTGTACCTATGATTGCAGGTGAGATCAAACGGTTTCTAAGGGATGATGGTATTATTAAGGTGAGCAGATCTTTGAAACAGACTGCTAATAGGGTTAGGTATACTCAAGAGAATCTCACTAAGGTACTGGGGAGAGAGCCAACTATACAAGAGATTTCAGAAGAATTGAATATAGATAAGGAAGAAATAGCAATGGCGTTAGAATCAACTTACCAACCAGATTATCTTTATGATGTAATACATCATGACGAAGGGAGCCCACTACATGTAATTGATAAGATAAGTTTGGAAGAGGATAGTGATGAGGACATTATAGATAGTATATTGCTCAAAGAAATGTTATCCCAATTAAAGGAAAGGGACAGACAGGTAATCATATTACGATATTTTAAGGATAAAACTCAGGTTGAAGTGGCAAAGTTATTGGGTATATCTCAGGTTCAAGTATCTCGGATAGAAAAAAGGATAATAGAAGATATGAAAGAAATGTTAGCTAAGGCATGAATTCATGCCTTATTTTTTTTGAATGAAAAAAGATTATAGGAGAATAATAAATATAGATTGGGGTGATTATATGAAAACAAATAGAAATATCATAATCATTTTGATTATTATTTTAGCCATAGTTGGTTCTATCCTCTGGTATGGAGAATTAGGAACTAATAGGGAAGTACCAAAGAAAGCTAAATATGTTGAGCATTTATTATTAAGGGGTGACGAAGATGGATAATGAGCAGGTATACATAAGTCTTGAAACCAAATATTCCGTAGATTTAAATACTCATGTATATGTGAAGGATGTAGGAGAAGTATATTGTGGTGATGGAGCTATTAAGCAAAAGGTTGAAAATATAAGAATATACAATGGGACGGATAAAGAACAATATGATTATGTCTCTGGTACAGAGATTACTACAAAAATTTTAGATAAGGTTGAAGACATCAATATCAATATAATAGGAGGGCCTGATGTTTTATTAGAAATCAAAGGTCAGGAGGAACCTAAGATAATCTTTAATGTGCTTAAAATAGCTTTTGTAGTAATAATTTTATTTTTGGGGGCAGCAATGGCTATCATAAATTTTCATGAGGATGTAAATATGAAGAGCTCTCTTGAAAAAATATACTATATAGTTACTGGACAAAAAAAAGAAAATCCACTGATATTAACAATCCCATTTTCCATAGGTATAGGATTAGGCATGTTTTCATTTTTTAGTAGGATATTTAGTTTTAGCAAAAGGAGAAGACAGGAACCAGGGCCTATGGAAGTTGAACTATATCTATATGACAAGGATTTAGAAGATCACATACTTAATGAATTAAAGCAGAAGGATAAATTATGATGCTTGGCGGTGAATATAGTGATAAAGAGTATTTTTATGGTATTGATTGGAGTTTCTGCAGGCATTACTGTTGGTAGTGCGGCAGCAGCTTTTGTCACTTTGCTTCAGTTTATCCCTAGATTGGCCCAAGTTACTGAAACCAACGATTATATAAAATTATATGAATATGTATTAATAACTGGTGGCACAATTTTTAGCTTTATCTACTTCTCTACTTTTAGTTTTAAATTGAACAGTTTTTTTAATATATTTGTAGGATTAGTTATAGGCATGTTTTTAGGCTTATTTGCATCAGCATTAGCAGAGGTTTTGAATGTAATTCCTGTATTTGCAAAGAAATTTAAAGTTAAACATGAGCTTAAATATATAATAGGAGCATTAATATTCGGCAAAGTAGCGGGTTCCTTATTATATTGGCTAGTATTTATAAAACATTAGGAGTGTGAGAACATTGGATAAGATGAACAATAAAGAATATCAAAAATACGCAGAGAGAAAAATACCAAAGCCAACATATTTTAAAAACATAGTATATGCTTTTATAGTGGGAGGACTTATATGTGTATTTGGGCAAATAGTAAGAAATATGCTATTTAAAATTGGCTTAGACGAACAAGCGGTAGCTACGGGCACTTCCATCATATTAGTGTTTACAGGTGCTTTTTTAACTGGAATCGGGGTATATGACAAAATTGGGAAAATAGGCGGAGCCGGAGCAGCTGTTCCCATTACTGGTTTTGCAAACTCCATAGTATCGCCAGCAATGGAGTTCAAACGGGAAGGATTTATATTTGGAGTAGCAGCTAGAATGTTTAGTATTGCTGGGCCTGTTCTAGTATATGGAGTTGGAAGTTCTGTTATTGTAGGAATTTTATATTTAATATTCACTAAAGGAAGGTGATTAGCATGTCTCAGAAAAGAGTGGGTTTGCAGACGGTAAAACTATCAAATCCTCCTTCTATATTGGGTACTGCTACAATAGTTGGACCAAAGGAAGGAGAGGGACCTTTGAAGGATTATTTTGATACTATATTAGAAGACGATATGTGGGGGCAGGAATCCTTTGAAAAGTCTGAGGCAAAAATACAGGAAGAAGCAATAAAACAAGCTATTGCCAATGCAAATCTATCTCCTAATGATATAGAATATTTATTTTCAGGAGATCTTCTCAACCAAATTACAACATCTTCATATACAGCAAGGCAGTTGAGTATACCTTATTTTGGATTATATGGTGCATGCTCTACTATGACGGAGTCTTTGAGTTTAGGAGCTATGATCATCGATGGAGGGTTTGCTGACAAGGTGGTTTGTGCTACTTCTAGCCATTTTAGTTCAGCAGAGCGACAATTTAGATTTCCTTTAGAATATGGTAGCCAAAGACCCTTTTCTTCTCAATGGACTGTCACAGGAGCTGGGGCTACTGTATTGGCTTCTTCGGGCAATGGACCCTATATTACTTATATAACTACTGGAAAGATAATGGATTTTGGAATAAAGGATGCCAATAATATGGGGGGAGCTATGGCACCAGCAGCTATAGATACTATTTCTCAGCATTTTAAAGATACAGGCTATGGGCCGGATGACTATGATCTAATAATTACTGGAGATTTAGGTTTGGTTGGTAAGAAGATAGTATTGGATTTATTAAGAAAAGAGGGGTACGATTTATCTGAGAATTATTCAGACTGTGGAATAAAGATATTTGATGGTGTTGAGCAGGATACCCATGCTGGTGGCAGTGGATGTGGTTGCGCTGCTGTTGTATTTAATGGTTATATATATAAAGAGATGTTGAACAACAATTTAAACAGGGTTTTGTTAATTGCAACTGGAGCTTTACACTCTCCTATTACAACACTACAGGGAGAATCTATTCCAGGGATTGCTCATGCAGTAACTATAGATAATTTAGTAAGTTAGGGAGGGATGGTATGGAATATTTAAAAGTATTTATAGTAGGAGGCCTGATTTGTGTTGTTGGTCAAATTCTGTTAGATACAACCAAGCTTACCCCTGCTCACATATTGGTAGTATTTTTAACATCGGGGGTATTGTTAGGTGCTGTAGGTTTGTATGAACCATTAGCTAAATTTGGTGAAGCAGGAGCCACCGTACCCATATCGGGTTTTGGATATGCTCTAAGTAAAGGAGCCATTGAAGGGGCAAAATCTAAAGGCGTAATAGGTGCTTTTGTTGGGGGGCTGGAAGCTACTGCAGGAGGGATCGCTGCTGCTATATTATTTGGATATATTATAGCTATAGTTTCCGATCCTAAAACAAAAAGCTAAGGGGAGATCTCCCCTTAGCTATCATTACCATTGTTGATATCGTCATCCACATCTTCGTTATTATCATTATCGTTGGCATCATTTTGTTCATCATCTGTGTTATCTGTATCTTCATCCTCAGGTTCTTCATCCTCATCTTCATCTAAGAAATCTTCTATAGCATTTTGTTGATTATGAACATCACATATTCCTGTTGGTGCAGTATATTGATAGTCAATAGGCACGACTCCGTTATGTTCACTTGGATTGTAGGGTGGATTTCTTTTAATAAATACTCTAGTTTCAACATTTTCTTCTGGACAGTATTCGTTAGCAATTTTTCCTGTTGTAGTATCAATCCTTAGTTCTACGTGAGTGTCACAGAATTCCGTAGGTTGAGTCCCCTGTGCGAATATTTCAGTTATTATAGTATTGCCTCTGGGATCGTGGCTACATAGTTCTGTTGGCAATTTTCCTGATTGTGAACAGACACTTAAGGAAACAATATTGGCAGGCCGTTCAAAATTTTTAGCCTCCAGTCCATCATGGACTCTAGTCATTATAATCTTCCATAGCTGTGCTGCCATTGAGCTCCCTTGATTTAATTTTATTTGTGGTGAATCATTACCTATCCATACTCCAGTTACATAGTAGGGAGTATATCCTACAAACCATGCATCTGCTTTGTCTTGGGTAGTACCAGTTTTACCTGCTGTGGGCATATTAGGAATTTGCGCCCTTCCAGCTATACCATTGGTTACAGTTGTTCTCAATATATCAGACATTACAAAGGCTACTTCTGGCGATACGACGGCATTTTTCTTTGGAGAATTATCTATCAGAATATTTCCGTCATTATCTAATATTTTTGTAAAGGTAATAGGTTTAATATAGGTTCCCGAATTAGCAATAGAACCGTAAGCTCCAGTAACTTCCAAGGGTGTTAAACCTCTTGTCATGCCACCTAATCCTAAAGCAGATAAGTTTTCATCATTATTTACGTTGTTTTCTGCGGCAGTTACAAAATTATCCTTTGTTGGGTTGTCTTTATCGATGATTCCCATTCTACTTAAATATTCCATAGAGGTTTTTACTCCTATGGCCTCTACTACCTTTACAGAGTTTACGTTTACCGACTGCTCTACAGACTTTCTAAGGGTATGGATTCCTTTATAACCGGTATACCAGTTGTTTGGCCACAATTGGCCTTCATTATTATAAAAAGGTACGTCATCTATGGTAGATGCTGCAGTAAAACCATTGTCTAAAGCTGGTAAATATGCAGATATAGGCTTAATAGTAGAACCTGGTTGTCTAGGAGAGGAAGTAGCACGATTTAGTATTCGTGATCCTTCTACATCCCTACCTCCAACTAATGCTTTTATTTCTCCCGTTTTATAATCTATTATTACAGTTGCTGATTGAGGTTGCACTACGCCTTCTTTATGTCTATAGAAATATTTTTCATTAATAGTTAAATTACCATTTTCGTTTATGGAATAGAAATCGGGATTGTTTTTTAGAAAACTACTTGAAATCACAACAGCTTTATCTTCGGTAACTGAAAACTCCTTTTCAGGTAAGGACAACGTCCCTACTCTATGGGTTACTAAGTTTTTACGATCATCCAAGCTATAATAATCAGATATTTCTATATTGCTTTTATAAGGAGTTAACTTTTTATTTCTTAAGACCAACTGTCCATCGATTAGTTCAAAGGTATCTTTTTCGATTATTAAATTGAAGTTTTCATCTAATAGATGTTCTTGCTTATAAAATATGACATTATTCCTTTCGTCAATTATATTTTGTGCATTGTTTAATCGCCATGAAACAAAGGCTGGCCCTTTGATATTCTCTGGATTACCTAGCAATACTTCGGTAAAATTATTATATACATCTTCTAGGTCCCGTTGTAGTTCTATGTCCATAGTAGAGTATATTTTTAGTCCGCCAGTATATAATTCTTTCTCAGCTTCTTCCCTTGAATAGCCTAATTGTTCCATTAATGCATCAATTACTTGTACTTTAGTGTAATCGTTAAAGTAGGAAGAAATTCCTTTAAGTTTTTTTTGTCCTGGTTTTAAGCTAGCTTGGATATCTTGAGCCAGGGCAGCATTATATTCTTCTTCGGTAATCTTGCCTAGCTCTAACATTTTAGCTAATACTATTTTTTGTCTGCTTACAGCCTCAGGATTATATATGGCGATATATTTTTCACCTAGAGTATCTATTTGACTAATCTCAATATGCTTTTCTGCATTAAAGTCTTCAGGTTTTATGGTTTTATATAATGCATATTTACTGGGCCCTTTTACAATACCTGCTAGAGCTGCCGATTCTGCAATAGTTAATTCATCTACATTTTTAGAAAAATAGGTCTGTGCTGCTTCTTGCACCCCATAGGCCCCTTGCCCTAAATGTATTCTATTTAGATATGCTTCTAGAATTTGATCCTTAGTCAAAGCCTTTTCAATCTGCAGTGCTAAATAAGCTTCTTTTATTTTTCTATCTAGTTTTTTCTCATTACTTAGATAAAGATTTCTAGCTAATTGTTGTGTAATAGTACTGGCACCTCTGACGGTATGTCCAGCTTTTATATTGTCCCAAAGAGAACTGGCAATTCCTCTTGGATCCACACCTATATGGGTGTAAAATCTTTCATCTTCTACCGCTATGAAAGCGTCTTGTAGATGCTTTGGTATTTTACTCAAACTGACAATAGTTCTATACTCATATTCCTCTGTTTGAATTTTTTCTATAACCTTTCCATTTTGGTCGAGTATAAAAGAAGTTTGATTCAATAAAGAGCTAATATTTGTTGGATCTATTTCAGGAGCGTCCTTAGCAATGGCAATAACCATACCTGTAACTGCACCTGCTGCAACGATTATTGCCATAATTAGCACTAATAAAAAAATCTTTAATCCTTTTCTCTTCTTTTTATTGTGTTTCCTTTTATCCTGCTTATTTTTGTTATCCTCTGACATACAAATACCTCCTTAATTAAGAAAAGGTAGTAAACAAATTAATTATACCATACAAAGATAATAATGTTAACAATTACATATTTAAAGTATTATTCAAAAATAAAAATCTAATATACATATCCAACATATTATATATAGGGAGGTAATATTTGTGAGATATTATATTTATTTAGTTAGGAAAAAGCGTACTATTATATGGATTATTGCCCTATTGGCCCTAGGTATATACATATTTAGGTATACAGACAAAAATATTAAACCTACTGTTATTGCTATATCTGAGATAAGGGCTAGGGCTGTTACTACTCAAGCTATCAATGATACCATAAAGAACAAGATAAAAAGGGATATTAATTATAATGACCTCATATTTGTTAAATATGATAATGAAGGAAAAGTAACATTAATGCAGGCCAATACCATATTAATGAATAGCATTGCTTCAGAAGTAGCTATTGAAGTTCAAGAACAACTAATGGAAATGTCCAAATCCAATATAAAGGTACCTTTAAGTAATGCTTTTGATACTCAGATAATAACTCTACCGAGTGTAAATGTACGTATTGTTCCCCAGGGCTCTGTAGCAGTAGATTTTGCAACGGAATTTGAGTCATCTGGAATAAATCAAACTAGACATAGAATATATATTATAGTGGTTACCGATATTAAGATGATAGTACCTTTGGTATCGGAGAACTTAAGGATTACTACCAATATTCCAATTGCAGAGACTATTATAGTTGGGGATGTACCAGAACAATATGTAAATGTGCCTAAGGAGAATTTATTGAACATAATTAGATAAAATACAGAGAAGATGGTATAATATACTAAAGGATAAAATCGCTTTGATAATGAAAGGGTGATAGATTGATAGAAAAAACTATTAATAGGGAAAAGGCTTTAATCGTAGGAGTTGAATTAGTAACGGACACTATCGATATAGATAATTCCATGGACGAATTACAGGAATTAGTAAATGCTGCTGGAGGTGTGGTTATATCACGAATCACTCAGAGAAGAGATGCAATAGATCCAGCTTATTTCATAGGGAAGGGTAAGGCTGAGGAGATAAAAAACTATTGTGATGAATTGGATATTAACCTAGTAGTATTTAATGACGAACTATCTGGTGCCCAAATTAGAAACTTAGAGAATATCATTGATAGAAAAATAGTTGATAGAACTAATTTGATATTAGATATATTTGCCAATAGGGCTAGCTCTAGAGAAGGAAAATTACAGGTAAAACTGGCTCAGTTAAATTACAGATTACCTAGACTAGTAGGCTTTAGGGATTATCTATCTAGAGAAGGTGGAGGTATTGGCACAAGGGGTCCTGGTGAGCAAAAGTTGGAAACCGATAGGCGACATATATTGAGGGAGATTGACAATATTGAAAGAGCGCTAAAGGATGCAGAAAAGGCAAGAAATATTAAACGAAAGAGAAGGGAAAATTCAAATCTTCCTATAGTTGCGCTAGTAGGGTATACTAATGCGGGAAAATCCACATTACTCAATAGGATAATTGAGATGGCTGGTGAGAAAAAAGAAATCAAAAAAGTATTTGTATATGATATGCTATTTGCAACTCTAGATACTTCACTAAGGCGTGCAAAGTTGCCTAATGGACAGCCTTTTTTGATTACCGATACTGTAGGTTTTGTAAGCAAACTTCCAACTCATCTAGTGGAAGCTTTTAAGGGAACTTTAGAAGAAGTGAAATATGCAGATTTACTTCTACATGTTGTAGATGCATCTAACTCAGATTTGGATATACAAATTAAGACTACCTATAATATTTTAAAAGAATTGGAAGTATTGGAGAAACCTATTATTACCGTATTTAATAAGATAGATAAAGCTAATGTTAGTGATTTAGTATACGATTCTAGATATGTGGATAAGAAGGTGTTTATATCTAGCAAGGATCGCACTAATTTGGGAAAATTATTGGAGCTAGTTGAAGAAAATTTACCTCAAGAATACAAAAAAGTTAAATTGATGATCCCCTATGATAGACAGAATTTAGTTAACTATTTTTTAGATAATTATGAAGTAGATCATATAGAATACTTAGTCGAAGGCACTAGATTGAATTTAAGTATCAATCAGATAGACTATGAAAGGTATTCCGAGTATATTCTATGTTAATATATATTTAATTATTAAAATTCATTGAATAATTAGGTAAATTTGGGTATGATAATAATAAGAATAAAAAGGAGGCTGGTTCCAATGATTGTAAGAAATTGTGCAGGTGGTGTGGTTTTCAATGGGAATAAGGTATTTATCCTAAAAAATGATAAAGATCAATGGGTATTGCCCAAAGGGAAAATTCGTAATGGTTCTCTTCCAACAGAAACGGCTATAAGTCGTGTAAAGTATGAAACGGGTGTTAGTGCCAATATCGTTTCTACTGCTGGAGAAACTAGTTACGAATTTTTTTCTTTGTCAAGAAAACAAGAGGTGTACAATAAGATTATTTGGTATGTAATGGAAGCTTCTGGACCCAATTATAAGATAAATAAGGAAGAAGGGTTTAAAGATGGTGGCTTCTACTCGATAGATAAAGCCATAGATATGATTACTCATAATCAAGATAAATCCCTAGTAAGTCTATCTTATAAAAGATATTTGGAGATAAAGGATATTGAAATAGATGAGATATATGCCTAAATAAATTGAAATGCAAAAGGGAAAGGGTATATCCCCCAGGATATTATCCTTTCTTTTTTGTGTCTAATCTTTATGTTATAATCTATTTAGTAGATTTATGAAAGGGGATATATATGGATAATGTATATAGAACTATACATAAATATGGTCAGGAGGAAATTATAATAAACAAATCTAGATTTATAGGGTATGCAAAGCCTATTGAATCAGAACAGGAAGCCTTGGACTTCATTGAATGTATAAAATCGAAACACAGAGATGCTACTCATAATGTATATGCTTATGTTTATGGAGAAAATAGCAATATTCAAAGATTTAGTGATGATGGGGAGCCATCTGGAACTGCAGGAATTCCTACTTTGGAGGTAATTAAGAAAGAGGATCTTCGTAATGTGGTAGTAGTAGTTACCAGGTATTTTGGAGGCATAAAATTAGGTACTGGTGGACTAATTAGGGCCTATACTAAAGGTGCAAAGATTGGATTGGAGTCAGGAATCATAATAGAAAAGGTTCTTCACCATAAATTAAAGATAAGAATAGAATACACCTTATATGGAATGATTGAAAACCATCTGATGACTAAGGGATATATAATAGACGACATAGTATATGATGACGGGGTAAATATATATGTATATATTAATTATTCTGAGGTTGAATCCTTTAAGAAGAATATAACCGATTTAACCAGTGGTAGTGCAATTATTGAATATATAGATGATGAGCATATTTCTATGAAGAATGGAAAGAGAATTAAATAGTTAGAGATAATATACATAATAGGGGTATAATAATATAGAGGTGATACTATGATAAAGCAGGAGATGTTAGATAAAAAAATTTGGGCTGTAGTAGGGGTGACAGCTAACGAGAGAAAGTATGGGTATAAGATATGGCGAAAATTAATGGAACATGGTTATGAAACCTATGGCGTAAATCCAAACTATGATGAAATTCAAGGGCATAGGATATATGATTCTTTAAGAGAATTACCTAAGAAAATAGACGTAATAGATATAGTGGTTCCTCCTAAAATCAGTTTAAATACTTTAGATGATGCTAAAGAATTAGGCATAGAGTATATTTGGTTTCAACCAGGTACCTTCAACGATGAAGTAATTGAAAAAGCTAAGGCTTTGGATTTTAGATTTTTATACGATGACTGTATTTTGGCTACTTTAATAAAAATGGAGAAAGAGGCATAACTTAATAGACCTATAGGTCTATTCTTTTTTTATCAATTCATATGCTCCGATAAATAGGAGAAAAAAACCAAAGTACTTTTTTAAAGAAGAGGAATCAATATTAAGAGCAATTAATGAACCAATAATAGACCCAATAGTCCCCCCCAATATTATCCACTTAATATAATTGAATTCAATATTATTTTCTTTATAATGGATTATTAACGCTACTAAGGCCACTGGTATAAATACAATAAGGTTTATTCCTTGAGCTTGTTGCTGAGTTAATGTTGTAAAAAAAATTAAGGAAGGTATGAGTATAGTACCGCCACCTATCCCCATTCCACCGATAATACCCGATAGAAATCCAATCATAAATAGTTTCATTTGAATATCATCCTTATAGCAGTGATAATTATTACAGTGCCAAATATTTTTCTAAGTACGGGAGTAGGAATTTTTTTCAATAGCTTGGCGCCTAAAAAGCTACCTAAAATTCCGCCTAAAGCTACTACCATTGCTACTTCATATTCAATTACATTTTTTTTAATATATATAAAGGTACTGATGATGGATAAAGGCAATATAATAGAAATAGCAGTAGCATGAGCCTTATAATTTTCAAATCCTAAAAAAAAGACCAGAGCAGGTACTACTAGGGTTCCACCACCAGAACCAAACAATCCGTTTGTTATCCCGGTTATCAACCCAATTCCGATTAGTTTAAATACCTTTGTATCCATAGACTCCTCCTTTATGGTATAATGATTAGGGAAAAGTTTATTAGCACTGATTATTAATTTTACCAAAAGGGCATAAGATATACCTAATATATATTATTGTGGAGGTCTGAATATGGATAATATAGAAAAAGTCTGTAATGATATTGTTCAATGGCTAAAATTAAAAGTTGATGAAGCCAGTGGAGAGGGATTGGTGTTTGGCTTAAGTGGCGGAGTAGATTCGGCAGTAGTAGCAGGATTAGCTAAAAGGGCTTTTCCTGAAACTTCCTTAGGAATAATTATGCCTTGTCATAGTGATCCCATAGATGAAGAACATGCATTGTTGGTTGCAGATAGCATAGGCTTAAAGACAGAAAAGGCAGATTTAACGCATATTTATGATGAACTTATTAAAATGATCTATATTGAAGATGGAAATGATTTAGCTAAAGCTAATATTAAACCAAGGCTTAGGATGACAACACTCTATTATTATGCTGGATCCTACAACTATTTGGTTTTAGGTTCTAGCAATAGGTCTGAGTTTACCGTAGGCTATTTTACCAAACATGGAGATAGTGGGGTAGATTTACTTCCAATTGCTTCCTTTGTTAAAAGGGATATTTGGGAAATGGCAAGATTTTTAAATATTCCTGAGGTAGTAATTGAAAAACCACCAACGGCAGGATTGTGGCAAGATCAAACAGATGAAGAGGAAATGGGATTTGGTTATGGTGTTTTAGATGACTATATATTGAATAAAACAGGGCCTAAGGACGTAGTGAAAAAAATCCAAAGAATGCATAGTATAAGTGAACATAAGAGGAATTTTCCACCGATTTTTGTTCCACAAAATGAATAATTATGATGTTTCACATTAGATATTGTGATAAAATATATGAGAATAAATTAAGGAGGTTGAATTTCGTGGCAGGTCATTCGAAATGGAATAATATTAAAAATAAAAAAGGTAAGGAAGATGCTAGAAGAGGTAAGGAATTTACTAAACTGGCAAGATATATTATGGTGGCAGCAAAAGAGGGAGGCAAAGATCCAGAGTATAATCCTCAATTAAAGGCTGCTATTGAAAAAGCTAAAGCAGCAAATATGCCTAATGATAATATAGAAAGAGCAATCAAAAAAGGAGCAGGAGAATTAGGGGCTGAGACCTATGAAGAGATAACTTATGAAGGATATGGTCCAAATGGAGTGGCTGTATATGTATCATGTCTAACGGATAATCGAAACAGAACTGCTTCTGATGTAAGACATGCCTTTGATAAATTTGGCGGAAATTTAGGTCAGACTGGTTGTGTTTCATTTATGTTTGATAGAAAAGGTGTACTAGCTATTGAAAAGAAAGATAATATCGATGAAGATGAGTTAATGCTACGAGCCATTGACTTAGGTGCTTTGGATTTTGAAAGCGATGAATTTGGATATGAGATAATAACTAGCACAGAGGATTTTAACAACATTAGGGATTCATTAAGCCAACAAGGGTACGAGTTTACCATGGCCGAACTAGCCTTTTTACCTCAAAACACAACAGAATTAACTTCTGACGAAGATATAAAAAATATGGTAAAATTAATAGAAGCTTTAGAAGATAATGATGATATTCAAGAAATATATCATTCTTGGGAGATACCGGATGATTTAGAGATATAATAGATTTTTGACACCTTTATTTTTAATAAGGGTGTTTTTTATCGTATAAAAGATTATTTTTTTTAACATAATAAAAACATGGTGTATAAAAGATGATGAAGGAGTGAGGAAATGGAAAACAATCAAAATTTTGAAGAAATAAAAGAGCGATTCAATTCAGCTAATGTAGATGAGAAAATTGAAATATATACTACTGTACGAGGATTAACTGTAGAACAGTATAAGGAATTGTTGAGGATGTTTCCAATTAAATATCTAGACAGATTGGAGAAGGCTATGGGATAAAGCTGAAGGATATTTCTTTCAGCTTTTGTTTAAGTCGGACAAGTTCTGGTAAACTATAGATAGGAGGAAATGAGGTGATAAAATGAGAAGATTATTTATCCTGCTGTTGGTAGTATTTTTGCCCTTGTATGTTTTCCTTAAGGGGGTTGAAACTAATGCTTTTAATACAAATTTTTATCTAGATTCCTTTGGAAAACATGGAGTCATGGATACTACAGGTAAGGAACTAGAGGAGCTAGAGATTATAACAGAAGGCATAATCTCGTACTTAAAGGATAAAACACAGGAAGAAGGGTTAAGACCATATTTTAATGATGAGGAAATTCAGCATATGGAAGATGTAAAGTTTCTATTTAGGTATGGATTTATTATAAAATACATATCCTTGGCACTGTTTTTAGTCGCAATAATTGGGCTCTTGTTGCTAGGTGAAAGTAATAAAATAGCATATACCATATTTTATGGCAATCTAATATGGTGGATCTTTATGTTGATTTTATTTTTCCTCACAACTATGGATTTTAATAAATACTTTACTTATTTTCACATGATATTTTTTGATAATGATCTATGGCTATTAGATCCGGAAAAAGATTTGTTGATTCAAATGCTACCAGAGGAATTCTTCATAGGCATATTTAATAGAATACTATTATTTTTTGTATCTATATTGGCAATAATACAGGTAGTAAGCTATATATTGATGAAGAAGGAGAAGGATTCTAATGAATGTTTTGACAATATTAAAAGATTGTTTTAATGAAATAAAAAAAAGTTTGATATTAAACGGATACTATACTCGACAGATAAAAGATGGAAAGGGTATAGGGGCTTCCTTCTTAGATTGGATTTTTATTAGTTTAGCCATAGCCTTATTTTTTCTTATAACTATTTATAACTCAACTCAGAGCATCAGCATATCCTTAATTTTGACAGGGATATTGATAGCTTTGTATTTGTCAGTATTGATATATGGCAAGCGAAAGATTAGAAATAAAAACATATTAAATATCAATGAAGATATAGGAGATAGGCAAATTCGGAAAAAAATTGAAAAATATAAAGATAGTGATTTTGCATTGTATATGAAAGAAATACTGGAAAAGTATTATGACACCTTATTTTTTGAATGTGATAATAATATAGATTTTATAGGTGAAATAAATGAGGAGATATATGGTATAAAATGCATTAAGAGTTCCTGGGATAATAAAATCAATCTAAAGGATGTAAAAAACTATATGGAAGAAATGGAAAAAAAGAATATTTTGGAGGGAATAATAGTTACCAACTCCTATTTTGATGAGGAAGTAAAGGAACAGACAGAATATCTGTTAATAGATTTTGAGCATATTAAACATATGCTTAAGGAAATTGAAGGATTTCCTACAGAAGAAGAAATTGAAGAGTTGATAATATCAAAACATAAGGATAGAAGGGAAAACTTTAAGGAAGGTTTCAGCATCAACAGAAAGGACAAGATATATAAATTTTTCTTGTTAGGCTTAGCCCTCTATATTGTATCCTCCTATGTGGCATATCCCTCCTACTATAAGCTAATGGCATTTATATCCTTTTTTTCGGGGGCGTTCATCGGAATATATAATTTACTTAAATATATAAGAAGAATTAAAGAAAATAGGT
>NZ_PPXY01000003.1 GCF_021655115.1 Clostridium sp. Cult3
TATTTCAATCCCCCTACTGTCTATATATCTATATTAGCGTTTAATCCATTCTATAGTATATCACATCCACTTTATTTTTGTGATAATATTAGGTCTGAAATATTTCTCAGCAAACATTTCAGACCTAAAGGCTACAACGCTTTTCTATATATAGCTAATATATCTTCATAATAAAGGGGTTTAAAATTGCCTACTACTCCACCTTTATGCTTAATTGCTGCCTTGGCCATTTTTTCCAAATTTTCATCTCCTATGCCTACTTCCCTTAATGTCATAGGAATTCCTAAGGATAAGAAAAATTCATAGGTTTTTTCTATGGATTCTTTAGCTATATCATATTTATCCTTATTCTTATCTATCCCCCATATATTTACCCCATATTCTACAAATTTATCTACTCTTTCATCATCTAGTACATAATCCATCCAAGGAGGGGTTAGGATTGCTAATCCAATACCATGGGTTATATCATAGTAGGCTGATAGTTCATGTTCCATAGCGTGGACACTCCAAAATGTATCCTTCCCATAGGATAAAAGTCCATTTATGGCAAGAGAAGATGCCCACATTAAATTAGCCCTAGCCTCATAATTATCTGGCTCATCCATGGCTTTTCTTCCATATTCAATACAGGTTTTAAGTATAGCTTCTGCTAATCTGTTCTGTAGATAGGCCCCTTCATCTAAAGTAAAATAGTTTTCAAAGGTATGACTCATTATATCCGCTACCCCTGCTGCTGTTTGATTTTTTGGTACTGTAAAGGTATAGCTAGGATCTAGTATGGAAAACTTTGGTGCCATGGAAGGATGGCCAAAACCTAATTTTTGTTTCGTTTCCAAATTTGAAATTACTGCCCCTGAATCCATCTCAGACCCGGTTGCAGCTAATGTGAGTATGGTGCCTATGGGTAAGGCTTTAGTAATAGGGGCTTTCTTTATTACCAAATCCCATGGATCCCCATCATAATAATATCCTGCTGCTATAGCTTTGGAACAATCTATAGTACTACCTCCTCCTACAGCTAGTATAAAGTCCACATTGTTCTTTTTACATATATCTATACCTTCCCTTACGGTATCAATTCTTGGATTAGGGTCTACGCCTCCCAATTCCCAATACTCTATATCATTTTTCTTCAATATTTCTACTACTGTATCATATATTCCATTTTTTTTAATACTTCCACCACCATAGGTCATTAAAACTCTGGAGCCGTATTCCTTTATCTGTTCACCTAATACTTCGATCTGGCCCTTTCCAAAAAAGATTTTAGTTGGAATAGAATAGTTAAAGTTTAACAAAAAATCATCTCCTTTATAGATAGACTATCTCCTCTATTATATACCAAATAGAATTATAATTAATCAATTTTAACTTCACTAGTCTTATTTTCTTAGTACATATTTATTCAGTATCCACAGGTTTGTAGAACAATTGATAAAATTGTGATATTATGTGATAAAAGGGACGATGGGGATGTGATATTGTGAATAGAATTGCAATTTTAATGATTGTAGTAATCCTATTTTCCCCTTTACAGATAAAGGCTGATGAGGAGCCTTATGATCTGGTAATAAAGGGGGGCACTATTTATAATCCTTCTACAGATCATGAGCTGTCGGGTTACAACTTAGGGATTCAAGGGGAAAAAATAGTTCGGATCACTCAAGAGGGTATATCTGGTAAAGAGGAAATAGATGCTAAAGGATTGGTAGTTTCTCCTGGCTTTATTGACCTTATTTCCTATGACCCAAATTCAGTTGGTATTGAACTGAAGGTATTGGATGGAGTTACTAGTAATTTAGCTATGCATGGTGGGACAGAGGATGCAGAACAATGGTATAGGGGTTGGGAGAAAGCTGGAGTATTGACTAACTTTGGAGCTTCTTCCTTTGTTACTAGGCTTCGTTGGCCAATTATTGGCTATGGGGTTGATGTGGAGATGACAGAAGAAGAGGATATAGAACAGTTGGTAGAATCTGTTCGCAAGAATATCGAAGCTGGTGCTTTAGGTATCTCCTTTAGTTTTGAATATATACCTGGAGTTAAAAACGAAGTAGTACCCTTATTGAGTCTAGCCAAAGAATACAATGTTCCTACCTTCTACCATCTAAGATATTCCGATGCAGAAAGAGGTTTAGAAGGAATTCAAGAAGTAATAGATTATGGTATGGAAACGGGAGCTACAATCCATATTATGCATATTAACAGTACTGGGGGTACCTTCCATATGGAAGAAGCTCTTGAGATGGTTAACCAGGCTAGAAAGGAAGGCTTGGATATTACAGCTTGTGTTTATCCTTATGATTTTTGGGCTACTTATATTGACTCTGCTAGATTTAGACCTGGCTGGCAAGATAGATTTAGAATCAGCTATGAAGATTTGCAAATTGGTGGAACGGATATTAGAATTACAGAGGATACCTTTGATAAGTATAGGACACAACATCTATTGGTAGCAGCCCATGGATCTATGCCTGAAGAGGAATTGATCATGACATTGAAGGACCCAAATATTATGATAGGTAGTGATACTATCATCGAGCCTTCTGGAAACAATCATCCCCGTGGCGCAGGAACCTATAGTAGGATGTTTGGAAAATATGTAAGGGAAAAAAAGGTTCTGTCTACTATGGATGCCATAAAGAAAGTATCCTATTTACCTGCTAAAAGAATGGAGTCCTCTGCACCCCAGATGAATAATAAGGGAAGGATTGAAATAGGTGCTGATGCAGATATTACCATATTTAATCCCGATACAATAATAGATAAAAGTACGGTAAAGGATCCTACTATCCCCTCAGTAGGTGTAGAGTATGTTATTGTAAATGGGGTTGTTGTCAAGGATAAAGATGGTATTGTAGGCGGTGTAAGCCCTGGCAAGCCTATTAAATCCTATTTTGTTGACAAAACATCTGAAGATGAACCTATTAAATTTTATATACAAGTAGATAAAAAGGATGAAAAGGCTCTAGCTTCCGTTTATGAAATAGATGGAAACACCTATTTACCTATAAAGGATCTATTTACTTATTTACAAATGCCTATTGAGGATAAAGGTGATGGAAGTATTCATATAGGCCAAGTATTGAATATGAAAATAGGGGAAAGGAAAGCCAAATTAGGGGAGAAGGATATAGTCTTAGATAAAGAGCCTATTATATATAAATCTGGAATATATATCAACTCTAAGGATCTAGATAAGCTATTAGAAGAAGAGTATAGTGTAGAGCTATCTGAAAATAGATTAGCTTTAGAGTATATTGGTAAAAGGTCCAAGCCTAAGGAAAGTTTTGTCTATAAGGAAGATGCCAATGGAAATAAAAATATCAGTAAAAAGAACTATGTAGGTGCTTATGGATTTGCTATTATAGTTATAGCTTTGACTTTAATATTATTTAAAAAGAATGAATGAAACCCTTAAAAGGAGATAGGATATGAAATATAGAATATTTGATGCTTTTACCTTAAAGATAAGCATGGTTGTACTCATGGTTTTAGACCATATTGCCCAGTTCATACCCAATAGCCCCTATTGGCTTCATTGGCCTGGACGACTGGTAGCACCGATTTTCTTCTATCTATTGACGGAAGGATATAAGCATACTAGTAGTAGACTAAATTATATGAGGAGACTATTTACTTGGGCGGGTATTATGTTTATAGGTAATAGTGTGGTATTTCTTGTGTTTAAAAGAGAATTGCCCTTGTATAATAATATATTGTTTTCTATGGCTTTGGGGATTGCTCTGCTTATCCTCCTTGACAAGGGTAAATTTAAAGAAGGAAAAGATAAGCTTAAGAACAATTTACTGATTGTTTTGATATTATTTTTTGCTACCTTTGCAGAGGGCTCATTGATGAGTACTGCTATGGTATTGATATTTCACTATTTAAAAGAAGACAGGCTTAAGATGTCTGCAGCCTATCTAGCCCTCTCCTGTACTTTCCTTCAAGGGGGATTTACTTATGAAAATTTGTTTATACTAAATCCCCAATGGATGATGGTTTTCGCATTGCCTATTATTTTATTGTATAACGGGGAAAGAGGCAAGAATATCAAATATTTCTTCTATGTATTCTATCCCCTACATATATGGATGCTTTATATAATTGGGTATTTCCTAGAAAAATAAATATTACAAACATGTTACAAATAACTATCAATTTTGGTGCCTGGCACCGAAATTGATAGTTATTCTAATTCTTACCTTTTAAAGACAGGTTTTGGGCAGAAAATAGAACTTAATATTTGTTATATTTATTTTTCTATTACATAGTATCGTAAAGCTAAGCCTTATTCAACAATATAATATTGTTTATAAATTAAATACCTGCTATTATGATATAATAAGTTTACTATTATTTTTGGAAAGGATAGACAGATGATTATTAATTTTTCTTATGAAAAAAAATATATAGATTATGTTTCTGGGTATATATTTAAAGGTAAAAACTATAGATGTAGCTATGTCAGGTATAAATCTTTATATAGGAATTGCGCTCCTGGTACGGATAATGTTGAGTTTTATTTCTTCCAACCTAAAGGGGAAGTCCGTGCTTCCACCTTAATACTCCACGGATTAGGTAGTAGAAATATTAAGTTTTTGCTATGGCTTGGCCCTCACTTAGCTAATGCAGGGGTGAGTACTAGTATTCTCATACTTCCTGGTAACTATACTAGAGTAGAAGATAACTCTATGAGTGGTAGATCTTATCTATATCCAGATATGGATATCATGTTTCAATTCTGGGAGCATGGGGTGATAGATACATTGACTACCATAGATCTACTGGAGCAACAGCATTTCTGGAAGGAAAACAATATTATTGTAGGCTATTGCTTAGGGGGAATGATATCTACCATAATCGGTGCTATAGACGATAGGATAAATCATCTATTGTTTATGACTACTGGAGGGCATATTCCTAGGATATTGCACCAATCCCCTGCTACTGTATTTGCTAGGCGAATGTTTGATAAGGGGTTTGAAACGAGCTTTCACCTAAAGGATAGGGATAAACTATATAAAATTTATGATGAGCAGTTCCCAAAGGTGAAGACTATGGCTTTTGATGAAATTTTATCTAACGAAGAGATTCATCCCCTATTTAAGATAGACCCAATATCCTATGCCCATCTGTTAGATATGAAAAAGGTTACCTTTATCGATGCTTATTTCGATTCTACATTACCTATACAGTCCAGGAAGGTGCTATATAAGGAGATGTATGGTGCTAATAGGAAAGTGCTACCTATAAGCCATGTAAACTGGTTACCCTTTGGGTATTTCTTGGCCAAATATGTACTTCATAAGTTGAATATCAATGCTAAGGTAGCGAAAAAAGCTTTGCTAACTAGAGAAACTATAGAAAATCCGTTGGAAAAATAATATTTAGGGCGGTATATTTATGGATAAATTAAAAGAAAAGTTAAAGATGTCCTACTTTATCGCAAATAAAATATACTTATTTTTGATATTCATATTTCTTGCTATTGAAGACTTTACCTTAGGTTTCTATTATTTTCTAATATCTGTTATCATATATACTTGGAAAACCTTAAGGTCTAAAGTGCCAATAGATGTGGATAGGGAATTTGAAAGTAAAACCTATGTATATAAACAGGCAGATAATAAAGATCTTAAATTGGACATCTGGTATCCCTCTAAGAACAATCATAAACATCCATTGGTGTTCTTCTGTCATGGTGGAGGATGGATTTCTGGATTTCGAAATCAGCCGAACAATGTATCCTGGTGTAAATACTTAGCCTCTAAAGGTTTAGCCGTTGTAAGTATAGACTACAGATATGGATATAGAAATACAATGGAGGATATCCTGTCGGATTATACCGATGCCCTAGATTATGTAAGAGATAATAGTGAAAAGCTATCCTTAGATAGGGATAATATAGTGCTGATGGGATTGTCTGCAGGAGGTCATCTATCCTTACTATACTCCACTTATTATACCCATAATGATAATAAAGATAGGATGGAAGGTATAAAAGCCGTGGTTGCCTACTATTCACCATCGGATTTAAATGATATATTTGTTTCGGAAAATAAATCCTTATTTGCTAAGTTTGCAACCAAACAGACTTTAAAGGGAAGTCCAGTCCCTAAGGAGGAGATATATGATTATTATTCTCCTATTAATTGGGTTAGCCAAAATATGATACCTACATTGTTGGCCCATGGAAAATTGGATACTACCGTTCCTTTTAGGTCATCGGTAAATTTTGCTAAAAGTTTAAAGAAATATAATATAAAATATACTTTCTTAGTCCATAGAAAAGGTGGCCATTCCTTTGATACTAAATTGGAAGATGTGGCTACAGTGAATGTTTTAGAAAGAACTGCAAGTTATATTAGAAGATCAATGAAATTGTAAATAGGTGATAATATGATAATAACAAGGATTGAAACACAAAAAAACAATAAAGAAAGAGTAAATATATATATAGACCATGAGTTTGCCTTTGGGTTGATGATGGAAATCCAGTATAAATATGATTTAAGAGAAGGTATGGAAATAGACGAGTATTATATTGATAGGGTACTGAAAGAAGAAGAGCTATCTAAAGCCAAAGACCAAGCTTTAAAATATCTGGGCTACAGACAGAGATCTAAAAAAGAGATTGTAGACAAGCTAAAGAAAATGGGTTTTGAACAAGATATTATTGAAGACACTTTAATCTATTTAGAGGAATATGGATTGGTAAACGACGTGGAGTTTGCTAAATCCTTTATGAGAGACAAGATAAACTTAAACAAATTTGGTCCTACCAGAATCAAGTACGAGCTATATAAAAAGGGTATTGATGAAAATATAGTTGAGGAAGTTTTAGAAGAAGATGATGATGAATATAGTAGAGCATTAACCCTTGCAAAGAAAAAATTGCCTTCCTATAAGAATGATGATAAAAATGCTATATATAGGAAATTAGGAGGTTTTCTTCAGAGGAAAGGCTATTCTTATGATTGTATTTCTAAAATACTAAGGGAGTTGGTGAAATAGATGTGCTATGTATACATTTTAGAATGTGCTGACAAAACCCTATATACTGGGTGGACTATAGATTTAGACAAAAGGATAAAAGTACATAATGAAGGCAAAGCCTCTAAATACACTAGAGCTAGACTACCAGTTAGGCTAGTATATACAGAAATTTATGATGACAAAATTTCCGCCCAGAGACGGGAATGGAACATAAAACAGATGAGTCGTGATAAAAAATTGAAACTAATTGAAACCCAAAATAAAGCTTGACCAAAGGGCTAAATTAGGGTATTCCTTAGGTAGATAAAGGTCAAAGTATGTCAAAGGGGGAATGTTTATTGAAAATAGCTATTGTAACAGATAAGTCCAGGATGGATTTTTTGCCATCGGAAGAAGGCTTTAAGGAAGATGAACAAAAGAAAAAGACAGTAGAAGAAGTACAAAAAATACTGTCAAAAAAGTACAACTGTATTGCCTTAGTGGCAGACGATAGCATTATCAATCAGCTAAAAGCTGAAAACGTAGATTTGGTGTTCAATCTATGTAATGGCATAAGGGGTGATAGCAAATTAGCCCAACTTCCTGCACTATTAGAATTTGCTAATATTCCTTATACTGGTTCTTCTATTTTAGGTCACACCCTTGCCATAAATAAGATTTACTCTTCTAAAATTTTTAGAGCTCGCGGCATACCAACGCCAGATTTCATTTCAATCTATAATGTAGATGATTTAAATAGCTTAGATATCGATTTTCCTGTATTAATAAAACCAAATGACGAAGGTTCAAGTAGGGGTATTCACCAGGATAGCCTTGTTTTCGACATGGAAACCTTAACAAATAAGGTAGAAGAGGAGTTAGATATATATAATCCTCCTATTATGCTAAACCAGTATGTAGAAGGTAGGGAGTTTTCTGTAGGGGTAATAGGCAATGGTGAAAATATAAGCCTACTACCTATACAAGAAGTAGATCTTTCCCAATTACCTGAGGATTTAGCTAAATTCTATAGCTTCGAAGTAAAAGCTTACTACAAGGATAAGACCCTCTATCATATACCTGCCCCACTGACTCAGGAGGAAAAAGAATTGATAGAGTCTACTGCTATTAAAGCTTATAAAGCCCTATCCTTAAGGGATTACGGTAGAGTGGATATTATATTAAAAGACGGTATACCCTATGTGCTGGAGATCAATTCCTTGCCAGGCCTCCTGAAAGGTAAATCTGCATTATATAGAATGGCCCAAGTCACTGATTTAGGCTATGAAGGTTTAATACTGAAGATTGTGGATACTGCAATAAAAAGATATGATCTATTTGATGATTCCTTCCATAGCTCGACTATAGTCAATATTTAAAACATAAAGATATCTCCTTTCTAGAGTCCAGGGAGTAGAAAGGAGATGTCTTTATCTATTTATTTCAATTATATGAGGCAAGGGCAAATATCTACTAACTCCTAATTTTTTAGTTTTAATGGTACCATCTTGGTATTTGATTGTTAACCAAGACTCTGCAGTTGCTCCATCAATTCCCTGGATGATAATCTTCTCCTCTCCTATATTTAGGTTTGGATTATCCTTATAATATTTAGGTGCCTCTACTATATTTGTCACATTGTGGTGCCATTTTACTTCAGGGGGTTCCTCTCTTCCGTAAAATCCTATATATAACCTATTCTCAACGATTTCTCCCCATATTAGAATGGGATATTCCCTATCGTTTTTGAATTTAAAATCCTTAGATCCATAGGCGACGGTTGCATCTTGGCCATAGGGTACATAATTCACAGGCATGGTATGATTATGTCTTTCAACTATATCTAGGTCGCTTAGTATGGCTACATTATATAAGGTAGAAGCGATTTTACATACTCCTCCGCCTTCCGTTTGAACTATATTAGCTCCTGCATAAGATGCGCCTTTTTTATACCCTCTAGCCTCTGTGTAAGGGCCTATATTTTGGTTTTGGGAAAATACTTCTCCCGGTTGAACTACTATCCCTGATAAGGATTTAGCTGCTAATTGAACATTATATTCTTCGCCAGGTAAAGGATCTATGAGTACTGAACAAAAGGCAGCCATCAATGTATGGGCATTGTTCTCTTCTTGAGCTTTTAAAAACTTTTCATCCTTTTCCCAAGGAAGATTAGCTACTGAGCTAGACTTTTCAGGTATATCCATATTATCCTCTTCATCTACTTGAGTTTTATGGACTTCTGCTTCTATGCAATCCTCTTCTGCTTTTATACTTTGTTCTGCTAGGTCTGGATTATAGGATTCTAATGCCAACAAGGTGGCCAAATGAGCCATAAATATTGAAAATTTATCCTTATTCAATTTCACACCTCCAAAAAACTATTACAGTATAGTTTAATTATATTTGCGTGAAATATTCCTTCTTTACCCTATTAAATTAATATGATAAGATTATAGTAATAATTTGACATGTGTTTTGAGGTGATTTTTTGTCCAACTTTTTTGAAAGAGTTAATGAAAATCCTATTATTGCAGCTATTAATGAGTTAAACCTTTTAGATGAGGCTTTAGCTTCTCCTTGTGAGAGCATGTTTTTGCTTACTGGAAATATTTTTAATCTAAAGGAGATAGCCCACAGGGTCAAAGCTAAAGATAAGGGCCTATATATAGACATTGATTTAATAGATGGCTTTTCCAAAGATACTTGGGGACTAGAATATATTGTTAAAAACATCTATCCCCATGGGATTATAACTACCAAGGAAAACTTAGTGTGGCTTAGTAAAGATTTAGGGGCCTTTACCATTTTAAGATTATTTATTCTAGACTCTATTTCTCTAGAAAAAGGCATCCAATCTATAAATAGCACTAGACCCCATGCTGTAGAAATATTCCCTGGTATTATGCCAAAGATTACAAATAAAATCTATGCGGAGACAAACATTCCCATTATCACCAGTGGTTTGATCATGGAAATGGAAGATGTGGCGGAAAGTCTAAAGGCTGGTGCTGTAGCCGTGTCTACCAATAATAAAAGTTTATGGTATAGAGAATAAAGAGCCTTACAGATTACTCTTCTTCCCATTTAAGGGCTCTAGTCACTGCCTTTTTCCAACCATTGTATAGCTGGTTTTGTTCTTCCTTTTCCATATTTGTTTCAAATATTCTATCTACTTGCCACCTTTTAGTTATGTCCTCTTTATCTGACCAAAAACCTACTGCTAATCCAGCTAGGTAGGCTGCTCCTAAAGCTGTCGTCTCTATGATTTCTGGTCTATGAACTGGTACTCCTAATATATTAGACTGAAACTGCATCAAAAAGTTGTTTTCTACTGCACCACCATCTACCCTTAGAGTTTTAAGATCTATGCTTGAGTCTTCTTCCATAGCCTCTAGTACATCCCTTGTCTGATAGGCAATGGATTCCAGTGCTGCCCTTATGATATGGTTCTTGTTGGCTCCTCTTGTTAGACCTACTATGGTGCCCCTAGCATACATGTCCCAGTAAGGTGCCCCAAGGCCTACAAAAGCTGGCACCAGATATACTCCATTGTTGTCATCTACTTTGGTAGCAAAGTATTCACTGTCCTTGGCATCGTGGATTAATTTCATCTCATCCCTCAACCATTGGACTACTGCTCCTCCTACAAATATACTACCTTCCAGGGCATATTCTACTTTATCATCTACTCCCCAAGCTATGGTAGTTAGTAAACCCCTTTTAGACCTGACCCTTTCCTCTCCTGTATTCATCAACATAAAGCAACCAGTACCATAGGTGTTCTTTGCCATGCCTGGTTGAAAACAAGCTTGTCCAAATAAAGCTGCTTGCTGATCTCCTGCTATGCCTGCTATGGGTATTTTAGCTCCACCAAAGGTATGGGGGTCTGTCACTCCATATATTTCGCTGGAGGGCCTAACTTCTGGCAACATGGAAATAGGTATGTCTAATTCTTCTAATAATCTTTCGTCCCATTTTAGATCCTTTATATTGTATATCATGGTTCTAGAGGCATTGCTATAATCCGTCACATGGACCTTGCCTCTGGTTAGATTCCATATTAGCCAGGTGTCTATATTGCCAAACAGCAATTCCCCTCTTTCTGCTTTATCCCTAGCCCCTTCGACATTATCCAATATCCATTTGATTTTAGTGCCTGAAAAGTAGGCGTCTATTACTAAACCAGTATTCTCCCTTATATATTCCTCCAAACCCTTAGCTTTTAGTTCATCGCATATAGCTGCTGTACGTCTACATTGCCATACTATAGCATTGTATATTGGTCTACCAGTCTTTTTATCCCATACAACAGTAGTCTCCCTTTGATTTGTGATACCTATGGCTGCAATTTCTCCTGGCCTGATACCTGCCGTCTCTAAGACTTCTCTAGCAACTCCCGATTGAGTCCCCCATATTTCCATAGGATCCTGTTCTACCCAGCCGGGTTTTGGATAATACTGAGTGAATTCGTTTTGAGCAATCTTTACTATTTTACCATCGTGATCGAATATTATTGCCCTTGAACTGGTAGTTCCCTGATCAAAGGCCATTATGTAATTCTTTTTCAAAGTTTTCTCCTCCCTTAGATATATTATAGCTGTTTTTTTTGTGTTAAGAAAGGTAAAAAAAATGAGTTGGATAGTCCAACTCATTTTTATCAAATATAACTTATTTTACCTGACTTATCTTTTTAGTGTCCCCTTTGAAAAGAATCCTATATCCTTCAACAGCTAATACTATGGCAAATACGAATAACAATATTGGAAATACTACTAGTATATAGTTTGAAGATTTAACATTGTTTACAATCAAAAATACCAATGCAGTCAAAGTTACTATTAACATGAATATCATAGGTATAGTTATCATATTGAAACTCTTGTCGGCTTTCTTCAACCATAAGGCTATAGCCATCAATGCCAAAGCTGACAACAATTGATTTGCAGAGCCAAATATTGGCCAAATTGCTGCATATCCACCAGCTGCAAGTATAGAACCTATGATTACTGTAATGGCCGTTGATACATACATATTGGTCAATGGAGATTTAGTCTCTTTTTCAGGATCTTCAAAATATTCCTGGAATATAAATCTACCAAGCCTAGTAGCTGTATCAAGACTAGTCAATGCAAAGGCTGATACAGCCAAGGCCACAAAGGTTTTCCCAGCCTCAAAGGGTATTCCAAACTTGGACATGAATATGCCTACCCCATTAGCAAATACATTTACAGGTCCACCTTCTAATAGCTCTGATAATTCACCTTGGGTTAAGTAAGCGGCAGTAATTAAAGCTACAACTGCTAAAGCCCCTTCTATAAGCATACCACCATAGCCTATTTTTTTTGCATCTGCTTCATTGTCTAACTGTTTGGATGTAGTACCTGAGCCTACTAAGGAATGAAATCCAGATATAGCTCCACAGGCTACGGTAACAAATAACATAGGGAATAGATATTGTCCATTTACCTTAAAGGATGTTACGGCTTCCAGTTTAATCTCTGGTTGATAGATTACAAGCCCCAATATAGCTCCAGCCATCATAGCATATAATAGGAAAGAGTTCAGATAATCCCTAGGTTGTAACAATATCCATACTGGAGCTGTAGACGCTATAAAAATATAAATAGCTAATATGAATATCCATGTGTTTACACTTAATTGAATAGGAAATACAGTTCCCAGCCAGACACATATGAATAATAGAATTACACCAAATACTGTACCTACCTTCAAAGATACCCCTTTTCTATACACTGCAAATCCAAATCCAATAGCTAATACTATAAATAGCAATGATGACGTTGCTGCTTGTGGTGTGGCTGCAAAGGTAGAAGCAACTATATTTGTAAAAGCTGCTACTATCAATAAAAGGGTAAGCCATGCAAATATTGAAAATAACTGCTTGCCCTTTTTACCCATAGTATCGTTGATTACTTCTCCTATAGATTTTCCCTTATGACGAATAGAAACAAATAAGGAACCATAATCATGAACTCCCCCGAAGAAAATACTACCTATTACTATCCACAATAGTACCGGTACCCAACCAAATATGGCTGCTTGGATAGGCCCATTAATTGGTCCTGCTCCAGCTATGGAAGAAAAATGATGACCTAGTAATACTGCAGAACTGGTTGGTACATAGTCTACACCATCGTTTATTTCATGAGCGGGGGTTTTTCTTGTTGGGTCTACTCCCCACTTTTTGGCTAGCCATGAACCATAAGTAGCATAGGCAATAATGAATATTATAATGCTACCTATCATTAGCCATAATGAATTCATTATTTAATCCCTCCCATTAAATTATTAAAGCAAGATTATATGCGATATACCTTGCTAACCTCCCTTCCTTTTTTATTTGTCACTATATATTCATCATCCATAGCAACCAAAATCAAACGAATATCTGCCCATCCTTTGAATCCAAAGGCAAATCCCTTGTGATATTTAAACTTCTTTATAGCATCTAGAATATATGTGCTAGGCTTTTTCTGTAGCACTATTACCCCTGTTATTATACTAGACATATGTTCATCCGTAGGATTTACCAGTGTATCTATGGACTTAATTAGATTGTTAATATATGTATTGAGATCATCTTCTCCTAGATTTTTGAAAAACTTTATTAAACAGTATTCATTGTTTTCCATAGCATATATGACGGTTTTCTTAGTTAGTATATATCTTTCGGTCCTGGAATTATATTTGGCAAATAGATCAAATTTGTAATCATTGATGCTGCAATTCCTCATTAAGTCAAAGTTTTTCTCTAGCCTTTTTTCTATGATGTCCAAATACTTAGTAAATTTCATATTTTCCCCCTTATACTATTAATAGAATTATATACTAATATAAAAAATAAAATGGAATTTAGGAATAAGATGCATAAAGTTAAGGATGAAATGCATTATATAGGGATGAAATGCATGTGGATTAGTCTATATTCATCAATTTTTTGAAGGCTTTGGATTGGCTTCTACTGACAGGTATCTTCTTATCAGAATTTTTTAGTACTACATTGAAGGTAGAATTAAACCAGGGTTCTATGACCTCTACATAATCTAAATTGATAAGGAAGGATTTATGACTTCTAAAAAAGCTATACTTGTCCAACTTTTCACAAAGCTCGCTTAAAGTATATTTAACTTGAAACTTTCCCTTTGTACTTACAATTATTGTATTTTTACCCTCTATGGTAGCATATATTATATCCTTTGGATCTAGCGGAATCAATTTTCCAACATGGTATACGCAAATTTTAGCAATAGTTTGTTGATCTTTAGAACTCAAATCATATAGCAAATTATCTAGTTTAACTAAATATTCCTCATTGCCTTTTCCTATATTAAATATGATCCTTTTCATTGCCTTTTCCAATCGTTCTTCTGAAACTGGCTTTAATATGTAATCCATAGCATTTACCTCAAAGGCTTCTAGGGCATATTTTTCATAAGCTGTCACAAATACTATATAAGGCTTATGCTGACTAACTAGGATCTTTCTTGCTACATCCATTCCATTTAGTATGGGCATCTGTATATCTAAGAAAATTAAATCAGGCATTAATTTTTCATTTAATTCTAAAGCTTCCACTCCATGGGATGCTTCTCCTATAATTTCTATGTCATTAAATTTTTCTAGGGTATATATTAACTCCTGTCGAGCTGGAGTTTCATCATCTACAACTATGGTTCTAATCATCCTACAACCTCCTTACTTCTTTAGGAACTTTCATCTTCACAGTTGTACCACAACCTAATTTACTTTCTATTATCAATCCATGATCCTCGCCATATTTGTTTTTAAGCCTATGATTGACATTTTTTAAACCAATACTAGTGGAATCATCTTTACCGTCAAATAAGGATCTCAAAAGTTCCTCCTCCATTCCCACTCCATTATCTTTTACTATAAGCTCCGTTTCTCTTCCATTATCTAGAGCTATTATCTCTACAGTACCCCCTTCCACCTTTTCAAAGATCCCATGCTTAACTGCATTTTCTACTATAGGTTGAAGTAGTAGCGGTGGTAATGAACAATCTATACCTTCTGGTATATTATATATAATATTCAATTTATCTCCAAATCTTGCTTTTTCAATTTCCAGATAGGATTTGATAGTTTCAATTTCCCTATTTAGAGTCACTTCCCTTTCGCTTTCCTGAAGATTATTCCTAAAATAATTACTAAGGTGAATTAATAGTCTTCTAGCTTCATCGGGTTTAGTTCTCGTTAGGGAGATTATAGTATTTATTGCATTAAATAAAAAATGCGGATTTATTTGAGATTGTAGTGCTTTTAGTTCAGCTTTTGCTAGCAATTCCGACTGGTAGTCTATTCTGCTCAGTTCGATTTGAGTTGAAAATAGATGACCTAATCCTAAGGCTAATTCAAATTCCACTTTGTTAATGGCATTTTCTTTATCTTTGTACATTTTTAATGTACCTACTACTTTATCCCCTTCCTTTAAAGGGATGATTATAGCTGACTTGAGTTTGCAATCCCTTTTATCACAGCCAATTTCCTCCTTACTGTTGGCAGCAATATATTTACCTTCTTTTAATACCTTTTTAGTCAAGTTAGTCCTAATAGGATTACCTGATAGGTGATGATCTTCTCCTATACCTACATGGGCCAATATTCTTTCCGAATCCGTAAGGGCTATAGCCTTAAAATCAGTCATATCCTTTATAATATTAGCTACTTCATTGGCAGTTGTTTCGTTTAAACCCTTTCTAAAATATATCAAAGTCCTGTTAGCAATCTTTAAGGCTAATTGAGCTTGATAGGCTTCTGCCGTTTCTATATCTTTAAAAATACCATAGATTATGGATATGCATACGGCTATACCTAATCCATTAGCATTTATCATTGGTATCCCTATTATTTTGACCAATTCCCAAGCTTCTGAAAAGGGTTTAGAAAAGATTAGTATGATTATCATCTGCAATACTTCTGCTATGATTCCAGCTATAAAAGCAAAAGTAAATTTATTGTCGGATCTATCTATTTTTTTCTTTAAAAAACCGGACATAATTCCTTCAACAAAGGTTGAAAGGCCACAGGAAATTGCAGTGAAACCACCTATATCAATTAAAAATCTATGGCCTCCAGCTATGAGCCCTGATAAGGTTCCAACTACAGGACCTCCTAATAGACCGCCAACGAATACACCAATTACCCGTGCATTAGCAATGGCACCCCTTATAGGGATGCCTGTATAGGTACCTATGATGCCATAGATGCCAAATATAATGGACAATATTATCTTATCCTTTACATTGATATTCTGTTTTACTACCAACTTTCTAAAGAATTTTACTCGAGTCATAATGAACGCTAGTAGCATAATCAATCCTACACGGCTAATTAAGTTTTGGAAAAGTATTAGTAGCAGTGGTAACACCCCTTTATCCTTACTTTTATTATATTATAGCATGAATTTCATTAAGAAGTTGATATAATTACTTCAAATCTTCAATGGGGATTGCTTCATTTCTTAGAAACTCCTCTTCCCACATGACTGGGTACCTGCCTACGGCCCACTCTGCCATGATTATCTTTTCTGCTGCTTCTAATTTTATCTTTGCTATAGGTTCATATCCTATATCCCCTCCATCTATAGGATAGATCATCATGCTATTATGAGTTACAACAACCGCTATATCCTCTGCTGGCGAAGTGAAAGCATCTATGGCTTCTGGAACCCTAGATTTAATAGCATTCCAAGGTATGGAAAGCTCATCATAGTGGACTACTTCCTTTGAGGGGATTGCCCGTATATTAAAGTTTTTGTAACTATAGTTTCCATCTTGAATAAAATTCACTCGACCCTTGTATATCCAATGACCGTTTCTTCTAAATAGACCAAAGCTCTCCTCATTAGGCCTTAAATCTATGGAACTATATCTATATTTATTGTCCTCAGTCAATATCACCTTGTTGCCTTCATCTAAGAATGAAGTTTGGCCAGCTTCTCCAGCTACATCGGATATCTTAATAGGATTGCCTTTGCCTATATTATCTATTAGATATAGCTCCAATAATCTTTCTCCTTTGTTCAAATAGTTTACCTTTTCTATAGATATATAATCATTACCAACATATAGTATATTCTTAAGGGTGTTTTCTTCTACTTCTTTTTCTTCCCCTTTATCAGTCTTATCTGTATCCTGCCTATCTAAATCCTTGTTCTTTTTCAATGGATAGGCAAGAATTTTGTCATTGACCTTATCATCATTCTCTTCCCTATGAACATTTACCTTCCAGAAACCAGTCTTTCTTGGTAAAAAGATATCTTCCATTTCGTATAAACCTACCACTTCCTTGTCGTAACTTCTTATTAATATGGTTCTATAGTTCCATTTTTCCTTTTTTTCATATCTCTCATCTAGATCAAGGGATTTAAGCCCTATGAGAAGTGAGGAATTAGTACTTTGGCTGTCAGTTAAACTATCCATCCTAAACATGGTCTTTTCCTCATAAAAAAATTCAGCTATATCCTCATCTTTCAATTCCTCAGATACTAGTTTTAAATAAAAGAATATGCCCTCAATGTTTACGATGATCCTATCCTCCGATTCCTTTATGAACTCATAGAAAAATTGATCCTTGCTCATAATGGATACTATTTGGATCTCGTCTTTATCTATGTTTAAAAAATCTGGGTTTGTCTTATATTGATATAAAATATAGTCTGATGCAACGACATTTTTGGTTTTGAAGATAGGCTCTTCACAGTAATCATCTCCTAATGCAACGAAATCTCCATGAAATATAGCCTCCTTACCTAAATAGGATTTGATTATTTCTTCATCTTCTTCATCGTTGCTAGGGGCTTTATAATCCTCTATTATCCATTTACCGTAGATAGGTAAGGATTCATTTTTCGGTGCAACTATAGTATCGCTTATTTCAATTTCACCTATATTACAGGATGTGAGTAATAGTAAAGAGATTGTAAGTATAGATATCAATAAGATTTTTCTCATATTAGCTCCTCCCTTCTATTGGAAGGAATACAGAAATACTGGTGCCTTCCTCTAACTTGCTATCAATTTTAATGGACCCACCGTGTAGTTTTACGATCTCATCGCATATGGAAAGACCTAGACCACTATGGGATTTGCTATTTTTGCCCTTATAAAACTTTTCAGTAATATAGGGCAGATCCTCTTCTGAAATTCCACAGCCAGTGTCTACTACCTGGATTAATATATTGTTTTCACATTTAGTAGCCTTCAACTCTACCTGTCCACCATCGGGAGTAAACTTAAAAGCATTATCCATTAGATTTATCAAAACCTGTTTAATCCTATTTTCATCAGCAATTATAATTGGCAGATCCTCTTGGCAGTAAACACTAAATACCATGTTTCTATCTTTGGCCCTAGGCGAAAATTGTTTTGCTACCTGCTTTATGGAATCACATACTTGTACTTCACTTTTCTCCAGGGTAATTCTGCCAGAGACAAATCTGGAAAAGTCTAGTAGTTCTTCTACCATATTGGATAATCTATCGCTTTCCTTTTCTATAATATCTAATCCATCTGCTAATAATTGTTTGTCATTTAGTTCTTCTGCTTTTAGAGTAATAGCCCAACCCTTAATGGAGGTTAGGGGGGTTCTTAGTTCGTGAGATATGGAAGATATGAAATCATTTTTTAACTGTTCTTTTTTGATCAATTCCTCTGCCATATAGTTTAGGGTGTCAGAAAGCCTTCCTATTTCATCATCAAATTTCTTTTCAGATCTAATTTTCAGTTGTCCATCTGCCATTTTTTCTGCTACATCTGTTACTTCTTTTAATGGCTTAACTATGGTATCGGCAAGGAAAAGGCTTACCATTCCAGAGATTGCTACTACTATAGCTCCTACCAGCAACAATATCATAGCAATATTTCTAATTATCCTATTGGTCTCCTTTAAGGAGGATATGAACCTTAATACTCCTACGGTTTCTCCCTCTACTATCAAAGGATTGGATACTGCCATTACTTGGAATGAGGAGTAATCTACATTGCCTATCCAAGTTCCTTTTTCACCTTCCATGGCTTTTAATACATCGCTAGTGTTTATCATAGAGTCTAAGGAGGATGCTCCTATGGAATCCATTAGGACTTTACCTTTTAAGTCCAGTATTTGCACCTGGGCTGTTGTTTGATGCCAAAATACATCTACATCATCTATTATGATATCTTCTAAATCCGTTGAGGAAAAATATCTAGAATAAAAATCCGCTGAAAACATTATCTGATTGGAAAGTATCTCTTCTACGCTTTTATAATAGTACTGCTTTACGGCATTTACTAAAAAGGTCTCCAATATCAATACGGTAATTACAATAACTAACATAAAATTCCCTACTAACCTTTGTTTTATACTAGTTCTCATAGCTTCCTCCTAAAGTTCATTCTTTATCCCTCCATCTATATCCTACTCCCCAGACGGTTTCAATGTAGTAGGGATTGCTAGGGTCTTTCTCTACTTTAGACCTTAGCCTTCGAATGTTTACATCTACTATTTTTGAATCTCCTACAAAGTCATATCCCCATACTAGATTTAATATCTCATCCCTATTAAAGGCCTTGCCTGGATTCTCTATAAAGAGTTTTATTATTGAGTATTCTGTAGGGGTTAATTCTACCTCTTTCTGGTCTTTAAAAAATCTTCGGGAATATGTATCGATTCTAAAAGGAGGGTCTGTTATTGTGTCTAAATCACCTTCTGTTGTTAACTCCATCCTTCTAATTAATGATTTAACCCTTAGAACTAATTCCATTGGATTGAATGGTTTTACCATATAATCATCGGTACCGTATTCAAGGCCCATAATCTTGTCTATATCTTGGGATTTGGCTGTTAGCATTATTATTCCTATCCTTGGTAACTCTTGCCGTAATATTTTACATACCTCAAATCCATCAATTCCTGGTAACATAATATCCAGTACTACTACATCTATGGATTCAGTTCTCGCAATATCGATCCCTTTTTCTCCAGTATCTGCCTCTAGAACTACAAATCCATTCCTTTCTAAATTTATTCTAACAAATTTTCTTATATGTTCTTCATCCTCTACTATGAGGATTTTATTGTTTATCGTCATACAATGTACCTCCAATAAAATTATTAAAAATAATTGCTGTTAGGGATAACAGCAATTATTTTAGAACATCAAATTCATAGCCACTTTGTTGTAAGTATTCTATAATTTCTGGTAATGCAGCTACTGTAGTCTTTTTTGCTCCCATATCATGCATGAGAACAATAAGTTTCTTTTGCCCATTAGAGGTGTTTTTTAGCCTTTGAACTAACTTGTTCTTTGGAATATTATGCCCTTCTGCATCACCATTTAATGCATTCCAGTCATAGTAGCTATATCCATTGTTTACTACTGCCTTTCTAAAAGCTGCTTTTTTATTTCCAAAGGAACCTCCTGGAAATCTGATTATCTTCGTTTCAAATTCTTCACCTAATATATTCTTCAGTACCTTTTCTGTAGTCTTTAGTTCGTTCAGAAAGTTGGTAGTGTTTTTATATATAGTTTTGTACCTATGGGAATAACTATGATTCCCTATGGCATGACCTTCTTCGTACATTCTCCTTATGGTATCCGAGTTTTGTTCTGCTAAGTTGCCTATGACAAAAAAGGTCGCCTTAACATCGTAATTCTTTAATACATCTAATATCTCTGGGGTGATTTTAGAAGGCCCATCATCAAAAGTCAAATAGGCTATTTTCTTATTCATCTCTTGTTGTTTTTGTTCTTCTTCAATTTGTTTTTTCTGTTGATATTCAATACGAGCTTTTTCTAATCTTTCCTCTTCCATTAATACCTTTTCATGTTCAAATGCCATGTTTATGGCAGACTTTTCGGACATTAAAAGTATACTTTCCGATAGATCTCCAGCTTCTACTACATCTGAGGCAGTTTTTTGACTGAATTTGATGGAAGTTCCAACAAAAAACAATCCAAATACTACTAAAAATGCGATAAAAAATCTTTTTCTTTGTCTTCTTTTCTTAATTTTTAAAACTTGTGCCCTAGTCATTTATGTCACCCCTTGTCCAAAATCATCTTTATAGCTATTATATTGTCTTTATACCCTATATATAGGATACTATAGAACAAAAAATTATTCACTACAAAGTTATGAATAAATTGTTACAAATCCGTTACAAAGTATGTTGTAGAAGTAATGACTAGTACCACGGTGCATGATAACCTGGTCCATAGCTATAGGGGTTAGTTCTTCGTAATAATTCTGATAACAATATTATGGAAATTATATCCCGTACCAATCTTCGCCTACCGTAAAAAGGTCTTTGCATAGCCCTATATCGGGAACTTCTACTCCTTCTTTCTGCAGGGTCATCGTCTATTTCTTGGCACTCCATTGCCATCTTTTGGTATACCTCATCTACCATTTTTTCCATGTCCTTATCTGTTATATCTTCCATGGATTCCTTGTCTTCTAAATGTCTATTTACCGTATCTATTACTTTTGGATAAATTCTATAGTACAGTTCTGGATAGTTTAAATTCATAATAAAACCTCCCCATATATACTCTCTATATAATATGCATGGGGAGGCGTTTTTGACACTACTTTTTTTATGATACCAGTTCTTTGAACTGGGATTTGTATAGTTTAGCATATATATTGTCTTGTTCTAATAATTCCTCATGGCTTCCTCTTTCCTCAATGCCTTCATTGGTTAATACTAGTATTTCATCTGCATTTTTAATGGTTGATAATCTATGGGCTATTATCAATGTGGTTCGTCCTTTTGCTAGTTCTTCTAGAGATTGTTGTATTAATATTTCTGTTGCATTGTCTAGAGCTGAGGTAGCTTCATCTAATATCAATATTGGTGGATCCTTTAGGAACAATCTTGCTATGGATATTCGCTGCTTTTGTCCACCAGAAAGCTTCACACCTTTTTCTCCAATATAGGTATCGTATCCATTAGGTAAACTCATTATGAAGTCATGGATTCGAGCTTTCTTAGCTGCTTCAACTACATCTTCTTCTGGTTTAGTAGGGTCTCCATAGGAAATATTGTCTGCTATGGTTCCAGTGAATAAAAATACATCCTGTTGAACTAGTCCTATATTTCCTCTAAGGGATTTTAGTTTAATATCCTTGATATCGTGCCCATCTATCAATATCTCCCCTTCATTTGTATCGTAAAATCTAGGGATTAGATGACAGAGGGTTGTTTTGCCTGCTCCTGAAGGTCCTACTATGGCTACGGTTTTTCCTGCTTGGATATTTAGATTTAAATTGGATAAAACCCTATCTTCCCCATTGGTATAGCTAAAGGATACGTCTTTGAATTGAATCTGCCCTTCTATATCTACAAGATCTATAGCATCTTCTTTATCCACTATATCCGGTTCAATGTTCATCACTTCCATAAACCTTTCAAATCCAGTCATTCCATCCTGATATTGTTGGATAAAATCTGCTAGCCTTCTAATCGGTTGCATGAAGAAGTTTACATATAATGTATAGGCCAATAAATCCCCTAGATCTATAAAATCTCTATATACAAAGTATCCACCTAGGCTGATTACTACTAAGTTTAAGATGTTTGTCATAAGGCCTATTCCCGCCACAAATTCTGCCATGGCTTTGTAGGATTGTTTCCTTGCATCTTTAAATAGACTATTTCCTTCATCAAACTTTTCAATTTCATAGTCCTCATTGGTAAAAGATTTTGCTACTCGAACACCAGATATACTATTTTCCAATTGGGCGTTTACATCGGCTATTTTTCTTCTAACCTGTCTAAATGATTCTTCCATCTTTTTTCTTTTGGATATGGCAAACCAAATCATTAGGGGGATGAAGGAGAATATAACTAATGTAAGTCTCCATTCTATCCTCATAAGAAGGATAAAGGAACCTATTAGCATTACCAGGGAAATAAACAAATCCTCCGGTCCATGATGGGCTAACTCCGTAATATCCCTCAAATCATTTACCAATCTAGACATTATATGGCCTGTCTGGGTGTTGTCATAGTAACTGAAGGGTAGAGTCTGTAGATGAGAAAATAAATCTCTTCTCATATCGTGTTCTATATAAACTCCTAGAACATGTCCCCAATAGGATACGATATAGTAACTAATGTATCTTAATATAAACAAAAATGCCATGATAATGGTCCATCTAATCAGCAGGTCCATTCTTCCTCCAGGAATTATAACATTGACTATATTCCTTGAAACCATAGGGAACACCAGGTCAAATATGGATATTAAAAAAGCAAAGAACATATCTATGAAAAATAGCTTTTTGTGGGGCTTATAATAGGATATAAATTTTTTTAGCAAATCTGCTCACCCTCCTTTAGATTATTATATAATATGATTAAATTGTTTAATAGAGCATCTATTTCCTCTTCTTCCATCTTCTCTAGAGCTTTGAAAGTAGCCCTATTGCTCCGTTCCTCCCTAATAGCATGGATTAAATCCTCACCTTTTACAGTAATCACAACCCTAGTGATCCTTCTATCCTCTGTGTCTCCAATTCTCTCCACTAATCCCTTCTCTTCTAAACGAGAAACTTTTTCTGATATGGTGTTTTGAGCTCTATTGAATTTATCAGATAAGTCGTTGATAGTAGGGGATTGTTCTGAAAGGTCTAAATGGACCAATAGGTGGTATTGATCATAGGTCAGACCGTATTCTTGGGCTATTTGATGTCCTTTTAGGTGAATTATACTGTTGCACTCCCTAATATAATAGGAAATAGATTCGGATCTTTGTTGTATATTCATAAGTATAGCCTCCATTTTTTAATTTCGTCCATCTAATATATCGCCCTACGATATTATATCATCTTTATTTCTTTTTTGCAATTATAATATATAATGTATTTAATACATATTTTAAGGAGGAAGATATGAATTTGATTTTGATGTTTTTTACTACTTTTTTTATTCAACTGATTATAGCTGTGGAGATGAATATTATTGCCCCTTTAGCTCCTTATCTAGCTAAATATTTTAATATAAGGGATAGTTCGGTATTACTGTTTAATATAGGTTTTTCCCTTGTAGGTTTACTGGTACCTTTTTTGGGGGCTTTTGCAGATAAATATGGTAAAAAGAGGAGCATAATTATATCCTTAGTATTCTTTGTCAGTGGGGCTATTATTAGTGGATTTTCGAAATACCCTATTTTATTTGCTATAGGCCGAGTGTTTATAGGGATAGGATACTTTTCCCTTAGTGGCAGCTGTCTTTCCTATTTAAGTGAATTTGTACCTTATGAGTCCAGGGGAAAAGCTTCAGGACTATTAAGGGTAGCTTTTGGTGCTGCTATTCTATTTAGCCCCCTATATGCTACCAATTTGATTGCTAAGTTTGATAGTCTAATCAGCGTATATCTACCCCTTGCAATTGTAGGTATGGTGACTTTAGTATTGATGCTAAGATTACCTGAAACCAAGAAGAACAAGAAGGTCCAAGTGGAAATTAAGGAATTAATATCTATGTTAAGAAAACCTGTTAATTTTAAAAGTCTATTGATTGCATTTTTATTTTTATCTACTCCCCTACTATTGATGTCCTTTTTGGGGATATATCTATCCAATAACTATGGTTTTAATCAACTAACTATTGGATATGCTTATACAATAATCGCCATTGGAACCATGTTGGGAGTGGTTATAGCTTTTATGTTTACCGATAGAATCGGCAAGGAAAGATTGACTAGATTGTCTTATAGCCTTGTCTTTTGTGCTCTAATCCTTTTAATATTCTTAAATAATCCATATCTAATCATTGGATCTATGATATTTATGTCCATGGGATTGGATGCAGGATGGACTGCTTATCAAACTCTGCTGTCAGAACTAGAGCCTAAAAAAAGAGGTATATTTATGAGTTTGTTGTACACTACAAACGCTGTAGCTGTAACCATATACTCTCTTCTGGGGCCTCTACTATATAATTTAGGAGGATATAAATTGTTGATTGGAGTAGCCATAATGACTAATTTTATTGGACTAATAATGTTATACAGTATGTCCTTAGAAGATATAATAGCTAATAAAAATCAAACCCTCTAGGAATTGGAGGGTTTAGTTGTTCTATTATATATTAGTAGAGATATTAGGTAGTGGATCATGTATATAAAAGTTATCATTCCAGTATCATTGATTATAAAGCCAATGATACTAACTAACAATATAGTATATCCTATCCTATTTAGATTAGATTTATCTCCCTTTAGCAGACTTTTTAAGGAAATAATCTGGGAGATAATTACTATACTAAAGGGTGGTAATAGTGTCAACTTTAACAGTTCCCTAGCCTTGACCTTAAACATGTCTAGAAATTCACCAAATCCAAAGGTTTTAATCCTTACCAAAAAGTTTATGGCATGACTTTTTTCATTGCTATGGTAGTCGAAGTACATATTGATTCCAAATATCAATATTCCTACAAAAACTAGTAGGATTATATTATAGATACTCAAATTTTCTTCCAATAGATTTGTATATATCATGATCAAAAACAATGCTACTGAGGTAATAAAACCTCCAGTATTTGCACCATAATTCGCTGACAATGCTACCATATTGACTAAAAAGAACAATATGCAAACCATGTAATCTACAAACTTATTAGGCATCAATTCTTTAATAAAATAATAGCTAATAATGGAGCTAACTAATAATACTCCCATGATCCCATTGTTAAAACCATAATACCTGGCACCATAGAATAGATTGTTAAAACCTATATAGGAATTATATATAAGCTCTGGATAGAAAAATATTCCCAAAAGTATTATTCCATAGGTAAAGGTAGCAAATAATCCTATGGTGTTTATCTCCTTATCTGCCATATATACCGTTATGATATAGGTAACCAATAGGTTTATAAATAGGTATAGAACTATATTTATATGAAGACTGGATAGACCCATCAATAGGGATATAAATATATTTACTATAATAAAACTATTGTATAGATTTAAGTCTTCGAATTTATCCTTTCTATTTTTATATATATAATAGGCAGAATAGACTTGCATAAAGTATACCAGCCCGTGAAATATAGAGGCAATCCAGATTAAGTTTATGGTCTTTTTAAATAGTTGTTGAGCTAATTTAAACTGACCTTCCTCTGGCTCTATATGGATGAAGTTTCCTATGGATTTAGGGCTTTCCATATCATTTGTATGAAGCAATTGAACAAACAGGTCTTCTACCGTTATGAATCCTTCTCTTTTGGTGGAAGATGAGGTTATCAGACCTTTATCGTTGCCATCAACATATATTACAGGGGCTAAATTTTTATTGAGTATATACTTCATATCCGATGATACATTTTTTGGGATTAACAATATATTGTGTTCTCTGTATTGTCTTATATACTTCTTTAATAATTCAATTCTATGATCGGATTCTTCCACATCATAGGAAAGAACCAGTACATTAGATTTAGCTAGATGATAGTCAGTTTTTTCTTCTAACCATTTAATATCATAGTTTATTTCAATTTCCCCAGATTCAATATTTCCATCTTTATCAGCAGCTATTATAGCTGAAGAATTGTCCCCTATATATGAAATATCCTTGCCTTTCAGTTTTTCTCCTAATATATCTAGTTTGATCCTCTTGTTCTTACCCATTAGATTCTTTAACATTTCCTGAAAACCTGCCACATGGATGGTCCCATCTGTAGTCTTATAAAGCCCTCTATAGTCCTCGGACTTTATACCTACTTTTCTACCTGTAGCTATGGAGAAATAAAAGCTTTCATCTCCATAGGGTTTTCTTGTCTTTATATTCATAAACCCAATGCCAAAACCATCATCAGCAAAAAGCTTTTCGATATCTTCGAAGCTTAATTCATCTAACAGGATCAATATGGTCTTGTCTTGGCTAGCATAAGAAATATTAGAGGATGAAAATATTAATATTAGTGCTAATAGTAAAATTATGCTATTTCTTTTCATATAGACACCCTTTTAATAAATGATATAGTTGATTATACAGAGAGTTCCTAATACGATTGAGAATACCCCTAATAGCGCCCTGTATTTGCTCATGTAACTAGTCTTATCTATTTCTATTTTTTCGATATTTCTTTCATTGCCTACTCTTTTTATTGTATACTTCTGACCCAATATTAACATAAAACCTAATAGTAAAAACAAAAGCCCTAATACCAACAAGTTTAGCACCTCATTTAAATAATATTATCTATATGATTTTCTAGTTCTAGTACCCTTTCATCTTTAAACATGATATTATTGCTAATACTTCTAGCTATATTAAATTGACCTAATTTATAATGGGATAGTGCCTTATAATAAAGTAAGCTATCTTCCCTTTCAATTAGTCCAGCCAAATTATAATAAACTATGGACATTGGATAATTTTCATCCATGAAATAGGCTTTGCCTATAGATATATAGGATTCTTTAATCTTATTCTCATCTTCTTCCTTTCCATAATACAATAGACTATAAGAAAAATGGGTTATAGCACAACTATATAGTCCATTCCTATAGAGAACCTTTCCTTTTTGATCCAATGCCCTGGCTAATATATCTCTTAATTGGTATTTGTTAGATAAGTATATTATCTTATAAAGTTCCCTATAGTTTTGTATTTTATTGTTTTCCCTTTGCTTACTTATATTGTTTAACCATTCTAAGCATTTTTCTCGGGCTATATCCTTCTCGTTTTTTACAAAATAGGAAGCTGTCAGATTTAGGTCTATTCCCACTTCCTTGGCTCTATTGTTTAGAACTTCTGCAAGATAGGTAGCATTGATAATACTTATGCGCCTTTTGCCATTTTCAAACATAGATATGTAGTTTTTTGACATATTTTTCCCTACTAAATCCTCTTGAGTTAATCCTAATTTTTTCCTAATATTTCTAAGCCTTTGTCCTGGCTCTAGTATTGTAAATTCTTCCATTTGGATCTCCTCCAAACCTTATCCCTTTTTAGTATCTATATAGAAAAGCTATTGAAACTAATATCAGCTTTTTTGTATAGCCAATTTATCATATCGAATAGGATTTTATCCCTTTCCTTTTCATTTAATATTTCGTGATATAGATCATCATATATCTTAATTTCCTTATCTTTAGATGAAATACTATTATATAGATAGATTGCCGTCTCTTTAGGTACTATCTTATCCTTTTCTCCATGGGTTATTAAACAAGTACATCTATATTTTTCAATATTTTTTTCTATCCAATCGGTGCCCTTGACTAAAAATTGTACATAAAAATTTAGGGTTGCTTCAGTCAATACCATTGGATCCCTTTCATATTCCTCTACAACTTTTGATACGCTACATATATCCTTGGATAGCTGGTTTTTCACTTTCATATTTGGAAGAAATAGGTTTATAAATCTATATAGATCCCCCTTAAATCCCTCAACCTGAGGTACTCTTCTAACGGCTGCTCCAGAAAATATCTGACCTTCCAGTCTATTAGGATATTGAATGCCATATAAGCAGGTGACAAATCCACCCATACTATGGCCTAACATGAATAGGGGTGTATCCGGGTTTTCCTTTTTGATTAGATCAACCATTTCATCTGCATCCTTAGCAAAATCCATGAAATCTCTTATATGACCTTTTTTCGATTGGCTTCTTCCGTGGCCTCTTAGATCATATCTATATACCCCTATGTTTTCTTCCTTTAATCTTTTAGCTACATAATCATATCTACTGCAATGCTCTGCAAAGCCATGATTAATGAGTATATTGGCTACTGGCTTTTTTGGTATATCCTTTAAATAAAATAATTTAGTTCCATCCCTACATTCTAAATAGTTTCCCATTTTACTCCCCCTAATCCATATTACATAATATATTGTATATGCAATTTCCACTACAATTATATTTCTTATCGTATTGCTCCACCCTATTATTATCCTTTACAAAGCGTACAAAGTTAGCAATGTTTTGGTAGTTATTGTCTAGTACAGATTGACTAATATCTATATCAACTAGCTCTCCAGTTTCTAAAAATAGTATACTGGCTCTTTCCACCTCCATACGACTTATGCTTTGAAAGGCATAAGTATATAGCTGTATCTGTGATTCATAATGTTTTATTAATTGTTCTTTTTGTTCTTTGTCTTCTACTCTATTGGTCTTAAAATCTATTATTTCAGCTTTACGGTTTTTTATATTTATTCTATCTATTATACCATGAATATAGGTATCTTCAATTTTTATATAGAAATTTTTTTCTATATAAATTTCATCATAATCCTCTTTATAGTGTTTTAAATAATTTTCTATATAGGGCATCAACTGTCCTTCCAATTCCATATCATATTGTATACCATAGGAACCTACTATATCCTTCAATAGTTTACTAGGGTCCATATTACCACGATAATGTTCGCAAAACTCATGAACTATATTCCCTCTAGTAGAAGGATCCACCTTTGTCCTTTCAGCCCCTTTGTGATAGATTGCCGGATATAGAGTCTCTATAGGAAATTTTTTGTAATACTTCATATAAAACAGTCTACTACATTGCTTAAACTCTAAATACTGGGATATGCTAAAGCTGTTAAAGTTTTTGTGATCATATCCTGGTAACTCTACCCATAGGGGAAATCTTGTGTTATCCAAAGGTTTTTTATTAAATAAACTTTTGTCTATAGCTTTTACTGTTGTATTTGCATCCTTATTGCTGTTAGTTTCACCAATGAATTCTACCTTGTCCTCATCTATTAAATCTTTTATGAGCTTTTTAAAACCTCTATTCTTCCCTTGATTACCTATTATCAGTCTTTTTTCTGCTCTGGTCATAGCGACATATAATATACGTTTGTTTTCCTCATCTTCTTTTTCTCTAATCTTTCCCTTTATACTATCGTATAGAGGAGACTTAACTCCATATTTTATTCCAATACCCTGACCCTTGTGGAACAAAATAGATGGTTGTTGGTAATTAAAGCCTCTGGCCATTTGGGGTAGTATCACTACAGGAAATTCCAATCCCTTGGATTTATGTATGGTCATCATCTTTACTACATCTGCATCTTCCGACTCTATTCTTGCTTGAGATTCGTCCTTATGTTTTAATTTCTCTATATAGTCTATAAAATCCTCTAAGGAACCTATATATTCCCTATCAAATTCTCGAGCAATTTCTATAAATTTATATACATTAGATATAGCTTGTTTGCCCCCTTGTTGCAATAGCAATGTTTCCATAAAGTGGGTATGATCTAACAATTCCTTTAGTAGAGGCTGGACTCCATATAGATCTTTTTTCATCATAAGTCTATCCAATAGCCCTTTTACAACTATTATCTTTGCCTTTTCATCATCTTCTATATAGGGGATATCCTTAGTGAAAGTGTCTAACAAACTATGTTCCCTATATCTCAATAGCCAATACAAAGTACTATCGGAAAGGCCAACCATAGGACTTCTCAAAAAACCTAAAATAGCTATGGTATCATATCGATTAGATATGGCTTTTAATCCATTTAATATATCTATTATCTCTTGGCTTTGATAGAAGCCCTTGCCTCCAATATTATAATAGGGTATTCCATATTCCCTTAATGCTTCTTCATATATATGATCTACTGTTGAAGCCCTAAATAATAAGGCAAAATCTCCATATTTGAACTTTTTTTCTTCCACCAATTCCTTTATTCTACCAGCTATCAATCTACTTTCATAATAGGTGTTGTATTGGCTATCGGTGATATTAGGTGGAGTTTCCAAGTTCTCTTTTTCTAATATTTCCACATCGATTTTGTTTCCCGACACATGATGATGGGTTAAGGCATCATATCTATTTCCCATTATTTTTTCAAATAAGGAGTTTACCATATTCAAAATGGTATCTAAGGTTCTGAAGTTTTTATCCAAGGTAATAGGTTTTTGATTGGATACTTTTTCTATGTCCTCCATTACATCGTAGAACACCTCTAGGTCTGCTCCTCTGAAACCATAGATGGATTGTTTAGGATCCCCTACTATAAATAGATTAGAACGATCCAACAAGCTATCTTTAGAGCAGAGTCTATAAAATATATTCTTTTGTAGCTCGTTAGTATCTTGAAATTCATCTACCATTATGTATCTAAACTTGTCTTGGTATTCTCTCCTTATGGATTCATTCTCTAAAAGTTTTAAGGTTAATATCTGCAAATCGTCATAGTCTAGAGCTGCTAATTCCTCTTTTCTACTAGTGTATTCCTCATCTATTCGTATGGATAGATCCATCAACCCTTCGTAGGCCCACCTGTATTTTACTTCCCTTACCATGAGCATTTGGTCTATAGTAGCTTTTAACTCTTCTATCCTATCCTTTTCCTTAGTATTGGTGCCTATATTGTCATATAGATACTCTAATATAGGCAATAACTCATCTTCTTTATATTGATCATTATAAAATTTAATCCATATATCATCTTCTTGGAGTTTATATATCTTGGAGTTCTTTCTAGAGACCCCCATTAGGTATATGAAATTATCTTTGATATAGGATATATTATCTAAATCTATTTTGAGACTGTCAATGGTGTTAAGGGTCATAGCCTTCACCTGTTGGAAGGAATAACCAACGGTCCGTATATTGTAATATAGGCTTTTTATTTCTATTACTATTTTATTCAAATCGTCCTTATCAAATAATCTAACTAGATTATATATATTTTCATCTTCCTCGATATGTTTTAGCAATAATCTTAATATGACCTCCTCTAGTAGTTGGTCACCCTCTTCATCGTCCAAAACAGTAAACATAGGGTCAATGCCTAGTTCTAAAGCATTGTCCCTTAAAATACTTCCACAAAAGCTATGGATAGTAGATATATTGGCTTTTTCCATATCATTATAATATCTTCTCCACTTTTCATCTTGAGGGATTCTACTCTTTATCTCCTGTCTAATTCTCTCCTTCATCTCCTGAGTGGCTTTTTTGGTGAAGGTTATGGCTACTATGGATTCTATTTCTTTTCCCCTTTCTAGTTTTCCATTTTCCAATATATAAATATATCTTTCCGTCAACACTTTGGTTTTGCCTGTACCAGCCCCTGCATTGACGGATACATTTTTATCTATAGTTTGTATAGCTAGATCTTGAGCACGAGTATTTTTCACGATTACACCTCCAAGGACTCTTTATATCTACATATGTCCCTATATATACAATAAGGGGAACATTCCATAGGATTTACGGAGAAATCCCCGCTATGGATGGCATCTATATAACGCCCTATGGATTGTTTGGTCTCCTCCAATAATGCCTCTAGCTCCTCCCTCGTTATTGCCCCTTTATTACTTTTGCTTACCAGATGCTTTTCTTCTACATTGCCAATTTTCAATTGGAATTCTCCTTTGGAAATTATGCCATACATAGCTGCTACAACATCTTTTCCTTCTTGGGACATTATATATACTGGTAGCTGTAGGGACAAGCCTGATATCATATGATCTATATCTTTAAGACCATAGTCCGTATTCTTATAATCGATTATTACGTATTTGTCTTCGCCTACATACTTATCTATTCTATCTATTTTGCCAGTAAGAAATATTTCCATATCCTCTGCATATATGCTAAAACTTTTATTCCTTCCAAAATCCACTTCAAAATCCATAGGTAAGATCTTCTTCTTGTATTTAGACAATCGGTCTATATCCGCCTTTATCAAATTCACTATCCTATGGGCATTGTTTTCAATTCTTATTTTCCAAAGCTTAGTTTTTGTTTCAATTCCTATGGCCTTCATGTTTTCCTCTATCTTATCAAATATATAATCATAAGTGTCTTCTACAAAAAACTCTCTCTCCCCAAATATGTGACCTTCTATTTTATCTTTATGATGATAGTAGTATTCCTTCAATACCTGATGAGTAACTATCCCTCTATCTAAGGGAGAAAAATCCAAAAGTTCCCTTTCCATCTCTTCTACTACTAGTATATTGTTTAATAAAAACATATAAGGACATTTACCATAGTTCTCTAAATAACTGATGGAATACACTTTATCCTTATGGATATTTTCTATATCCTTCAAAATAGGTTTGCTGCCTATGTTTCCACTATATTGGTTAAATTCTTCCTTATCCCTTTCTAGTTCACATAATATCTTTTTATTTATCTCTTTAAGGAACTTTTCATCTATCTGATTGAACATGTATATCAAATCTTCGTCGTATTCCCCTTCGTAGTAACTATGTAGTAGGTATTTTAGTATATCCTCCTTTGTAGTCAGTTGAATAGGATTAGTCTTCAATAGATAATCCATATCTACATCTATCCATATTATCCTTTCATCATCTATTAGGCCTAGCATCTCATCTAAAAACATGGAGGGGATATCCTTTTCATCTCCTACAGAGTTTTCCGAATAGGATAGATATAAGTTATGATTACAGCTGGCAAGGGCTGTGGTAAATACTAGTGATTCCTTGTCCAATTTTTCATAGTAGTTTTTTACATCTAATCCTATGGATTTTAGATCCCTGTAGTTTTCTTCTTTAAAGAAGAAGTTTTCGTCCTGAAGATTGGGATACTTTCCTTGGGATAAACCTACTATAAACAATACTTGAAATTTCTGTCCCCTGGCAGTAACAGGAGTTAATATTTTTACTCCTTCACTGTTGCCCTGAATATCCGTTATACTTTCCTCTTCTAAATAACTCTCCATAAGTTCTATGAACTGTTCGAGGGAAATTTCGTAGGGTAATATTTGGGTTATACCCTCTAGACTATTTAACAGCTGTATTAGTTTGTTAAGGGCAGCAAAGTCCCTGTGGAGCAGCTCATAATCCCTTGTTTGATTATATATATTTAATATGCTCTCTTCTATATTACTGCTGGTTACTAGGTTTTGTACCACTGCTATATATTCTCCCAAACTAGCTTTCTCAGGAACTAGTCTTCCTTCTTCTTCTATACAATCTACTATCTCCTCTATGGTAGAACCATAGAAGGATGCCATCAACTGAGGGCTCTCTTTAATATCATCTAAAGTATTAAAGGAGGTTTTTCTCAATATATATTCGATGGCTTCTCGTTCCTCATCATCACAAATACTTATATAATTGCTCTTTATTCGGTTGATAATATTTTGTATATCCTTGGGATTATCCTTTAATTTCAACACATAAAGCAGTTCCTTTATAAGGGGAATTTCCATCAAATTCATGTCCCTGTTTAGAGTACAGGGGATTTTTTCCTCTTGGAATACTTGAAACATGGTATTCTTGTAGCCTTGGGAGTCCGCCAGTATAATACCTATATCCTTTAACTCTACTCCTTCAACATAGTGTTTTTTTATCTCCTCAGCTATCCTTTTCATCTCTAAATAGCTATTGGCAGCTCTTATTATATGGACATCCTCCTCAAATTTAATCCCTCTATTCCTTTTGCTAAAAGCTTGGTTTGCCATCTGTTCATACAAAGATAATTCTTCCCCATGAACCAATTGGATTTTAAATCCTAACTCATCCAATATATTTAAGGTTTTCTCTAGGGTTTGAAAGTTTTCATCCCTATTGAAGGGCATATTGATGTATATGGGAATAGAGGTATTAGCTATTTCCTTTAACAGCTCCAACTCTTGAGGCCTAAAATCGAAAAACTGATCGATTACTATAAAATCCAATCCATCAAAAAAGCTATTATCTTCCTTTAGTAATTCTAGGCTTTTAAAAAAACTCTCTTCCCGATCTATCAATCCATGGTCTTTTAGCCTTTGTTCATATACTTTGTAGACCAGACCTATTTCCCTATAGAAGGGGGATTTAGGACATCTGGATAGATATGTTTCTGGAGTGATTAAGGATCTCTTTATTTCTCCTATTATATTGGAGAGGATCTTAACAAATCCCTTTTTATCGAATATGTTTTTGTAGTATATGAGCCTATCCTCTTCCCTTAACTCCTTTAATATATTAGATAGAAGAATTTCTTTTGTCTCTCCATCTATATGGGTATAGAAATCCCTCTTTAGCAGCCTGTCCACTATATCATCAAAGGTAAATAAATTGATATCAAAGGTTTGTCCCACCTGTTCTATCATATCTTTTCTATATTTAGTCAATAGATTGCCATTAGGTAGTATATAATAGAATTTTTGTCCCTTATTCTTCTCTAAATAATCTAAAGCTTTATGGTACAATTCATCTTGTTTTAAATTGTTATAAGGTCCTAAATAAACTATTCTATCCATAGTGTTCACTCCTATATATTATCAAAGGCTACTTTAGCCGCTCCTATCATCCCAGAATCGTTGAGATATTTAGCCGGTAGAATCACCGTTCCATCTGGATTATTACAATTTTTATTGTAGTATTCTAGCATTTCATCCCACCAGTATTCCCTAGAATTTATGACACCTCCGCCGAGGATTATTCCTTCTGGATCAAATATATTTTTAATGCTTATTAGATACATGCCTAAATCCTTGATATACTTTTCTACAGCTTCTTTTGCCTTTTCATCCTCTTGAGAATTTTTAAATATTTCCTTACCCTTTAGTCTTTTGCCGGTCATATCATAATAGGTTTTTTCAATGGCATTGCCGGAGACGTATTGCTCTACACAGCCTTTTTGACCGCAATTACACTGTCTGCCATTAGGATATAGAATTACATGGCCCAGTTCTGCCCCTTGATAGTTTTTACCATACCATATGCCTGCTTTTTGGGAGTATATGCCACCTCCTACACCTGTGCCTAAGGTTAACATCACGAAGCTATGTAAACCTTTAGCTGCTCCTAGCCATTCTTCACATATGGCAGCTACATTGGCATCATTTTCTACAAAAATAGGTATATCTTTAAATTCCTTAGACAGTTCTTCTCTTATCTTGGTATAAGCCCAGCCTTCTATATTGCCTCCTATAGATAGAACCTTGCCTTCCCTTACATCTATAAAGCCTGGAGAACCTAAACCAATGGCATCTACTTTTTCGCCTTTCATTAGCTCTTCTATGACTTCCGATATCCTATTTAATACCACTTGTCTTCCTTGATGAGCCTGGGAATCCCTAGAAGCTCTTTTCAATATCTCACCCTTTTCATCAATAATACCACCATATATGCTAGTACCACCTAGATCTATGCCTATTGCTTTTTTCATATGAATATCTCCCTTCTATCAATAATATTAATTGGACCTATTTTATTTAAATTCTTTTATCTTATCTAATAACAACTGTGTATCATGGTTTATGGATTGTATATCTTCCGAATCTACGATTTCGTCAGAAATATTATATTTATCCTTAAGTTTCAAGATCCTATATAGCTTTTCGTCTAATGCTTCTTCTCTAATATTTCCCCTTTCTACTTCCTCTTTGATCCTTTGGATTACCTTAATTGGTTCATCATGTCCATGACATATAAGTAGGATATCCCCACCGGCTTTTAAATAGCTTACAGCTGCATCTTCTATTTCATAGTTCTTGGCTATAGCCCCCATGGTCATATCGTCTGAGATGACCACACCATCAAAAAATAGTTTTTCCCTTAATATATCGGTTATTATCTTTTTAGATAAGGTTGCAGGGTAGGTATCATCTATTTGGGGAAACATTATATGGCCTATCATTACCCCATCTACTCCTGCTTCTATTCCCCTGGTAAAAGGAATTAATTCCAAATGTTCTATCTGTGTTAACCCTTTATCTACTATAGGTATATTGATATGGGAATCTGCAGATGTATCTCCATGGCCTGGAAAATGCTTTATGATGGGTATTATGTTTTCGGAGTTAATACCATTCATCACTTGGATTCCAGTATTACTTACTATATCAACGGTGGCCCCAAAGGCTCTATCTCCTATTACTGGATTTTGAGGATTGGAGTTTACATCCATCACTGGCGCAAAGTTCATATTGAAACCTATGGATTTAATCCTTCTACCTAATATTTTACCATATTGGAAAGAAATATTTTTATCATTTATATCCCCTATTTTCTTCGCCGTTGGTAATTTTAAAAATGGATAGGGTAGTCTACGGACTCTCCCTCCTTCTTCATCTATGGATAAAAACAAGGGTATAGGATTGGTTTTGTTGGTATCCTTTAGGGTATTCAATAATTCAGTTGTCTGTTCAACGCTAGATATATTCTCCCTAAATAGTATAAATCCTCCTATATGATATTTTTTTATCATAGTCTCTACCCGTTCATCTATTGATGTGCCATTAAACCCAATTATCAACAATTGACCAATTTTTTCATCTAAGGTCATAGAGTTTATTAACTCTACTATCTCGTCTATATCTTCAGTTTCTTCTCCTAGCTCATCGTCAACTTGATTAGAGTTGTTATCTATGATTTCCTCCTGAGATTTTGTACAACTAGATAGAACTAGCATCAAACCTAGTATTATTAATATGTAAAATTTATTGTTCATAGACCCTCTTTCCTTTCCATCATTAATCCAATTTTAATATAGTTTGTCCTTTGTTTCAACATTCATACCAAATAAAAAAACAGGGGTCAATTAAGATCACCCTGTTTAAATTTTAAATACATTAGCTATTTCTTTTAACCCTTCCTATAATCCTGATGTTCTTGGTTTAAAATATTTATTACAACTCCCCCCTGCTAATCTATTCATATATTCTTCCATTTCCTCCTCATTGGCCAATACAAAGTGCCCTGGCTCTATTTCTATCCACTTTGCTGGATCCTTCCTATAATTATGACAGTTTGGATCATATACTTCCAGAGTTTTTTTCTTTTCTTTAATAGGATCGGGTATAGGGATAGCTGATAGTAGGGCTCTAGTATAGGGGTGCAATGGATTTTCAAATAGTTTGTCCGTTTCAGCTAATTCTACTATTTTGCCCTTATGGATTACTGCCAGTCTATCGGTAATAAATCTCACTACCGATAGGTCATGGGCGATAAACAAATAGGTTAGATTCTTTTCCTTTTGAAGCTCCGATAGCAGGTTTAACACTTGGGCCCGTATGGATACGTCTAAGGCAGAAATAGGCTCATCAGCGATGATAAACTCCGGTTCCATTACCAAGGCCCTAGCAATGCCTATTCTTTGCCTCTGACCTCCAGAGAATTCGTGGGGGAAGCGGGAAACAAATTCTGGTAACAACCCTACATCCAATAGGGCTTTTTCTACTTTGGACTTCCTTTCTTCTTCATTTTTGTAGTTTTTTATATTGTATAATCCTTCAGATACAATATAGTCTACCTTAGCTCTTTCGTTTAATGAGGCCATAGGATCTTGAAATATCATCTGAATTTTTCTAGTCAATTGTTTGTCTAGTTCCTTGCTAATCTTTCCATTTATCTTCTGTCCTTTATAGAAAATTTCGCCACTAGCAGTTTCGTTTATACGGGCAATAGCTCTACCAATAGTAGTTTTGCCTGATCCTGATTCCCCTACTAATCCAAAGGTTTCTCCTTTGTATATATGGAAAGATACACCGTCTACAGCAACAAATTTGTCCTTTCTTTTCTTGCCAAATTCCACCCGTAAGTTTTTTACTTCTAATAGAATTTCCTTTCTAAAGTCCTTCATCTCCACCCTCCCTCCATTGTCGACGTAAATTAGCTATAAAATCAGGGGGATCTACCTTTGGTGCCCTAGGATCTAATAGCCAAGTTTTAGCTTTGTGGGTAGGGCTTACTTGAAAATAGGGAGGTCTTTTAATAAAATCTATTTTCAATGCCTTTTTATTACGTGGAGCAAAGGCATCACCTTTGATTTCATTAAACAGATTTGGCGGTGTACCCTTTATGGCATACAATAGTTCACCTTTAACCCCTAGTTGAGGCAAAGAAGAAAGCAATGCCCATGTGTAGGGATGTTGAGGATTGTAAAACACTTCTTCAGAAGTCCCAATTTCTATGATATCTCCTGCATACATTACTGCAATTCTATCTGCAATATTGGCTACCACCCCCAAATCATGAGTGATGTATATGGTGGTTAGATTGTACTTTTTCTGTAATTCTTTCAATAGATTTAATATTTGAGCCTGAATAGTAACATCTAAAGCAGTAGTAGGTTCATCACAGATGAGTATCTTAGGCTTACAGGCAATGGCGATAGCTATTACTACCCTTTGTCTCATGCCTCCTGAAAATTCATGGGGATATTGGTAGTACCGTTTTTCAGCCTCTGGTATGCCTACATCTTCTAGCATTTGAAGAGTGACTTCTTTTGCCTTATCTCCCTTTAAACCTTGATGGAGTATTACCGCTTCTTCCACTTGACTCCCTATGGTCTTTAATGGGTTTAAGGAGGTCATAGGCTCTTGAAATACCATAGCAAATTCTTTACCTCGAAGGTTTATCCAATCATCTTCTACCTCATAGGTAGCAAGATCCTCTCCTTTATATATTATGCTTCCAGAATCAATCCAACCATTGGTATCTAGTAATCCCATGAAGCTTTTAACAAGGACGGATTTACCAGCCCCAGATTCCCCTACAATAGCTAGGCTTTCACCTTCATATAGGTCTAAAGAGGCTTCTCTGATGGCAGTTAATATATTCCCTCGTAAATTAAATTTAATGACTAAATTTTTTACGGATAGTATGACCTTATCTCTTTTCATATATATCCCTCCTAGACATGATTTCTTGGATCCGCTGCATCAGCAAATACATTACCTATTACATAGAAGGATATGGTGATAAGAGAAAGTACAATAGCTGGAAATATCAATTGATAGCGTAATGCTGGCACCATCATAACATGTCTACCTTCATTGATTAGGTTTCCTAAGGATGGAATACTGGTAGGAAGACCTAATCCAATATAAGTTAGAAATACTTCAGAACCTATGGCAGCTGGAATAGCTAAGGCCATTCTTAACATTATAACGGAAACCAAATAGGGAAGTAAATTTCTAAATATGATCCTTCTAGTAGGGGTTCCTAAACATCTGGAGGCTAAATTGTATTCCCTGTCCCTTATGATGACTATTTGATTCCTAACAAATCTGGCCATGCCTAACCATCCTGTCATGCACATGGCAAATATCATAGTGGATACGCTAGGTTTCATGATATAGGTTAATAGTATAAGGACTATGGTAGTAGGAATATTGTTGATTACGATGTGTATTCCTGAATTGCAGCTATATTTTCTCCAGAGGTTTTTTTACCTCCTGAACATCCAGTCATAAGTACTAACAATGCCATCATCAAAGCTATTAGTCTTTTCACATTATCCCTCCTCAATATATTATCTAGATATAAACAACTAACCCCTTTCCAAAAAATCTCTTTTCCATTGAAGTAGTTTTAACCATTGACAAAATATTCTGATAATTTATGCTGCCTAGGGCCTCCCAGCCCCTCTGTTCAGAATCTTTCCCAATATCCGTATTCATTCTATTATATTTCATATCTCCTTATTTTTTCATAGAGGGTAGTCTTGCTAATATCTAAAGCTTTCATGGTTTTTTTCTTGTCCCCATCATAATGATCTAAGGCTCTTTGAATCAATTTCTTTTCATAGTTCTGAACAGCTTCTTTTAATGGAGTTATTCCCTTAAAATTAGTTTCTTCCTGACCCACATCTATGGCTATATGTTTGGATAATATAGCCTTGCCTTCCGATAGATTAATAGCCCTTTCTAATATGTTTTCTAACTCCCTTATATTACCTGGCCAATCATATTTAGTAAGTAGGTTCATAGCTTCTGCAGATATTCTCTTATCTTCGCCTCCCACTTCCCTACATATTCTAGGCAATATTTCATCCACTAATAGGTGAATATCTTCTATTCTCTCCCTTAGGGGAGGTATCCATATGGGAAACACATTGATCCTATAGTATAGGTCTTCTCGGAATCTTCCTTCTAACATTTCCTCCTCTAAATTTTTGTTGGTTGCGGCAATGACCCTAATATCTACTTGTACCTTTTCCATTCCTCCTACCCTATAGAAAGACTTATCTTGAAGAACTTGCAATAATTTCACCTGTAAATTAGGTGGGATGTCTCCAATTTCATCTAGAAATATGGTTCCTCCATTGGCCATTTCAAAGTATCCTATTTTTCCTTCCTTCCTAGCACCAGTAAATGCTCCTCTTTCATATCCAAATAGTTCTGATTCCAAAAGGGTACCAGGTATAGCTCCACAGTTTACATGTATAAAAGGCTTGTCTTTAAATCTGCTATTTTGGTGAATTGATTTTGCTAATACGGTTTTTCCTGTGCCGCTTTCTCCTAGTATTAATACGGTAGAATTTGTCTTAGAGGCTTTTAGGGCTAGCTTTTTCACATGGTTTATCTCTCTGCTCTCCCCTAATATATTAGGAAAAGCTTTTTCTAAAACCTCTTCTTCTTTTAGTTGCCCTTCCATCCTTTCCAAATCCAAAAGAGCTTCGTCCCTTTCGCTGATTATTCTTTTTATTTCCGATATATCTTCTACTTTTAGTGCAGCACCTATCCTCTTTCCATCCTTATCTACAGCCATCAAGGTGCACATGGTAGGAAATCCATTTATCTCCTTAAATTGGTCTATATAGCTGATATTTTCACCTTTGGCCACCCTATAGAATTCATTGATAGTAGTACTGCCTGGATGGATTTCAAATATATTTTTGCCTATAACGTTTAATACTTCCGTGTTTTCCCCCTTGGCTCTATATTGACCGCCTTTCAATATATCATTTATGCTTTCGCCCCTAGCCGTATAGCCTTGGGCTTGGTAAAATTTCATCTTCTTAGTTCTTCCGTCTATTAATACCATATGGCCTATAGCATTTATATAGTTCATGGAAAATTTTTCACCATCTACTTCAATGGTAACTATCTTGTTGACAAAATCTATACTCACTCCTACATTAATTCCTAGATAATTGGTATTTAGTTTAAAAGTATCTTCTATATTCTCCTTTTTTAAGTATTTATATATAGGAGGAACTCCAGGTTGATGAAGCAATCCTACAGCTATTAGGGCATCACCTTTTTGTATGTTTTCATCTTCTATTCCCAAACATTTTAGAGATGTGGAGTCTAAATTTCCATCGTCTCGACCCAAGGAATTGTCTCCAACTATAACAATATCTCCTTTTTTGATTTGACCTTTGCCATGACTTATCTGTTGGTTGTGGGATATACCAAAAATATCCTTGGCTTTATCATTATATATCTGGATGATTCCATCCTTATCTATGACAATGAAACCCTCGGACATCATATTGGTAAATAGTTTTGTAAAGTATTCAGAATTATAAATCACCTAATCACCCTTTAGTCGTATATTACATCTTCCAGTTCGTCGAATCCAAAACCTGGCCTATCCTCCAGCTTTATCTTATATTCCTGGTATATAGCACCTCCCTCAATAGGGTCTTCTGCTAATAGATTGGGACTATCTAGATCGAATTTGGTTATATTCTTCTTACCTCCTGCTAGATGGGTAGCTGCCGTCAACCCAATTTTGCTTTCCATCATACAGCCAATCATACATTCTACCTGGAAGATCTCCGCTATGTGACATATTTTTAAAGCATTGTGTATTCCTCCAGTTTTCATCAACTTTATATTTACCATGTCTGCCGCTCTATTTTGTATTATATTTATTGCATCCAAAGGCGAAAAACAACTTTCATCAGCAAGTATAAGGGTATTTACATTGTCCCTTACAAATTTTAAACCCTTTAGATCCTTGGCTTTAACCGGTTGTTCTACAAGTTCTATATCCAGATCTAAATCCTCCATATGTCTTATGACCATTACCGCTTCCTTAGGAGTCCAACCTTGATTGGCGTCGATTCTAATCTGTCTATCATATCCAACAGCTTTTCGTATAGCCTTTAGCCTTTCTAAGTCCTTTCTCCAATCCTTGCCTACTTTTATCTTCAAGGTTTCATAGCCTTTCTCAATGGCCTCTAGACTGTCTTCTACCATCTCTTCCGGTTCATTGACACTTATGGTTATATCCGTAGTTATTTCATTTCTAAAGCCACCTAATAACTTGTAAACCGGTATATTATATAACTGGCCATACAAATCATATAGTGCCATATCTACTGCTGCTTTAGGGCTTGAATTGTTTACTAGGGAATTGTCCAGTATATACATTAGCTCTTCGAAATTTTCTATGGATCTATTCGTTATATTGGGGCCTATATGCTCCATTATAGCCCATTTAATAGAACCCATAATATCTCCTGTAATAACAGGCGTAATGGCAGCTTCACCATAACCAATATGGCCTGTGTCCGTTGTAATCTTTACCACTACATTTTCTAATACCTCTACCTCCCTCAAAGCAGTTTTGAAGGGTTTTTTTAATGGGATGCTGATTTCACCTACCTGTACATCTTTAATTTTCATGATAAACTCCACCTCTATTAATATATTAATAAGATTATACCACTAAGATTCAATTTATCCTAGTATAATATTAAAGCACTGCTGTATATCCCCTAGGGGATATACTCCTTTGCTAAATATACCATCTCAATATAGGTTTTTTCTGATGAGGCTTTAATGTCTACAGGGGTTACAGCGGTTTTCATAACTGAAATATATTCTAAGCCTCCTTCTGTTTCCTCGTAATAGCCAGCAAACTGATGTATCATATAGTGTTTGCCTTCATGCTGACCTAAATATAGCATAGTATGGCCTGGCATGTATAGTATGCTAGCTGGAGGCAATGTCTCTAAAGCTTCCAATCCTTCGCCAAGGGTTCTCATAGAGCTAAAGTCATATAGCTTGCCTATATTATTTTTTCCTTGGTCTATGGTATTTCTAGGTAACATAATTCCGAAGCTTCTGTGAATATCCATGATGAAAGCTGAGCAGTCCCTGGTGTTGTTCATACCACCCCACCCGTATTCTTCGTCTTTAAATTTGAAGGCTTGTAGTAGTATGTTCTCTTTAGTATAAGGTAGATAACCTTGATGGAGGCTATTAGATTTCGCCAATTCCTTTTCTATAAAAAATAAATTGTCTTTATCTCCTTTTTTAGGGATCAATATCCTATAGCTGTTATCCCCTTCATCTATTAATGGTATTCGAACTCCCATATCATACAATGTATCGTCTATGGATATCTGCCTGTCTATAACCATTAGAAAATCCTGGCTATGGGTTAGATGAAATATTTCATCCCTGTCTCCTAGAGCCACATCCTCTTTAGGTATCCAACCTATATAATTGTACGTTCTGCCAAAATACCATAGTCCATCTCTACTTTCCCAGTATAGGATCAAGGGTTCCCAAGGATAGATGGCTGTTTCCATAAATCTATCAAATTGATAATCGTCTTTTTTGTTATAGGAGGTTTCAAAGGTAGGAAAGGTTCTTATCATGGTCCTATTTATAGCAATGCCATATTGAATATGAACCCTGTCCTCAATGGAATCTAAATTCATATTGGATATTAGATGGTTGTAGAAATCCTTATCCATTAAATTTCCATTGGAATCATACCTTTCCTCCTTAGGTACTTTGCTCAGGCTTTGTATTAGTGATAGGATATCCTCCTTATCTGCGCTGGCTTCATGTTCTCTTAAATCCATCAGGGATTCCTCTTTTTGAAAGCTCCTTTTGTTATATTCTTCTATATCTGTGGAATTCATTAGTAGCTGGTCTTTGGGCTGGATCTTGCTGATCCAAAATTCCCCATCTTCAAGGGTTAAAGTTCTTTCATCTATGGGAATATTCATCTCCTCCTCTTCATTATTTTCTTTGAGATATTCCTTAGGTTGGGTTTTTAGTAGATATATAGCTATAATTAAAAGCACTATAATGGCTATTAGTTTGTACTTGGTTTTCAATCCCATCACCTCATACGGCTTGTATTTTGGAGAAAAACTATTTACAGAAAAATACTTAAGCCTAGCTCCTGGGAAAAGCTTTTGAGTATTCCATAGCCAGCTATGGAATTGCCATATTTGTCTAGGGCAGGCCCATATACCCCTATGCCATATTTATTAGGTACTGATGCCAATATACCTCCTGCTACACCAGATTTAGATGGTATGCCTACCTCTAAGGCGTATTGTCCACTAAAATCATACATGCCACTGGTGGTCATTACAGCCATTACTATGGCTGTTATTTCCTTTGGGCATAGTTGTTCATCTCTATTGATAATTTTACATTTGTTTGCAAAGAAGGCGCCTATTCTAGCTAAATGGATACAATCTACTTCTATGGAACATTGTTTGAAATAGATATCTAATATCTCCTCTACATCCCCTTCTATTAGCCCTTTATCTTTTAACAAATAAGCTATAGCCCTGTTTTTATTGCCGGTCTTTTTTTCCGATAGATATACCTCCTTGTTATAGGATATACTTTCGTCCTCAGTAATATATCTAATTAGGTTTAACAACCTAATAAATTTTTCATCTCCTTGCCCCTTTATCAAAGATGTCGTGACTATCGCTCCAGCATTTATCATGGGATTAGAGGGTTTTTCTCCTTCATATAAATCCAATTTGTAGAAGGAATTAAAGGGTTCGTCGGTAGGTTCCACGCCTACTTTTTCAAACACCCTATCTTTTCCCCGATCCATGATAGCTAACATCAAGGATATGACCTTTGATATACTCTGGATGGTAAACTTTTTAGTATAATCTCCACTATGGTAGATATCTCCCTCCATATTCATAATGCAAATCCCAATGTCATTGGGATTTGCATTGGATAGGGCTGGTATATAATCGGCCACTTTTCCATACTGAACTAAATATCTATTTTCCTCTATTAATCTATCTAATATATTCTCCATATAATAGCCCCCTTTTTTTCTACTAGTCCCCTATACACAAGGCTACTAACATGAATAACAATATTATTATAGAGATAGCCCTTGTATAATATAAATATGCATCAGATGGTTCTACATTTTTATACTTCCAACCTTCGCCTATTTTCCATGCAATTTTAGGATTGATTATATTGACTATTAATAATAAAATTAACAGTATTTTCATTGTCCTGTCCCTTATCAGTGAATATCAAAATAAGTGCCGCCTACAAACTCTCTTAAAATAGAATTAGGTGGAATTATCTTTTCATCTTCTATATCCATAAAATAGTTTAAAAACCTCAATAGCCTTTTAGATTCTGAATAGTATATACTGCTGTTGTCTACCGCCTTTAGTAGAGGTACTGCATGCTTTTTCAGTACTGATAATTCATAAACTAAGGCTGAATCAAACATGACATCTGCTTCCTCCTGATAGGGGAATATGTTTTTTTCTTCCCCCTTAGTAACCCCTTCCCATAGCTCAAAGGTTCTAAATACATCGTTTCCTCTAAACATATTGTCTCTTACCATTCTTCTTATAAGTCTAGTATCGGTGGTGGAAATCCTATTGTGGGCATCGATATTTAATTGGGTTAGAGCAGATATATATATTTTAAATTTGTTCTTTTCTGGAATGTAGGTAGCTAGTCTAGGATTTAATCCATGGATTCCCTCTACTATTATGGGATGATCTTTATCTACCTTTATTTTTATACCTGACATTTCAGATTTTCCAGCTATAAAGTTGAACTTAGGTAGTTCTATTTCTGCTCCTTCTAATAATTTGACTAGGTCTTCGTTGAAACGCTCTAGATCTATGGCTTCTAAGGCTTCAAAATCGTATTCACCCTTTTCATCTAGAGGAGTTAGTTCTCTATCGACGAAATAATCATCTACTGATATGGATATTGGTCTTTTTCCATTAACCTTTAGGTGAACAGCTAATCTTTGGGCAAAAGTGGTCTTCCCTGAAGAAGAAGGCCCAGCTATTAATATCATATTTATATCGTCATCTCGGCAAATCATATCGGCTATTTGACCGATTTTTTTCTCGTGTAAGGCTTCTGATACCCTTATTACTTCATTGATATCTCCATTGTATATCTTCTCGTTTAGCGAACCTACATAGGCCAAATCCAATATATCTGCCCATTCGGTAGCTTGTTTAAATACCTTGCCTAGTTTTTTCTGCTCTTTGAATTCCGGTAGCTTGTTTTGGCTCTTTCTAGTTGGAAATAGTATGATAATACCTGGATAGTAATACTTTAAGTCAAATACATCTACATAGCCTGTAGAAGGAGCCAAGTATCCATAAAAACCGTCTACATGGTCTCCAATTCTATATATTTGTATTTTTTCCCTATCTAAAGTATTGTACAATCTTATCTTGTCCTCATGACCATGTTCCTGAAATAAGGTCATACCTTCTTCATAGGGTACCTTTTCCCTTATAATGGGTAGATCCCTTTGGACTATTTCTTTCATCTTGGATTTTATCAACTCTATTTCGCTAAAGTTTATGGATTTGTCCTTTTCCAATTCTGCATACAATCCCTTGCCTAAAGAATGTTCTATTTTAGCTGTACAATCAGGAAATATTTCCTTACAAGCCATTATGAATACGGCGGAGATAGTCCTTATATAGATTCTATGTCCATCCTTATCGCTACTATCCAAAAACTTTATATACATATCCTCTTGTACCTTTTTCCTCATGTGATATATTTCGTTGTTTATCCTTGCTCCCAGGTATCTTTTATAATCTTTTCCGTAAACTTCTTTAGATAGTTCCTTTAATGTGGTATCCTTTTGGGCATATACTTCTCCTATGCCTTCTACATAGACTTTTATCTTCTTTCCCATATTGAATTCCCCCTATTCTTGTTTCATTTGAAATAGCTCTTTTTCAATTTTATTAAACTTTTTATCAGACTTTCCTATGAACTGTCTGTTGTTCAAATAATTTAAAGACTCATCTAATCCATGGAATACTACCTTATAGCTATGGAGAAATTGGCTTTCTAGCCCATATTTTTCCCTGAAGTATCTGTTTGTCTTTCTATCTCCATATTTTACATCCCCTATAACTGGGTGTCCTATAGAGCTTAAATGTGCTCTAATTTGATGGGTTCTCCCAGTGATCAATTGTATTTCCAATAAGCTATATTCCTTAGAATTAGCTATGGGTACTATTCTAGTGATGATTTTTTTAGAGCCTTCTATATTGTCTTTTAAGACTTTTACCTTGTTTAATTCTTCATCCTTTACCAGATATCCTTCTAATATTATTTCTTTATTGACAACCCCTTTAACTATGGTCTTGTAATATCTATGGATTTCCTCCTTTTTTATTCCTTCGTTTATCATTCTTAGGGCCTCGTAGTTCTTTGCCCCTATGATGATGCCACTAGTGTTTCTGTCTAGGCGATTACAAATAGATGGAGTAAAGGTCTTTTCAATTCTTGGATTGTATTCCCCTTTTACATGGAGGTAATGGATCATGCTGTCCACTATATTGTTTCCATAGTCCTTATTAGCTGAATGGGATAGTATACCTACTGGCTTGTTTATTAATATTGTATTATCATCTTCATATATTATATTAGGAATTAATGGACTATTTATTATCTCGTCTTTTCCCTTGAATTTTTCTATGGTTTCATCAGCAAGATACAATTGAATAATATCCCCTTCTGTTATCATAGTATCTGGATTAGCCTTTTTGCCATTTAGCTTAATATTCTTTTTCCTAAGCATTTTGTATATAAAGCTCTGAGGCGCTTGGGAAAAATATTTTTTTAAAAATCTATCTAACCTTTGCTCTGCTTCATTTTTACCAATAATTAACTCTCTCAAACTTTTATCACCTTTTCTATATTCTTGTGTTATAATTATATTATACAATAAATAAAATTCAAAACCCTAATTTCGTGAAAAGCCATTTAAAGAGGTGAATTTTTATGAAAAATTTTTTTGAAGGATTGAAAGATATTCTATACGATGGTATAGATTACATAATGATGGTTCTAGTAATTGTGATAGTTGCTTTGATTATCAATTGGAGATTAGGCGGACTGTTTACTAAGGATAGTATGGGTGCATCTTCTTCAAAATCTGAAGGACAAGCTACTAATAGGGGTTCTAGCCTTGTTGAGGATAGTAAGACAAACCAGGAAAAGCCAGAAGATACCTGGGAAAACGAAGATGAGAAAGATCCAAAGGATAAAAATTCAGGTACAATAGTTAAGATTAGTATACCTGCTGGCTCATTGCCATCTAAGATCGGAAGCATTCTAGAGGATAGTGGCCTAGTCGAGGACAAAAATGCCTTTGTTCAAAAAGCTATTGATTTAAATTTAGAAACCAAGTTAAAGTATGGAGACTTTGAGATACCTAAAGATAGCTCTATGGAGAAAATACTAGAGATACTTACTAAATAAAAAACTCTTTTCTGGTTTGTATTGTTGCCAGAAAAGAGTTTTCTCTTTTATAATCAATATCTTTCGTTTATATAACCATCTATTAAGGACTTCTTCTTTCCTTCGATGAATACTCCCTCTTCCCTTAGGATCCTCAATAGCCAATAGCTCTTAGAATGAAATATGGCCTCCTTATAATCCAATAGTACTATTTCATATAATTTGTCCCTTAAAAATTTCGACTCTACTTTTATGAAATAAGCTTCTACATTTTGAAATTCTAAATGTCTTAGCAATTGTAATGTAGCCTTATCTTTTTCATGATAATAATGATTGCCCATGTTTTTATAGTAGGTATAATATTTATCATGTTTTCCTGATCTTCTAATATCCTTAGCTAACATAGTATAATATTTTGCCAACACGTTGAAATATTGATAATTGTACATCCCCTTTTCATAACTATCGATTTTAGTAAAAGGTTTTATATCCATCTCTTGTACAAAGTCAAAGTTAGATTCTAAAAACTCCTTTTTCGAAATATCCCCGTTGCTATATTGAATGATAAGGGAGCTTCTATTCTCAAAAAATGTATCAAATATACCCTTACTTTTATAATACGCCAATTATAACACCCTATCTAAATATAATTTTATATTTAATTAAATTATATCATAAACTTTAAGTTTTTTCTTTCAGTAATTTGATTTCCTCTTCTGTTAATTCCCTATATTCACCTGGATTTAGGGTCTCATCTAGTTTTAGTGGCCCCATAGATATTCTCTTTAGATATACTACTTTCATATTGAGGGCTTCAAACATCCTCTTTACCTGATGATATTTTCCTTCCTTAATGGATAGTTTAACTTTAGAATACATGTTAGATTCAAGTATTTCCAATGTTGATGGTAAAGTCTTGTATCCATCGTCTAATATAATTCCCTGTTGAAAGTATGCCTTGTGCTTTTCCTCTACAAAACCGTGAACTTCTGCATAATAGGTTTTTTTCACTTCCTTTTTAGGGGATAAAAGTTCATGGGCAAGTTTGCCATCATTGGTAAGTAGCAATAAGCCTTCCGTATCCTTATCTAGCCTTCCAGCAGGGAAGGGATTGAATATAATATATTCCTCATCTATTATGTCTAGCACCGTTCTATTGACTGGATCATCTGTAGATGAAACTAAGCCTTTTGGCTTGTTCATCATTAGATAAATATATTCCCTATAGAGTACTCTATATCCATCAAGAGTAACTATGTCTTCGTACGGATCTAGTTTGAAATCCTTTTTATTGATAATGTGGCTATTTACCTCAACTCTGCCCTCTTTTATAATCTTCTGTACATCTTTCCTGCTACCGTATCCCATGTTGGAAAGTATCTTGTCTAATCTCTCTTTTTTACTCATATAATTCTCCTTTTCCCTTTATATATTATATTCTATACTATTTTTAAAATTATTAAAATAACCCATCGTATAATTTTATTAAAAGAACACAAAATAGTTATAGGTATTAGCAATAGTCTTAATATATAAGGAGGGAAAAATTATGCATAAGGATAATAACAAAGAACCTCTTGATGGTGTAAAATGCATAGTGAATACTTGTCACTATCATTTACTAGAGGACCAATGTGGAGCTCATAAGATTGAAATTCAACCAAGGAATGCCTCAACTACTGAAGAAACCGATTGTGCTACTTTTAGGCCCCATGACTCAGGTATGGAAGGGTAAAGTAAATAGATGTTTAGATAAGCAGAGGAACCTTATCCAAATAAGGTTCCTCTGCTTTTTTAATAAAAATATTAAAATCCTATTTACACAAAACATATGTTCTGTTATAATGATCCTAGGAGGGATATTTGTGAAACATAGGATTATATTTCATATAGATGTTAATTCTGCCTATGTCTCTTGGGAGGCAGCATATGGGTTACAGCAAGGAAAAAGGGTGGACTTAAGGGATATACCTTCAATAGTAGGAGGAGATGAATCAAAACGACATGGTATAGTACTGGCTAAATCCATACCTGCAAAAGAATATAAAATTTTGACGGGAGAAAGTATCTATTCAGCTAGACAAAAATGTCCTAATCTAACCATTGTACCCCCGAATTATGAGTTATATATCAAGGCCAGTAGCAGTATGGTAGATTTACTGAAAGAATACTCTCCTTATATACAAAGGTATTCTATCGATGAAGTGTTTATGGACTATTCTTATATTGATGGAGAGGATTTTTTGGATACTGCTTATGAAATCAAGGATAGAATTAAAAGGGAATTGGGTTTTACAGTAAATATAGGTATAGGTCCCAATAAACTATTAGCAAAAATGGCTTCTGATTTTAAAAAACCTGATAGAATCCATACCTTATTTTATTATGAAATAGAAGATAAAATGTGGCCATTGCCAATAGAGGAATTGTTTATGGTAGGGGCTAGAACCAAAACCAAGCTAAATAAAAGGGGAGTATTTACCATAGGAGAGTTGGCTAAACTGGATAGAGAATATATGTATTCTTGGCTTAAAAAACCAGGCTTGACTCTATGGGAATATGCCAATGGAATAGAGGATTCCCCTGTGAGGAATTGTCCGCCTCCTGTTAAATCCATAGGTAATTCAACTACTACTTCCTATGATGTAGATAACAAAGAGGAATGCTATATGTTCCTATTAGGTTTGTCAGAGATGGTAGGGATGAGACTTAGGGATATAGAACAAAGGGGAAGAGTGATTTCTGTATCCTTAAAAAATGATCAATTTCATTCCTATTCCCATCAAATAAAATTGGATACGCCTACGGATTCTACCAATATTATATATAGGGTTTCAAAAAAACTATTTGATGCAATGTGGAATGGAGAAGCTATAAGGCGTTTTTCTATAAGCATATCTGAACTTTCTTCTAATGAGTTCTGCCAGCTATCCTTGCTAGAGGATTATGATGAAAGGGAGGAAATATTGGATCAAACCATAGATAGTATAAGGTATCGATATGGATATAATTCTGTGATTCGCTCTTGTTTTCTACATTCTGGTATAAATCCTATTATCGGTGGTGTAGTTGCAGAAAAGGATTATCCTATGATGTCTAGTATCTTTTAGGAGGGATATCATGAAGATATTGATGAAGCCAATAGAGATGATCGCTTGGTTTACCACAGAGAAAAAACCAATCCCCCTTAGGTATAGGCTTGTGGATGAAAATGATACATACAAGGTGATAAAAGTAGATCGTATATTGTTTGCCGAGGAAGAGAAGATTGCAGGTAATAGGATGATCCTATATAGATGCCAAAGTATAATACACAATACTCAAAAAATATATGAATTGAAATATGAAATAGATACCTGCAAATGGTTCCTTTTTAAAATTTAATATATAGGACCAAGAAGATAGGCAGGATTACCCTGCCTTATTCTACTCCTAGTTCTATACAGTTGTCCTTTAAACCCTCTGGCATATCTTCTAGCATATATTCCACATTGATATAAAATTCCGTTTCAAACTTCTCCGATATCAATTCTAGATCCCCTTTAAGCTTTTCTAAGTCCTGGATTTCTAAAGGTATAACCTTGTATATGCTATCTACATATATCTTTTTTACATCGTAATCCCTGCCTATTATTCCACACAAAAAGCCATAGAAAGATTCAATATTTTTTATATTGAACTCCATGGCATTAATAAGTCTTACAGCATAATTAAGACTAAATATATGATTATCGTCTACATCGATAAAGATGATGTTTCCATTACCTTCCTTAATATCCTCGTTGGCTTTATCTATTAGCCATTTAGTTTTTCCACTGCCCTTTGGGCCTAATATAAATTTGACCATATAAACCACCTCCACTTTTATTTATATGACTCTATATTATATTATTCTACATTATTTTTCATTTTCCTCTTTTTTTTGAGTAATTTTTTTATTTTTTAATAATTTTTTTCAGAGCCTTTCCATTTAGATAGTTACACTTGATCCCTTGTTTAGTATTTCTTTTTTCCATCTCAGCTACTATTTCATCCCTGATCTTCCACCAGGATTCATTCCAGTTGACGAATAAAGAATTTTCCTCTGGCGCTCGGCCTATAATCCTTTGGATTACTATGTTTTCGTCTAAGTGTTCTAGAAAGGTAATTACCCTTTCCATATACTCCTCCTTAGATATTAAGGAAATCTCTCCTTCTTTGTACATCCTACCTAGTTCAGTCCCTTCTACTATATATAGGGCGTGAAGCTTCACCTCCTCAACCCCTAGAGCAGAGAGTATTTTGGCATTTTCTATTGCATCCTGGGTGTTATCCCAAGGAAGATTTAGTATCAAATGGGCACAAGTTCTAATGCCATGTTTTTTGTTTCTGATTACGGCGTCTATGAATTCGGCTAAAGAATGCCCTCGATTTATCTTCATTAAGGTATGGTAGTTTACCGTCTGTAGACCTAGTTCTACAGTTATTTCCAAATCATATTTTTCTCCAATATAGGCTAGATACTCTAGGTATTCATCCTGTATGCAATCTGGTCTAGTGGATACGGATATGCCTACTACATCTTCTACTATGGATTCTTCTATTTGTTCTTTAAAATCCTCTAAAGGCATATAAGTATTGGTAAAGGATTGAAAGTAGGATATAAATTTTTTAGCTTTGTACCTCCCTTCTATATATTGTTTGTTCTTTTCTACTTGTTCTCTTACGGAGAGGGTATTGGGAAGGTTCTCAAAGGAACCTCCTTCCTCACCACAGTATATACAGCCACCAGTACCTACACACCCGTCCCTGTTGGGACAAGTAAGAGGTAGGCTTATGGGAAGCTTATATACCTTTTCTCCAAATTTATCCTTTAGATACTGGGAATAAACATTGTATACTGATATATTCATATAAATTCACCTTTCTATTGGTACATTCCCTGAATTTCTATGTCTCCTGTATTTATTATAAATTGGTTACTATTTTGATATATTGGATTGTACATGTACATGGTATCATATGTTAAATCGGGTTCATCTGCCTTTGTTGCAGCTTCATGTTCATCCATAAATATTATTAAAGCTAACTTCTTAGGATTGTAAGGATTTTCTGCTATAAAACTGCCTGAAACATTTTCATTTTTTATAGATACTCCATTGATATCTATAGTATCCAAATCCATCCTTATAGGTAATTTAGATGATAGATCTTTCATCAGACTATGTTTTTTAGGATAACCTATTATTACTAGATTTTCCTTCTTATCTTCTTCTGTAAGCTTCTTTTCCTCTAGGACTTCTAAGTCTATGCCATATTCCATCTCCAAGTTAGTCTTAAAAAAGTTTATAAATCCATCTGTATCCTGTGGACCGCCTTTCTTAACATAGGCAGGCTTTACTAACACTATCTTTTCTCCCTCTAAACCTCTAAGGACGATGCTTCCTATTATCAGTCCCTTTTCCTCTACCATTCTCTTCAGTTGACGTTTTTCCATATTCCTATATAAATCCATTCTTTCTTCCTGGGTCAATTCTATATCTTGAGGATAATAATTAGGGTCCTCTATGGCTTCTGCCATGGCTTTACCTATATCCTTTCCCCCTACTTCATCTATTACACCTAATAATCCATCTATGGTAGCATTTTTAAATAGATATCTTTCATAATAGGTTTGAAGGATTTCCAGAAACTTCTCTTCTCCTAATCTTTGCCTTAAATCCTCAAAGAAGGCTGGACCTTTGCCGTTATATATTACCTGTCCATAGTTTCCCCAATCCTTAAATTCATCTACACTACTATTTAACGTCAGCGTAGTGGAGGGATATATATAATTTCTAACAGCATAGGCAACGCTATTTTCGTGATATTTCCCATATTCCTGTTCAAAATAATAGGCGGTCATAAACACGGTTAAGGATTCATCTAAGAAGGGTTCTTTAAACTCATTGTTCCCTACCCCTACATACCACCATTGATGCATGGTTTCATGGACAGCAGCTTCTATAGTAAAGGGTGCCTGATCCTTTAAATCTACCTTGGATAGATCCCCATATCTACCCATCTGAATTACTTGGGGGTATTCCATAGCCCCTCCGGAAAGAAAAGTTTCCCCTATTCTCAATTCATCATAGGCATATTTACCTACGGTTTTGTTCATAAATTTTACGGTTTTGGCTACTTCGTCTAGTATAATCTCTGCAGTTTTATCCCCTGATTTTCCTTGATCCTTCATATAATAATGACTAATCTTTATACCATCTACTTCTTTGGTCTTTACCTTGTAATTAGGACTCATGAGGATTACAAAATCCCTCACCTTTTCTGCCTTTAGGCTTAAGACCTTGTTCTCTCCTATTATCTTTTCCTCTACTATAGTTCCTGTAGGAGCTACTACCATGTTCTTAGGTACAGTTAATTTAACATAATAGTTAGATACATCACTATAATTGGATTCACCTATGGGATGGTAAGGGTTTTCATCCCACTTTTTAGTCTTCTCATCGTATATGGATAGAATAGGATACCAATTGGTTAGGGAATAGGTATCATTAATATGGTGAATACGTTGATTTCCTTGTGGAACCTTTAATGTAAACTTGATCCTTATATCTACCTTTTCACCTTTTTTTATTGGCTTCTCCATCTTTAGTTTAAGGATTTGATCATCAGCTGTATACTTGACCTTTTTGTTGTTGATATGTACTTCTTGTATTTTAATATATCCCTTTTCCTCTTCCTTTAACTGTTCCCCATCTTGGAGATACATGCCACCAATAGTGGGCATGGTCTCCTGAGAAGAGTAGGAATTTGGATATAGATGGAATACCAATTCCTTCAGCTCCCCATTATAGGAGTTGGTAAATTTTACATTCTGCTCCCCTTCTACTATGCTTTCCTTAGGGTTTAGCTTAACATCCATATGGTATTCCGTAGGATTATCTAAATCCACGGCAAAACCAATTTGAAAACTGCTTAAAATAATTATCAGTACTAATAAAATAGACAGGTGTTTTTTCCTATTCAAAATATCCCTCCTCATTATTTCAGAGCTACACCCCTAGTGCAGCTCATTTTTGATAAAATCCAATACCTTCTCTGCATGACCTTTTGCCCTTATGTTTCTAAATTCCTTTACCAACTCCCCTTCCTATAACTTTAATACCCTTTTTAATTCAAAAGCAACCCCCGATTGATTGTTATCCTTTTCAGTTATAATATCTGCCACGGCTTTTACCTGTTTGCTGGCATTTTTCATGGCTATACCACAGCCAGCATTTTTTATCATCTGGGCATCGTTGTTGTCATCGCCTATGGTGATAATCTCTCGAGGGGATATTCCCTTCTCCCTGGCATATTCCAATAGGCTTAGCCACTTGCAACCCAGTGGATTCATAACTTCCAAAAGAGCTTCAGCTACTTGGATATTTTCCATCACATGAGAATTGTATCTATTAGGGTGTCTTTCGTTGATATCTAAATGGAAGCTCTCTAATTCCCTTCTATTTCCCGCATATATGACTGCTAATATCTTATGGTCTTCTAGCTCCAAATAGTCCTCTATTTGCCTATATCTTGTTTCATCAGGAGATATATAGTTGTTATATCCTTGATTCTCTTTTTCCATTTCAATTATTATATCGTATCCTTCTTCATAGTTATCTACATGAACTATAGGATGTAGACCTCTTCGTCTACCTTCTTTTATCAGAATCCTAAAGTCCTCAGCATCTAAATATTTTTTGATTATTATTTTATCCTCTAGAGTGTCTCTTACTATATTGCCATTGTTGGCTAATATGATTAAAGACCTGTCTATGTCTTTTACAAGACGTTTTGCCGACCAATATCTTCTTCCTGTGGCAATTACAACTTCATATCCCTTGTCTATTAGTTCATGAATTAATATTAAATTTTCCTTAGGAATATCCTTATTGTCATCTAATAAGGTGCCGTCTAGATCTATGGCGATTAGTTTGTACATTATACCTATCACCTCATATAATACTTTTATCTAATTATACCAAAGCCTTAATTATAAGCTATAAAATTCTTTAAAGGATCTATATACATAATGGTGATCTAATACTCCCCCTAATTCCCTAATGGAGTGCATAGCTAGTATTGGGTTCCCAATATCTACTGATGGAATGTCCAATTGAGTTGAGGAAATAGGTCCTATGGTAGAGCCTCCCCTTTCATCGGATCTGTTGACAAATTTCTGCACTGGTACTCCAATGGACTTACATATACCCTCATAAATAGCTGATGATAGACTATCCGTAGTATAGGATTGTCTAGCAGATATCTTTATGGTTGGGCCTCCATTGATTACCGGTCTATTAGTTGGATCCTGTTTACCTGTATAATTGGGATGTAGTGCATGGGCCATATCTGCAGATATCAAGAAAGATTTGGATAAGGCTCTATAGTAATCCTCTCTATCTTTGCCTAAAGCTAGGGCTATTCTTTCTAAAGCTGTCCTGAGCATTGGACTGGCTGCCCCTTGTTTAGTAGTACTACCTACTTCTTCATTGTCAAAGCATACTAATACATTGGTAGCCTGGGATACTTGACTATCTACAAGACCATACAGTCCTGCATGAACCATTGCTAAATCGTCTAATCGGCCTATAGATATGAACTCTTCATTAAGCCCTACTAGAGATCCCTCTTCTGTATCATATAGGAATAGTTCAAAATCCAATATGTCTTCTACCTTAATATCCAGTTCTTCTGCTATTAGTTTTAATAGAAAACCATCTTTCTCAAATTTATCATCGATCATGGATACTAAAGGTAAAGTGTCGGTTTGAGGATTTATCTTGACACCTTCATTTACCTTTCCATTCATATGGATAGCTAAGTTGGGTATGATCATCAATGGTTTTTTCATATTAACAAGCAATTTCTCAGGTTCTAGAGGATTGTCCGTTTTTATAGTAACCCTTCCTGCTAAGGATAGAGGTCTATCAAACCAGGTATTAAATATTGGTCCTCCATATACTTCCGTATTCAATTTTAGATATTTGTTTTCTACTGTCATTTCAGGATTAGGTTTGATTCTAAAGGTTGGGGCATCTGTATGGGACCCTATTAGTCTAAAGCCTTCTTCTTCTACTTCCCCTTTGCCTACTACAAAGGCTATAAGAGCAGATTGATTTTTAACTATGTAATACTTGCCTTCCTTTTGTAGATTCCACTGGTCTTCTAATTTTATTTCTTTAAAACCTTTTTCTATGAGTACTTCTTCTACCTTGCTTGTTGCATGGAAGGAACTAGGGCTTTCCTGGATAAAATCCATTAAGGATTTTGCAAAATCTTTTTCCTTATTCATGAAATCATCCTTTCTCTTTTATTGTCTAAAATGATTATACTATTAGTATATATATACAAAAAAAATACTTCAACTAATTAGCTGAAGTATTTTTTTGATTTATTCTTCATCTTCTTCATCATCAAATGATAAGTCGTAATCTTCCTCTTCATCATAAAAATCTAAATCTTCTTCTACGAATAATTCATAGAAAGCTTCGGAAACCGTTTCAAATTCTTCATCGTCTTCAATGTTTATTAATTGAAATCCTTCATCATCTTCTTCAAATCCATATAGGAATACTTGATCGTCATCTAAGGGAACTAAAGCTATATATTCGTAGTCCTCTACTTCAAATATTCCCAGCACTGTACATTCTAATTCTGTACCATCGTCAAGGGTAAGGTAGATAATATCCATTTCCTCAGGATATCCATGTTGGTCTTCACAGCCACAGCCACAGTTTTCATCATGGTTTTTGTTCATAATCATTCTCCTTTATAAAATATTTTATATACTATATGCTAATAATATCCTATTTTATTATAGAAGTATACAGGATATTAAAATATTTTATTTTTTATATTTTAATATATGATCACCCTTTCCTGAGCTATTTCCAATACAATATCCGATTGAAGTCCAAATATATCGATGGATTTTATGAATATTTTTTGTCCTGGTCTAAAGCTATCCCTTTTTAACTTTATTTTGGATTCAATGGATAGCTTATCTCCTCTCCGATAGTCCTTCCAATGGATTATAGGCGTCTCACCATCATAATCCATATCTATGCCAATGAAATCTATAAGGGCTAGGGAGTCATTTAATAATATTTCCATAACCTTTTGTTTATATTTATTGTTCATATCTATTTTTTCTATATCTATGTAGTATTTATCCAATTGTATATGAAGTTCTTCTTTTTTTATTATATCCACATGCTTTATATATAATTTACCTTTATTCAGTGAAGAAATATCGGTGTTGTAAATACAATAAGTTTTAGATTGGTTGTCTATCAATCGCTTGTTGATTGTAGTAAGAGAAAGGCCGCCTTTATCTACCATTATCCATCTCCTATTATGCTTTTCTGCTACTACACCGGTAGTGCCACTACCGGCAAAAAAATCTCCAACTACAGAATCTTCATTAGAGGAAGTGAGGATTATCCTTTCCAATAGTTTTTCTGGCTTTTGGGTATCATAACCTACCCTTTCCTTGGCCGTTCTACCTACCATGTCTATTTGCCATACATCTCTTAATTTCACCAAGGTATACCAGCCTATTTCATCTTCAAATTCCTCTACTCCCTTAAATCCATAGGGTTTTAATCCTCGATTATAAGACTTTTCCAACTGGGGATTGAATATATAGTCTTTAGTTTTACTATACACCAATATATTGTCATGCTTTCGTGAAAAATATCTATTGCTAGTTCCTCCTGATTTGTAGGCCCATATTACCTCATTTAAAAAATTTTCTCTTCCAAATATCTCATCCATTAAAATCTTCACATAGTGAACAGCCCTATAATCTAGGTGAACATATATGGTACCCTTAGGGCTTAACAACTCCCTCAGTAGATATAATCTTATATATATCATTTCCAGATAACTTGCAAATCCCCTTTCCCAAGTATCCCTATAGGCAAAATACTCTAGGGTTTCTTTAGCATCTCTATTCTCAACTACAATTCTTCCTTTGTAGTTTGCATTGGTCAAAAATGGCGGGTCTATGTAGATTAAATCTAGCTTTTCCCTATAGCCTTCCTCTAGCAATTTTTCCATTATGATTAAATTGTCCCCTTGATATAGCTGATTTATCCATTTTTCTTCAGTAGTTTCTCGCCTATTTGACGCCTTTGGTGGAATAAGCATCTGCTGTATAACTTGGTTTTCATAATCCCTATCTAGTATTCCCCTTGCTGTTTTTTTTCCCTTTTCAACTACTTGAAGCAATGCTTCTATGATGTCCATATTGACCTCCTTTAAATAGATCTATAAGGATATTATACTATATTTGAGTACCTAAATGTCATCTTGGGCATTAGCAAAGGGTCTCATTTTTCAAAGAAACATATGAGACCCTATACTTAATTGCAGGATTTTTATATTGAACAAGGACTATATCCACAATCTTGACATTCGGAACATCCACCGCTATGGATTAAAACACCACCACACATAGGACAATTATCTGGATCCTCTTTTAACTGTTCTTGCACCAGTTCATCTATTTCCTGCTGCAATTTTTCAATCTCTTCAAGTCTGCTTAATTTGGATTTATCTGTGATTAGTATTCCCGATCTAGCACAGCCATCCCTATATATGGTAACCCCTTTGAGACCTTTCTTCCAAGCGTACATATATAGTTCTTCTACTTCTTCCACAGTAAATTCATTGGGAACATTCACCGTAGAGGATATACTAGCATCTATATACTGTTGCCATGCCGCTTGCACTTCTATTCTAGATTTATAATCCAAGTTTGAGGTAGTTACAAAGAAATCTGGCAAATCCTCTTCCCTGGTTATACCGTTTCTATCCATGTATTCCTTCACTATAGGAGTAAACACCTTATAGTAAGTGTCCTCATGATGAAGGGATTCAGATTTTCTAGTATAAGATACTTGAAATATTGGCTCCAACCCATTGCTACATCCAATCAATGTAGATATGCTTCCTGTTGGTGGTATAGTCAAAAGTTGAGAATTTCTTAGACCATGCTTTTTTATCAATTGAAGTACATCTTCCTCTGCATTGGATAACAAAAATGGTGATTTTAAAACCGCCTCTTCTTTGTATCTAGGGAAGGGCCCATGTTCTGCTGCTAAAAGGGCTGACTGCCTTAAAGCCTCGTTTATCAACACTTTCCCTATTTGATGGATTAATTCTATAGATTCTTGACTGCCGTATTTGACTCCCATCTTGATGAACATATCGGCTACTCCCATAAGACCAAGACCTATCTGCCTTAAATCCCTAGACATTTCTCTTTGTTTCTCCAATGGATGAAGATTCATATTTTCATCTAGTACTTCATTTAAGTAGATAACCCCCTCCCTTACCATTTCTTCAAATCTTCCAATGTCAAATTCTGCTTTAGGTGTAAATGGGTTTTTGACGAATTCGCTTAGGTTTATAGAGGATAGATTACAGGAACCATAACCTGGTAAGGTCTCCTCAGCACAAGGATTTACCCCTGCAAATTCAAAGCTATCGTCTTCACTCATTAAATGCCAAGAATCAATGCGATCTTGATATAATATACCTGGTTCGGCCATATTCCAGTTGTTTTCCGCTATTTTTCTAAATAGCTCTCTAGCTTTTACAACTTTTCTAATTTCTTCACCAGTAGCATCTACATAGAAATACAATTCATATTCCCTATCTTCTTCAACAGCTTTCATGAAATCATCAGTAATATTGATGGATATATTGGCATAATTTACCTTGTCTAAATCATTTTTCACATCGATAAAATCCTCAATATCTGGATGACTACAATCCATATTGAGCATCAAAGCCCCCCGTCTACCTTTCATGCCAATTAGTCCTGTAACTAGGGAAAATAGATCCATGAAGGATACTGCACCAGTAGTGGTATTGGCTGCATTATTTACTTTTGCTCCCTTAGGCCTTAGTTTAGATAGATTAAGTCCTACCCCTCCACCATAGGAATAGGTCCTAGCCATGTATTTAGCCGTATCAAATATGGATTCGATATTGTCCTCAACTTTAGGCATCACATAGCAATTACTAAGTGTAATCTTCCTACCATACTTGTCCAAACCCCTTCCTGCTAATATTCTCCCTGCAGGCATGAATTTCTTGTCCTTTATAGCCTTCTTAATATAATTGTTGCAACCGCTTACCCTAGTTAAGAAATCATCAAAACTTTCATTTTCATATCTATATTTTTTCTCATATATATCCCTTTGTAAATCCGACATCTCCCAACCATATTTTCTAAGTCTAGCCCGTTTATCTCTATATAAAATGTACTTTTTAGCCACATCTGGTCGAGAACCCATGAGTTCAATTTCTACAAAGTCTTGAATTTTCTCTATATGTACCAGATCTGAAGTGCTGAAAGTATTAAATGCTTTATCTGCTATCTTTTTAGCTATGGTTTCATCTACTCCTAGTTCTGTTTCAGCCATAGCTTTACAAATGGCATTAACTATTTTCTCTCCTTCAAAATTGACAATCATGCCATTTCTCTTTTCAACCTTTAACATAAAACCCCTCCTACCCTATATATAGTGTTTCCTTTGTATTCATATACTATATATACACAATGTATCACAAGTTTAAACTAAAATCAAGGTGATTTTTCCTACTTTTATGCTCATATATAAACTATATACTTTTAAATTTACCTAACTAACTATATAATATATTAAAGTGGATAGTTTACTATAGGAGGGATTGTTTTGAAGGATTATAGATTCTTAATGTTAGATTTACCTGAGGATATAAATAAGCTAGTTAATTATGGGAACTTTGATAAGGCATTTGAACTAATAGATTTATATATGACGAGAAATATTCCCCAAATGCTAAAAGACAGATTATCTTTTGAAAAGGATAGGATTAGAAGGTTTAAAGAAGATTATACCTACTCCTATGATGAAGCTTTAGCCTTAGCCCAGGATAATATTAAAGGTTTTACGGTGGAAGAATTAGAATATATTAAAGACGAAAGATATGCAGATTGGATTTACATAGATGGGGAAATTAGATTTCACAAGAGGTTCTTAGAAAACTCCATTAAGGTTCATCCTACTTTAGAAAAAAGACTAATCAACCCAAGGGAAGATACTCCTAATATATTGGATAAAGTTATTGATGATATTATCGAAAATGGCCGAAAAAAATATTTTATCCATGTAAAAGTTGGATTAAAGCTAGATCCTAAGTATGCAATGAAGGGAGAAACCATAAGGGTTCACCTGCCTATTCCTAGAGAAGCTCAGCAGATAAAAAACATCCAAATAATAAACACTTCCCATGAACCTAAATTTATTGCACCTACTAGTCATCCCCAAAGGACCATCTATTTTGAAGAGGTAGTGGAGGGAGAAGATGAGTTTACAGTAGAGTATTCCTATGAAAGCCATATTGAATATAAAAATACATCTGCTGATAGGGTTTCCCAAAACCAACCTACTTTTTATACTGAAGAATGGCTTCCCCATATACGATTTACCCCTTTTCTAGTGGAATTGGCACATTCCATTGTGGAAGATGAAAAAAATCCCCTATTAAAGGCAAGGAAAATATATAATTACATTACCGAAAATGTACAATATTCCTATGTAAGACAATATGCCACCATAGTAAATGTTCCTGAATATGCTGCTTATAATCTGAAGGGAGATTGTGGCATACAAGCTATGCTATTTATCACCCTCTGTCGAATAATGGGAATTCCAGCTCGATGGCAATCGGGACTAGTAGTAAATCCATATTCTATTGGCTCCCATGATTGGGCAGAGTTCTATATAGAGCCCTTTGGTTGGCTATTTGCTGATCCATCCTTTGGCGGCGGTGCATTGAGACGGGGAAATGAAAAGAGATGGAATTTTTACTTTGGTAACCTAGACCCTTTTAGAATGGTGGCTAATTCTGAATTTCAGTACGATTTCTATCCCGAGAAGAAATTTTTAAGGCAAGATCCATGTGATAATCAAGACGGTGAGATGGAGTATCTAAATAGACCAATATTTAACAATGAATACCAGGTAATACAGGAGATAATTGAGGTTAAAGAGATAAGATAAACTCCAACAATGAGACAGTAAGGGACGGTTCTCGCCGTCCCAAAATTATATACATTCCCAATCTATATATTCATTTAGTATATCTACAAATCTGATGAAGTATTCCTTTTCCAATTGAGTAAATCTATCCTTCTCTGGACTGTCTAAGTCTAATACCCCGTATACTTTATCCCTTTTTATAATTGGTATTACCAATTCCGAATTGGAGGCTGAGTCACAGGCTATATGTCCTGGAAATTGGTGGACATCAGGAACTAGCTGAACCTCCCTGGTTTTAACGGCTGTGCCACATACGCCTTTGCCTATATCTATTCTGTTGCAAGCAGGAAGACCTTGAAAAGGTCCTAGTACCAGTTGTTCTCCCCGCAATATATAAAAACCCGCCCAATTAAGCCTATCTACACAAGCCATGATTATACCTGTTGCATTGGATATATTGGCTAAAGGATCTTCCTCTGAACTTAGTTGAGATTTTAATAGCAAATTCATATATTTTAATCTTTCCTCTTGATTCATGTTTTTTATTGGATCTAATTTAAACATAATACCCCCCCTAATCTCCTAGTATTTTTATCTTCTTAGCTGTTCCCTGAACCGGATAGGATTCTGCAACGGCTCCATCAAATATTACTTCTACTGTTAAGCCTTCCTCTAGGTCTTCAACGGTTACTTTTTCATCCCCTTTGTAGATAGTTGTATTATTATCTACTGTAATACTAGCACTATCATACATAGTATCATCTTCCACTGGCCCCTCCACTATAATACTCTGTATCAGTGCACTTTCCTCATCAGTATATATTTCCTTAATCTCTCCTCTTATACCAATGGTTTCTATTGATTCCTTGGCACAAGCAGTATTAAACATCATGATAGAAAATATTAAAAGTAGTAAAAGTAACTTTTTCATAGCGGCCCCCTTTTTACAAAGTATACTAATTATATTTTAGCAAATATTATATCATTTAAGCAATCCTCTCTGATCGCTATTCCACCCAAATAATCCTCCTGTATGAATAAATAATATGTTTTCATGTTTATCAAAGCTGCCCCTTTTTATTTCATTAACCAGTCCATACATGGCTTTACCGGTGTATACTGGATCCAATATTATTCCTTCTAACTTTGCAAAGAAGTGAATAAATTGTATTTCTTCAGTTTGACTCAAAGCATAGCCTAATCCTGGGTATCCATCTATTATGTCAATTGTCTTTTTGTCTACAGGGATCTCCTTACCTGTATAAGTGGCAATGTCCCCTAATAAGTCCCCCACTATTTCTTGAAAATGCTCCCTGCTGTCGCAGATATTAAAACCATAAATCTTAGCAGGATTATCCCTTATATAGTTTCCATAATATAGACCTGCATAGGTGCCACCAGAGCCTACAGTAACTACTATGGAATCAAATTTAATTCCTAGTTCCTTTTCTTGTTTTAATATCTCGTCCATGGCATTTACATAGCCTAGAGAACCTATGGCATTTGAGGCCCCTTCTGGAATTATATACCCTTTATACCCTTCTTCTTCTAATTGTATCCTTATGCCCTCCATTATTTTAGTCCTATGGTTTTTATACTCTTCTGATGTTACAAATCTTATATTTGCACCAAGCATCTTATCTAGAAATAGATTGCCTTCTGCTTCTTCCTTTTCATCTCCCCTTAATACAAGGTATGAACCTAATCCTAGCTTAGCTGCCACTGCAGCTGTAGCCCTAGCATGATTGGACTGGATTCCACCACAGGTAATCAAATAATCACAGTTGTTTTCCAAGGCTTCTCCTACAGAAAACTCTAATTTCCTTATCTTGTTACCTGATATTTCTATGCCTGTTTGATCATCTCTTTTAATATAGATATTCTTTCCTAACTCATGGCTCAATCTATCTAACTTCTCTATTTTGGTAGGTAAATTAGCCAGCCTAATTCTTTTTGTCATTTTGTCACCCCTAATTCTTCTAATAATTCTAGTCCATTATTATATCTATTCAATTTTTTATATGGAAATCCTTTTTAATATTCTATGATTATTTCATTTTTAACAATTTATTAATAATCCACCTACCATATGGGTATATATTTTATATATGATAAAATAATCTTAGGAGGGAATTATATGTCAAATAAAAAGTCTGATATTAATAGGGAGATTTATAAAGATGATATAGAAATGGTCCTTTTAAAAACGGTAAACCATCCTGTAGAATTAAACTTTATAGAAAATATACTAGATGAAAATAATATCCCATATATCCTCAAAGACCCAGCCAGCGGTGGCTATATGAGAATATCTAGTGGTTTTTCCATCTATGGCACAGATATATTAGTAGAAGAATCCACGTATGAAAAAGCAAAAGCCCTTCTTGAGGAATTTCCCTGGGGAGAATAATGATTAATTAGAGGTGTTTGAATGACTATTTTTGTTGATGCTGATGGTTGTCCTGTAGTTGATATTGCAATAAGAATCGCTGAAGAAAATAATATTAAAATAGTAATAGTTAAAAATTATGCAGTAGAATTAGATGACCCTTATGCAGAAATCGTAACTGTAGATATATCTAAGGATAGTGCCGATTATTACATAGTAAATAGGATTAAACCTGGTGATATATTGATTAGCCAGGACTATGGCCTGGCAGCTATGGGGTTAGCAAAAAATGCTTATTGTATTAATCAAAATGGATTATTCATTACAGAGGATAATATTGGTGAAATATTGAACAGAAGACATATTCACCAAACCTTACGAAGAAAACAAAATATCTATACTAAGTTCAAAAAAAGGGATCCTCAAGCTGATGAGGATTTTGAAAAGAGCTTAAAAAAGCTTGTTTTATCTATATCTTGATTTAGCTTATACATCATATTGCAGCTCACTGGTACTCCATTCTTTTCTCAGTATTCCATATATAATACAATGTACATAATCAATGTTCTCTATTTGAATCGATTGATTTAAACATCTCCTCTGCGTGATGAATGTCAACTAATCTTAGTTCAATATCATTATCAATTATATGCTTAAACATTGGTTATACCTTCATATAAACCTTTTACCATTATAAGACAAGGATTATGTTCCCCCCAAATTCCTTTAATTTCTTCGATTGGATAAAATCCTAATTTATTATAAAATTCTCTTGTTTTTTTATAATTCTTATCTGGATGACTTTCTCCAAGAGTCTTAACCATTAAAAATTTATAATTATTCTTTATCAAATAACTTATGGCTCTTTCAACTAAATCTCTACCTATTCCTCTATTATGATATTCTTTAATAATCCCCATAACATA
>NZ_PPXY01000030.1 GCF_021655115.1 Clostridium sp. Cult3
ATTTAGAAAGGAGAAAATATAATGGAACAAAACTATCTAGAGGTAGCCAATACATCACCTTTTTGGATAATAGCCATAATCATGATAGCAGTAGTAATTACACAATCCATAATCTTCATGAAGAAGGCATTTAAGACCAGTAAGGATATTGGGGTAACAGATGAACAAATTAAAACTACCATTAGAGCTTCTATTATTACTTCTATTGGACCGTCCTTTGCTATTTTAATAGGTTTAGTGGCATTAATATCTCTTATAGGTTCGCCTATGGCTTATATGAGATTAGGTGTAATAGGAGCAGTAATGTTTGAAACCTTATGTGTGGATGCAGGGGCAGAAGCAGTTGGAGTAGTGCCAAATACTCCTGAATTTGACTTATATGCCTTTAGTAATGTCATGTGGGTAATGTGTGTAGCCTCTATTGGATGGCTACTTATAACTGCATTTTTTACTCCAAAACTTGAATCCCTTAGAGTTAAATTAGTTGGAGGAAAGGATTATTTATTGCCAATATTGTCAACGGGAGCCGTATTAGGTGCCTTTGGCTATCAGGTTTCCAAATTTATAGTTAACTTAGGACCTGGTACTGTGGCTGTGTTGGTTAGCGGTTTTGTGATGGTTATGATAAATAAGATATCGGACAAAACGGGTATTAAGTGGCTGAAAGAATGGGCTCTAAGCTTTTCGATGATTGCAGGAATGTTTAGTGCCACCTTATTATAAACTAGGAGGGATACTATGGATAGGGATAAAATATATGAAAACGATTTTTTAAAACCAATAATGTATTGGGGGAAAAGAACTCTTCTACTAGCTGCTATAATATCCTTTGCACCTCCACTATATATCTACTTTGCATATGGGGTTATTCCAACCTTTAGCGAAGTACTTAAGGCCTTTATATTAGTAGCACCTTATGCAGTTGTTTTACAGATAGTAGAGCCGCCGTCCTATTTTCCCATATTAGGAGTACCTGGTACTTATATGTCATTTTTAGCTGGAAATATTTCTAACTTACGAATACCCTGCTCAGCTGTAGCGCAAAATGCAGCAGGAGTAGAGGAAGGTAGCAAGGAAGGTTCCATAATATCTACCATAGCTATTGGAATTTCAGTAATTGTTAATTTGATCATACTAACTATTGGAGTATTTTTCGGTGCTAGGCTTTTAGCAGCATTTCCACCAGCGGTAAACAAGGCATTGAATTATATATTGCCCTCAGTATTTGGTGGGGTATTTGGTTCCTTTGCTATAAGAAATATAAAACTAGGTATTATTTCCTTAGTGTTTTGCGTAGTATTAGCTGCTCTAAACATTATTCCTGCTAACCTAATAGCTCCACTAGGAGTAGCTTTTACCATATTTGTGGGTATTAAGATGATAGAAAAAGAACATGCAGAGGAGTAGATGAAATTGATGGAAGTAAATATCGAAAGATTGAGGGATCTACTATATGAGATTACGGCTATATCATCCACCCCTGTAGGATGTACTAGACTATCCTATAGCCGTGAAGATGAGAAAGTAAGGGAAATGTTAAATAGGGAATTTGAAAGACTAAACTTAGAAGTTAAAATAGACAAACTTGGGAACATAAGAGCAAAGTATAATCCCGACAATCTTAATACTCCAAGCATCATGACTGGTTCTCACATAGATACTGTTATAAATGGGGGACGATTTGATGGGCTATTAGGTGTAGTGGCAGGGCTAGAGGTTATAAACACTATTGACCAATCAAACATAGGATTAAAATATCCAATAGAGCTTGTTATATTTGCCGAAGAAGAAGGTTCTAACTTTGGTGTAACTATGCTAGGTAGTAAATATATGACCAATAGGATAGATATAGATTATTTAAAACAAATTCACAATGATGAAAACAAGTCTGCATACGATATGATTAAAGAAGAAGGATATATGGATAATGAAGATTATTTTATTCATAAGGATGATATAAAATGTATGATAGAATTCCATATAGAACAAGGACCAGTTTTAGATTTAGAAGGTTATAGTGTAGGTATTGTAGATAGAATAGCTGGAATGAATACAATCATGGTAAATTTAATTGGTCAATCAAATCATGCTGGAACTACACCTATGAAAATAAGAAATGATCCCATGGTGGCAGCAGGTGAAATGATATATAAGCTTTCTAAAATATATAAGGATAATAACCTAAAAAACAATGTTATCACCGTAGGAAAGATAAAAGCTAGACCAAACAATTCCAATGTAATAGTAGCCAATGTAGAGTTTTTCATAGATGTAAGAGATGTAGATTATGATGATCAGAGGACTGCGTTAGAAAAGGTAGAAGAATTATATGGAGAAATAATTGATAAATATAACATAGAAGGTGAATTTAAAGAGATTGGCTATTCAGATATAGTGATTACTTCAGATTTTGTTAAAAATGCAGTAATAAATACAGCAGAAGAATTGGGAATAAAGTATAAGATTATGAATAGTGGTGCTGTCCATGATAATGCCATGCTAAATGGAATTGTAGACCATGGAATGATATTTGTACCAAGTATTGGTGGTATAAGCCACGACCCTAGAGAATATACGGATTTTAAGGATATTGAAATAGGGGGAAATCTATTGTTAAATACTATATTGAATATGAATAAGATAGAATAATTTCATCTAGATGTCCACTACAATCCCTAGACATGCTACAGGTAAATACTTGTGGGATGTCCTTCTGAAATAAAAACCCACAAAAACCCTAAACTTTTAACACTATCTGACGATATATACTGTGTAGGGACGACTCTATCGTCCCCATTCCAAAAATATAAATAAAAAAAGACAAAAATTATTAATCTTTTACTTACCTTTGCCGATAATAATAGCAAGGATAATAAGCCAATTGGCTTGTTATATAAATAATTGCAAGAAAGGAGTCTTGCAATAATAAAAATTCAGGGAGGAATTTATAATGAGAATTAACAACAATCTAATGGCTATGAACACTCATAGACAATTAGGAATCAACAACACAGCAACATCAAAATCATTAGAAAAATTGTCATCAGGATTTAGAATCAACAGAGCTGGTGACGACGCAGCAGGATTAGCAATATCAGAAAAAATGAGAGGCCAAATCAGAGGATTAAATATGGCTTCAAAAAACGCTCAAGACGGTATCTCTCTAATTCAAACAGCTGAAGGTGCATTAACAGAAACTCATGCAATCCTTCAAAGAATGAGAGAACTAGCAGTACAAGCAGCAAACGATACAAATACTGCAGCAGACCGTGGTGAAATTCAGAAAGAAATTAACCAATTAACTTCAGAAATCAACCGTATTGGTAATACCACTGAGTTTAACACGCAAAAATTATTAAATGGTGAGAAGGCAAAGGTAGAAGCATCGGAGCCAACAGCAGCAACAGTTACTGGTACAGATATATCAGGTGTTTTTAAGCAGGATCTTAGTTTAATTGGTACTCTTACAGTAAATGGTCAAGAGGTAACATTGACAAAGGTTAGTGAATTAGATGGTACTAGTGTTGCTTTAACCGCTGATGACATTGCAACAGCATTACAAACGGACCTTGATGCAGTATTTAATGGTACAGATCATGATGGAGTAAAATTCACAGTTGCAGCTGAAGGAAATACTCTTAAAATTACAAGTAGTGTAACAGGTAAAGATTCTACTATCACAATTGCAGGTATTGCAGCAGACACATTAGGTATTGCAGGTAATGCAACAGGAACTGATGCAGTTGAAGCAAAAGATGGCTCCCTTCAATTCCAAATTGGTGCAAATAAAGACCAAAGCATGTCTTTAGAAATTAGCGACATGCGTGCTGAAGCATTAGGAATTACAAACGAGGGTACTGATGTTAAATTTGGTGTAACAGATGGTACAAGTAGTGAAATTAAAGAACAAGCACTTAATGTATCAACACATACAGATGCAGCTACAGCGGTCACAAAGTTCCAAGAAGCAATAGATGCGGTTTCAGCTGAAAGATCTAAACTTGGTGCTGTTCAAAATAGACTAGAACACACAATCAAGAATTTAGACAACACTTCAGAAAACCTACAAGCAGCAGAATCAAGAATTAGAGACGTAGACATGGCAAAAGAAATGATGGAATTTACAAAACAAAATATACTACAACAAGCAGCAACAGCAATGTTAGCTCAAGCAAACCAAGCACCTCAAACAGTGCTTCAATTATTAAGATAACTAGTGAACTTACAAGGAGTCAGAGGGTTTTTCCTCTGGCTCCTTTTATATATGTCATAGTATTAGGTTAGTATAATATAATTAGCTTGTAGTTAAATCCATAACCTTTCACTAATACTACCTACTTTATCACCAACTTTCCACATTTCCTTGAAAAACCCCAAGACTTTACCGAAGTCCCAGGATTTTTATCTGAGACATTATCAAAGTCTGCATTTCCATTAAACAATAAATAGCCTTATATTAATAGTAGAATATATTTCTAAGGGGGCTATATATATGATATATCAGATAATTCTTCTGTTCTAGTATTGGATAGGCATTTAGCTTGTATATTGGGATTAAATGAAGCATTACTGTTAGAGCAGATTCACTATTGGTTAGAGATAAATAAGAAGAACAATAGAAATTTCCATGAAGGGAGATATTGGACATACAATACTATTAAAGATTGGCAAGGGGAATTTCCTTTTTGGAGTGAATCTACTAATACTGACGCCAGGCTTAGATATGATGATGTGATTTGATATACATCAAACCTCCGTCCCCGGCACTAACTTGTTAACTATCTATAAGATAAGGAGAGAAAACTATGTTAGATTACATATTAACCTATTCAAAGATTAAATTTTATCCCATGGATGCACCAGGGACGGATCTTTTTGCATCATATTAGCTACATCTGACTTTGGAGTAAGCAAGATTATGTTCGGCTTTTGATTCAGTACTTTCTGAGGAATTAACTGCAGAGGTTTTTTATAGGGGATTAGAAAAACATAAAGAATTTCAAGGGGGAGAGCAAAGTCCTTTCCTGGCTCCGCCAGATTGGGGAATATACATATTAAGTGGAAACAAGAAGAAATAAGGGGTATTTAGATATTTTATTAGAAGAAAAAGATTTAGCAGGTAATTTAAATTTCACTCTACCTGAGAATCTATTTTTAGTTAAGGAAGGGCAAATGAAACATATAAAACCATAAGAAAAATTAGGGGAAAAGCACGTGAGGTGAAATATTTAAGATTTTTTGGAGGTCTAAGTTTTAAAGAAATTGGAAAAATAATGGATAAGAGTGGGAATTGGGCAAAGGCCAATTTTTTAGAGGAGCATTTAAACAATTGCACATATTATAAAGAAGTCCTATACATGAAAATGGGTAGCCTCTTTATTTAGCACAGTAATTTTAATAATTTGATTAGTTTATTTATTTAATAGGGTAATTATTCCTGTTTATAGTATAAATGTAAAAAATGCTATAAGTGATTTTATTAAAGCTAATGATGGAATAGTATTTTAATACATATACTAATTAATAGATGCCATGGTTTAAAATTAAAATAAGGCTAATTAAAACTTAGCTACTAAGTAGATGGAGTTGATTATTCAGATAAAATTGCAATCCTTTTAGCTTTAACTAAAACCCTTCGTGTTAAATTAATGACACGAATATCTTCAAATAACCAATGAAAACTGAAAACACAATAAAACATAGCAAACAACAGCTTAGAGAGGATTAATCAAAAAAACAATCCTCTCTAAATTATATCTAAAATAATAAAAGCAAGCCAAAATCCCACAAAAACTCCAATTCCCATTAAATCCCGCTTGCGGTTCAGGAGCTTTTTAGTACAGGTATTTGACTATTTGTATAACGAATATAAAAGGGTTCAAACTATAATAGATGAATTAAATCCAGAAGTTATTAAAAACTGAGGCTTTAATGTAATAGTTGTCAATCCGCCTTATATTGAATGGCATTTTATTAATCCAATGGGGTTTTTATAAAAGAAGGAGATATTTAGAAGTAGACTATAAATGTAGGATAAATCATAGGGATTCTCGACCTAATATATATGTTTTTTATATATTGTGCAGTAAGCTATAAAAACTGATGGAAGATTTGGTTTAATTACTTTACAAGAGTGGTTAAATAATGAAAAACTAGATACTATAAAGAATTACTTAATAAAGTCTGGACAAATAAAAAATATAATATTTGACAACCAATATAATGTTTTTGTTGATCCAGATGGATCTACTATTGGCACAAATAGTTCGATAACATTTTTAAAAAAGGTTCAATAGAGCAAAGCACTCCTTTAAATGTTCCATTAGGTGAAGTGAAAAAATCTTTAATTTTGATAAATGTAGTAATAGTGAATATATACTATCCAGTGAAGGAAAATGGAACTATAAAGGGCAAGATATAAATCTATTATCTTTGATAAAAAGATAAAATCCTTTTTATTCTTTGACGGAGGATGAAATATTAAAAGAAAGAATGTTAAATGAGGAGATTAAATTCTATGGGTTTCCTAATATTAGGAATATAAATAAGTTTCATAAATATAAAGAAAAATTGTTAGTTGCAAGAAGTAAAAAATATAATGCACTTGCCTATGATGATGAAAGGCCTGTTTTTAAGGGAACTTATACCGCTGTATGCGTAAAGAAAGGCTATGCTCAGTATAGGGTTACTAGTAAGTAATACTAGAAAAATCGAAGAAATTGCAAAAAGTTTAGAGGAGATTAGATATATTTGTAGAATCAATTTAGTATAGGAGGAAATATGTAGGAGGTACGATCTATGAAATTGAATCTAGAACAGAGAAGAATAGTCGAACTAGAACCAAATGGGCATATGCTAGTAAAAGGAGTAGCGGGCTCAGGAAAGACTACTGTAGCGGTAAGGCGAATTCCATTTTTATTGCACCACTATTGTCCTGATGAAGATGATAAGGTTTTGTTAGTAACTTTTAACAAGACACTATTAAACTACATAAAGTATCAATATCATAAAGTAGAAGAGGAAAATTATCAGATAGACATATTCTCTAGAAACGATAATGATGTGAAAATAACTACAATAGATAGTTTAATGTATAAATATTTTATTCAATCGCTAAAAAGCAATGAAATAAATTATAAAATAGCAGACAAGCAATTAGAATTCAAAGCTATGGTACATGCTATAAATATCGTATCAGAGCAATACCCTTCAGTTAAATTATTAAGCCCTAAGAATAGCATGTTTTTATTAGACGAGGTTTCTTGGATTAAAGCTTGTAACATTTCTGATGAAAAAACATATCAAGAGATTGATAGAATTGGAAGGGCAAGTGGTGGCAAAGGAACACCACAAAAATTAGTTAAAAACTCATCTGTTCGCTCAGCTATATTTGAACTGATGAACAAATATGATCATTTATTAGCGCAAAAAGGATATGTAGATTTCAAGAGAATGAATTTAATAGCATTACAAGAAGTACAACAAAACCTTCAAGAAAAATACACTCATATATTAATAGATGAAAGCCAGGATTTGACAAAGGTTCAATTAGAATTTTTAAAATGTATTTATAAAAAAAAGAAATATTCTTCAATAATGTTTATAGCTGATAATACTCAAAGTATTTACTCCCAATCTTGGCTAGGAAAAGGCAGGCCATATACTACTATTGGATATGATATGAGTGGCAAAAGTAGAATGCTTACCAAAAACTATAGAACCACTACAGAAATATCTATGGCAGCATTTAGTTTAATAGAAAATGATGAAAACATTAAAAATAATGTAGATTTTGTTAAGCCATCACTTATAGACAGAAGAGGGCATTCCCCAATATATAGATATTTTAAAAATAGTGAGGAACAATTAGAATTTTTATTTAATGAAATACAAGTCCTTAGAAATGATTATAATTACTCAGAAATTTGTATTGCAGCAAGGGAAAAAATATTTTTAGAAAATGCATTGATATATCTTGAGAACAAAGGCATTAGTTGCGAGATTTTAAATCAGAATAAACCTAATTTTGATTCTGATAAGGTGAAATTAATTACTTTCCATTCTATAAAGGGACTAGAGTTTAAAGTAATATTTTTAATTGATCTTAATGAAAGTGTAATTCCAAATAATAGGATAGTAGATTTTGATGATGAGGATAATAATGAATCGGAAGAAAGAAAATTGCTGTATGTAGGTATGACAAGGGCAAGTGAATTATTATATATGTCTTCAGTAAATAGGCCTTCTAAATTTATTAAAGGAATACAAAATGATTATCTTAGAATTAAAAGAGATTGTAATATTAGACCTTATAAAACATTGTGTATGAATGAGTATAAGCTAACTAATGAAATAGTAGATATAAATGCAAGGGAAGAAGCTGTACGACAATGGCTTTTAGGGGAGTTAACCACAAGTTATGGCTATCCCCTGGAATTAATGAATCTTGAATATCCAGTTTATCAATTCTCAAGAAAAGGTTATGTGGATTTAGCAGTAAATATATTTCATAAAGGCGAAGAGATACCTTATATATTTGCTGAGGTTAAAAGATTTGGTGCTGGGATTGATGATGCAATAGGTCAGCTAAAGTCATATATGGAAGCAAATGATAATGTTAGATATGGAATTGCAACTGATGGACTTGAAGTATTAATATTTAATAGAGAAGGGGAATTATTAAATGATATTCCAAAATGCAATCCTCATTTTCTTCCAGAGAGAAGAGAAAAAAAGGATTATATAAATTTTAATAATAATAGAAGATATTCCTGTGCATATGATAAAGATGATAACGATATTGTTGAAATAAGCGATTATGAATCTAAACTAATAATAGATTATCAGAACTATACTAGTGTTCCTATAGTAGGTGAAGTTGCAGCAGGAATACCAACTGTTGTTAATCAGGAATATGGTGATTATCTTCAGATACCTGAAGATTGGATTTTTTCTAATAAACATACATTTGCCTTAGAAGTAACAGGCGATAGTATGAATGGTATTGGTATAGATAAAGAGGATATTGTTATAGTAAACAAGCAAAATACTGCAAACAATGGAGATATTGTCATAGCAATAATTAATCAGGAAGCAACGATGAAGAAATTAATGTTTATGGGTAGTTCAGTACTTTTGTTATCTGCAAACCTTAATTATGAACCAATCCAGATGAAATCAGAAGATATAATTATAAATGGTAAGGTTATAGGAGTTATGAAAAGATAAAAACGTGGGACAGAGGGGAGCATATCAATGATTCTCACTGTCCCACTTTTGTTTATGTGTCAGGGACAGATTTATGCTGTGACTGGGTACAGGTTATAGAATAAAGTTAATAGGATCTCAGCTATAAAGTTTTAAGCAACCATTAGTAGTTAGCTCTGGAAGATGGTATATAGAATGTAGTCAATAATGTAGAAAGCAGCATTCTAGAATTCGCTTTGGAGAATACTAGAATTTTCTAGGCATGTTGTAGCAAGACTCTGTAATCATCAAGATTACAGAGTTTATTATTTTTAATAATATAAGAGGAAGATGCTATCAAAAGGTAATTAGGTGGGAGATAATATAAAAATTGTTTCTAAATAAATAGATTTTATTTCTATCATAATTTTATGCTTTGAGGACAAGAAAACATTTACAATATTGGAACAATGTTATAATAAAAGAATAGAAAAACATCAAAGCGTACTTGATAAATAATTTTATTAGGATAGTCTATTATTTTTCTAGTTTTTGAAGGATTTTGGATAAAAATGTAGAATATATTATTAGTACAATATTGATGATTAGGATTTATGCAATAACAGGGGGCAAAGATATGTTAAACCTTGAGGAATACAAAGCCATAATTAGGATGGAAAGGAAGTATGGTGGGATAATTAATGATACAGAATATCTAAATAGTTGGATATTAGAAGAAAATCAAATAAGAAACTTAGGAATGAATATAGGATATTTCATTGAAAATGAGCTACTTGATAGAATAGAGAACATTCTATTAATATACTCTGTTAGTGTAGCTTATCATTATTATGATGAAATAGGATATTGGCCACATTTTTTTGAGATTTGTGGCCTAGAAAGAACAGCTAAATATGGTGTCCAGGTTGGACATGCCATAGAGTCTACTTTGGTTGATAAGGGTTATCTTGAATACAAAAGAGAAGGACCCTTTCGTTATGTAGGTGCTATACTGGAGCAAACTGGAATAACCAAACGTTCCATACCTAAATATGTGAGCATAATTAAAAATGTACATTTAAGATATAAGCACGAGGAAAACGTTTGCGAACTAAAAGATTATTTATATTATTATTTTGACATTATTAATTGTCCCAAATATCTTGAAGAATATTTAAAGGACGAAGCTGGTTGGCAATTTACCATCCATGTTCTTAAAATAGTAGATTATGTACTAAAAGGAACACTTAAAATAGAGGACGTATATGATATAAGGGGATTTTATCCAGAATTTTGGGAAGAATTTTTTTATTTTTATAAACTAGATAACAGGATTGACAAAAAAATCTATAAGCCAAAATCTTATAAAGAAAGAACTAAGAAACCCAGCATAGATTTAAACAAGGAGCTATCACTAGAATGGGAATATAAACCAGATTATGTATCTGAGGATAAAAGTTATAGTATATTTTATTCCAATATGCCAGAAATAAAAATTAATAATAAGTATTTGTTGGATAACAATGTTTATTTCTTGTTTTTTGATATGGGCTTTGGGCCTAAAAGAATAAAATATGGAGACGAATTTATAAAGATTATAGAAGATAAGCCTTGTGCTATAGGGGAAATATGGGCAGAACCTTTTGACAGGAAGAGTATAAAATTTAATCAAATACAGGTGAAGCCAATAAGATTTTGTTACATATCAAAAGAACATGTAGAATTGCCAACTTCAATGTACAAAAATGGAGAAACGATAACGGCAAAAATTCTTACAGAAAAAGTTCACCTTTTAAATTGTAAGGTTTCTCAAGAAAGTTCAAATATATTTGTAATTCCAGGCAATTTTAATGAAGTAAAAGTTCAAGTTAAGTCAAAAAAATTCAATACAGTATTTGTCTTGCCTATAAACAGAATTACTTCCCATATTTTACTAGAGGATACCCTATCTAAACAAAAAATTTATGACCAGTGGAAAGAAGAAGTTTTAGATAAAATAGCTGGGAATAACAATAGCCATATTGCTTTATTACCAGAGGGAAATAACCTTACACGAGCGTGGAAATTATATAGAAGGAATAATAAAACTTCAATAAAAATACTAAACAATATACGTGGGAAAAATCTAATAGTCAAGGAATTAAAACAGATATTGATCTGTCTATTGTATTTAAAGAAATTTAGGATAAGGGCTATTTCAAGGGAATTGGAATATTGTTCAAAAGGTGACTTTGAGGAAATCATATATACTTATAAAAATTACTATTCAATAATATACGATGAACCTGTGATAGAAGGATTTACTCTCTCAGAGAACATATTGGAATCTATTCCACTGCTAGAGGAAGACAAGATGCTATTGAAAAATATAAATCATATAATAAATGGCAAAAAAGTGGAGTATAACAGCTGGATAGAGCTACTGTTATTATATAAAAAGAGTATTAATAATGATGAAGAGGTGGACTTTTACAAAAGTCAATTAAAAAAAATGTACAAATATATACCAAGCTCTCCTGAAACAGGGGAAATATTGAAAGATATACATAAATAAAGGAGGAAATGAAAATGCAAATAAAAGAATTGGACAAGTTATATGAAAAACAGAGGGAAAATAGCAAACTGGGCAAGGGTGATGCACAAAAAGCCTATGATATAGTACTACAACTATTAGAAGAAGATAATATATTGGTTTATGACTATTTAATGAAACTAAGCCCTGAATATGGAGTACTAGCTCTAATAGAACATATGAAATCATTGCGCGATGAAAAGCTAATATCTGAAAAAATTCAAATCTTTTTGAATCACGATGAATTTCAAAAAAACCCCAACAATATGGGGTATAAGAGGGGTTTAGTATTGGCGGCAGAAGTATTTAATAATAAATTTAGTTTTAATCAAACCATAAAAGTATTGGGGGAAACTTGTAAGATTGGGGTTATTACAAGTAAGTCAGGAATAAATTCACAAATAGCCCGATATACCTATCAGGATTTTATAGATTCCATTGATAACCTATTTTTCAATATAGAGGTAAAAAACAACAAATATTTAGATAACTATGGGGACTATATTGAACAAATATTGATTAATACGATATTTGCTGATAAAAAGTTCAATATAGATATATCCACTAAAGAGCAAATGGATGTATTGATATTTTTATCCCACATCAATAATTCTAGTAAATTATCTAAAGATGAGATACAAAATATGAATTATCATATTTCCACTTGGGCAGATGAAATCAAAGAAGTGTTGTTAAATCATGAAGAAGTGATGAGAAAATATGAAAAATATATAGATAAACAAGTGGATACAGCTGAGATAGAAATTTCATCAAAAGACCATAGAAAATCTTTAGCAATAAAAGGGCAAGATGAAGATAAAAAAGTTGATGAAAAGACCATTTTTAATAAATTGCTAGAAGATATTGGGGAATTGGAAAAAAGATTTTTGATTAAGGATAAACAGGTAAATAAGCTTATAGCGAATTTGGATTTTTACAAAGGGGAATACGAAAAATTTAAAAAGCAAAGTGAGGACCTACAAAGAAAATTAGATAATTTAATTGAAAAGAATCAATTGGTAATGGAAAGGAATAAGGCATTAAATTTAGAAAATAACAGTATAAAGGATGAGTTGAACAAATTAAAAGAAAATGAGCGTAGATATCAAGAACAAGTAGATGAAGTATTTTCTACTAACGAAATTATGAAACGGTCGGCAGTGGATGGATTCAAGAAAAAGCTTGGTTCTAGTTTGAGAATGTACTATCAGGATTTTATGGATATACAAGATGAGGTAGTTGACGAAGAGATGGGAGAAATAATGAAGATAAAAGTTAAAGAGATGTTTGAAGAATTACAACGACAAGGAATACAAGTTTAGGAGGAAGTATAGATGTTACATAGTAATGAGTATTTTGGAATAGATTTTGGAACTACGAATAGTTCAGTAGTTTGTGTAAGTAAAACGGAAAAAGCTATGCGCATTGATAAACTAGGAATCTATGGGGAAAGACCTTTTCCTTCATTATTAGTTATAGATAAAATAACAGGAGAAAGGTATTTTGGAGAGGAAGCTTGGCGAAGGCGAAGGGAACTATCCGATAGCTGTGAAGTAATAAGCTCCGTAAAGACTCAGATAGAGAAAGGCAAGAAATGGGATATTGCTGGTGAAATATGGACACCAGAACTGGTTATTGCACAGATATTTAAAGCTATAAGTGAAACTGCAGAAGATTACTATGGAAAGAAAATCAAAAATCCGATAGTTTCAATACCTATAGGTTTATCTTCATATAAGCGCCAAGTTATTAGAAAAGCATTAGAAATAGCGGGGATTGAAACCGCTGGCTTTATAAATGAATCCACAGCAGCTATATTTAAAAACTATGATGAGGTGAAATATCACTCAAAGTTAGCTATATTTGATTGGGGTGGAGGAACACTAGATATATCTATAGTAGAGCTTAGAGATGGGAAAGTATTTGAAAGAGCAACCGATGGCATACAACTAGGTGGTGATGATATAGATATTTTATTGGCAAAATGGGTGCATTCGAAAGTAGCCGAGAAGAAAAACTTAAAGATTGCTTTTGAAGAAATGGATAAGACAGATCAGGATAAGCTAATAACTCATTGTGAGGAAATAAAAAAACAATTGACTTATGAAGATGTTAGAAATATTAGTTTAATTAAATACGGCGTTTTAGGTTCTTTTAGTATTCCGTTGGATATAGATACCTTTTCAGGATTAATAGATTCATGTGTTAATCAGGCGATAGAGCTTTTAGAAGAGACTGTAAAATTAGCAGGAATGAGCATGAGGGAAATAACCGGTATGATAATGGTAGGTGGCAGTAGCAATCTAAGACCTCTTCACGAAAAAATAATAAATAAATGGGGACAAGATATGGATATAATATTACCCCAAAATCCAGAATGGAATATAGCAGAAGGTGCAGCTTTACTCAATATGGATTCAGGAGAATTTAAATTAAATCATAATATAGGGATATTGCTAAGCGATAATAGCTTTTTTCCATTGATAGAGAGGGATTCAGTAGTACCTACACAGGATCCCGCTGAATACCAATTTGGGCTGGTAGATGATTCCAATAGTGGGGTATTTATATTTTCCGACAACAAAATAGATATTAATTCTAAAGAGAGTAATGTTCTGGATATAGTAACCATAAAAACTAAAGGTTTTACTAATGAAAACATACTATTAAAATCCTATGTAGATGAGGATTTAGTATTTAAGGCAAATATAAAGAGCGATCATTTATCAGATGGATATGAAAAACAATATGAATATTCTAATTTAAAATTTTATTACGAATTACCAGATGTAAGTGGTGATAATAGATGATTCATTCCAATATAAAAGTGAAAAGCAATGTATATATAAGAAACGGTATATTGATAAGGGATGTGGAATTTCATCCTCAGGTTTTAGAACGGGAAGCAATAAAAAAACTATTGTATTTCGGGTCATTAAATAGAGAAAGGGACTTGACACCATTGCAAAAGGAAATACTCAATGAGGGGGTTGCATGTTCTTTAAACAAAGAGGAGTTACCCTATGGATTAGTGGAAAAAAACAATGGGGAATTAGTGTGGGAATGTAGATGCGAAAAAATAGACTGTAAATATTTTAATAGTTGTAGGCCGAATGCATCTATAGATGTTCTAAAGAATATGCATACTACCATAACGATAGATGAAGAAATAAAAGATATACCTAATCTTGCAAAACTAAAGAGTATTTCAAGGAACAAAAGGGATGTAGCCGGAGAACATATCTTAACAGTAAAGCAAATAGAACCCCAGCCAACGGCTGTAGAAGTAAAGGAAGAAAAAAAAGAACCTCCCATTATAAAGAAATTTGTAGAGGAGACGGATGTTAGTATTCCATTAGAAACTAATAAGGTTGAACAAGACGTAGTGGTAAAGGCACCAATTGAAAATAAGATATTTGTTAATGCAGGACCTGGTACAGGAAAGACCCACACATTGATAAATAGGGTCAAGTATATTACAGCAGAGAAACAATTAATAGAGCCCCAAGAACTTATGATACTATGCTTTTCTAGATCTGCCATAGGAGAGATAAATAGTAGATTATCTAGAAGTGTAATTGAAGATGAGTCCCTATATCAATTAAATATGCTAGATGTTAGAACCTTTGATTCATTTGCTACTTATCTAATAAAATTTTTGGAACCTGAGATGGACTTAACTGGAAAATTATATGGTGAAAGAATAGAAATAGCTATAACACTTATGAATAATAACCCCGATGTGCTAAAAAATTATAAACATATTATTATAGATGAGATGCAGGACTTGATAGGCGTAAGGGCTAGATTTGTAAAAACCATATTGGAAATATCTTCCCATTGCGGTTTTACCTTGTTAGGAGATACTTGTCAATCTATATATAATTATCAAGTAAAAGATGATCCAAATGAAATGGACACTGATTCTTTTTATGCCTGGATACTAGATACATATTCTGATGAGATCGAGTGGTATGAATTTAATAAAAACTATAGACATCCTAAATATCTTATGGAAATAACTGATCAAGTAAGACAAGCCATATTACATAAAAAACCTAGTGAACAATGGGACATAATATTGAATAAAATGAGAAGTTTTCCTCACTTTGGAAACAGCTATAAAATAGGAAGTTGTTTAGGTGAAATAGGATCTAGAAAGATTAGTTTCTTATGTAGAAATAATGGCCAAGCCCTCAAGGTATCCAATCAAATGAGTTCACAAGGAATTGAACATGAACTTTTAAAACCAGCCAATTATAAAGTCCTTAAGCCTTGGCTAGGGGAAGTATTGAACCATTGTGAAGATATTATAGACTATAGAAAGTTTAAGGATATAATAAGCTCTAAATACGATTTAAATGAATATGAAATTCAAAACAAATGGCATAATCTAAAGGATATAGAAGAAGGTGGAGCCTCTATATTAGATATAAGGGAACTATCTCATCAATTATCCTTTAAGAAGCATATGTATGAAAATCTTTGTATAAAAGAAGATAGCAATATATTAATATCTACGATCCACAGGGCAAAAGGTAGAGAGTTTGATTATGTATTATTGCTAGATGATTCTATGGAATGGGAACAGGATGAAGATAACTTAGCCGATGAAAGCAAGGTATACTATGTAGCATTAACTAGACCTAAAAAAGAATTGTATCGATTTAGCTTGAATAATAAAAATAGCATTAGAAGATTAAAAGATGGAGATGGAAATGGTAGATGGTTTGAAACCTATTACGATTTGCAACATAAGAAAAATAAGTTTAGCTCCATTGAAGTAGGAATGGAGGAGGATATAGATACTATAAGCTTTGTATCAGATTCTTTTCTTCAACCAGAATCTAATGCAGAGTCAAATCAGGAATATATACTAAATAATATTAAGAAAAATGATGAAGTTGAATTAAGACTGGTAAAGCAGAATGGAATAGCTATAGGCTATGATATATATCATAATGAAAATAAAATTGGTAAAATGTCTCAAAGCTTTTTATGGGAAGTTTATAAGGTATTGAGAGCAATATATAGGATATTTGAAAATAAGGCAAAATTTTTCCCACCTTATATAAGAGAAGTTTACGTAGATAAAATTTGCACATATGTATTAAACAATGAATTTATAGAGGAAGAGAATAAATATATATCCAATGGTATTTGGAATGGAATAACCATAGCTGGCTTTGGTAAAAGAAAATATGATGACTTATATTAGGAGGTGGAGCATTGAGTTTTAATGAATATTATAGGGCCAGGGATTTTATAGAACAGCTATTAAAGATGGATCTGTACGGTCCAGTTAAAGAAGATGAAATACTGGATGAAAATCCTTCTCAATATTATTCCGTTGGGATATTGTTTCCTAAAGATTTAGGGATAGATGAATTAGATCCTGATGAATTAAGGGATGTGGGGAAGGCAGGTGCTACTGGAGGTTTTCAGGATATGATTTTAGATGAGGAAGATGGTCTCTCCTATACCAATTTATATAAGCCTTCATCTTTTGCTATATCTACCACTATAAAATCAGGAGTAGAAGAAATAAAAGTAAAAATTCAATATAGTAAGTATATGGTAGAAGAATATATAAAAATAACAACCAAGGATGGAAAGGAGAAAAGCTATAAACAGTACAAATGGATGCGAAAACCCTATGAAGATGAGAGAATTGTTCACATAGATAATAGTAAGGGAATCAATAGGATAGAGATAGATGAAGGTTTGGAGTTAGAAGTACATCTACACAATATATACGAAGATGGTTCCAAATCCATAACTGTTGTGCTAGTTAACACTTATATAGGACAGAATAGTTTGATAAAAGATGAAAGCAATTCTTTTTTTCAAGTGCATATGTGTATTACAGGAACAAAAGAAGACAACCCCATATTTGCTCCTAAAAAGATGCTAATAGATATAAAGGAAAATGAAGAAGAAAATATGTTGGAGATGCTATATGGAAATGTTAAAAACTACGCTATAGGCCATGGATGTGCAGTGGATTATGAAGCAGACGATAATGGTTGTTATAGGATAGAATCTAGCTTTATACCTAGTTATGAACTTAAACAGATGAAACCCCAATTAAAAGTAGATGATGAAGTGGTACAGATGAAGTTTTTAGCTACAGGGGAAAGGGAAAAGGTAATAGATAGATTATTAGAACTAGTAGTATCTTATGATAATTGGATAGAGGAACAAAATATAATAGCTGAAAAAATAGATGATAGATTTAAGGATGTGGCCAAAAAAAACATGGCTATATGTAGAGAAACTTCTCAAAGGATGAAAGAAGGAATAGAACTGCTAAAGAATCCTGAAGTATTTTTAGCATTTAAGCTAACCAATGAGGCAATGTATAGACAAAGGTCTTATTATTTAAAGAGGAAGGAAGTACCAATTATTGATGAAAATATAACCTGGTATCCTTTTCAACTAGCTTTCATACTAATAGAGATAGAATCCATAGTGAACAATAGAAGCCACTATAGGGATATAGTGGATATACTTTGGTTTCCCACTGGTGGAGGTAAGACAGAAGCTTATTTGGGGGTAGCTGCATTTACTATTTTCTATAGACGAATAAAATACAAGGATAAGGGAGCAGGGGTTACAGTATTAATGCGATATACCTTAAGACTATTAACTATCCAACAATTTGAGAGAGCTGCTGCATTAATTTGTTGTTGCAATGAGATAAAAGAAGAAAATGAGGACATTTTAGGTACAGAGGAAATAGGTATTGGATTGTTTGTAGGAAGTGCCATGACACCTAATTCCTTAGATGAAGCACGTATAAATTTAAACAAGATATTGGCTCAACGTACAAATAGCTTAGCAGAAGGTGAAGGTAATCCTTGTCAATTATTAGAATGCCCTATATGTGGTACTAAATTAACACCTGTCGAATATAAAATTGATTCTAATGGTATGAAAATTTATTGTAAAAATGAGCAATGCAGCAATCATAAAGGGGCTCCTATATATTTAATAGATGATGATATATATGAAAAGAAACCTACTTTTATTGTGTCCACTATAGATAAATTTGCTAGGATGGCCTGGGAACCAAGGATAAGAAATATATTTGGTATTGGTACAGAATATGCTCCTCCCGAACTTATAATTCAAGACGAGCTGCATTTGATATCCGGCCCCTTGGGAAGCATAGCAGGCATATATGAGACAGCGATAGATTACTTTTGTAAAATAGGTGAAAAAAAACCCAAAATTGTGGCATCTACAGCCACTATAGGAAATGCTAAATCTCAGGTACTATCCTTGTATGCGAGAGATTGTATGTTGTTTCCACCTCAAGGGATATATATTAGAGACTCATACTTTGCAGTAGAAGCAAGTTTAGACGAAAAACCAGGGAGGAAATATGTTGGTATATTATCTCCTAGTAAAACACCTACTACAACTTTAATAAGGGTATATGGATGTTTGCAATTTGCTACTAGATGTTTATATGACATGAACTATAGTCCAGAAGTTATAGATAATTATTGGACTATACTAGGGTATTTTAATAGTCTTAGAGAATTAGGTAGTGCTGTTAATCAGGTGTATGATAATGTACAGGAAAGATACTCCTTTCTGTATAACAAAAAGTTTAAACATTTGGTACCATCTTTTACAATAAAGGGAAGATCTGACTATCTAGAAGAATTAACTAGTAGAAAAAGTTCTGCAAAGATATCGGAAATACTAAAAAAACTAGAGATTCAGTATGAAGAGGGCAATAAAAAGGCCTATGATTATGTATTGGCATCTAATATGATATCTGTAGGGATAGATATTGATAGATTAGGTTTGATGGCAATGATAGGTCAAACCAAATCCAACGCAGAATATATACAGGCTTCAAGTAGAGTAGGTAGAAAAAATCCAGGTCTTGTAGTAATAATATATAATACCTCTAGATCTAGAGAGAGATCCCATTATGAACAATTTTTGAATTTTCATTCATCCATATATAAATACGTAGAGCCTAATAGTTTGACGCCTTTCTCTATGGGATCTAGAGATAAAGCTTTGCACGGTATTTATATTAGCATGTGTAGACAAACCTTACCATATTTAAGACAACGAGGAGATGCAGGAAATTTTGAAATAGATGACGAGAATCTAGAAGATATAGAAAAACATATTTTAGAAAGAACAAAAATCATAATAGGAGAAAGAGAGGATTATTACGAAACCCAAAGGGAAATAGAAGATATAAAAGAGCATTGGGAGATGGCAATAGAAAACAGTGAAATATTAGCATATGATAAATACGGTGATTCAAGAGAAAGACCCTTAATGGGTATGTCAAATGAAGAAGATATTGTATTTAAAACATTAAATTCTATGAGAAATGTGGATTTGTATTGCAATATATATTTGGAGGATGATTAATATGAATCTTCATTCCGATGATATAAAAACTAAGCAAGTAGTGGGAGAGATAAGACAAACGCAAATGATAACAACATTTGGATGTGGTTCAATAGTAGATTTACCAAATGCATCTGTAATAATAGCTGGAACAGATTTTTGGCAACATTATAAAGAGGAAAAGTATATAATACAGGAAGTGAATTTACAAAAGCTGTTAAATGTTAATTTCTTTGTAAAGCCTAAATCCCGAGATAATGTTCCAGGACATGCTTATGTAAAATCTAGGGATATCCCCGCTTTTAGATTTCCAGAGACTTTAATATGTGCCAATGAGAACTGTGGTAAGATAGGAAACTATAAATTGTTTAAACGGGGAAAGAGACTAATATGTCCATTATGTGGTAATAGAAATATAATTCCATCTAGATTTGTGGTAGCATGTACAAAAGGACATGTGGAGGATTTCCCATATGATTGGTGGGTTCACAAGGATAGTACTGAATGTGAAAATCCAGATTTAAGGCTATTTTATAGAAAAGAAACTGGTGGTCTCGATAGTATAGTGATATGGTGCAAAAATTGCAAACAGTCCAAAAGCATGAAATATAGTTTTACACCAAACTCCCTAAAAGGATATCCCTGTGGCGGAAATAGACCTTGGCTAAGGGATAAGGACAAAATAGTGTGTACAGAACCACTGAAAACAATCCAAAGGGGAAGTAGTGCCATATATTATTCTAATCATGTAAGTGCATTATCTATTCCTCCGTGGAGCGATGCCATACAGAAAGAATTAAATAAGCATGATAATGCTTTAAGGAAATTAAATATTGAAGATGAAAACATTTTAGAACTTTTTATAAGTTTCACTGGAATTGTAGATAAGTTAAAATGCAGCAAGGAAGAATTAAAAAGACAGATAATCTACCGGTTAAATAATTATAGGGATCCAGAACCTAAAAAGGATATAGATATAAGATTAGATGAATACAATGCTTTTTGTCGAGGAGATAGTAATAGTGTTGATTTTGTAATAGAACCAGAAAAAGTACCTGAATCCCTTGGGGAATATATAGATCAAATAGTTTTAGCTAAAAGAATAAAAGAAATACTGGTCCTTACAGGATTTAGAAGGATTCAACCTGTAGATGAATTTGATGATGCAAAAGATAAGATAGCACCTTTAAGCAAAAACAGAAAGGATTGGTTGCCTGCAGTTGAATTTTGGGGGGAAGGGATTTTTATAAAGTTTAACAGAAAGAAATTACGTCAGTGGGAAACTAGAGAAGATGTAGAGAAAAGAGTAGATGTTTTAAAATCCAATATGGTAAGAGCTAATTACTACTGCAATAAATGTTCTCCACGATTTGTACTTCTCCATACTTTTGCACATCTGCTAATACGCCAGATAACATTACAATGTGGATATTCAACATCTGCTCTAAAGGAACGTATATACACTACAGAAACTGATGGAGATAATTTATATGAAATGGAAGGGATATTTATATATACTGCATCCCCAGATTCAGAAGGAAGCCTTGGGGGTTTAGTAAGCCAGGGTAGAAGTAGCAATATAGAAAATACAATTATAAAAACATTGGATAAAAGCAGATGGTGCTCTTCAGACCCCTTGTGCGTCCAATCAGGTGGACAAGGGCTAAATTCTTTAAATTTAGCAGCTTGTCACTCTTGTGCATTATTACCAGAGACTAGCTGTGAAATGCGTAATCTTTTCTTAGATAGGGCTACATTGATAGGTACATTGGAAAATAAAAATATAGGTTTTTTTAATTTCTAGTGCACCAGGGACGATTCGAGACCACTGAAAAAGTGGTCTTTTTTCTTGTATGTTTGGTTTATAAATTTTAAAATCCATTGTATCTTCTATTCTTTTTAGAATATGATTTTTTGGTATTTTATTATATAATGTTGTATGAAAAGATAATTACTTTGGCATTTGTCTTAACATGATAAATCCCCTTTTGGTTTGTCGTAAACTCATTATACCAACTATAGGGAGACTTTGATATACAATATTTAGTTTTACTTAATAGTTTTCATATTAGGGACTTTTTCAGTGGTCTCGGACGGATCTTTTTGCATTTTTCTCTTCATATTTCCCTCAAAAGATTACTAAATGCTTCAGAAAATCACTTTAAAGCTTTTGAAAGAAAAAGTTCAAATCCCATTGGTAGAAATAGTCAAGGTAATTTAAGGAGAACGGGACAGAAAATTAAATATTGACATTTTGAAATTTAAATGTTAGCATATGTATGCAATTTAGCATATTTATTAAAATATTGGCTTTGATTTTTAATTATCTCGAAAATAATATTTAATAAAAATTTTTAAGGTTAGAAATGGCAGGTCCGCTATAAGTGTGTCCAAATTTCTAACTTTTTTTATTCTTTTAAAAGTAAATATTGAGCATGTTGGACTGTGATAAAAGGTGGCATGGATTATGTGAAAAAATTAATAGGAGGGATTATGATGATTGAAAAGCATAAAAAAACTGATAAATTAAATTATAAAAAGCTTGGGAAGTTCTTTTTAAGGATTATATTAACATTGATTTTGTGCATTTATTTGGCTTCTGTAATTGTTTTAGTATCCTCGCTTATTTTTGATTCAATATTTTTTAAGAATGTCTATTCTTATGAAAACATAAGGCTTTATACTGCAAATCCTCTAGATGAAAATCAAGTAGAGGATATACTAAAAGATGTGTTTGTTAGAATAAACAAGTCTTCTCTTTACGATGATAACAAAACCTATAGGGTATGCTTAAGTAATAGTAAAAGTTCTGAACTATTGTATTTTAAACCCTATGATTTTATGTTTGGAATAGGCGATATGGTAAATAATATAAAAAATAATAGAAAAATAGATATTTCTAGCTTTGAAATATATGACCGTACTGCAGGTTATGTCCGTGGTGTAGACTTTTTAGGAATCTCTTATGTTAGAGAACTTGATGTTATCACTACATCCCATGAACTTACCCATCAAATGGTTATTAGGTCTATTAATAATCCTATTATTTCGCTATACATTGGTTTAAAGAATGGTTCAATCAATGAAGGTTATGCAAATTTAGTCGCATATGGAGAGGATTTTGAATATATTGAACCTGATTTTATAGGTAGTTCAGGATCTTATAAAGTTGAAGAGGTTCTTCACGATGATGGTGTTTACTACAAACAGCGTTATTTTACAGTAAATTGGGAATCCAATTATTATTTTAACGAATATAGTTCAGAAAATATGCTTATTGTTAAAGAATTATTATCAGAAAAAGATATATTAAAATTATTAACAGGTTTCAACAATAAAAATAATATGGAAAAGGCCACTTATAATTATTTTTTGTCTAGAGGATTTCACAAAGTAGACAATATTGATGCTTTAGAAGGTGAGTGGTTTAGATTTAGTTGTGATTGTAATCAGGATTGTGATATGGAAAATTATTCCACTAAAAAATAAAATTTGGGACAGCAGGGACGGATCTTTTTGTACGTATCTATAGGATATGGTATAAGGTTCATGTTCTATTAGAAGTATTATTAGATTTATATGATTTAAGTATCCTGTAGTTAAATCCATATTTTGAGAATATGCTTTTAGGGATAGGCTGTGGAATTTCATAAATTATGTACTTTATTATATTACCATTGGTACTGAAATCTACTAATGTTGCATTTACCTCAGACTTAAAATTTTCATAAGTCCATAGATGTGCAGTGCCATTTTTAGGCCAAACTTTAACTAACATTTATAGCCCCCCTTTAATTAATGGTATCATATTATTAATAAAATTCAAAACATTTACCAAAGAATACTTCAGATATGGATAATCCATCTATACATCTTTAAATGCCTGTATATACAATGCTATATATGAGGTGGATATAGATATTGACGCCAGGCTTAGATATGATGATGTGATTTGATAGGCCTTAGATACTTGTGGGATATTTTTCTATAATTATATATTATATTATTTTCTATAAGATATAATAAACTTAAGTAGTAAACTATTA
>NZ_PPXY01000031.1 GCF_021655115.1 Clostridium sp. Cult3
AGTTATTTCTTTTTGAGTCATATTAAATATCTCCTCTCTCATATATGACATTTTATCAGAATGAATTTAATATGACATTATCATAGAATAATAATAAAATAACCCATAACTTTCTTGACAATTCCTAACTCCTATGCTATACTTTTAAAAACAATTTCAAAGATAAGCTGTAATATAGAGGTTGCAGTTATGATGAGTACTATAGGTTTGACTTAGGGAGTCTTGGGCCTATGGGAAAGGTGTAGCTGCCGAAGCATAGGGTTTCCCTAAAGCCTTATGTTGGGGATGTGTCGAATAGGCCCATCACTGCAATTAGTTGTGACTACCCAATCCTCTAATAGAGCGCTATATTACACGGGGTAAAAGTATATGATTCTTTATAGAAATATAAAACAGTCATGGGTTCTTTTACTCGTGACTGTTTTTTTATTTTAATAGGAGAGTGATTCAATTGTCCATAGTAGTACAAAAATATGGAGGAACTTCTGTAGGTTCCATCGATAAAATCAAATCCGTTGCAAAAGGTTTGGCTAAGAGAAAGGAGGCTGGCTATGATTTAGTAGTTGTAGTTTCAGCTATGGGAAAAACCACCGATGACCTTATAGAAATGGCAAAGAAAATATCTAATAATCCTAGTAAAAGAGAATTGGATATGCTCTTATCTACGGGAGAACAAATGACATCGGCTCTTTTAGCTATGGCCCTAGAGGATATGGGCTATGATGCCATTGCCCTAACAGGATTTCAAGCAGGTATTGTGACGGAAGATAGACATACTAAGGCGTCTATTTTAGATATTGAAATTAAAAAGGTTAGATGTCATCTAAAGAAAGGTAAAATCGTAATAGTAGCTGGTTTCCAAGGTATAGATGAAAACGGTGATATTACTACACTTGGAAGGGGCGGCTCCGATACTACAGCAGTAGCCTTAGCAGCAAAATTAGGTTGTCCCTGTGAAATATATACCGATGTAGAGGGGATTTATGGAGTAGATCCTAGGATTTATCCTAATGCTAAAAAGCTTGATTATATCAGTTATGAAGAAATGCTAGAAATGGCTAGTCTAGGTGCAAAAGTAATAGAAACAAGGGCTGTGGAATTAGCCAGTAAATATCAAGTGCCTATATATATTGCTTTAAATACCGGACTAGTTACAGGAACTTATATAAAGGAGTTGAGTGAATCTATGGAAAGCAAGGTAGTTACAGGTCTTACCGCTAGTGATGATGATTTGATGGTTACCATTAACAATGTCTTATATAATACAAAAGATATTTGTTATATCTTTAGTAGATTAGCTGAAATGGATATAAATATAGATATGATCAGTCAAACTGCTCCCGTTCATGGTTATGTGAATATTTCTTTTACTGCCCCAAAGGATGGCAAAGACCTTGTAATGAAATTGATCCATGAGTTGAAGATGAAGATGAGAGAGATAAAGGTGGATATCCAGGAGGATGTAACCAAAATATCCGTAGTAGGGCTAGGTATGAGAACCCAATCGGGGGTGGCTGCAAGGCTATTTAAGATATTTGCCGATAATGATATCCAGTTTAAACAGGTAACTACATCTGAAATTAGAATATCCTATACTATAAATACCAAGGACAAGGAAAAAGCTATATATAAAATAGCTGAAGAATTTGATATGTAATGTATTTGAGCCCTAGGAAACTAATATTAGCTTCCTAAGGCTTATTTTATAATTTAATCACTAGATAGATATTCTAATATACCCTTTTTTATTGCAAAAGCAACCTTTTCCTTATATTTTCGGTCCTTCAACAGCTTGTTTTCCTCTAAATTGGTTATAAAGCCTACTTCTACTAGTACTCCAGTATATTTTGTTTCCCTCAATACATAAAAGTTTTCCGATAAAACCTCTGCCCTTAAGGATGTATCCTTAAGAAATTTATCATATACATGTATATCTACCGACTTAGCTATGCTTTCAGCTAATCTTTGCCCTTCCATGGAATTGGGGAAGTGGTATATTTTTATACCTCTGGCTGAGGACTTCTTGCTGGAGTTTACATGAATACTAACAAAGACTAAAGGATCATTTTCATTGATAATACTCTTCCTAGCATCTAAATCCCTTCTATATCTAGAGGCCTTAATGGAGCTTAGTTCTTCTAAGGATACGTCTTTTTCCCTAGTCATGATAACTTCAAATCCTTCTACCAACAACTCCTTTTTTAACTTTAATCCTACATCTAAATTGATATCTTTTTCCAATATATCATTTCTATCCCCAGTACCTCCATCTATGCCTCCATGGCCTGGATCTATAACTATTATTTGCCTATCTTTAGGGTTAAATATTTTCGATACCCTTGAACTTTTTAAAAAGGCTATAATTCCAATTAATACTATTATAGTACCTAATAGTATTAGCTTTTTTCTATCCAATTTTATCACATAAATCCTAGATTTTTTTCCCATATCCTCACCTTATATAGACCATAATATAAACCTACTTCTATGATTATTTCATACATTAATATAATAGAACTTGTTTTTTATTTTCTCCTAGCAAAGTCTACAAATCTAAATTTATCTGGCCTATGCCTTGATTCAGTGTATTGAAATAAGCTGGCATCGTCTAAATAGGTGTAGGACTTAACTACTACTACCATATCGAAGCTCTCTAAATCCAAGTATTCCTTATCCTCTTTAGATATCTGCTGAAGGGTTATCTCCTTTTTTGCAAATCCAATATTTAACCCTAGATCCTTCTCAATATATTCATATATGGAGGATTCACATATCTCCTTAGTCAGATTTGGTACATATCTGTTGTTAAAATAATCCTTATCCAATATGATCTTTTTGTCACCTATCTCCCTAACCCTAATAACCCGCCATACCAAATCTTCCTTCGTTAGCTCCAGTTTTTTAGCGAAGTATTTATCTGGATTTATAAGATCTAATTCATGGACTAGGGTATTGGATTTTACACCTAGTTTTTGGGAAAGTTCCTTAAAGCTTACTATACCTGTTATGGGAAAATCAAATTTATTTATATCCAATACAAAAGAACCCTTTCCCTTTATCTTGTGGATATATCCGTTCCCTTCTAATAGATCTAAAGCCTTTCTAACGGTGTCCCTAGACACCCCATACATATCCATTAACTGGTTTTCAGAAGGCAGCTTTTCTCCTGCCCCAATCTCCTTTTTTTCTATCGAATCCATTAAATCATTATATATACTCAAATATTTGATCTCCATATTATATCACCTTAATTCATAGTACCATCAGTAATTTAATTTTTCAAGATGATATACTATAGCTTCATAAGGTCTTAATTTTATAGAATTAATATTCTTATTAGAAGGTTCATAATTAGATATCAACACTTCAGCTTTATATCCTTTTAAGTCCATCTCCTCAGGAAGCTCAAATAGGGTTTTTTCTCCATAGAAATTATTGATAACCAATAGTTTCTCATCCTTATATTCCCTCATATATGCAAATATCCTTGGATGTTCTTCCAATATGGATAGAAAACTACCATGAGATATTATAGGATATTGTTTTCTTAAGCTAATCAACTCCTTATAATAGTAGAATATTGAATCCTTATCCTCTAGAGCCTCTTTTACATTTATCTTATCATAGTTAGAACTAATGGGAATCCAAGGTTCTCCAGTAGTAAATCCCCCATTTAGGCTAGAATCCCATTGCATAGGAGTTCTAGAATTATCCCTAGATTTAGATTGCAATATTTTTATTATCTCATCATGTTCCATGCCTTTATCCCTTAGTATGTGATAATATTGGATGGATTCTACATCTCTATAGTCTTCAATTCTATCAAAATAGGGATTGGTCATGCCTATTTCCTCTCCTTGATATATATAGGGAGTTCCCCTTAGCATGTGAAGAGCTGTAGCCAACATCTTAGCCGATTCCTTCAAGTATTTTTCATCATTGCCAAAACGGGATACTATTCTAGGTTGGTCATGATTACACCAAAACAAGGCATTCCAGCCCTTTCCCTTTTCCATACCTAGTTGCCAATCTATCAATATCCTCTTTAATTGTAAAAAATCAAAATCCATCAAAGACCATTTGTCTCCATCTTTATAATCCACCTTTAGATGATGGAAGTTAAAAACCATGGATAATTCCTTTTCCTCTGGATTGGAGTATTTAATACAGTTTTCAATATCTGTAGAAGACATTTCCCCCACGGTAATTATATCTTCCTTTAGTCCAAAGGTATTTTCATTTAGTTCCTTCAAATACTCATGAACTCTTGGTCCATCGGTATAAAATCTTCTACCATCGCCTTGTAGATCATCTACAAATTCTTCTGGCTTGGAAATTAGATTAATAACATCTAGTCTAAATCCTTTGACCCCTTTGTCAATCCAAAAGTTGACTATGTCATAGATCTCTTTCCTCACCTGAGGATTGTCCCAGTTAAGATCTGCTTGGGTTTTATGAAATAGATGAAGATAGTATTCATCAAATTCCTCCACATACTGCCATGCTGAGCCCCCAAATTTGGATTGCCAATTGGTTGGCTCCCTTCCATCTTTAGGCTCTTTAAATATATAGTAGTCCTTATATCTTTCATCTCCAGTTAAGGCCTTTTGAAACCATTCGTGTTCTGTAGAAGTATGATTTAATACCATATCTAGCATTATTCCTATGCCTCGTTCATTTGCTTCATCTACCAGCTGTTCAAAATCCTCCATGGTGCCAAATTTAGGATCTATTTTTCTATAATCAGATACATCATAACCATTATCCTTTTGAGGAGATAAATAAAAAGGGGTAAGCCAAATATAATCTACACCTAATTCCTTTAGGTAATCCATCTTCTCTATTACCCCTTTTAAATCTCCAATGCCATCGCCATTAGAATCCCTAAAGGATTTTGGATATATCTGGTATATTACGCTTTTTCTGAAGTCTATCATAGTATATTCTCTCCTTCATATATTGTGACTAAAAAAGAAGGAGGTTTCAACTCCTTCTTTTGGTTTTTATCCTTGATTCTTAGCTAATCTCTTATTTTCCCATCTTTTATTCTTGGAAAACGCCATAGTTAATCCAAAGGGTACAGCTACAGCTAGGAACATAGCTATGGCAAACTTACCCATGTATTGGGGTTGGATGGAAAGTATACCTGGTAATCCCCCAACACCTATGGAATTAGCCATAACCCCGGTGCCCACAGAAAATATTGCTGCCAATGCTGAACCTATCATAGCCGCCAAAAATGGATAGCTGTATTTAAGATTTATTCCAAACATTGCCGGCTCTGTTACCCCCAAATAAGCAGATATGGTAGCGGGAATAGATATTTGCTTTTCTTCTTCATTTTTCTTATGAAGAAATATAATAGCTAAAACTGCAGAACCTTGAGCAATATTGGATAGGGCTATCATAGGCCATAGGTTAGTCCCACCAAATTCACTCATAAGCTGTAAATCTATAGCATTGGTCATATGATGAAGACCTGTGATTACTAATGGTGAATATAAAAATCCAAATAAAGCTGCAAACAGCCACTTAAACCCAGAGGTCAATCCACCATAAACTCCATTAGATATAACTGTACCTATTTTCCAGCCAATTGGACCTAATATTATATGAGCTACCAATACAGTAGGTACTAGGGATAGAAATGGCACTACTATCATAGATATATACTCTGGGACTACTTTACGTAATCTCTTCTCTAGGAATACCAATAAATACCCTGCTAGCATAGCTGGTATAACCTGAGCTTGATAACCTATCATCTGTACTTGTGCAAATCCAAAATCCCAAACGGGTATTTCTGCCCCACCTGCTACTCCATATGCATTTAGCAATTGAGGTGATACCAATGTGATTCCAAGTACTATTCCCAATATTTGAGTGGTACCAGATTTTTTAGCTATGGACCAGGTAATACCTACGGGTAAGAAGTGGAATATAGCCTCTCCTATTAACCATAGGAAGTGATGTACCCCTGCCCAAAATTGAGAAACCTCTATTAAAGTTTTGGTTCCTCCTTCTAACATCTTAATATCTCCAATTATATTTCTAAAACCGAGTATAAGTCCACCTACTACAATAGCAGGAATAATTGGAGCAAATATTTCTGCTAAATGAGATACTAGTCTCTGTAGAGGATTTAAATTTTGTCTACCAGCCACCTTCGTATCTTCCTTTGTGGCTACTTCTATATCTGCTATTTGAATCAATTCATTGTAAAATGTAGATACTTCATTTCCAATTATTACTTGGAACTGGCCTGCCTGAGTAAAAGACCCTTTCACAGATTTTATGCCCTCAATTTTTTCTATATCCGCTCTCTTTGGATCATTTAATACAAAGCGTAATCGAGTAGCACAATGGGACACGTTTACAATATTGTCTTTACCACCGATATAGTCTATCAACTGATTAATATCATTGGTAAATTTGGACATATCATTACCCCCTTAAATATAATTTAAAATTTGGTTTTAGGAAAACCTTTTTTAATCCTGTACGTACAAGTCCTATTATTTTTAGTATAACCTGTACGTACAAGTTTGTCAAGGAAAATAAAAACTGGGTTTTATTTTAACCCAGTTTATCTTTTTTATTTAAATAATCATCTATGGCACTTCTTAAAGCCTGTACGCCGAGATTAGAGCAGTGAAGCTTGTTTTCTGGTAATCCATCTAATGCTTCTACTATGTCCTCTTCTTCTATTTTTAACGCATCTTCTATGGTTTTTCCCTTTGCAAGGACGGTAGTCATACTAGAAGTTGCCACTGAAGCAGTGCATCCAAATACCAAAAAGGATATGTCCTCGATAATATCATCTTTTACCTTTATATATATGGTTAAAGAATCGCCACATCCAGGATCTCCATAGGTACCTTTTCCATCATAATCTACCATACTGCCTACATTTTGTGGGCTCATAAAATGTTCTATTACCTTTATAGAATACTGGGAATACATATATCTCACTTCCTATTTATAAAATTGATAGTACTTTGTCTATTATAACACCTAATCCTCTAGGAATGAACATCAATTCAAAAATTTCAATGCTATTTTATTGAAAAAATGCCTTAATAAGAAGATATAAATTGCCACTGTTATTAAATATATTTTAGCTATAATACAAATAATAATTTTGTATTATATTATTGGATTGGAGGGTTTTTATGAGAATTAAAAGTTATTTTGGAGATTTAAAAACGGCCAATGAAGTGGTGAATAAACTTCAAGGAGCAGGATTTAATAATTCCTATATAGATGCTAATGATCACTATATCGGAAATAGAGATGTGAAGACGGACTTAGCTGGTACTGCTGGCGGGGAAAGTCTTTCAGATTTAGTTCTAAACTCTGGAGCTGATAATGTGGATAAGGGAAGTTCACCTTTAGCTGCAGCTAATCCCATGGTCAGCGGTATGAGTGATTTTGAGGAGATTACAGATATCAACTGCTGTGTCATTACAGATGTAGATGAGAATAATATTCATGAAGCGGAAGAGATAATAAAAAGCATGGGTGGTACCTTAGAAGATCCCAATGTAAGTAGATATAAGGCTATTGCAAGGGAAGATGTTTTAGTAGAAAGGCCTGATGGGCAAGGCAATCAAATCTATACTAATAGAAAATAGGAAAAGAGCAGTAGATTGCTACTGCTCTTCAATTTTAATATGATATTATTTTGCTTGTTCTAGTGCATTTTTTACAGCTACTTTCCAACCTTCTACAGTTTCAGTAGCTGTGGCAATAGTATCTACTTCATAGCTTTGTTTTTCTAACATTTCCTTTGCCACATCTTCCTTAAATTGCTTCAAATTTGGCTTGTCATCATCTCCAGTCCATTCATCATAGTTTACTTCATCACCTTCAGGAGTCATCCTTTTCAATACGATATCTGCTATTTGGCCATCCACTATTGTAACTTCCGCCTCTTCATACCCGAATTCCCTTTTTTCACTCTGGCCTACATAGGTACCATCTTTATATGTAGCACCTTTACCAGAATCCTTTGATCCACAGGCAGTTAAAGTTACCATTAAAGATGTGACTACTAGAACTGTTAGGAGAATCTTAAAAGATCTTTTCAACTTATTTCACCCCTTGCTTTTTAGATTCAAATATTGGGATCTTTATCCCATCATTATTATTTAATACCCAATTTATAGATAAAATCCACATTTATATGAATTGTTTTTTGTTATGGTATTTGCTGGAAAATGCAATTTATATCTTGAATATGTGTTCGTATGCATGTATAATATAATGACTTAATATTTGACATCTAAGGAGGTATATTATGACAGGAAAGACCCATGTGGCAATGGGTATTGCAGCGGGATTAACCCTATCCCATGGGCAATCACCAGAAAATCAATTAATTTTAGTATTAGCTTCCATGGTCGGCTCTTTAATACCAGATTTAGACCATCCTAAAGGTAAGTTAAATCAAAAGATATTATGGATTAACAATGGCCTTTATAGGATGTTGTTTTATTTAGCTTTAGGCAGTATATTGATGTATTTGAATTTTGTTAAAAATAATAAGTACTTAATGCTTTTGGGATTAGTGTTTGTTCTTATAGGTATATCTAGTCATAGAGGATTCACTCACAGTATAGTAGGATTTCTACTATCTGCATCTGTAGTTAAAATGGGTACTTCAAACTATGGACTGGATTCCCTATATTCTGGTTTTATGGTAGGGTATGTATTGCATCTAGTAGCAGATTTTTTTACTCCTAGGGGAATAAGATTGTTCTATCCACTGAAGATAAGTGTATCTTCTCCTATCAACATTAAAACTGGTAACTATTGGGAAAGGATAATATTTACTATCTTAAGTATATATTGTGTGTTTGTTTTGATGGGATATATAGGTTAAAAGCATAGCTTCAAGTTTAATTACCTTGAAGCTATGCTTTTTATTTATAACCATCAGCCTCATCTCTTTATATTGTTATAAACTTATAAAGTTTCGAAATGTACTGTGCATCTATACCATAAATTTCGATAAAAACCGACATGTATCGTTACTATGTTTAGATTTATTGCTCATTATTGAATGTTTTTTTGTGAATATCTAACATAGAATCGAAATATTTTTTTAAGTACAATTTTTATGTGTATTTTTTGAGTACGGTATTTCGAGTAAAAGCTTTTTATAACAATGTTTAAATGCTAACTATACTCCATATTACTCAAAAAATAAAATCATATTAAATTATATTAAAAGGGGAGATTCAAATGAACGGGGACAATACTTCAGATTCATTCTTAGAAAGGTTTTACAATCTATCTGAGAATGGAACCGATGTAAAAACCGAAATTATGGCAGGTATTACAACTTTTATAACAATGGCTTATGCACTAATTATTATTCCTAGTTTCTTAGCAGATGCAGGAATACCACAGGAAGGGCTTTACACTTCTGTATGTTTAGTTGCAATAATAGGTACTATGTTACATGCATTTTACTCTAAGCTACCATTTGCCACTTCACCAGGACTAGGGCTTACTATATTCTTCGCATATAAAGTATGTGCACCCGTGTCCCAAGGGGGATTTGGTTATACTTGGCAGCAAGGTTTAGCTGCTGTTGCAATATCAGGCATGCTATTCGTAATAATCACATTAACACCTTTAAGAAAAATCATTATTAATGCTTTGCCTGATTGTGTAAAGATAGCAATAACGGCTGGTATTGGATTGTTCATATCTCTTATTGGATTTAAAAATTCTGGAATCATTGTTGCAGTTGAAGGTGGGATGCACTTTGGTGATTTAAGGGATCCAGCAGTACTATTAAGTATTTTAGGCTTATTTTTAATTTTAATCCTTATGGCTAAAGGGGTAAAGGCTGCAATCCTCATCTCCATAGCTATAGTTACTATAGTGGGAATTCCTCTTGGTGTAACTGATTTTTCAGGATTCCAAGCCTTCTCATTACCACCATCAATAGCAGATACTTTTTTTAAACAGGACTTCGCTGGTCTACTGGGTAGTGGCGGTACTGGAAAAGCCATATTAAATATTGGTATGATTATACTTACCATTAGTATGGTTGACCTGTTTGACAATATTGGTACAATGTTAGCAGTTGCTGAAAAAGGTAATTTATACGATGAAAATGGAGATGTTAAAAACTTTAAGAAAGCGTTACTTACAGATGCTATCGCTACAACTTTGAGTTCTTTCTTAGGATGTACGACCACATCAACTTATTTAGAAGTTTGCTCAGGGATTGCTGCCGGAGGTAGAACTGGACTTTCTGCACTTGCTACAGGTGTTATGTTTATTATAGCTTTATTCTTCTCAGGTATAGTGGGTATAGTGCCAGGGGCTGCTACAGCACCAGTCCTTATCGTAATCGGCGTTCTTATGATTGGAGCAGTAACCAAATTAGACTTCGATGATATGACGAAAGCGGCACCATCTTTCTTTACTATTGCATTAATGCCTTTTACGGGAAGTATTGCTGAAGGTATTGCAGTAGGTATTATCTCTTATGTGATTTTAAAACTTGCTACAGGAAAATATAAAGAAATTAAACCAGCGATGTATGTATTATCTATCTTATTCATGATAAGATTTGCTATAATGTAAAGGATTTAATATTATATACATAAAAGCCAAGGGAAGTTTAAACTTCCCTTGGCTTTTAAAATAGCAATAAAAATAGAAATAACTTCTCTTAATGATGCACATTTTATGAATTATGTGTCGTTAATTCTAAATTACTTTAGTGGTAGCCCCCGGCATATTTATAAAGAACGGCATCTCCGATTCGAGATTTGGCAAATAGCACG
>NZ_PPXY01000032.1 GCF_021655115.1 Clostridium sp. Cult3
AAAATATATAGATATTTTATTGCCTTTTCATTTTTAAGAAAAGCAATATCTATTAAAATAACATATTGATAGACTCCTATATATCCGCCAACGAAATAAACTAGAATAGCACCAATAAAAGTTGAAATTAATATTGAAGCACAATATGTTTTTAAATTCTTGTATATATATGAACTATTAAGCCTTAATTGATCATTAATAACTAAGATTAATAATATAGAAGAAAATAGGATTAATTTTTTCATATTCCCCAAATATCTAGAAATAATATCTATAAAAAAACTTATGTACAGAAAACACCTTAATATATAAGTATTTCTCCCCCATTTTCCCATATAAACACCACCTAAGAGCCAAAAAGCAAATTACTAGACTATTTTGTTTTTAACACCATTGTACCTAACTTCCTTACTGAAAAATATTACTGACAATATACAAATACCTATTAGTAATATTCCTTTTATATAAAACACCATTGTATTTCCTAAATGTTCATAGATATATGTTCCCACTATAGGCCCAATTATCCCTCCCATGCCAAGGGCTAATTTATACTTCCCATAAGCCTTTCCCCTTTGATTTTCTCCCACAATGTCAATTACGAGAGCCGACTGAGCTGGACCATAAAACATTGTACTTATAGCTATTAAAGTATCCATAATCATAAAATAGAAGTAAGCCTTCATAGCTGGAATCAATAAATATAATATGCCAGTAATAAACATACCAACAAACAGTACTATCTCCCTACTATATTTATCAGATATTTTCCCAAATTTATTTGGCAAAAACATGGATAAAATTGCTCCTGGTAAAAACAGATAACTTATAAGGTGAAATTTATCTGTAATATTTTCCCTAACATATATAAGATAAGTATGACTAGTTAAGCAAGATATAAAAGCAAGTAGGCCCATAAAAACTAAAAACAAATTAAAATTTTTGCCTTTTTTCATAACTTCTTCCCCATAAGTCTGTCTAAACTGAATAGTTTCTTCTACCTTTGTAATAGCATAGAAAAGGCTAATTAAACTGGTGCCTAAATATATTAAAAATACGATTTTAAAAGAATCTTTAAATAAATCATTTAGTAGTATACTAAAACCTATAAAAATTCCCAAAAAAGCACCTTTGTTTATGGATTCATTTATTATTCCAAAGTTTTCAGATCTATTACCTTCATGGCTTATATCGGATATAATAGTATCTATACTAATCCAATAAAAAGACCCAGCTATACTTTGACATATCCTAGCTGCTAATAAGTATTTAAAATCCATGCCTATTAAAAAGAAAACATTTACCAAACAGTAAAAGCAAGTGCCTATGATTACCCCTGTTTTTCTTCCTCTATTATCTATTAGCTTTCCAACAGCTGGGCGCATTAAAATAGAAAATAAGGAAAAAGCAGAATATATAATCCCTATTCCCATGATAGACACACCTTTAGAATAAGCATACACTGGAAATAAAAAACCTATTAGAGAAAAGGGAAAAGATATGTAGAATACAGATTTCTTTAAGGCCTTTAAATTATCCACTGTAAAACCTCCTATACATTAAAATCTTAATCTTTCCTACTTCTAGTATAGCTTTAAATGCCTGTATTTTCTTGAATCCAAAGTCACCATTTTGGTCATGTTTTCCCTATGACTAAAGTCATACTTCTGCTCTTGTCCCTAAATAACATTAACGACTTTTTAATAGGATTGCCAATTGAGTTCTATCCCTTAAGTCCATTTTATCCAGTATTCTAGTTACATGATTTTTAACTGTGCCCTCTGTTATATATAGTATTTTGCTTATCTCTTTGTTGCTTTTCCCCTCACCTATTAATCTAGCAATCTCCATCTCCCTGGGAGTCAGGTCATTAAATATATTTTCTTCCCTTTGCATATTTACATTTCCTTTTACAGCGCCAGCTATAGTTTTAGCTACTTCTCCATGAAATAGCATATCTCCTTTATATACGGATTTAATGCTATTTACCAATTCCTTTGAACTAACATCCTTTAGCACATAGCCATCTGCTCCATTGTTTAATCCTTGGAATATATACTCATCTTCATTAAAAGTAGTAAGTATTAATATTTTTAGATGGGGGTACCTTTCTTTTATTACCCTTGTTGCCTCGACCCCATCCATAATAGGCATTCGGATATCCATAAGAACTACATCTATTTCTTTTTCTTCTACTAAATCAACTGCATCTTTGCCATTGGCAGCTTCTCCAACTACCTCTATTTCTTTATAGAGGCTTAACATCATACTCAGTCCTTCTCTTATAAGGGCCTGGTCATCCACTATTAAGACCTTAATCATCCTTAGACCTCCTGATTTTATTGCTTAAATTGATTAGTGTTTTAAATAAACAAGAGCTTATATTATTTTATCATATATTAACATAATTCTAATACCATTTATGTATAAAAATATAGCATAGCTCCTCTTTGAAAAAACTATGCTATATACATTCTGCACATTATCCCCCTGCCATCAAATGCAAACATTGTACTTGGTCTCCACTATTAATTATAGTGTTAGAATAGTCTTCCTCCTCAATTATCTTATCATTTATCCTAACAATAATCCTTGGATACACATATCCCTTCTTTTCCAATAGTTTTTCAACGGTTAATCCTTCTTCATAGGGAACTTTTTTACCATTTACCGTAATCATCTAAATCACCTTTAAATATGTTTTTCCACTACTTCCAATAGTTCTGGCCAATCCATACCTAGTTCCTTTAATTTCTCAGGAGTGGGAACACCATCCATAGTCCAGCCTCTTCTCTTATATACTGCATCTGTTAATCTTTCATATTGTTCTTCTCTATACTTTCTCAGCACTTTTATCCTTTCTTCTGTAGTTTTCCCTTCTACTTCATAATTCAATAATTCTTTTAGTTGATTATCATATCTTTCTTGTCTGGATAGATATTCTTCTTCCGTTACCGGCCCCATGGAGCGATAAGGAGTTTTATCGTGAATTCTTTTACCATATCCCATCCTTATGTTGAATATCCTTTGCAAATTATATACCCTCTCTGATTGTCTTATTAGCTCATCTTCATCAATATTGCCTCCTGTTACCGCATTATATAAATCTACATAATTTTGAACATGTTCGGGTATTTTAGCAGGTTCATCTGTCAGATGATTATCTGCTGGAGCTATATCATTCCAAGGCAACTTGCACAATCCATTTAATCCAAACCAAGTTCTCAACATGGGAAAGTAATGGAGGGCTTCGGCCTTGTCCTCAAAAGTTGGTATTTGGTTATTTACCATATCCATAAATATTAACCAAGCCTCATCATGCTGAGGGCCTTTATTAGTAAGTCCATAACCTCCCTGTTGAGCCAAACTTTCCTTACTAACATATTCAGAATACTCCAATCCTTTTTGCTCCATTCCTATATCCCATAGAAAATCCCTGTCTGCACCATGTTCCTCAACAAATATATCTTTAAGCCTTCTTATACCTAAACCAGCTAATTTGCCAAATCCTTCTCCTTTTGCTATCTGGTGCAGTAGTTCTAATGCTGCGTATTTATTTCCAAAGTTAAGTTCCAGCCCACCAGTTATTTCTTTGTTTATTATACCATTTTCATAGCATTCCATGATAAAGGCAGTGGTAGTAGCAAAGGATATGATATCCACACCATAGGTGTCACAATAAAAATTCATTTCTAAAACTCCATTAGGGCAAAACACTCCAATATTTGAGCCTAAACCTGCAGCATTTTCGTATTCTGGCCCATCTACAATTACTTTCTGCCCCTTATAAGGTCCTGTTTCTGGTATAAATCCATCAGCTGCCTTAGCACAGGACATACTACATCCATACCAGCAACCGTCTGGCATGTTTTGAGTTACCATATCCTTAAATACATCTGATGATATCTTATATGTATCCTTGTGATTCCCAAATTTAAAGTTGTGAACTGGTAATAGATCATATTCGTCCATTACTTCTATGATATTTGCAGTACCAATTTCTCTCATCCTATTCTGTTTATGATCTAATTCAGCTATCTCCCTATGGAGTTTAATTCCTGTTTTGTTTATTTTCCCTTGATCCACCGGATTGTTTAGGTTTCCTTTAGTCCCCTTATATCTAACTACTATAGCTTGTATATTTTTGTTTCTAAATACTGTACCTGTACCTCCTCTACCAGCTTGTTTGAGCCTAGTAGACTCCCTCCTTACATCATAAAAGCTAAAATTTAGCATACACATCAAACTATGCTCAGCAGCACTACCTGTAGATACAACGGATATATTCTTCTTATCTTCTTCATCAATAGCATAAATTTCAGTAAGTTTTTCGGCTAATATATGGCTATCCTTTTCCTCCATATTGGATTTTGAGATCTCAACCTTCCCATTATTGCCATCTATAAATATGACTACATTCTCTTCAGCTTTTCCGTGAATTTCTAAAGCATCAAATCCAGAAAACTTTAGATAAGGTCCAAAATATCCTCCTACATTACTATCTATAGGGATTCCAGTCAATGGGGATAGAGTTACTACTGTGGATTTACCTGCACCTGGATACTGTGTGATTCCACCTACGGGACCAGTAGAGATAATGATTTCATTTTCTGGATCATTCCATTTAGTTTCTGGATTAACCGAATTCCACAGATACCATAGACCAAAACCTCTACCGCCTATTAGTTTCTCCTTCATCTCATTGGATATTTTCTTTTCTCTAATATTTAAATCCGTTAGGTTTATATATAGAGTTCTGCTATTATAGCCTTTTTCTATTTCCCTTAAATCATATTTATATTCTTTTAGCTTCTCCACATCTATTCCCCCTTTACTTTTCCTCTATATAAATGGCTTCTGTTGGACATGAATTTACACATATTCCACAAGCTACACAATTAAAGGGTTCAGTATAGTCCTCATGTTCAAACATGGCAAGTTCTGGACAAAATCCTACACACATAAAACATCCTACGCATCTATTCTTGTTCAATCTTACTATACCTTTCCCATCTCTATACAGAGCTTCTACTGGACATATATCTATACATTCACCACATTGGGTACACGCTACAATTTTTTTATTTTCACCTATTCGAATTCTAGATTTTCCACGATTATTTTCCTTAAAATAAGCTTTGGAACAAGCTTCTTCACACGCTCTACACTTTATACATAATTCTGGATTTTTGCTCAAACATTTCAAGATAAAACCCCCTTTGTCAATAATTACACAACAGCAGGTTCAAATATTAGCTCACCTCTTTTAAATCTATTAATATCTAAACCACCAATATCTATAGTAGTAGTTTCACCTAAAATGGTTTCAGCCATCAATAGCCCAGTAGCTGGCCCTAACATAAAACCGTGACCACTAAACCCTAAAGCTAGATAAAAGCCTTCCAATTCTTCTACTCCACCATATATAGGTTGAGCGTCGGCAGTCATAGTATAAAGTCCAGCCCACTGTCTTACTATATTTAATTTACCTAGTATAGGAAGCAATTCACAACAAGTCCTTGCCATCTCCTCCATAAACCGCCACGAGGAAGTTATCCTAAGATCTTTCGGTTCATTATCGTCTCCTCTCCCCATAATAAAACTACCATGGGGAGTTTGCTGACAATATATATTCAGTGAAAAACCCATATACATAGGTTTTTGAATTGGCTCAACAGGTTCAGTGACTAGAATTTGATGTCTTTGAGAATATATAGGTATGTTAATATTGACCATTTTGCCAATTTCCTTAGAATGAGCACCAGCAGCATTTACTACTATAGGAGTAGAAATATATCCTTTATCCGTATGTACACCTCTAATTTTATTTCCCTGAGTCTCAATACCTTTTACTCTGGTAAAAGTCATAAATTCTACACCTAACCTCTTAGCAGCATTAGCAAACGCTTCTGTAGTATGGAATGGATTTAAATGCCCATCTTTAGGACAAAAAGTTGCTCCCAATATTTTAGATTCATCCATATGAGGAATTATTTCTTTAGCTTCCTTTGGGGTTAAATACACTGCAGGAATTCCTATACTGTTTTGAAGTTCCACATTCTTTTTAAACTGTTCATCTTCCTTCTCTGTACCTGCAACTAATAGATATCCCCCCTGGTTAAATTCAATATCCCTTTCATATCCTAGTACCTCGTTAGCATTTTCATAAAACTCTACGGACATTTTTGCTAGCTTACAATTTCTCTCCGTTCCCCATTGCATTCTAATCCCAGCACCGCACCTTCCCGTAGCGCCACTGGTCAAAAAAGCCTTTTCTACAACGACTATATTCTTTACACCCTTCTTAGCTAAATGATAGGCTATAGAAGTACCAGAAATACCCCCACCAATTATTACAACATCTGCAGTTTTATTCATCGTCTCCACCTCCTGCTACCATACCTAAATTAATAGGTTTAGTAGGTGGTCTAAAGGTACTCATGGGCATATCTGCCATGTTTTGTCCCGTTGCTTTTGCTATTTCCTGCATTATTAAATGTCTACATGTTCTACCCTGGCAAGACCCCATACCTGCCCTACTTATTCTCTTTATTTCATCAATAGTTTTATATCCTTGTCTAATTAATTCCCTTACCTCTCCAAGGGTGACACTTTCGCAACGACAGATCATAGTGTTGTCACTAAAGTAATCTTCAATATTAAAAGATCTTACATCCATAGTGTATCGTTTAGGGATTGTTAATGTCACTGTAGATGTTTTATTTAGCCCTTTGCCTTTCCTTACTTTCATTACCCTAGCCCTACATATTGGTTTCCCTTCCCTATCTAACCCAGTTACAAAAGTATTTTTCTCAGGCAATGGCAAAAACTCATATGGTATTTGAACCAAAGCTTCTGTATCTGAATAATTTTCATCGATGATAAATATAGCAAGCCCAGGGCACTTTATTACACATTGGCCACAACCAGTACATAGTTCAAAATCCAAAATAGGCCTTTGGTTTATATCTTCAAACTCCTTTATAGCTCCAAATTTACAGGCAATATAGCAAGGATTGCAAGGAATTTCTTGGTAACATTCAATTACTGCTACTGGACCTTTCTGCCTTCTTTCCTTAGAAGGGGTAATTCCTTCTATATCTTCTTTCGTTGGTATTCCAGTTTTAATCAACATACTATCCCCTCCTGAACTATGGCTTTGCTTAGTCCTGTTCGTATTTTTCCCCCCATAGGTCCTGATCTTAAGGAAATAAGTTGGTCTATTAAATCCTTTCTTTGTTCCTCATAGTTTTCAATATTATATCCTAAACTTTTTGCAGCACAAAGTCCCGCTAATCTTCCTTCCACCATAGCACTACTGGCTTCTTCAATTCCTGCAACATCACCGGCTATAAATATGCCAGAAATATTGGTCTCTAGATTATCATCCCTTATTGGCACATGCCCTCCCAGTTCTGGTATATATTCCATATCACAGCCTATATGCCACAGAAGATCGGCTAAGGGCGACAACCCAACTGCTATACAGATAATATCTACATCTAAATCCTTCTCTGTATTAGGTATAGGTTCCCAATTATCATCTAATTGCCATATTGTTGCTTTTTCCACCATTTCCTTGCCGTAGGCATATTTTATGGTGTGGGAGGTCAGTATAGGAATCCCCATTCTCCTTATTTTAGAAGCATGTACTAGATAACCACCAATCCTTGGAGCTGCATCTATAATTGCCTTAACATTTACACCTGCTTGCATAAGTTGATAACTGACAATAAGGCCAATATTGCCGGCCCCTACCATCAGTACATTTCCCCCAGGTTTAACCCCATACTCATTCATTAGAGTTTGAACTGCTCCAGCTCCATATATTCCTGGAAGGTCATTGTTTGGAAAAGCTAAGAATTTTTCTGAAGCACCAGTTGCCACTATTATTCTTTCTGATTTTAACTTTATGTACCGTCTATCACATTCTATGGTCATAATACCATCTTCATATAAGCCCAGCGCAGTAGCATTAGTAAGGATTTCAATTTGACTCTTATATTTTTCTAACTCCTTTTCAAAAATTATTGCTATATCAAATCCTCTTGATGAAGCATATTGTTTTTGTGATCCAAAGAATTTATGGGTTTGTTTCTTAAGCTGTCCTCCAAGATTACTATTTCTATCTACGAGGGTAACTCTTGCTCCAGAAGATGCAGCAGATATGGCAGCAGATAAACCAGCAGGGCCTCCTCCAATTATGGCAATTTCTGTGGTTTTCATTCTAATTCCCCCTTTCCCTTCTGTGTTTCCACTACCATTCCATCTTTTAATTCCTCTACACATATTCTCACATTAGGCTGACCATCAACTGTCATCAAACAAGAAGAACAATTCCCTATAGCGCAGTAAAAGCCTCTAGCTCTACCCGTTTCATGATGATGCCCTAAAACCTTAACACCAGCAGCATGTAAAGCAGAAGCAATAGTATCACCCTTAAAACCAATATACTCCTTCCCATCATAGATAAATCTTATAATTTCATCCCTCTTAAAAGATAGGATAGGATGCTCTTCTATCCTCATTCACATCACTTCCCCCTTAATAATATTAGAAGATATGATACTTCATAATACACCACCTTAATATGATTTTTAGGAAGTCTCTGAATACCCATTCCGTTCTGTTTGACTATTCACTATATTTTAAATAATCTGACTTCTATTTCTAGTATATAAGATTCATATATATTTGTCTACTCCATGAATACAATGATTAATAGATTTCCCCTCTAAAAATAAGGCAGGAAATTCCCCTGCCTTATATCATATATCTAAAAGTTTTGTAATCAATAAATGAATATTGTTAGTGGTATAAAAACCAGATTAATAATCCATAAGTTAATATGTTAGTGCCAGGGGCGGCAAGTGACTATATTCTAAGATATAATATGTAGGGAGAAAATAGCACAAGGAAATTAAATCCTTGTGCTATTTTCTCATATATATGTTATTATTTCTTTCCATAAGGCCAAAGCCTACTAGATCTTTCCTTATGGTACAAAAATCATCGTGGAAATCCGCTATTATTAGATTGACTTCTCTTTCTGTATACTTCCTATCCTTTTCAAAACTTTCCGCTATTTTTTCTAGAACTATCTGCTTCTTCTTCATCTGTACTGGTATTTCCATTAATTTATCATATTTGAAAAATGAATTAATAACCTTTTCTCTATATCTTTGTTCTCTTTGATTTAGTATTTCATCTTCGCTTCTATTATCCTCCACTAAATCCTTAAGGTTCATTGAAAGTATCTCTTCATTTAAGCTATATACAGTATAATATTGTTCTTTTTTAGATGATACTATATTAGCATCTAATAGTTTTCTAAGATGAAAGGATACAGTAGAAGTTGATAATTTCAACCTTTCCGCCAGCAGTTCTACATACATAGGCTCTAGCATTAAGCTGTTTATTATTTTTAATCTTGAACTATCAGACAAACATTTAAAAATCTCCAATGCATCCAATATATATCACTCCTGAATCTTTTCCATTTGATAATAATATTCAAATTTACTTTTTAAACTTTCTGCTTCTTGAATTTTTATTTCTTCTATTATAGCTTCCTTTTCATCATGAAATTCTGTAGCCTTTTTTTTATTTAAGTACCAAGGTTTAGTTATTTTATTAAAATAACCGATATACTTTTCCTTCAAATCCACAGGATTATCACTATTACAAATATCAAATATCTTAGAGAATATTTCAATAACATTTAGCCTTATCTTTTCTAAATTAGCCTCATCTATCCTCTCTTCTTCCTGTAATTCTTTTACCGTTGTTTTCGATTTATTCTTCTTTTGTTGCAAAAAATTCAAATAATCATCTTTTAACCAATTTATATCTTTCACCTCAATCCCCCCTATGATTTATGCTTTTATTTTACTACATTTAAAATATCATTTCAATATCTATGTGATTATATTCTATTATTTATTTTGATATATATCAAAACATATTGTATTTTTATTAAATCCATGGTAAAATTTAAGTCGATATATATCAAAATAAATTTACAGGAGGAATTAACATGGAGTTTAAAAACCTTATCCCAAATATTTGTGAAGGATTTCCCTTTGAAAAAGGAGATTCAGTTTTATTAAACTTCTGGGGCGATAATGAAGATCTGAAAATTTTAGATTCTATTGCAGAAAGCTTAAGTAAAAAAGGTGTTATTCCTTTAAAACACCACTGTTCAAAATTCTTTTTTGATAATATAGTTATCAATTTAATTCATGGAAATATAGAATTTCCTCAAAACTATTTTGATTATCTAGATTCTTTTAAATCCGTAGTGGATATATTTATGTATACGCCAAGTTTCCCTAATGGAATTTCTGAAGAAGATAAGCCTAAATTTAAAAAACACTTGGCTAAACTGTTTAATACATTAACCGACGATAAAAAATATTATATACAACTTACCGTACCTACTAAGATAAATGCTTCAAATGCTGGTTTAGAATATAATATCTACAATTCTATTATATGTAATGCCTTAGCAGTAGACTTTCCTAAACTAAAGAAGAATTGTCAAAAACGAGTAGAGAATCTTAAAGATAAAAATGCCATAGAAATATTTACCGGAAAAAAGTATTGTTTAAAATTGAATATTGATCAAAGAAAATGGTATATAGATGATGGATGTGGTGATTTTCCTCCTGGTGAAATATCTATTGCTCCTATAGAAGAAGATAGTAATGGAGATCTATTAGTATCCATTGTAAATTTTAAAGGGCGTATATACAAGGATGTACTCATGGTCTTTAAACATGGAAAATTAGTAGAATGCTCTGTAAAAGAATTAAATCAATTCTTGAATTCCCTACCAGAAAACTATAGGATTCTATGTGAGTTTGGAATTGGATTAAATCCTCAAGTTAAGGAATTGACAGGATTTACACCAGTAGACGAGAAGGCTTTAGGTACCTACCATATAGGTTTGGGGATGAACCATCTATCTGGTGGTAAAAATAATTGTCCCTTTCATATGGACTTTGTCTTCTATTGTGATAATGTTGTTTTTAGCTAAATAACAAATCAGGCACTAAAATACCAACTTATCATATAGATAATAAGTTATGATGGTTAGTAAGTTAGTGCCTGGCACCTATAATTGTGTCAATATTAATGGTCCCTCTTTAGTTATAGCTAGGGTATGTTCATATTGGGCTGATAATTTCCCATCGATGGTTCTTGCTGTCCACTGATTGTCATCTATGGTACAGTGATATTTTCCTACATTGACCATTGGCTCTATGGTCAATACCATTCCTTCCATAAGTCTAGGACCTCTACCTGGCCTTCCAAAATGAGGTACTTGAGGATCTTCATGCATGCTCTTTCCTATACCATGTCCAACAAAGTCCCTAACTACAGAGAAACCTTCTGATTCCACATAGGTTTGAATTGCATGGGATATATCCCCTATCCTGTTGCCGATGACTGCCTTTTCTATTCCAATGTATAAGGCTTTTTTAGTTACATCTAATAGTTTTCTAGCCTCATCGGAAATCTCTCCTACTCCATAGCTCCAAGCAGAATCTGCTAACCATCCATCCAAATTTACCACCATATCTATAGTGACTATATCTCCATTATTTAAGGACTCTTTTCGAGGAAAACCATGACATATTTCATCATTGATAGAAGCACAAGTGGCATAAGGATATCCATAGTAGCCTTTTTGCTCCGGTGTTGCATTATGCTTTTTTAGGTATTCTTCTACAAATTGGTCTATTTCATAGGTGCTAATACCTGGTTTTATCATCTTAGCAATTTCCTTATGTACTTCTGCTAGAAGCTCACCTGCTTTCTTCATCATTTCTATTTCTTGTTCCGTCTTAATAATTATCATATATCCAACCCTTTCTATCCATAATCCTATCTTATATATACCAAAACTAAACTATTTTAGCAAATTATCTCCACCATTTTGATTGAGCAAAGATATAAACCTTTCGTCCCTTCTAAGATTATCCAGATCTTCATCAGTTTTTATCATCTCTATAATCTTAGGATATATTAGTATAGCCTTTCTTAAATCCCTTATAGCTTTATCCTTTATATCTAATTTGGCATAACAACAAGCCCTATTATAATACAAGTATTCAGCATAGGGATTGTATTCTATTCCTTCAGACAGAACCTCTATGGATTCCTCCAATTTACCTTGTTCTATATATATTGCAGACTTATTTAAATAAGAATAAGAATAGCTTTTATTCTTTTCTATAGCCTTATTATAATATTCTATAGCCTTTTTATATTTATTTAATTTCTTATATATAACTCCCATATTGAATAGAGCCTTATAATAATTAGGATTCAACTGAATGCTTTTCTTAATCATGCTGTAGGCCTTATGATACTCTCCTATTTCTTCGTATATGGAACCTAGATTATTATAGGCTATATAATCCTCGGGGACAAGGCTTGTAACCTTCTCATAATAATCTATGGCCTTACCTTTCTGTCCTAGTTCATCATATATATTAGCTATGTAAAAATAGGCCCTATCGTAATCAGAGTCGATCTCTGTTGCTTTAATATAGCAATCTAAAGCCTTATCTTTATCATCCAATCTTTCATACATTGTTCCCATACCATAAAAGGCTCCAGCTTCTTCTTTACGGATTTTAGTAATTTTTTCATAGGCCTTTAATGCTTTTTCAGGAACATCCATTTCGTCGTAAATAATGGCTATATTATATAATATCTCTATATACGTATACTTATCCCTAGCAAATTGCAGAGCTTTAAAATAAAATTTAATGGCTTTCTCCATATTATCATCAAAGTAGGAGTTCTCTGCAAGAATCATATAATTCTTCTTTCTGTCCATACTACTTAACTGACTTTTCATTCATCACACACCTCAAAAATATTATATATCTAATTATAGTTTATCACAAGTTCATAGATGTTTATTACTTTTAAGGCTAAAAACTTATATTTTTAAAAACAATTAGAGCAGACTATATAGTCTGCCCTACGAGTATTTATTATATTCTATTTTTCTACTTTCAAAGCTCTAATAGAATTTAATATGGCTATTATGGATACTCCCACATCTGCAAATACAGCTTCCCACATAGTTGCCTTGCCAAAGGCTCCTAGCACTAGTACTATAAGTTTTATAGTCAAAGCTAATATTATGTTTTGGGTAACAATCTTTTTAGTATTCTTTGCAATATTTATTCCAGTGACTACTTTTCCTATCTCATCGGTCATTATAACTATATCCGATGCTTCAATGGCCGCATCTGAACCTAAACCACCCATGGCTATTCCTATATCTGCGCGAGCTAACACTGGAGCATCATTTACTCCGTCTCCGACAAAGGCTACCTTACCATGATTTTCTTCCATTATCTGTTCAAATATCCTTACCTTGTCCTGGGGTAGCAGATTGCCATATACCTTATCTATTCCAACTAAATCTCCCACTTTTTTTGCAGTCTCTTCATTGTCTCCAGATAGCATTATGGTTTCCTTTATACCCTGGGCCTTAATGGCTTTTATCTCCTGTGCTACCCCTTCTTTTAGTTGGTCTGATACTACAATAGTTCCTACGTGAGTATGAGCCTTACCTATATAGGCTACAGTTCCAATGGAATCCATTTCTTCAATAACAATACCGTTGTCATCAAATAACTTTTTATTTCCTATAAACACAGTTTCCCCATCTATTTCTACCTGTATGCCTTTCCCTGCTATTTCCTTATAATCTTTAATCCTATCCTTATCTATTTTATCACCATAGGCATCTACTATAGACAAGCCAATGGGGTGATTAGAATAAGCTTCACCATAAGCTGCTAATTCCAATACCTGTCCATCTGTTAACCCATTATATCCTACTATATCAGTTACTTTGAAGGTTCCCATAGTAATGGTTCCCGTCTTATCGAATACCATAGTATCTACATCATTTAATCCCTCTAGATAGTTTCCGCCTTTAATCAACACACCAGCTTTAGAAGCCCCTCCAATTCCACCAAAGAATCCTAGTGGTATGGATATAACCAGTGCACAAGGACAAGATATTACAAGGAATACAAAAGCCCTATAAGCCCAATCCCTAATATCATATCCTAATAATAAAGGTGGTATCAATCCAATGGCCAATGCAGTATATACTACTACCGGAGTATAATATCTGGCAAATTTAGTAATGAAGTTTTCTGTAGGAGCCTTTTTGCTAGAGGCATTCTCAACTAGATCTAAAATCTTTGATACAGTAGATTCCCCGAACTCCTTCATTACTCTAATCTTCAACAATCCTTCGTTATTAATAAATCCACTTAAAATAGCATCCCCTATATTAACAGTTCTAGGTACCGACTCTCCAGTTATATTTGAAGTATCTACTGAAGATTTCCCCTCTACTATTACTCCATCTAAAGGAACCTTCTCTCCGGGCTTAACAATTATATAATCTCCTACATGAACCTCTGCAGGATTTACAACTACCGTTTGTCCATTCCTTTCCAAATTAGCATAGTCTGGCCTAATATCCAAAAGGGATGATATGGACTTTCTTGAATGGTTAACTGCCAATCCCTGAAATAATTCTCCTACTTGATAGAACAACATTACAGCTACTCCTTCAGGATACTCCCCTATGATAAATGCTCCTAAGGTAGCTACTGTCATCAAAAAATATTCATCAAAGGGTTGTCCTGCCATTAAGTTTCTAAAGGCTGTTATTACAATTTCCGAACCTACTACTATATATGCTAGTAAATATACGATCAATCTTGGTGTACCCTCTAACTTCAACAGCCAAGGTAATATAAATAAAATTCCACTAAATATAATTTTAATGATATCTTCTTTTTTAACATCTCCATGATCATGGGAATGACCGTGACCATGACTATGATCATGTTCACCTTCTTCAACTACAACCACATCTGGCTCTAGTTTATTAACTATGGTCTTTATTTCGTCGGTTATATCTTTTGCTTCGCCTTCAGATTCTACTTTAACCTTTAACTTTTTAGATACAAAATCTAAAGTAGCATCATCTACTCCATTAATATCATTGGTCAATTTTTCAATTTTAGCTGCACATCCAGCACAGTTTAATCCCTCTAATTCTAATACAATCTCTTTCATAAGATAACCTCCAAATGCTTATTGAACATATGAGTACTTGTTCATATGTTCAATAATATTATATGCTTTTTTTCCACAAATGTCAATAAAAAAACGCCTACAAAAGGCGTTTTTAATATCATCTTATATACCAAATTCTCCTATATATTTATATTTTATTTTTCCATCATAATAATCTTCATTGTCCAACAGGTTCCATCTATTATCAATGCCAATAGCTTGAGCTAAGTTTTCAAAATAATACATTATTATACCAGCATCAGCTAAATTAGGCTTTTCTTCTGGGGAGTGAGCTAGTAACAGCACTACTCTATCATCCTTCAGTATAAATCTCCAAGGTTGCTTATTGTGACTGGAGGGAGCAAATCTAATATAGTAAAATAAATCATCTAATCCTCTACTTTCTAGTTCACCTAAATCCATAGCCTTACCTATTTCATCTTTAAATACTATATCTTCTACACCAATTCTTGAACTAGTAGAATCTCCCACAAAAGGGTTTTTAGGTACTGGATGTCCAATGGCCAATAGATAATCTATATTCCCATCTGTTGTTTGGAATAAATCCTTTTTAGTTTTCTCATCTACTCCTTTAAGGCTTATCCAACAACTACCTATATTTAAATCCGTCAATTTAGTAATCAAATTCTCCATAAAATAGGCACCGTAGATAAGGGATTCATCCCTATTATCCTTGATATTTAAGCCTATGTAATGGGGACTCTTTATCATTACTCCTGCATATCCCCCTATACCTTCTAAAGACTTATATATCCTTTCACCATCTTCAAATAGTAAAAATTCAAACCCCTCTTTAGCTATTTCTCCTCTTAATTGATTGCAATAACCTTTTATCTCTCCTAACATTTCATCTTTCATTTTTTTGTCTTTAAAATCCCTTACGGACTTACGATTCCTTAAGAAATTATTCATTAACAAATTCATCACCCTTTCAATTTTATATTAATTATATCACTAAAACTTCCTTCTAAATTAATCATGATAAGATTAAAACCATAAAATTTTCCAAATGGACTAATAGATAAGCGTGGACTATTACTGCTGAGGCTATCCCTAGTATAATTCCAGCTGCCACATCCGTAGGATAATGGACCCCTAAATACACCCTGGATATACCTATGGTTAATGCTATGAGAAATACTAGTATAGATAGTTTAGGTATATTGAAGGCTATAGTCGTTGCTATAGAAAAACTAGCTGAAGTATGTCCAGAAGGAAAGGAATAATCCTTCAATATTATATCAAAGGTGTTTAAATTCTTTAGTATATTATATGGTCTTTCCCTACTCAACAATGCTTTTAAACTATAGGTAATGCTCTGGCTTATTATTAAGGTAGCAGCAGCTTGGATTCCAATAAATCTAACATTACCTCTATCTATTAGTATTAAAAAAATTACAAAACAGGTAGTAAATATTCCTCCACCTAGATTTGTAAACTTAAGCATGAATTTATCTAAAAAATCACTTTTTATTTTGTCATTTAATATCTCTATTAATCTATCATCAAACCATTTAAAACCTTTCTTCAATATGACCACCTCTAAAGTAAGATTTCATTATAGTATTATATGCTAATATTACCCCATATAAGGCTATTATAATCCATTAATATGAATCAAACAAAAATAACCGTCCCTATTATTCAAGGGACGGTTATTTTTATGCTTTACTCTTATTTACTTTTATGCTGAATTGGGCTAGAAAATAGCCTAGTAATCCTCCTACAATATACCCTATTAAAATTATTAGCACCTCTAAAAACTTAGACATAGAAATAAAACCATTGAAAATCCATATAAAAATCACTGCCATCAATAATGCTGTACATATGGATACCCCAACTTTAAAGAATCCTTCTGTTTTTTCAAATTCTAAAGTCTCTCTATTTCTTTCTATCTTATTTTTGTCAAATAATATCTTTGCTATTATAATCATCCCTATTGATAATAGAATAAATATAATATAGTGCTTAAGTCCTTGGTAAGGAGTATCAAATACTCCTATAATACTATATTCCAATATTTTATCAAGCCTAATAGCAAGATTAGTATGACTGGATAACCCCCAAAGTTCCAAATTAAAAGCTACCAACAGTGGAAATCCTATCGGAAATACTATAAATATCGCTGTCAATATTACTTGAGAAATAGTTGTTCCTGTAATAGCTCCAAATATTAGAGCAAAGCCTAATACAGGCAATTGATAGTATATATTTAATAATATACAAACCAAAATTTGCTTAGCTGAATAAAACATCCTCAAACTAGGAGAGGCTCCCAGTGCTAATATCATAATCAATCCATTAATAACAAAAGGTAAAACTATAGCTAATAAAGCCGCTAACAATTTATTGAAAAATATCTCATATTTCCTATAAGGCATTACAGATAATAGCTCAAAGGTTTTCATCCTTTTTTCCTCGCCAAACAATATAGCAATTATACCTATAGGTGCTAATACCAATATGAAAATAATTGCCTCATTATCTGTAAGTCTCCAAGTTATTTCTGCTTTATATACTTTTATCAGATCATCCCTATTATATTCAACACCTTCTTCTGTAAGGTGTTTTTCTAAATTATTCAAAGAATATGGCCGAGACAACACATAAGTTGTTATACTTACAAACAATATACCTGCTATAAAAAGCGCTAATATCTTTACCATGTTAAAATCCTTCTTAAAAAGAGTCTTATTAAAGGGCAATGTCTTCAAATACATATCCTACACCTCCCATTTTATATATAAATATTTCTTCCAAAGACATATCTATAGTTTCCAATAGTATAGGATCATGCTGCTTGATATTAGTTATTAGTTCATCCATATGGTCATTTACTATTATTTCATATACTCTTCCCCTATTTTCTATCTTTAATATATCTTTGTGTCCTTTTATATCTTCAGGAATACTGTCTTTAAATACCACCTGAACCTTCCTAACATTGGATTTTAAATGTTCTATACTGTCTTCTAAAAGGATTTTTCCTTCATAGATTATCCCTATATGGTCACATAGCCTCTCTAGTTCTCCTAAATGATGGGAGGATATAAGGACTGTGGTTTTATTTATACTTACTTCATCTATGATTAAATCTAGCACCTTTCTCTTAATAACTGGATCTAATCCTGAAGTTGGTTCATCTAGTACCAACAGTTTAGGATTTATGGGGAGGTTTAACATCAAAGATAGTTGAGTTTTCATCCCCTTTGATAAAGAACTTATCTTCTTCTTTTCATCTAACTTAAATATCTTCTTTAAACTAAGGTATCTATCCTCTTGCCATAGTGGATAAGTATCTCTATAAAAATCCACCATCTGTCCTACCCTAAAATTAGGATAAAAATATTGATAATCAGCGACGTATCCTAATCGTGACTTTATCTTTGTATTATCCCTTATATTTTCTCCTGAAATAAGTACTTCTCCATTTTCTGGTTCGTATATTCCTACTAAGGTTTTTATTAAAGTAGTCTTTCCTGCTCCATTGGGACCTATGAGACCATATATAGAGCCTTTATCTACATTTATACTCACATTGTCAAGTATCTTCTCTCCACCTAAATGTTTATCTACATTGGATACCCTAATCATCTGTGTCCACCCCCTCTAATTCTTCAAACAATTCCTCAATCATATTCAAAATATCTTTTTCTTTAAATCCCATATAGTGGGCCTCTATTATTCCTTTTTTAAACAATTCTTTTACTTCCATCAACTTATCCTCATCCTTTCTCGGCTTATAGTCTGAAGCAACATATGTCCCCTTGCCTCGTAAGGTTACTATTACCTTTTGCCTTTCCAATTCCTGATAGGCTTTCTGTATGGTATTAGGATTTAAAGTTAATAGCTTAGCCAGCTCTCTAACAGAAGGTAGTTTTTCCCCTGGTTCTATTATTCCCTTCAATATACTCTCCTTTATACTATCTACTATTTGTTCATAAATTGGTGTACTACTGGAAGCATCTATGTTGAACAATTTATCACCTCCTGTGTCTTTCGTGTACTATTCGTATTAGTACACTATAGTCAGTATAAGCTTAAATAGGGCTTTTGTCAATAGTATTTTTGTGTTAAATTATAAAGTAGGGTAATTTCTCCTGATTTGAATAATCTATTTTAAATTTTTGTTCAATAAATAAGGGGTGTTTTTATGAATTTAAGTAAAGAACAAATAGATGCCATACACCATATGAAAGGCCCTGCTTTAGTATTAGCGGTCCCTGGGGCAGGAAAAACTACTGTCCTAATCCATAGAACTGCTAATTTAATACTAAATCATCATATAGGGCCTGAGAGGATATTGTCTATTACCTTTAGTAGAGCATCAGCCCGAGATATGAAAGGAAGATTCAATAAGCTATATGGAGATATATCTGACATACCTGTTCACTTCTCAACTATACATAGCTTCACCTATGGTGTAATTAGAGAATATGCCTATAAAAATAGAATTAGATATACCCTTATTGAAGATAATAAAAGGGATTTAAACAAATACAATATATTGAAAAGAATCTATTTTTCCATAAACAATGAGTATATTACCGATGAAAAATTGGAAACCCTAATAAACTCCATAGGGTATATTAAAAACATGCTCATTACTCCTGAGGAATTCTTGTCTCAATATAAAATAGGCATCTCCAATTTTAAAGAAGTGTATAGAAGTTATGAAAACTATAAAAGGACTAATTATCTATTGGATTTTGATGATATGTTAACCCTTTCCCTTGAGATATTGAATAAGGACAAGCATCTATTAAACAAGTATAGAAGCCGATACCAATACATTCAGGTAGATGAAGGCCAAGACACATCCAAAGCTCAAATGGAGATAATTAAGACACTAGCTCATCCGAAGAACAATCTATTTATCGTAGCCGATGATGATCAGTCTATCTACGGCTTTAGGGGGGCTTATCCTAAGGGATTATTTGAATTTAACAAGATATATAAAGATGGAAGGGTATTCTATATGGAACAAAATTATCGCTCTACTAAAAATATAGTATCCCTATCCAATAAATTTATAAAGCAAAATTCCTTAAGATATAATAAGGATATATTTACTAAGAATGATTTTTTAGAACCTATCAATATAATTAAGGTAAATACATTAGAAGAACAATATGAGTTCCTGCTAGATGATATAAACTCTCGTGGAGATTATGTAAACTCAGCTATTTTATATAGAAACAATATATCTGCCATAGGAGTTATTGAATATTTAGATAGGCATAGTATTCCCTTCTATATGAGGGACAATAAGATAAGCTTTTATAACCACTGGATGGTAGAAGATATACTATGTTTTTTTCAACTAGCTCAAAATCCTTCAGATATAGAAACTTTTGAAAAGATATACTTCAAGATGAAAGGATTTACTTCTAAAAAACAGCTAAACTACATAAAAACATTGAATTACAAACAATCAGTATTTGATAGATTACTAAAATGTCCTGGTATTAATCAGTTCTATAAACAAAATTTCTTGGAACTAAAATTGGATTTTAAAAAACTATCTAAACTGCCTCCCTACGATGGTATATCATATATAGAAAAAGATTTGAAATATGAAGATTACCTAAGGGAAAGCTGTATGAAATTTGGCCATACCCTAGATGCCTTAAAAACCATATTAAATTATATAAAAATGATAGCTTTTAGGACGGAAAATTTTAATGAATTCATTGGACGGCTAAAATATTTAGAATATATATCTATCAAATCTAAAGATGTCAAAAATGGCATTACCTTATCCACTATTCATTCTGCCAAAGGGTTGGAATTCGAAAGGGTTTATATAATTGATTTAATCGATGGAGATTTTCCTAATACTACTAGTATTGACGATTTTCTAAAAGGCAATGTGGAAACTTTAGAGGAAGAAAGAAGACTATTTTATGTGGGTATGACTAGGGCTAAAAAGCACTTGAGCTTGATTACCCTAAACAATAAAAATGGAAAAGAAGTAAATCCTTCAAGGTTTATAATTGAATTAGAAGGGTTAATTAGCTAGGGTTGATGTATTACATTAACCCTAGCTAATCTGTAAAATCAGGGAATTTTATATTGATGTTAAAGTTTAAGATTAAGCTGGTTTAATTAAAATGCAAAGCCATATTTGAACATATCTTCCTCTTCGGCAATTAGATACCCATAATTTGTAATGAAAGCTTTGCCAGTAATTTCAGGTATTATTGCATCGTAATCTCCTACTTTTGTCTCCCCTAGTATCCTCCCATAAAACTTGGTGCCAGTAATGCTTTCATATACAAAAGTTTCACCAATCCTTAGCTGTCCCTTTGCATATAAAGTGGCCAATTTAGCACTAGTTCCCGTTCCGCAGGGTGATCTATCTATCTGCCCTGCACCAAATACGACTACATTTTTTAAATCTGCATCATCTGATGTAGGACTATCATATATTTCTACTAGATCTACCTTATTTATAAAGGGATTGGTAGGATGGACTAGGGAAATTTTTTTATTTACAACTTCCCTAATAGCCAATCCATGTTTTATCAATACTTCAGTATTATCTATAGATAGGTCAGCTCCAATATTCTCTGCAGCAACTAAGCCAAAGAAACTACCTCCAAAAGCAATATCTAAAGGTATCTTTCCTAAAGAAGGTACTTCTATTTCTATATCCCTTTTGTATAGAAAAGACGGAACATTAACTATAGATACTTCTTGAACCTTTCTCTTTTTTACCTTAGCCTTGGCTTTTATCAATCCAGCAGGTGTATCTAGCTTTACATAGGTAATAGGTTCTTCTGCTTTGATAAATCCTCTTTCTATCAACATAGTAACCACTCCTATGGAACCATGACCGCACATATTTAAATAACCTCCACTATCCATGAATATAACTCCCATTTGAGCCTTTTCATGAAAGGGTTCCATGATAATAGCACCAAACATATCCCTATGACCTCTAGGTTCATGCATAGCCATAGTCCTAATATGGTCAAGGTTTTCTTCTAGATACTTTTTTCTCTCCATCATAGTATCCCCCAATATTGGGGGAACTCCATCTACTATTATTCTAGTTGGCTCACCCATAGTATGAGTATCAATATAATGAAGCTTCATCCAATTCCCCCTTTATACCTTTGCAATATATTCATAAGATAAGGGTACTATCTTCCCCGGAATATCTATTTCTACTAGTTGTATCAAGGTATCCTTTAGTATACCTTTTTGCATCTCTGGATTATTAGGTTCTCCCACATTAGCTCCCATTGGCACTATCGGGGCTGTACATCTTGGAGTACCATTTTGTCTGACTACTGGTGGCAATGCAGCAATAATAATGGTAGGAATTCCTGCTTCTTCAATTGCTCTCTGCACAAGCACGGCAGAGCGGTGACATGTACCTCACCCACCGGTAATAACTACTCCATCTACACCTTCTTCCTTTAATATATTGGCTATTTCAGGACCAGTTTTTTCAACAAAGGCCTTTACATCTCCTCCACCACCCATAAATCCTATATGTTTAGGAGCTATTCCTTTGATAAAACCTTCCTCTGCTAATTCCTTAAGTCTATCAATAGGAAACATACAGTTTATATCCTTGTTTACATCGGAGTTATCATATCCCCCATGGGATACCATTAAATCCTTACTATTTGCATCATTATTAACTATCCTATAGGAAGTATCCCCTGCTAAATTAAATCTTTCATCAGATTTAAGATGAACTCCTGCAGCAGTAACTAAAGCAATCACCATTTCATCTAAAGATTTAGTGACTGGTGCCCAAACTGGCGGTGGAGTAATAGGAACGTATATCTCCGATTGTAGCCCTTTGATCACAGTCATATCCATATTATCCCTCCTTAGATTATATTTCCACTATTTATCCTTCTATATAATTGATCTTTGGCCGATTCTAAATATCCTTTGTCGATTTCTTCATCAATTACTTCCGGATAGGTCATCAAAAACCCAACTTGTTGACCTTCCTTTAATTCATTTTCACAAATTACCATTCTTCTTGGAAGTCTCAACTGTCCCATACGGCCTTTTAAATCTATGACTACTGAACCATCAGTAAGCTCTATGATTATGCCTTCATAGTACCTTTCCGATGATATAAATCTCAATTTATCCATGGACTATTCTCCATCCTTCTCGTATATTTCCCTTCTCTTTTTGCTCATCTGTAAAGAAGTTTCATTTTCTACTAGATTTATCTTCCTATTTGATTTTTCCTCTATTAATTTTACATTGTTAAGTTTAATATCCTCATTATACTTTCTTTCTGGTGCTACTATCTTTTCTCCTGCCATCTTGGCCTTTAGCATATATAATGCCCTTATAGCATCTTCTTCACATAAGCAGTTATTCTCTAGTATTTCATTTTCAATACCTTGTCTAGATTTATTTAAATCTACCATAGCGTCCATATATTTATTACCTACTACCAACTGTCCTTGTACTGCCGCAAAAGTCATACCTACTACAGGAATTCCTCTTTTACCTATTTCCTCTATATGGCTAGCAAAGTCTACATGATTATTTCCAAAGCCCTCTGTGGTAACTATGGCTCCATCTACATCCATTGCCTCCACAGTCATGCCTAGTAGTTTTGATACATAGAACTTCTCCGAATTGGCTTGGGGAGAACCTACAAATATAACGGCTGCTAAATCTATTTCCTCATCCAACATAGCTTCCAACACCAAAGGTTCCCTAAAATAATGTCTAGAAGTCTCCTTAGAAGCTGGTCCTATGCAAGTCAATGCATGAACACATCCATCTAATACCTGTAATGGAGATACTACTATGGGAACATTGCCTAAGTCCACATTAGCCTTAGCGCCTAGTACCCCTACAGGTTCTTGAGGCATTAGGTAATTATCGTGCATAGCCCCTTGCCCCATTATCTCCTTCACTAGAACTATCTTTTTCCTATTACGCCTTCTTTTCTGGACAAACTCCTCTTTTCTGATCATTAAGGACTCATCAGTCTTCTTAAGAGCTTCCCTAATCTCTTGGGTAATAAAATCTGTGGCCTTGTGAGCTGCCATAGGCCCTGGTCGTTCCATATTCTTGCCTTTTTTAATAGTCACATCGGTCTTTATAAGTATCTCTCCCATTTCTGGAGAACCAGGTCTACCCCACATTATATTCTGATCAAGAATACCTTCCGAAGAACCAAACTCACCTATCTGTACCCCTGCCTCATCTGTTCCTGTAACCAACATTACTACACCATCCAATACCCTGGTTACACCTTCTCCTAATTCTCCTTCTTCTTTAGTAGCTATAGGCTGTACATCCATGATGGTATTGGAAAATTCACCATATCTATCAGGAATAATTATGTCTATTTCCATATCTACTACTAGCCCTTGAGAATCTATGGCGTCTTTACATATATCTTCTCTAATAATAAGGGTAGTTCCATCTATTTTGGTCTCTGGACCAAATTCAACCTTATCTATTTGAAAATATTTCTTTGTTAATTTCCTTATTTCCTCTTCCTCCAGTAAAGCTTCCCCCTTTATTTCTTCTACCTCTTCTTCCGTTGTTACTGGTAAAGTAGCCGATGCTACTGCTGGAAAGGGAATTTCTATATTTATATCCTTACCCTCTCCGATTTGAATCTTTATACTTCCAGTACTGCTCGCAAGTCCTTGAGGTATTTGAGTCTTATCTACTGAAGATTTTTCTGCTTCATCTACTTCCTCTTGAATAGCGTCCTTCAATTTGGTAATACCCTCTACCAAATCGGGGGTTAGAGGGGTTAGTGCATCTACAGTCTTTTTAAGAGTTCCCCCCAATACTTCTCCAATTTTAAGACAGTTTTCAGGAATCTCTATAAGACCTGAATCTTCAAGATCTGGAATTAAATTAGGATCTTCAATGTTTGAAGAGCTAATAATAGTACCCTCTTCAAATCTACAACAAGTTATTGCATAAGAATCCCTATGCTCCATGGCTTGTTCCTTAGTTATAGCCAATTTCATCCCTCCTATTCTCTTTTTCTTCTATATAATCTGTGGCCTACTGCCCTTAATATATGATCTGTACTATGATACATTGGTAGTCCTACACGAGGAGCTACATTCATCACCGTGTCCGTTCAGGTTTCACAAGTACCTACTATAATAGCTTCAGCACCATTTTTCTTAAGATAAATAACCTTCTCCGCTTGTCCTGGACAGACCCCCGGTTCTTCACATCTAAATCTTCCATTTACTTCCTTCATCCTCTTGCAGTTGGTAGTAGCTACTATTTCACCGCCCATACCCTCTACAATATCCGTAAGCCTGTCTATTTGAGCACCACATTCACAGCCTATTAAACCAAACCTTCTACTATCGTTGGGAAAGGGCAAACTGACTAAAACTCCTCCTGTAGTCTTGGTTACTACCTCTTCTTCAGAACCCTCCTTACCCATAAAAGGACCACCTAATAGAATCTCGCCGCGGGGCTCTATATACCCACCACAATCATCTATTATGGCTTTAATAGGAGTGCCTATAGGGATGTCTAAAAATATCTTCTCTCCAGAAACCAGTCTTCCATCAGCAGTCAAATCCTTGGTTATTACTGGCCTTCTTTCCTCTATAGCTAATACTATATTTCTTATGGTTTCAATATTAGAAACAATTACATTGGCCTCTAAAGGAAGTTGTCCTGGTTTAAGTTTGATTCCAAATAGTTCCCTGATTATAACCCTTTCATCTCCAGCTGGATACATATCGGAAAGAAACTTTATCTCTATATCCCTTTCGCCTTTAATAGCCTTCCCCAATTGAATTAAGGGCTGTTTATTGTTAGGCTTTATAGCTATATAACCTTTCTTGGCTCCTGTTATATCCATTAGATACTTTAAACCTCGTACTAATAAATCAGGATCTTCCATAATTCTTGCCATATTGTGCCCCAATAGGGGTTCACATTCTGCTGCATTTATCACTACAAAGCCCTGCTCCAAACGAGTATTTAGTTTAACATGAGTTGGAAATCCTGCTCCTCCTGCACCTACTATACCTGCTTCTTTTATGGCTTCTAAATAATCATGGCTCTCCTTAATCTTTATATAATCATTAGGTTGATTTTCATAGGCCTCAATTAAGATTTCCCTACTATTAATACCTATCACTTCTCCACTTACACTGGAATGAATATTAGCACCTAATCCATCTGGTACGGCTATTAATTGACCTCTATATATTTTATCCTTACATTTAACTATCGGTTTGTTGATTCCACCTATGTGTTGTCTTAAAGGTATCCTAAATTCCACCCTATCACCTCCCAACATTGATAATATTGCAAATATTATGCCAAATATCTGTAATGCCCTAGCTATTGATATTCCTAGGTTTATAATAAAGTTAAAAAGGATATGTGACTATTTTTCGTCTCATTATAAGTTTTTTCCATGGGTTTCATCATGACTATTAACAATACCAATGAGAATAATTGAGATAAATAGGTTTATCAAAGAGTGTAGGGCATAATCTCAGAATTATTGCTGTAATATCTAATTATCTGGAAAATATCAAACTTATCAAAAAATAAAAAAATATGACTAATGTTAGTCATGCGGCTAATATTAGTCATATAGCTGGTACTTTTTCATCTTGGAGTGAAGGGTTGTCCTAGGAATATTCAAGAGTTTAGCTGCTTCTAACCGATTACCATTAGTCGATCTAAGGGCTTCTCTAATCAAGGCTATTTCTAAATTTTCTACAGATTTGTTCAAATCCATGGAATAAAATCCTTCAATTCTACTTTCCAACATGTATTTTGGAATCAGTTCTTCAGTGATAGTATCTTCTCTGCACATAATTGCCATATGCTCCATTACATTTTTTAGCTCTCTTATATTGCCTCTCCAAGGATAATCTATTAAGAAATTTACTACATCATTGTCTATTTTTAATATTTCCTTATTGTTTTCCATGCATATTTCCTTCAAAAAATAGTCTATAAACAATACAATATCCTCTTTTCTTTCCCTTAAAGGTGGCAGCTCTATTTCCACTACATTTATCCTGTAATATAATTCTTCTCTAAACTGTTCTTTCCTAATCATCTCCGGTAAATCCTTGTTAGTAGCAGAAATAATCCTTACATTCACTGGAATATACTTTTCTCCACCTACTTTTTGTATCTTCTTATCCTGCAGTACCCTCAATAGTTTTGCCTGCATGGATATGGGCAAATCGCCAATCTCATCTAGGAATAGTGTTCCATCTTTAGCTTGTTCAAAAAAACCCACTTTTCCTTCCTTCCTAGCTCCAGTAAAGGCTCCTTTTTCATAGCCAAAGAATTCTGATTCAAACAGTTCTGAAGGAATTGCGCTACAATTTACGGGGATAAAATTTCCCGTTAATCCACTGTATCTATGTATGGCTTTAGCAAATTCTTCTTTTCCCGTACCTGATTCTCCCGTAAGTAAAACCGATACATTAGTAGGAGCTATTTGTTTAGCTATATCTATTTTATCCATTATCTTTTTACTATGCCCAATAATCCTATTAAAGGGATCTACATTATTGTGATTCATTCTATTCTCTAGTATCTGTAATCTATCTCTTGCTTTTTTCAGCTCCTTTTGTAGCTCCTCTATTTCCCATATATCTTTTTCCGTACTTACTACTCCATATAGTTTATCATTGATTATTATGGGGGAAGCACTAATTATTACATGATATCCCTCTTTAGGAGAATGATATATATTTCTTACGCTTTTTTTGGTTTTAAATATCTTTAAATCTATAGCATTTGGAAAATGTTTTTCTAAAGACTTCCCCTTTATATCTTCTTCTTTTAGTCCATACAAAGCCTCTGCATTCCTATTCCATATGACAACTCTTCCTTTATTATCCACTACGCATACTGCTTCATTTATATTATCAAAGATATGATCTATGGCTTGTTCTGCTTCTTCTACTCCTTTATAGAAATAGTCCCTGATATTTTCCTCTCTTATAATTCCGGCTATTTTCCCGTTATCAAATACTGGTATTCTACCTATACCATTGTCTAGCATTAATAGGCGAACATTAGCTAATGTCTCTTCTGTGCCTACCTTTATTAAATTACTAGTCATAATATCTTTAACAGCTACTTGGGATATATCCTTATCTACTATTTTAGAAATATCTCTAATAGTTATTATCCCTAATAGATCTTCTTCTTTTAAAACTAACACTTCCTTTTTGCTATTCTTCATCAGATAATCAAAAACTTTATAAAAATCCTCGTCTATGTTCACAAAAAATATATCTCTTCTCATAACTTCTTTTACGGGTACACTGTAGGCCTGCAAAAACATAGATTCACATCCCTTATATTCTTAATTACAACCTATTATATATATTTTATCATAATTTTTA
>NZ_PPXY01000033.1 GCF_021655115.1 Clostridium sp. Cult3
AAATATTTATTAATAATATTTATATTGCCCATTCCCCCTATAGATATATCTTATTGGTAGCCTATTTCATTAAATGTTATACTATTATGGAAAATTTGTATTAGTATATATTAAGGATGTGATTTTTTTGATAAGTATTGGCATAGACGTAGGCTCAGTAGCAGCAAAAGCAGTGGCCTACGACGGTAGCAAAATTGTCACAACAGCCCTGGCCCCCACTGGCTGGAGTCCTAAGGAAATAGGAGAGAAGCTATTAGATGAGGTTATGGCAAAAGCTAGTATTTCAAAAGAAGATATTAAGTCCATTGTGGGAACAGGATACGGTAGGATATCCCTCCCCTTTATAGATAAGCAGGTAACAGAAATCACCTGCCATGGCATAGGTGCCTACCATTTAGATCCGAAAATTAGAACAGTCATAGACATAGGCGGCCAAGATAGCAAGGTTATTAAATTAAACCAAGAAGGTCAGGTAGTGGACTTTTTGATGAACGACAAATGTGCAGCAGGAACTGGTCGATTTTTACAGGTAATGGCCAATGCCTTAGCAGTAGATATAAGCGATCTATCTCGTTTAGCAACTGGAGCAGAACCAGCTAATATAAGCAGCATGTGTACTGTATTTGCAGAGTCAGAAGTGGTAAGCCTAGTAGCAGAAGGCGCCTCCAAGGAAACCATAGCGGCAGGGCTCCTTCAATCTGTATGCAACAAAACCTACTCCTTGGTAAGCAAAGTAGGGGTAGAAGACAAGGTGTTTTTCTCTGGGGGAGTTTCTAAAAATGAAAAGCTTAAAGAAATGCTTAGTGAAAAGCTTGGTATACCAGTGATTTCATCAGAAGAAAGCCAATACCTAGGAGCCATAGGTGCTGCTATTATTGGATTCTAAAAATATAATATCATTCCAATGATAAATCCTAGGACAATCCCTATAGATGATGCTCTCCCTTTGTGGAGAGCTTTTGCATTTGGAATTATCTCATCACATATAATGTATAGCATAGTTCCTCCAGCAAAGGATAAGCAGATGGAGATAAATATATTGGAAATCATACCAATATAGGCTCCAATAAATGCTCCTATTCCCGTAGGAACTCCCGTAAGGATGGAATACAGGAGGATTCTACCAGGGGAGGTTTTATTTACCTTAAGGGGAATAGCCATGGATAATCCTTCTGGTATATTGTGTAGAAGCATAGCAATGGATAGAACTGGTCCTAAATCCGACATAGTCAAAAAACTAGATCCTAATGCCAACCCTTCAGGAAAGTTGTGTACAGCTATACTTATACCTAATAATAGACTAGACTTCATGAGAGGATTTTTCAATATACTATCTATATTGATTTCAATAAATATTATAAGTCCTATACCTAATATAATCCCTAGCAAGCTAAAAGGAATCCCCCCTAATATGAAGGCTTCAGGCAATAGATGAAAAGTGACTATAAACAGCATAAATCCACCTGTAAGTCCCAATAGAAAACTTAATATCCTATTGGTTTCTTTGATAAACAAAGAGGCTAACCCACCTATGCCTGTTCCCACCATACCTACTATAAATCCATATAGCGTTATTAGCCCTATATCCTTCATGTTCTCACCCTTTCTAATCTATTATTATTCTAAGGATGAAAGGATAAGAACAGATTTTTAGATATAAAAAAACAAGGATCATATCCTTGTTTTTTATTAACCTACTTGTTTTAACTTTTCTGCTTGATCTGATGTTATTAATGCGTCTATCATCTCATCAATATCTCCATTTAGGAAGTTTTCTAACCTATGGATAGTCATATTAATTCGGTGATCCGTTACCCTACCTTGAGGAAAATTGTAGGTCCTAATTCTTTCAGATCTATCACCAGTTCCTACCTGGGATCTTCTCTCTTCAGCTATTTCATTGTGTTGTTCACTTAATATCTTATCATACAATCTAGTCTTTAATATCTTCATGGCCTTATCCCTGTTCTTATGTTGGGATTTTTCATCTTGACAGGACACTACCATACCTGTTGGTAAATGGGTTATTCTTACAGCAGAGTCGGTGGTGTTTACACTTTGCCCACCATTTCCTGAAGAACGGAATACGTCTATTCTTATGTCATTTGGATTTACCTCTATATCTATATCTTCCGCCTCAGGTAATACTGCTACTGTAGCCGTAGAGGTGTGGATTCTGCCACTGGATTCTGTAGTAGGTACCCTTTGAACCCTATGAACTCCTGATTCATACTTCAACCTACTATAGGCACCCTTACCTTTTATCATGAATATAACCTCTTTAAAGCCACCTACCCCTTGTTCACTAGTGCTCATCAGTTCTATCTTCCAGCCTTGTCTTTCTCCATACATGCTGTACATTCTAAATAGATCTCCTGCAAACAATCCAGCTTCATCGCCACCAGCACCAGCTCTTATCTCTACTATAACATTTTTATGGTCATTAGGATCCTTTGGTATGAGAAGTATCTTAAGCTCTTCTTCCAACTGTGCTGTAGTCTCTTCTAATTCAGCTATTTCGTCTTTTAATAGCTCTCTCATCTCATCGTCTATTTTGTCCTTTAACATTTCCTTGTCTTCTTCAAGGATAGTTTGGGCCTTAGTATACTCCCTATATTTAAATACTATAGGTTCTACTTCCGCATGTTCCTTTACCAACCTTTGCCATTCTTCTATTTGATTAATGATTTCAGGATCTATTATCTTTTGACTTAATTCCTTATATTTGTTCTCTAAAAAGGATAATTTTTCTAACATTCTTTACCTCCTTTCCTGAATACTCGCTCTGTAAACTTAAATGAAAATTGAGGACTTCAATCCTCTGTGGTACAATGTTTTTGCCAGAAAACAAATACCTCCCAGAAAGGATGAAGTCCTCAT
>NZ_PPXY01000034.1 GCF_021655115.1 Clostridium sp. Cult3
ATATAAATCCTAAAGCAGAACTAAAAAGGGAAGATGCAGCAAATATAATATATAATTATCTATTTAGTGGAAATTAATATTATATACCAAATAATAAGTCAGGGCTGCACCCCTGACTTATTATTGGTAGAATACATGTCCACCAATTCTTGATACATAGGTTTTATTTTTTACTATCCATGTCCCAGCTGCTTTACTTGGATTAAAGAAATATGTGGAATTGCCAACGGGCCTTACACCGTTTATGGCTTCCTTTGCAGCATTAATACTTTCTTGGGATGGAGTATTGTAAATCGTGCCGTCGGCAACGGGACTGAATTGAGGAATACTTCCATAATACTCAAATATTACATTATAGATGGTATTTGGAAACTCTTTAGAATTGACTCGGTTTAAGATTACATTTCCAACGGCTACCTTACCTTGGTAGGATTCTCCTCCAGCTTCTGCCTGGATAATTCGGGCTAACCAATAGAGGTCACCATCAGTGTAGTTTCTATTGATTGTCCCCCCTCTTGAAGGAGTGGAATTGCCATGCAAAGTTCTTTGAGTTTCTGGCCCTGCGATACCGTCAATTCTTATGTGATGGTCTATTTGAAAGTTGATAACAGCTCTTTCCGTTATAACTCCATATATTCCATCTATGTTATAATTATAGTAGCCTTTCTGATTTAGAGTTTGTTGAGGTTTACGAACATCATCCCCACGATGTCTAAACTGCAATGTTCTAGAATAGCCACTAGCCGATACCGGTACAGTAACTGTCACTAATATCAGCATGATCAACAAAATATGTGCAATTTTCTTCATTTCTATGCACCCCTTCCTAAATTTTATCTCCGAAGTTAGCATTCCTTCAGGGGGTTACCCCTTGTGTTGGTTCCCTCGTACCTAAAAATTTAGGACTCAGCCATTGCATGATTTACAATAAACAATATTATATAGGAACCAATATATTATGTAAACAGCTTTTAGACAATTACCAGAAACTACATTATTTTCATTACCTACATCTTATTATTCATTGATAAAACAATTTTCGTGTGATACAATAGCAAAAAAACACAATCTATTTTTGGAATTTTAATCAAATTTTAATCTTTCTTAAATGGTTTTCAAAGCTTCTGTTGTTATAATTAAGCTACATTAAATAACAGGAGGTTATATTTATGGTCACATTAGAGCAGGTTGAGAAATTACGCCAGAGAGCTAATATATCCTATGATGAAGCAAAAGCGGCCCTTGAAGAGACTAATGGAGATATGCTTGAAGCAATAATTAATCTTGAAAAACGGAATCGTATTAAACCGCCTAAAGGTGGTGGCTATTACAGTTCAAAAAATTCACAAGAAGGCAGAAAACAAGAACAGTATAATGGAACTACGGAAGACGGAACAAAGGTAGATTATGGTGCATCTTTTGGGGAATTAATGGGTAGGTTTTTCAGATGGTGCGGAAAGATAATAAATAGGGGGAATAAAAACCATTTTGAGGTTATTAAAGACGGGGAAAAAATAATGGCCATACCGGTAACCGTACTAGCAGTTCTTCTAATATTTACATTCTGGATTACTATTCCTATCATAATCTTAGGACTATTCTTTGGATATAGATATATGTTTAGTGGTCCTGATTTAGGGAAAGAGAATGTTAACCGTGCCATGGATTCAGTTGCCGATGTAGCTGATAATCTAAAAAAGGAAGTAAAAGGTGAGAAATCTGATGGAGAGAATTCTGATCGTTGAAGATGAGGAAAAAATAGCTCGTTTTATTGAATTAGAGCTTAAATATGAGGGGTATGAAGTAGAAAAAGCTTTTAATGGAAGAGATGGGCTGGAACTTGCTAGAACCCAGCCCTTCGATCTTATTTTGCTGGACATAATGATTCCAGGTATAAACGGCATTGAAGTCCTTAGGAGGATTAGACAATTTTCTGATTTACCTATTATCCTTCTTACAGCTAGAGATGCAGTTGTAGATAAAGTCACAGGTCTTGATGGAGGGGCTGATGATTATATTACTAAACCTTTTGCAATAGAGGAGCTGCTGGCTAGAATTAGAGTTGCACTAAGAAAAAGGGATACGACAAATGAATCGGGAAAATCCTCTGAGCTGGTCTTAGGGCCTTTACATATTGATCCTTTGAAAAGGGAAGTTCGGGTAAATGATACTTTAATACATTTGACTAAACGGGAATTTGATTTATTATACTATCTTTTGGAAAATAAAAATATTGTTTTAAGCCGTGAGAGGATACTTGAGAAAATTTGGGGATATGATTTTTCAGGTGAAACCAATGCAGTAGATGTATATATTAGATACATCCGAGCAAAGATTGAAGAACCTTTTGGATTAAAAATAATATACACTGTACGGGGAGTGGGGTATGTAATAAAAGATGAATAGAAAGAACAAATCTTCAACCAATTTAACTACAAAAATACGTTCATCCCTTGTTATAAAACTAAACCTAAGAATGACAGGAAGGTTAATTTCAGGCTTTTTAGCAATTAACATCCTCATTCTTCTACTGGGTTCCTTTGTCATCCTTTGGAAAACCGAAGAAGGACTTCAAGATATAGTTGGCGTTGTAGATGAATCTGGTGATAATTTAGGACAAATAGATTATGGAAGAAAAAACTATCAAGTATTAGTGGGAGAAAAGATGTCAAAAGGTATTAAACTCCCCAGTAGTATACAAAAAAGTTTACCCTTAAAAATTCATGATGCAAAACGAAATATTTATATACCTCCCCATGATAAAAACATGAGGTGGCTGGAAAAAATAGACTTAGTAGAATATACTATTGGATTTACCATTGACGGTGTATCTTATCAAATAATATATTACATAGGCTCTGATTTAAAACTATTCTTATACTTATTCTTTATTATACTAATATTTGAGTTATTGATACTAATTGGAAATATAGAAAAAGGTTCCAGAATGATTAGAAAAACCCTAAAACCCCTGGCTGAATTAGCGGAAACAGCTAAAAGCCTTAACCAAGAGGTATCTTCAATGGCCGATGGAACCTATATTAAAGATTTAGCAGGAGCTATTAGCAATATTGATGCTAATAGACTTGATAGCCGCATTTCTGTAGATAGTTCTCAAAATGAGCTTAAAGATTTGGCTGCTGCAATAAATGATATGTTAAACCGGATTAACGATGCATATCAGTCCCAAGTTCGGTTTGTATCCGATGCATCCCATGAACTAAGAACCCCTATATCCGTTATACAAGGATATGCCAACTTACTGGATCGATGGGGAAAAAGGGACGAGAAGACTATGCAAGAATCCATTGACGCAATTAAAACTGAGGCAGAAAACATGAAGGATTTAGTAGAACAGCTTCTTTTTCTTGCTCGAGGAGATAACGAAACCATCCAACTTCACAAAGAAGTGTTAGATGCTTGTGAAGTAGTGGATGAGATAATTCGAGAAGCTGAATTAATTGATAAAAGTCATAAATTTGAAATGGATCTAATTAGACCAGCTTACATTGATGCAGATAGACAGCTTCTTAAACAAGCTATACGAATACTAGTGGATAATAGTATAAAATATACACCTAGGGGAGAAAAAATATTCCTTAGAATTTTTAATAAAGATGGGCATATCCATATTACGGTCCAAGACAGTGGCATTGGAATAGACCCTGAAGACTTACCCCATATATTTGATCGATTTTACCGTTCAGATGAATCTAGAGCGAGAGAAACGGGAGGTTCTGGTTTGGGCCTATCTATTGCAAAATGGATAATAGAACGCCATGGTGCATATTTTGAGATACTGAGTAGGATGAACATAGGTACTCGCATAACTATTATTTTTCCTGCAGTTGAGAAAATATATACTGAAACTACAGTTCAAGAATGATACGATCAATTCCCTTGCATTAGGATTTTTTAATCATTACGGTTTTGCATTTAGGGCAGGTAATGGCAATTTTGCCCTTCCCCCTTGGTACTCGAAGGGTTTGTTTGCAATTGGAGCATTTATAGTATTTGTAGTGTTTTAAGCTTTTAATATGTTGAATTTTATTGTTGACTTTTCTCTTTATGGAATTCCACTTGTTTAGGAATTTGGCATTTTCCTGGTAGCGCTTTGCTATATCTTTGGAAAACATTCTATATAGTACCGTCCCTAAGGGGATGATATAGAGTATAGCTAGTACTTGACTGTGTAAAATATTAGATAAAATAGATATGAATATGGAAATCCCCAAAAGGGTCCAGGATAGTTGGTCTACCCCATATCTACCAGCCATAAACTTCTTTAGCCAATTCATATATAAAACCTTCTTTCTAACGCATATTGTTGTACCTATCTATATTATCATCACTTAAAAATTCATAGGCATTATTTATTTGTTGAAACATCCTTGTAGCATCGGGTGATTTGTTTAGATCTGGGTGATATTGCTTTGCCTTTTTTCTGTAGGCTAGTTTTATCTCATATTTATCTGCATTGTATCCAACTCCTAGCATGTCACAGCTTTCTTCATATTTCTTTTTGAACTCGGTAGTTGGATTTACATAGGCTTGCTCATTATTATATCCGGTGTATTGACCATATCCACCATATCCTCTCTGTTGGTTTTGGTATTCGTACCACTGTCTAAATCTCTCTTCCCATTCTCTTTGTTGCTCAGCTTGACGTCGTTGTCGTTCTTTCCTTCTTTTTTCGTCTTCCATCTCTCTATAGTAGTTTTTGTATTCATTAAAGGATTTGAATTTGTAGCTTGTTCCCTCAATAAGATAGTTAGCCCGATCAAACATATATTCCGTTAGGATATACTTTATATATTTTAAATAGGACACGAATTGGGTTCCCAAAATTGGGAATATGACGAAAAACAATATGACTAAAAGAATAACAGGATTTAACAACACTACAAGGCCTAGGGGACCAGCAAACATGAAAAGTAACAGACATCCTCCTAGTCCAATTAAGGCGATGAACCCTGTTGCGATGCTTCTCACAAGATTAACTATAATCTCTATGATTTTGATCAAAACATCTAATATGGCAGAAACTGCCGTAGCAATACCATATAATATTTTTCCACCTATTTTTTTAAATATATTCATGTATCATTAGACTCCTTAACTTTGCTATTGTATATTTCATATATAGTTTAGATTATATCACAATCTTTTAAACATTAATATAAAATTGAAATATAAAGGGATACTTTCAAAAGCTGGTTTGAATTGACGGGCTATCTTCAGTTATATAAAATGATAGTAAAGGAGGCATGTGTAGATGGATTTTGATTATAAATTAAATTTGGTAGATGCATTAAATAGTTTGGAACAAAGAGGGGCATTTTTGACGGTAAAGGATGAAGAAGGTAGAGTAAACACCATGACCATAGGTTGGGGAAATATAGGCTATGAATGGGGTAGACCTGTATTTATAGTATTGGTTAGGGAGAGTAGATATACACATGAGTTACTAGAAAAGGCTGAAGACTTTACCGTATCCATTCCATTAGATGATAATATGAAGGATGCCTTAGCATTCTGTGGGACTAAATCTGGTAGGGATCACGATAAATTTGAAGGCTGTGATTTAAACATACTAGATAGCAAGAAAGTCAAATCTCCAGCTATAGGGGATTGCCAAATGATCTATGAATGTAAAATAGTCTATAAACATGATATGGATTTACAGCTTTTAGATGGTGAAGTAAAGGATAAATGGTATAGTTCAGAGGGCTATCACACCATTTATTATGGAGAAATAGTCAATTGCTATCAGAATGATTAACCTCGTACAAGAGGGGCGGATCCTTTGCTCATGAAAAAGATCCGCCTCTAGTGTACAATAAAGGGGGGAGCCCTATGAGAATGGGGGAATTTTCTAGAAAGCACAATATACCTAAATCCACGGTGAGGTACTATATCGATTTAGGTTTGATTGCTCCTAACAAGGTGAATTCACAATACATATTTGATGAAATGTGTTCCAAAAACTTAGGGACAATTAAGAAACTAAAGGATCTAGATTTTAGTTTAGATGAAATAAGCGATATTCTGTCCTTTATGCTGTTGAGCGAGGTTGAAGATTCAATATATGTGGATTATTTTACTAAAGTATATTCTAAAAAGAAAGATGAACTTATAGAAGAAAAAATCAATATAGAAGAGAAGCTCAAGGCTATTGAAAAAGAAATGGAAAGATTGAAAACCATAGAGAAGGATGATAATGAGAAAATAGGAGTTCCCTTGAGTTTTATACCTTATCTATATTGTCCTAAGTGCAAATCGGAAGTAACGGTGAATAGCAACAATGTGAAAGACAATATGATAATGGAAGGAGAAATAAAGTGTTCCTGTGGCTTTACTATGGAGATATATGAAGGGGTAATTATCGTAGATGAGAGTTTAAAAAGTAGATTGGACTTAGATGTAGACTTAGACAAATTCCAATTGAATTATATCGGTAAAACCGATAGGGAATTTATAAAGCTTATATATGAAGCATCCAATTGGATTGCAAAGAAAATAGATTTAAAATCCCTTTCAAATAAAATAATCATGAAGAATAATACAGGTACAGGAATGTTTATTAGAAAGTATTGTGAACTATTGCCTAAGGATTGTTATTATATAGCAGTGGACAACAAATTGGATTTTTTAAGGTATACCAAGGAAGTATTGGAGAAAAAATCAGAAAGGCCTAAGATTATTTTTATATGTACTGAATTTGATGATATGCCTATAAAGGATAATATCATAGATATAATTATCGATAAGACCAATGGTTCATTTTATGATATTGATAAAGTAGCCTTTGTAATGGATATGCTATGTGATAAGTTGAAGGATAAAGGCAAGTGGTTGGGAACCTATCTATACTTTCCCCATGGGAAATATCCAAAGAAAATGGAAGAGAAGTATTTTAAGTATTTCGATATAGACAATCTAAAAGGAGTTTTTAATAAAAATTATAAGGAAATAGACACAATGGAATATGCTCCCTTCCGTATGAAAATTGGTGAATATGGCTCCTTTTTAGAAAAGGGAGATATAGTATACCAATGGACTTACTATGGGGAGAAGAATCCAAAAACCTAAAGTCGACTTTAGGTTTTTGGATTTTTTATATTTAATCTAGTCTTTTATCATATTGACCTAAAGTGAACTTCAACAGTTAATATATAATTAAGAAGATTCCAACAATTACAATGAGGGGGTATGAAATGTGGAGGATTATCTGAGTATTGCTAACAGTTCTTTTATCTATGTACTAGGAATTATCATAGTGGTTTTTGTTATGATTCAGTCATTTATATTTCTTAGAAGGGCTTGGAAAGAAGGATTAAAAATAGGATTAAGTAAAGAAACTATGATAAACGCCATTAAATCCAGTGCTATTTTTTCCATAGTTCCATCTTTACCAATAATCATATCATTGATTGCAATGGCACCAGTACTGGGATTGCCTTTCCCATGGATTAGACTTTCCGTAGTGGGTTCAGCACCTTATGAGCTTCTATCTGCAAATGTAGGAGCCCAAAGCATGGGAATCAAAGGGTTAGGTGGTGCAGGATATACTGCTGAGGTCTTTGCTAACTCCATGTGGGTCATGAGTTTTGGTATAATCTGGGGGCTTTTGCTAGTAATATTGTTCCTAAAAAAGCTTCAAAGCAAAATGGACAATATAAAGAAAAAGGATTCTCGATGGTTAGAGATCCTTATCTCATCTCTATACTTTGGAATGCTTTCAGTATTTATCGGTCAACCGGTTGTTGAAGGTGGAGTCCCGCTAGCAACCATACTTTCTGGAGCAGCAATAATGACTTTTCTTACCTATATCATAAAACGATTTGAGATTAAATGGTTAAACAACTTTGCCTTAGCAATAAGTATGGTTGGGGCCATGGCATTGGCTATTCTGTATTCGAATATATAAAGGAGGACTTCTAATGGAAAAAGGGATAAAGATTGTTGATGATTATGACGAGAGGACCCATAGATTAGGCAGATTAACTGGGATATTAGCTTTAGGTTTGATATTTATGGTTCCAACTCTAGTCTGTATAAAGTTTAATATATTTCCACCTATAAAAAATGTGATTTCTGGTATTTTGACGATTTGGATGCTAGAGCTACCTATTTGTATAGCTGAGGTATTAACCTACACTCCTATGTTAGGAACAGGGGCTTCCTACTTAGTATTTGTAACGGGCAACTTAACCAATCTTAAGATTCCTTGTGCAACTATGAGCATGGAAATAGCTGGTGTCAAACCTTCTACAAAGGAGGGAGATATAATATCCACCATTTCCGTTGCAGCCTCTTCTATTGTGACAGAAGGAATTATTATAATTGGCCTTATAGCCATAGTACCCTTAACACCAATACTAAGTTCACCAGTATTAGCACCTGCCTTTGAAAATATCCTTCCTGCTCTATTTGGTGGATTGGGCGCCTATTGGATATTAAAGGGATGGAAATTAGCTGTTACACCCCTTTTGGTAACTGTAATCATTTCCCTATTTATCGATGTAGAACCAGGAGCGCTTATACCCGTATGTGGGCTAGTATCCGTCTTAGCAGCTAGATTTATGTATAAAAAGGGATGGATATAATATTGGAGGTGAATTAATATGGGTTTAAAACTTGTAATTACAGGGATATTCGTTTTAATTATCATAGTTATCATAAGGGCTTTGATGTTAAAACCAAAGAAAGCTTCTATAAGAGAGAAGGCTCAAATAGATATAGATGTACAAGGAGCAGCAGAAAAGCTATCTGAAATGGTCAAATGCAAGACCATATCATCAAGAGATCCATCAAAGACAGACTATAATGAGTTTAAAAAACTACAGGATTATATGGATAGTGCCTTCCCTCTAGTCCACTTGAATCTAAAAAAGGAAACCGTAAATGGTTATGGACTCCTTTATACTTGGAAGGGCAAAGAAGAAGGGAAAAAACCTATACTATTAATGTCCCATATGGACGTGGTAGCCATAGAAGATGGAACGGAAAAGGATTGGGAATACCCTCCCTTTAGTGGAGCCATAGAGGAAGGCTTCGTTTGGGGCAGAGGTACTTTGGATATAAAGATACAAGTCCTTTCAATTCTGGAAGCGGTGGAAACCCTTCTTAAAGAAGGCTATGAACCGGATAGGGATATATACCTAGCCTTTGGATTTGATGAGGAAGTAGGTGGATACCAAGGTTCCACCTATATTGCTCAATTGTTAAAAGAAAGAAATATAGAATTTGATTTCGTATTAGACGAAGGCGGCTGTGTAACGGAAGGAGGGATAGAAGGCATATTCAAGCCAATAGCTGTCGTAGGGATTGGTGAGAAGGGATATGCAGATATAGAATTTGTAGCAGAAAGTGGTGGCGGTCATGCATCTATGCCTCCTAGGCATACAGCTGTAGGGGAGATAAGTAGGGCTATAGTAGATTTGGAAAAAAGGCCCATGAAAACAAAGATAACGGAACCAGTAAAGGAAATGCTTAGGTATGTAGGACCAGAGATGAGCTTTTTAAACAGGATAATCATTGGAAATCTATGGCTGTTTGGAGGAATATTTAAAAAGATATTTGCAGCTAATTCCTCGGGAAATGCACTATTGAGAACTACTGCAGCCCCAACCATTATCGAAGGTAGTAATTCGCCTAATGTATTAGCCCAAAAAAGCAGAGCAGTTGTAAATTTTAGGATATTGCCAGGAGAGACGAGCAGTGAATTGATAGAGCATATTGAAAGAACTATACACAACCCAAATATAAAGATTGTTCCTCAGAGAGTAGATGAACCATCTAATATATCTAGCACCAGATCCAAGGGATACAAGATAATAGAGGAGACCATATACCAAGTATTTATAGACTCCTTAACCACCCCTTATTTGTCCCTTGGCAGTACAGATGCTAGGAAATACCAGATCGTCTGTGACAATATATATAGATTTTCTCCCTATCAAATAAGCACAGAAGACCTAAGCCGTATGCATGGAACCAACGAGAGAATATCCTTTGATAATATTGAGAAGGGAATAGATTTTTTCATTCAATTGATTATAAACTCAACAAACTAATGCAAGAGGGGCGGATCTTTTGCTCATGAAAAAGATCTGCCCCTAGTGTATTTTGTATTACTAAAGAAGCTATCTAGAAGTGGATCCATAAAAACTAGTTATTCGGAGCTGACCCATACCAATATTGTCAATGAAGATGATGGAAGATGTGAAGAGAATATTATAATTATAAAAACCTTTTCCTAAAAAGGCTTTACAAATATTAAAAAATAGTATATCCTTTATATAAAGGGTGTGCAAGCGGTTGCACAAATTTATTGCAAGAGGAGACGGGTATGAAAACATATAAATTAAAAAATGACACAAAGATATTTGAATACGGCCATCCCATAGAGACTGGGGCTGTAGTTGAAGCAAAGATAAAAACAAAATTGGAAGAAGATTTATATATTCGATTTGAAGAGGGGCATGCTAAAATTTCCCTAAAGCTTTTACCAGAGGATGTGGTATTTGGCCTTGGTGGAAATCTAGGGGGAATCAACAAGAGAGGTAGACTATATGAATCCTATTGTACCGACGAACCTTTGCATATTGAAGATAGGGCTAAGCTATATGCAGCTCACAATTTTTTTATAATATCAGGAGAGGAAGCCAGGGGATATTTCATCGATTTTCCTAGTAGGATTAAATACGATGTGGGATATTACGACAAGAATTATCTTAATATTGAAATTTGTGGACAAGATTTTTATATTTACATAATTGAAGGAAAAGATGCAGAAGAAGTTTCAAGGAAGTTCTTAGAAATAATCGGCAGGTCCTATATTCCGCCTAAATGGGCTTTTGGATACTTTCAAAGCCGATGGGGATATAAGGATAAGGATGAGGTTAGAAAGGTCTACGAAAACTTTAGGGAGAACGATATCCCATTAGAGGGGATTTTCCTAGATCTAGACTATATGGAGGATTTCAAAGATTTTACTATATCGGATGAGAAATTTAGTGGATTTAAGGAATTTGTAGAGGATTTAAAAAGAGATGGCCTATATCTAGTACCTATAATAGACGCTGGTGTGAAGGTGGAAAAAGGCTACCACATTTACGAGGAAGGCATTGCAGGAGATCATTTCTGCAAAGATGAAGAGGGAAAACCCTATGAAGGGGTAGTATGGCCAGGGAAAGTCCATTTTCCAGATTTCATGAAGGAAGAAACTCAACTGTGGTTTGGTTCTAAATATAAGATCTTAACGGACTGTGGGATTGAAGGCTTTTGGAATGATATGAATGAGCCAGCTATATTTTATGAACCAAAAGCTTTAGATGCAGCCATTCAGTATGCGCAGGAACAAAAGGGCAAGGATTTAGATGTATTTTCCTATTTTGAATTGAAGGATAATTTTACAAATCTAGCTAACAAGGACTCATACTATAAGAATTTTTATCATGAAATAGATGGAAAAAGATTTTCTAACGACGAAGTTCACAATCTGTACGGTTATTACATGACTAAATCCGCCAACTTAGGCTTAACAAGATTGTTAAAGGACAAGAGGTTTTTATTAATATCTAGAGCATCTTCCATTGGAATGCATAGATATGGCGGCATTTGGACAGGGGACAACTCCTCTTGGTGGTCCCATTTAGAGCAAAATATTAAGATGCTACCGTCCTTAAATATGTGTGGGTTCTTCTATATAGGTGCAGATACTGGTGGCTTTGGAGGCAATTGCAATGGAGAGCTTTTGACTAGATGGCTACAATTAAGCATATTTACGCCATTGTTAAGGAATCATTCTGCTATTGGCTGCAACAATCAGGAACCCTATGTTTTTACAGAAGAGGTACTTGAAAATACTAGAAATTTAATCAAGGCAAGATATAGCCTAATTCCCTATATATATTCAGAATATATGAAGGCTGTAAACAACTATACTTTAATGTTCAAACCTTTATCCTTTGAATTTCAGGGAACTTTAGCTGAAGAAGCAGAAGACCAAATTCTATTAGGAGATCAGTTAATGCTTGCACCAGTATATGACTCCAATCGTAGAGGAAGATACGTATATTTCCCAGAGGAGATGCTAGAGGTATCTTTCTTGGAGGAAGATATGACTACGACTATAAGGAAAAAGGGAATTTACTATATAGAATATGGACTGGAAGATTTGAAATTCTTTTTAAGGAAGAACTCAATCCTTCCTTACGTTAAGCCTTCTAAAAATGTAAAGGAATTGGATCTGAAAAACATAGAGATATTAGCCTATGTAGATGATGAGGCTATATATGAACTATACGACGATGATGGCAAAAGCTATGATTCAAGCTATTCAACTAATATAAATATAGTTAAAAAGACAGAGGATTATGATGTAAAAGTGGATAATGACAATCCCTCTATAGAAAATATAAATATTAAAATTATTGACTCTAAAAACAATATCAAACATAAAGAAATTTTGATCAGAGGAGAATAATATGGCAAAAAAACGATCAAGCGGAATTTTAATGCATATATCTTCATTGCCTGGTGAATATGGAATTGGAGATTTTGGTAAAGAAGCTTATAAATTTGTTGATTTTTTAGCAAAAGCAAATCAAAGGAATTGGCAAGTATTGCCTTTGGGAATTACAAGCTTTGGTGACTCCCCCTACCAATCATTTTCTGCCTTTGCTGGGAATCCCTATTTTATAGATTTAGATGAATTTATTGAAAGGGGATACTTGACCAAAGATGAAATCAACAGTTTTGATTTGGGGAGGGATCCTAGCAGGGTAGACTATGGTTTGTTATATAAAAACAAGATGGAGCTTTTGAGAATAGCCTATGGGCGAGCTAAAGACTCTATGAAAGAAGAACTTAATGATTTCTATAGGGACAATAGGGACTGGCTTAGGGAGTTTGGCCTATTCATGGCTATAAAGGAATACCAGGATAACAGATCCTGGATGCTTTGGGATGAAGAATATAGAAAAATAAATTCTATAGAAGTACAGGACTTTGAAAAACAAAATGAGGATTCAATTTACTTTTGGGTTTTTACACAGTATTTTTTTACAGAACAATGGATTAGGCTTAAAAATTATGCAAATGAAAATGGGATAAATATCATTGGAGATCTACCAATATATGTAGCTGAAGATAGTTCTGATGTATGGGCAAATCCAGAATTATTCAATTTAGATGAAAACTTGGTGCCAATAACCATATCTGGTTGTCCTCCCGATGCCTTTTCTATAAAAGGACAGCTTTGGGGAAATCCAATCTATAACTGGGATGCCATGGGAAAGGATGAATATAGTTGGTGGATCAAAAGATTTGAATACAGTTTTAAACTATTTGATGTACTTAGAATCGATCATTTTAGGGGGTTTGAGTCCTATTGGGAAGTGAAATATGGAGCTGAAGATGCGGTAGATGGACAATGGACTAAGGGACCAGGGATAAAACTATTTAATAAACTCAAAGAGGAATTAGGAGATTTAAATATAATAGCTGAGGACTTAGGTTTTTTAACAGAAGATGTAAAAAAACTACTTGAGGAATCTGGATTTCCTGGGATGAAGGTATTGCAATTTGCTTTTGATTCAAGAGAAGAAAGCGATTATCTTCCCCACAATTATGATAAAAATTGTGTAGTATACACTGGTACCCATGATAATTCCACAGTAGTGGGATGGTGTTCTAGTGCAGATAAAGAAGATGTAAACTATGCAATTGAATACTTAAAACTAGACGTTCATGAGGGGGTGAATTGGGGTTTTATAAGAGGTGCTTGGAGTTCAACAGCTTACCTAGCTATAAGCACTATGCAAGACCTTCTAGGTTTAGACGATTCAGCTAGAATGAATATTCCTTCTACGGTTGGAGGCAACTGGACCTGGAGAATGAAAAAGGAAGATATTACAGAGGAGATAACAAAAAAATTAAGGGATTTAACAAGAATTTATAGGAGGTGACCCTTTGGAAGATAAGGAAAAAATGATGGAAAGAATAGAAGCCTATGCTTTGACTACATTTGGGAAAGATTTTATTTACTGTGATGACAAAGAAAAATATATTGCTCTAGTTAAAGCATTGATGGAGGATATAATACCTAAATGGAACGCCTCCCTTAAAAAACATGAGGATGAAAAGAAAGCTTATTATCTTTCAGCTGAATACTTGATGGGAAGAGCATTGAGCAACAATCTAATCAATATGAATATACAATCTGAAGTAAAAGAATTGCTAGAAGAATGGGGCATAGACTACAACCGTATTGAAGAAGCAGAGGAAGATGCAGGTTTAGGAAATGGTGGTTTAGGAAGATTGGCTGCTTGTTTCTTGGATTCAGCGGCGACTCTAAACTATCCCTTAATGGGATATGGAATCAGGTATGAATATGGAATATTTCGCCAAAAGTTTGAAGATGGATTTCAAGTAGAAGAAGGAGATGATTGGCTTAAGCTTGGAGATCCTTGGTCTATAAGAAAGGATAAGGAAAAAGTTCTAGTGAGTTTTGCAGATGGGGATGTGTTAGCAGTTCCCTATGATACTCCAATTATAGGCTATGGTGGAGGTACCATAAACACCTTAAGACTATGGCAAGCAGAGGCCATCGATCCCTTTGATTTAGATGAGTTCAACAAACAGAACTATGATCTATCTGTAAAGGAGAAAAATAAGGCAGAGACCATATCCAAAGTCCTGTATCCAAATGATACAAAGGATGAAGGGAAGATACTAAGGTTAAAACAACAATACTTCTTTGCTTCTGCTTCCTTACAGGATTTAGTTAAGAAACATCTAGATAAATACAATACTTTGGATAACTTCCATCAACTACATGCAATACAGCTAAACGATACTCATCCAACGGTGGCTATTCCCGAATTGATGAGAATTTTAACCAAGGTCTACAATATGGATTGGGATAAATCTTGGAATATAGTAGTCAATACCTTTGCCTATACAAACCATACCATTATGCAAGAAGCACTGGAGAGGTGGCCTGTAAGGATATTCAAATCCTTGCTACCTGAGATATATGAAATAGTCGAGAAGATAAATAGGAATCTAGTAGAAGAACTTGAAAGAAAGGGTATCCCCTATGAGGAGATAGAGGAGTTAAAGATAATAGAAAAGGACAACATCAAGATGGCATATCTTGCAATATATGGCACTCACTCCACCAATGGGGTAGCAAAAGTTCATTCGGATATATTAGCAAAAAGGGAATTGAACAACTGGTACAAAGTATATCCAGAAAGATTTAACAACAAGACCAATGGAATAACCCAGAGAAGATGGCTACTAAAGGCCAATCCAGAACTATCAGAGTTGATTACAGAGCTGTTGGGCTCAAAGACTTGGATAACCAATCTAGAAGAATTAAAAAGATTAGAAAGCTATAAGGATGATGAGGAAGTTCTAAAGAGATTCTTAGACATCAAGCAGACTAAGAAGAATCAGCTAGCTGAATATATAAGGATCCAGGAGGGCATAGATATAGATCCCTATTCCATATTCGATATTCAGATCAAGAGATTTCACGAGTATAAAAGGCAGCTTTTGAATGCTTTCCATGTACTAGATCTATACTATAGGCTCAAAGATAATCCAGACCTGGATATAGTAAATAGAACCTTCATATTTGGAGGAAAAGCAGCACCAGGATATGATAGGGCTAAAGGGATTATAAAGTATATAAACGAAATCAAAGAACTGATAAACAACGACAAGGATATAGATGGGAAGATCAAAGTAGTATTTGTAACTAACTATGGAGTTTCCTATGGGGAAAAGCTTTTTTCTGCAGCTGATATATCAGAACAGATTTCTACTGCTGGAAAAGAAGCTTCAGGTACTGGAAATATGAAGTTTATGTTAAATGGCACTCCTACCATTGGAACATTAGATGGAGCAAATATCGAAATAGTAGAAGAAGCAGGAGAGGAGAACAATTTCATATTTGGATTAAAGGTTGAGGATATTGAAAGAATAAAATCCACCTATGATCCGAAGGAATACTATGAGAAAACAGAAGGGCTTAAAAGAGTAGTAGATTCCCTAGTAGATGGAAGCTTTGGAGATGGAGGTAATGGCATATTTAAAGAGCTTCATGATTCTATATTGAAGGGTGCATCATGGCATAGACCCGATGCATATTATCTGATGAAGGATTTTGATAGCTATAGGAAAGCTCAGCAAAGGGTTAATGACGCCTATATGGATAGAATATCCTGGGCACAAAAATGTTGGGTAAACATGGCCAATGCCGGTAGATTTAGTTCTGATAGAACTATAGAGCAATATGCTAAAGAAATATGGGGTATTGGGAATTAGTATTATATAAAAATTAGGAGGGAATGAGATGAAAAGATTTGGTATTTTATTATTAGTGGTAGTATTGTCTTTGTCCATGGTAGCTTGTGGTAACAAGGAACCTGCAAGTACAGGAGAAGATGAGAGTAAAACTGAAGGGGAAGTTGTAGAAATCAAAGAGACTATCACCGTACAAGTAGAAGAAGAATGGTTGCCTCATTACGAAGCAGCAGCAGAAAGGGTTAAAGAGATACATCCAGATGCAACAATTGAGTTCATAGTTACGCCTTCTTTCGACCATTTAGATGTATTGGATGCAACGGATGTTACAAACAAAGATGTAGCAGATGTATTTGCTATTCCAGCTGATAGAATATATGGATTAGCACAAAACGAAGCATTAGCAGCTATGGATGCTAAAGCTATGGCAGAAAATGTAGGAGGTTTCTCCAACTATGATGAAGGCCTTGGTGGAAATTTCAACGTAGAAGGAGATTATTTAGCTTTTCCTATGAATATTGAAACCTTAATCATATTTGCCAACAAAGCTAATGCAGAAGCCCATGATATAGACCTATCGAGTTCTATAGAATTTACTGAATTAGAAGCAGAAGATATGTTGATACCAGTATTTGATGCTTGGTTTGGCGTTGCAGTAACCAACTCAGCTGAAATAGAATTACTTGGGAAAGATGACTCTGGAAATCTATTCTCAGATCTAACTTCTGATTTTGATGAACTACCAAAAGAAAAACAAGAGGTATTTACAGCTTTATTTGACTATTGGAAAGCACACAACGAGGCAAAAACCTCCCTTTGGGATGAGGATGCAGCTTGGGGATATATGGACTCTGCCTTTAGTTCTGGTGGAGATGCTTCCTTAAGACTTGAAGGACCTTGGTCTACAGGCAGTCTATCCAATCTAGCAAATGATGGAGAAGATTTGGAAATATTACCTATAAACAATGTTACCATTAATGGAAGACCACTAGCCCACTGGAAAGGTGGATGGGGCCTAGCAATCAACTCCCGAGTAGAAGAAAATGAAGAAAAGATGTTACTAAGTCAAAAATTCATCGAAGAAGTGGTAAACCCTGAATATGCAGTAGATTTCTTCAAAGCTACAGGTAAGATATTGGAAAATGTCCCACTATCTGCCTATGAAGATTCTGATCTATCGGATACGGATAAGGTTGTAATTGGAGCAGTCATTGAATCCTATGAAAATGCTCCAGCTCGTCCACTATTCTTAGAATGGGGTTCTGTTTGGGATACATGGAAGAATGCAATACTTTCATGGCCAAATACTAAGCCAGCTACTGTAGAAGACGCTTATAAAGAAATAAAAGCATCCTTCGATGCTATGATGCAGAACTTCTAAAGCTATCAATGATTATATAGGGAAGAACCGCTTAGGCTTTCTTCCCTATACATTTATTAAACAGGAGGAAATATGAATTTTAATATAAAATTACCTCAAAAGCAACTTTATATGATATTGATATTATGTTCTATAATCATATTTTTAAACTGTATAGAAGTGATGATAAAAGTAAAGGATATAGGCCTTTATGAAGAGTGGATGGATAGGATACAAAAAACAGAGGACCTTAATGCTGAAGATATAGATTATGCTCAGCTATATTTAACAACCAATCTTAGTCATTTTTTCATCAAGATTATAGCTCCTATGGTCCTAGGCATCTACTCCTATTTTGCATTTAAACGCACTAGAATAAATAAGATATATGTATATATATGGACTATATTATTGTTGGGGAATTTAGTTTTTATCCTAGTTGAACAGAATTTTGGCTCCATATTTTTCTATATCAATACAGCTTGTTATATAATATTAATGATAACCCTATTATCCTTAAACAGACTTATGGAAAATAGAGGAAATTCATAAAAGGTGGGAATGAGTTGATTAGTTATAGTAAGTTTTTATATGATGAAGTTGGAAATCCATATAAAAGGAAAAACCTATACTTACAAGAGATTGCCCAGTTGAATGAGGAAATCAAAGGAGCAGATCCTGAATCTAAAAACAAATTAAAATTGGAATTAAGAGAACTAATAAAGAATAAGGAAACCCATCCATACAATATAGAATTAAAGGAATTCAAAGCTAAGGAAAGGGAATTTTTAAAATCATTAAAGAGCAAGAAGAAGCAGTTTGTAAACACCCTAGATAAATCCTTGCCCTATAAGACAAGAAAATTAAGAATTCAATTGTTCCTAGCCCAGGAGAGATATAAATTCTATAAGGACTATGTAGAGCTTACTTATGATGCTGAATTGGAATATGAAAAGAACAAACTATTGATGGAAGAGTTACCCAATATAATAGAATACATAGTTGATGGAACATCAGCCATAGAAAAAGCACTGGAAGATAGGAAAGAGATAGATCTGGCTGATGAGAAAAAATTTAATCGAAGATTGAAGGCATATAAAAAAGAACAAAAGGAGCTTCTAAGAGGAGAAAAGAGAAGGTTAAAGGCTAAAAGAAAAGAAGGGTTGATTTCAAAGAAGGCCCAAGTAAATGAAACCGAGATCCTTAAGGAAAAATACAAGGAAGCATTGTTACTTAAATCCTATGAATCTCCATTGAAGACCAACAAGGAATTTGTTAAGAATAAAAAACATGAGATTAAGGAAAACACCAAAATGAGCTTAAAAGTGATGAACTCCAATATTGCTGACATACGTAGGACAACTCCTGTTGAAGTGGAAAAGACCAAAGCTAAAATAGCCTATTTTACCCTACTGTTTCCAGGGGTTGGGCAGATGTTCAATGGCCAGCATAAAAAGGGGATTATCTTTTTATTAGCCACTTTATTTATATATCTTGTTGCTATTCCATATGCCCTAGGATTTGGAAATTATCAAGGGGAAGGTATAAGAGGGCTTATCACTTTAGCTGAAGGAGGCAGAAGAGTAGATAAATCCTTAATATTCATGATAGAGGGTATAATAGCCGTATTTCTAGTGATTATATCTCTATTTATTTTATATTTTTCCTTTAAAGATGTATTGAGAGTGGAAAAAAACACCATAAAAGGAATTAGACCTAACAATTGGTTTGAAACGAAATCATACTTAGGAGAAGGGGGTTTCCCATATATTGCAAACCTTCCAGCTCTCATAGTTATTGTATTCATGGTATTGGTACCAGTTACTACCACTATATTGTTATCATTCACTGGAATGGATCCTCAACATCAATCGAAATTTAGCTGGATAGGAATTGAAAACTATAAAATGATATTTCTAGGTAAAGGACTAGCTGGTTCGGTTTTCTGGTTGACTTTAGGTTGGACTATTATATGGACCTTGGCGGCTACTAGTTTAGCTATATTTATAGGATTTGCATTAGCCCTACTGGTGAACAACGATAGGGTTAAAGGGAAAAATATATTTAGAACCATATATCTGTTACCTTGGGCTGTTCCAGCATTTATTACCATAATGTTCTTCAGTATAATGTTGTCTCCAAATGGAGCTATTTCTCAATTGATTAACAATATTTGGGGTATTGAGATGAGTATAAAGACCAATGCTACCCAGACTAGAATTGCATTGATATTATTGCAAGGGTGGCTAGGGAGTTCATATATATTCTTACTATCTACTGGAGTGTTGCAAGCTATACCCGATGATCTATACGAGGCAGCAGAGATGGATGGGGCAACTAGGTGGCAGAAGTTAAAAAACATTACTATACCCATAGTATTATTCCAAACAGCACCCTTGTTGGTAGGTCAATACGTATTTAACTTCAACAACTTCTCCATCATATATCTATTCAATGGAGGAGGGCCTTTTGAACCAAGTGTATATGGGAACTTAGCAGGTTCTTCCGATTTGCTTATTTCATATATATACAAATTGACCATAGAAAAACAATATCAAGGTATAGGTGCAGCCATTACCGTATTCGTTTCTATTGCTGTAATGTTTGTTTCGTTTTTAGGATATAGAAATTCTAAAGCCTTTAAAGAGGAGCGATTATAATGAAATTGTTTAGAAAAAAAGAGGATTTATATCTATCGGATAAGCAACCATTGAGTATTTCAGGTAAAATCCTGTTGGTGGTTACATATATAATACTGATATCTTGGGCAGTAGCTATTTTGTGGCCTCTTTTCCAAATGATTTTATCGGCCTTTAATGGAAAGCAAGAGCAGTATCTGATGCTAAATGACCAGTTTGCTTTTTCATTGAAGCATTTTGAATACTTGTTTAAACACACATTGTTCTTGAAATGGGCGAAGAACACCATATTGATTGCTTTGGCTACAGCTGTTTTGACCTTGATCATCGTCTCGTTTACTGGATATGCCTATTCTAGATATAGGTTCAAAGGTAAAAAAGCATCTCTAATGGCCATGATGCTAATACAAGCTATACCTACTTTTGCTGGGATTACCGCTTATTTTACCATGTATTCTGTTATGTCTTCTATAAATCCAGGTTTTACAAGGCAGATGATGCTCGTGCTTATATATGCAGGAGGAGGAATAGCCAACAACACCTTTATCCTGAAGGGATATATCGATTCCATATCTACGGAATTAGACGATGCTGCTAAAATTGACGGCTGTTCCAATCTGCAAGTTTATAGACTAATTATCATGCCTATAGCAAGACCTATGTTAGCTTTAATAGCATTGTGGTCATTTATTGGACCTTTTATGGATTATTTGCTACCAAAGGTATTGTTAACGAGTCCAGAAACATATACGCTAGCAGCAGGATTGTTCACATTAATAAATGATGTTAGAACCTTAAACCAACCTGCCTTTGCAGCAGGAGGATTGCTTACAGCTATTCCCGTGGTAATATTATTCATAGCACTACAAAAGGAATTGGTTTCAGGTTTAGCTCAGGGTTCAGTGAAAGGTTAAGCATGGATTTACCATATAAAATTACAAAGGGTTTGGAGGTTGTTTTATGGAAGTTACTTTAAAAAATGTGGGTAAAAAGTATGAAGGACGGGAAGAGTTTACTCTAAGGGGTATAGATTTAAGGATAGAAAGCAAAGACTTTTGTGTTATACTAGGACCATCAGGATGTGGCAAGACCACATTGCTTAGGATGATAGCAGGGCTTAACTCTATAACTGAAGGGGATCTGTATTTTAATGACAAACGGGTAAACAAAACTCCCCCTAAGGATAGAGATATTGCCATGGTTTTTCAGTCCTATGCCTTATATCCTCATATGACTGTATACGACAATATGGCTTTTTCTCTTATGATGAGGAAGGAAAACAAAAAGGTCATCCATGAAAGAGTGATGGAAGCGGCTAAATTACTGGAACTTACTGATTATTTGTATTCTAAGCCTTCAGATATTTCAGGTGGTCAGAAACAAAGGGTTGCTCTGGGACGAGCCATAGTGAGGAAACCTCAAGTATTCCTCATGGATGAGCCCTTATCTAACTTAGATGCTAAGCTTAGGGAGCATATGAGGGTAGAGCTGGTAAGGTTACACAAAACCCTAGGTAGTACCACCGTATACGTAACCCATGACCAAACGGAGGCAATGACCATGGCAACAAAGATAGTATTGATGAATGATGGGAAGATTCAGCAGGTAGGAAAACCTGATGAGTTCTATAACGAACCAGCCAATATATTTGTGGCTGAATTTATCGGTTCTCCTACTATGAATATAATCCATGGAAACATGATAGATGGAAAATTTGTATCGGAGGATGGTATTATAAGAGTTAGCCCTTCAAAAGAAGATGAAGAGCATCTGAAACCCTACGAAGGAAAAGAAGTATCCCTAGGGATTAGGCCAGAAAGGTTTGAAAGCGGCGGGCAACTAGGAGATACCTTTGATTGTACTATAGATGTGGTGGAGATGCTAGGAAAGGAAAAGACACTATATACTCGATTGGAAAATGGATATGAATTGATCATATCGGTCCCAGGACATTATGAATATAATGAAGGGGAAAAGCATTCTTTTGGGTATGATATTAGTGCATTACATTTCTTTGATAGTCAAACGGGAAACCGAATAAACTAAAACAAGTAGAAAAGAGGTGAAGCGGTGAAAAATAAAAAACAGGTTACAGCTAATGATGTGGCAGAATTAGCAGGAGTTTCTCCATCCACGGTATCCAGGGTAATATCCAACAATCCTAAGATAAGCGAACCTACTAAGAAGAAAGTACTAGAGTGCATGGAAGAACTGGGATATTATCCCAATGCTAATGCTAGATCATTGGCTATTAAAAAGACGGGAACTGTAGGTATAATAATACCTACTACATCAGAAGATTATTTTTCTAATCCTTTTTTCATCGAAGCCCTTAGGGGAATTATTAAAGGTGCATCTAAATCTGGCTACGACCTTTTATTATCTACAAATACGGAAAAAGGTGAGGAATTAAAAATAACTGAAAAGTTTATAAAGGGTTCTAAAGTTGATGGAGTAATACTCATGACCAGTAAGGTGGATGATGAATGTATAGAATATTTACAGAGTATTGATTTTCCCTTTTCCCTAATAGGCTCTACCAATGGGGAAGATGGAAAGATCAACCAAGTAGATAACGATAACCGCCTTGCTGCATATGAATTGACAAAGCATATCATTGGTATTGGAAGAAAACGAATTGCTATGATAGTTGGAGATATAGAGTTAATAGTAAGTAAAAAGCGTGTAGAAGGCTATAGAAAAGCCTTATCAGAGGCCAATATCGAATTTGATGAAAATCTGTTGTTTAGTGGTAGCTTCGATGAAAAAACAGGATACGATTATGCAAAACAAATATCCAATCTTAAACCTCTACCGGATGGGTTGATAGTAGCAGATGATTTGGTAGCCTTTGGAGCCGTTAAGGCCTTTGAAAATCTAGGGATCGATATACCAGAAGACATAGCGATAGCAAGTTTTAACAACAGTGTACTTGCTAAGCATTCAAATATACCTTTGACATCTGTAGATATCAATGCCATAGAACTAGGACGAGAAGCCATGAATCTATTGGTAGATGCTATTGAAGATGAAGTGCGAGGGAAGAAAATAACAATCCCCTATATTATCTATGAAAGGGAATCTACTAAAGGATAAATATTTTCAAATTTTTATACATTTTCAAAAAAATAATTTGTAGAAAAAAACTATTGATTCCTGTAATCTAGATAATAAGCGGAATTACTTGAATAAAATAAACTAAAATAACATATAAAGATAGTCTATTAAATCGATTCTATTGTACGAATATTTTTTGATTTTTGTAAAAAGTGAACAAAGCGAATTTATTGACTATGGTTAATATGTACTATATACTTTTATAATTGTAGACACTAACTAAAAATTAGGGGGAATTGACATGACTAATGATTCAGCAGGTTATTTAGAAAGAAGGTTTAGGCTTAAGGAAAACGGTACTACTGTAAAAACAGAAATAACAGCTGGTGCTACAACCTTTATTACCATGGCTTATATATTGGCCGTAAACCCACTGATTTTATCAGAAGCAGGGATGGATAAAGGAGCGGTATTTACTGCAACAGCGGTAGCTTCCATTGTAGCAACTTTATTTATGGCATTTTTTGCTAATTATCCTTTCGTACTTAGTGCAGGAATGGGACTTAATGCTTTTTTTACTTATTCAGTTGTTTTAGGAATGGGACATTCTTGGGAGTTTGCATTGACAGCCGTATTTATTGAAGGGATTATATTTATATTGCTATCTTTTATTAATGTTCGTGAAGCAATAGTTAATTCCATACCAGAAAATCTTAAATATGCAGTTTCTGTTGGTATAGGTTTGTTTATAGCTTTTGTTGGCTTCCAAGCTTCCACATTGGTAGTTGCCGATGAAGCTACGCTAGTTACCTTAGGCAGTGTAAAATCACCAGAAGCTATAGTGACCATAGTTGGATTAATAGTATCCATATTATTTTTGGTAAAAGGTGTACAAGGTGCTCTTCTCATAGGGGTATTAGTGGCAACAGTAGTTGCTATTCCTTTAGGTGTTACCCAGCTACCAACATCCATATTTGAATTACCACCTTCAGTAGCACCTACAGCTTTTGCATTTACAAGAGTAGGCATGGATGAGATATTCTCTTTTGATATGTTTATGGTAGTTATTACTTTCTTATTTGTAGATATGTTCGATACCATTGCAATGTTAATAGGTACTGCTACAAAGGCAGACATGCTAGATGAAGATGGAAAACTTCCTAATCTAAAACCAGCTCTAATGGCGGATGCTATTGGTACAACATTAGGAGCTTGTTTAGGAACTAGTACTGTAACTACTTTTGCTGAAAGTGCTTCAGGAGTTGCAGCTGGGGGTAGAACAGGTCTTACATCTTTAACTTCAGCGGTATTGTTTGGATTAGCCTTATTCTTTGCTCCATTATTTACGGCTATACCAGCTGCTGCAACAGCGCCAGCATTAATAATCGTTGGACTTTTCATGATTGGATCTGTAGTGAATATTGATTTTGAAGATTTTACAGAAGGTTTCCCAGCATTCTTAGCTATTATCGTGATGCCTCTTACTTATAGTATTGGGGACGGATTGATGTTTGGTATAATAGCATATGCAGTAACTAAGCTGCTTTCAAGAAGAGCTAATGAAGTTTCACCGGTAGTTTATATATTAGCCATACTATTCACTTTAAGATTGATATTCATGTAAGTAAGTTGATACCCTATTAATAAATACTAGAGGTGATTTATACATGGCTAGTCTAAAGATATTGAAAGGAAATATAGTTCATACGCCAAAATTTGGTGAATTTGAAATAAAGGAAAAGGCCTACTTAGTAGTCAATGGGGCATTTGTAGAAGGAATATATGAACAGCTTCCCGAAAAATATGCTTCAATAGATATCCTTGATTATGGAGATAAGCTAATCATACCTGGTTTTGTAGATTTGCATTTACATGCTTCCCAATTCAACAATAGGGGATTGGGAGTGGACAAGGAACTACTTGATTGGCTAAATGTTTATACTTTTCCTGAAGAGGCTAAATATGAGGATTTGGATTTTGCTAAGAAAGCCTATGAGAAGTTTGTGTATGAATTGTGGAAACAAGGTACTACTAGATCGGTAATATTTGCAACTATCCACAAGGAATCAACTATGCTTCTGATGGATATGATAGATAAGGCAGGCCTTGGAGCTTTTGTAGGTAAATTAAATATGGATAGGAACAGTCCAGATTTCTATATAGAGGATACCAAAAAGTCCTTAGAGGATACGGAAGACTATATAAGATCCACCAGGGACAAATACGATTTAGTTAAACCTATAATTACCCCAAGATTTGTTCCAAGTTGTACTGAAGAAATGATGAAGGGGTTAGGAGAACTAGCTGATAAATATGATGTCCATATACAATCCCATCTATCTGAAAATAGAAGTGAGATAAAATGGGTTGAAGAACTTCACCCAGACTGTAGTTCTTATGCTGCAGTATACGATAAATATGGATTGTTTGGTGGGGACCATCCTACGGTAATGGCCCATTGCGTATGGAATACAGAGGAAGAAATGGAGTTAATGCTTAAGAACAACGTGTTCGTAGCCCATTCCCCTTGTTCCAATGCTAATGTTTCCAGCGGTATTGCCCCTATAAGGAAGTTCATCGATAAAGGAATTCCTGTAGGATTAGCTAGCGATATTTCCGGTGGACATAAGCTGGCTATACCTGATGCAATGGTATTGGCAGCCCAGTTGGCTAATCTAAGATGGGTTCATATAGATGATAGGGACGAACATTTGTCGACAGCTGAATTATTCTATCTAGCTACAAAAGGTGGAGGAGAATTCTTTGGCAAGGTTGGATCCTTTGAAGAAGGATACGAATTCGATGCTTTAATAATAGATGATACAAATCTATTTGATGTAAATGATCGTACTTTAGAGGAACGAATTCAAAAGTATATCTATCTTGGAGATGATAGAAATATTGTTGACAGATATGTAGCGGGAAATAGATTAGAAGAACCAAAGTTTTAGATGCAATAATATAGTGGCCTTTAGGTGTACACCTAAAGGCCACTAATATTATAATAATCTTTATTTAAATTCTAATACCGTTCCTGTTGAGTTTACAAAGCTTATATCAGGAGCCATTTTTTCAAACATTTCTACAGCTCTGGTTCCAGTACAATGGGATAGTCCTACTTTTTCAATTCCTAGTTCTTTAAAGTGCTTGATAGTTTCTTCAGTTCTAGCATCATCTGCTTCTATTAGATGGGTTCCACCTATAACTGCATATATATTCTTTCCTGTTTTTTCGTGAATTGTGTCAACTATGTTCATGATTCCAGTATGCGAACATCCGGTTAGTATAACAATTCCTTTGTTTGTGTCTATAGCAATGGCTACTTCTTCTACGAATTCATCAAGTTTGTATTCGTCATCAATTTTAACTTGCATAGCAGGGTTTAACTTTTCTTTTTCTGTTTTTCCAAAGTTGGTAAATATACTTACTTGGTCTGAAATTTTCAATTCATCTACGTCAATATATTCTACTTTTACATTATTTTCGTTTAAATATTTTTCGTCGAAGTCTATTCCGATAAAGGTATAACCAGGTTTCCCATCTGTAAAGTCTAGCTTTGGACCAGGTTTTGCTTGGTGGTGGTACTTGTCATTATATTTAAAGAATTTGTCGTTTACATAAAGGGTAAAGTCTTCTGGCTTAACTTTTTCAACAAAATCTTTTACTCCACCACAGTGGTCGTAATGAGCATGGCTTAGGATCATACAATCGGTTTCTTTCATATTTATGCCCAGTTTTTTTGCATTTTCTAGATAGTTTGCACTTTTACCTGTATCAAATAAAATATTTCCCTCTTCGGTTTCAATATACATTGCAATACCGTGTTCAGGCGTTAAACTTTCATTTGAATTATTTGAGTTTTCGATTAAGGTAGTTACTTTTACTGGTGATTTTTTCTCCGTATCTACAAATACAGTTTTGTCTTTGTAGTCAACTTTTCCACCGAAAAGCTCTATAAAATAACGAATAGGTGCGTATGTTGTGCCATCTTTAATAAATGCATTTACATCTGCCTCTTCCCCGTCTACAAGGATTTTAACATCGTTGGCAGCAAATGTTGGCACAATCTGCATGAGACATAAAACTAAAACTAAGATCATACTAAAGATAGATTTTTTTGACATAAACAATTCCTCCCACAAGATTGATATTTTTATAACAACAAGATTATACCATAAAGGTCTTGGCTTAACCTTTGATATATCAATATTTGATAGAATCCAAATAGCTATAGATAAAATCTATAGCTATTTTGGACAAGTTAAACCTAATTTAGTAAAATATATATTAATATGTGAATTAAAATTTGAAGGGTGGGAATGCCATGGATATAAAGGAAGTTAGAAAAGTTGCAAGGGAAAGGATGAAGGGCTACTGTAGAGTATGTCCAGTATGCAACGGGGTAGCCTGTGCAGGAGAGGTTCCTGGTATGGGAGGATCTTTGACAGGAGCTGCTTTTAAGAGCAATGTAGAAGATCTAGGGAAGGTAAAGTTGAGATTAAAAACTATTCATGATGCTAAGGATCCTAATATGAAATTTGAATTTTTCGGTGAAGAGCTAGATTTCCCTGTATTGGTTGCACCTATAACGGGAAGTGCCTTCAATATGGGAGGGGCCTTGACGGAAAGGGAATATATAGACAGCGTAGTAAGGGGCAGCCTATCATCAGGAACTATTGCCATGATTGGGGATTCAGCAGACTTGACCATGTATGAAGATGGCCTAGAGGCTTTAAAAGCAGCTGGAGGTAAAGGAGTACCTATTATCAAGCCAAGGGAAAATCCCCATGTTATAGAAAATGTAAAAAAAGCAGAAGAGATCAATTCGGTAGCGGTGGGAATGGATATAGATGGAGCAGGATTAGTCACCATGGCGCTAAAGGGGCAACCTGTGGGACCAAAGACTGTAAAGGAACTAGAGGAAGTAGTCTCTTCTAGTAAATTGCCTTTTATCCTAAAGGGGATAATGACTGTTGAAGAAGCTCAATTAGCTGTAGAAGTAGGAGCTAAGGCCATAGTAGTTTCAAACCACGGCGGCAGAGTACTAGATCATGCAGAATCCACAGCCAAGGCATTGTCTGAAATAAGTAAAGCAGTAAAGGGTAAAATTATGATCCTTGTAGATGGAGGAATACGTTCTGGAGTAGATGTGTTCAAGATGTTGGCCTTAGGAGCCGATGGAGTACTAATAGGTAGACCCATAATCATAGGCGCCTTTGGCGGTTATGAAGAAGGAGTATCACTAATCCTTGACAATATGAAGAAGGAATTGCATCAAGCTATGATATTGACTGGTTGCAAGGATTTGGAGGCTATTGATGAGAGGAGGATTATTATCCCAGACTAAAATTTATGACATAAAAATCTTCAAATGAGAAAAGATAATATGGACTAGGATTTCTACTAATAAATATTGAAGGGATGGTAATATGAATCTTGATAATATCATAGAGAAGAGAAAAGTTAACGATGGTATTCACAGTTTAGTGCTGGAGATTTCTGCTGATGAATATAGAAAAGATTATGATGAATATGAAGCAGATTACGCCTTAAATATTTTGGAAAGGCATTTAGAAAATAGAAACGATGATGGGAGACCGTCAGATGTTAAGATTGATTACGATAGCAAAAATGATATAGTAAAGATATTTGCAAATATTCATTACCTGGGCAATGAACATACAAACTATAGATTTGAATAATATTGGAGACCTACTATTTATCTGACGTATAACAAGAGTTATGAAGTTAATAAAAAAGCTCATTTTTAGTGAGGAAAAACTAGAAATGAGTTTTTTTGTTTTGCAAAGGGGTTGAACATATGTTACAATATACATGAACACTAGTTCTAAACCTAATTAATACTAAGGTGATTAATTTGAAAATAACCTATGTTTTAGAGTTGCTAAAACCAACAAAGAGAAAACAAAATATACTTTTTAATAATATTTCAGAAGTGGTTGAAAACCGTCGCGATATTGCTACTAGGCTTAAAGATGGTGAAACCAAACTAACTTCTGCTCACTTCAAAGGGAGTAATTTACCATCTATTGTAATCAATCAAAATATTAGAGAAGTTAAAGCTTTATACAACAATTTTAAAAAATCTAATCCCCAAAAAGAAAATATAGAATTTAAACCAAATCAACCTATATGCTATAACAATCAAAACTATAAAATAGATGGACATATAATTTCAATACCTCTTTTTTATAATGGTAAATGTCAAAGGTTTGCACTTCCAATCAAACAAACGGATAGGCTTGAAAAATTAATTAAGCATATGGAAAATGGGTGTAAGCTTGGCAAAGCAAGTCTATTTTATAAAAATAACCTTTGGTATTTTGCTGTAACTATAGATTTAGAGGACAAAAAAAGGAAATATACTAATGTGATGGGAATCGACATAGGGCTCAGACAATTAGCTGTTGCTAGTATTATGAATTTAGAAGGCGAAGAAATTAATCGTCAATTTTATAATGGAAATGAGGCCGGGTTCAAACGCAAAAAATATCGTTCACTAAGAAGAAAATTAGGCATGGCTAAAAAACTAAAAAAAATTAAAAGTATTAACAATAAAGAGCAAAGATGGATTAGAGATTTAAACCATAAAATAAGCCGACAACTTGTTAATCTTGCTGTGCAAGAAAATGTGGGCATAATAGTTATGGAAAATCTAAAAAATATCCGTGAAACTGCTAGGAGTTTCAATAGAGCTGATAGAAACATAAATAGCTGGGCATTTTATGACCTTCAACAATTTATTGAATACAAAGCTAATTTGGCTGGAATAGAGGTGATATACATAAACCCGAAATACACTTCCCAAAGATGTTCAAAGTGTGGTAAGGTAGAAAAAAGTAATCGCATAGGCAATCTATATTCCTGTGCGTGTGGTAATCATATTCACGCTGATTTAAATGGGAGTAGAAACATAGCTAAAAATTATATAGAAAATATCTGCTTAGACGGTAACGGTCTAAGTGCCTAGGTTGGTATATCCATATCTTAGGAGGGTTGACGACACAGCCTAAAGTCTACACCATACTCACTAACCAGAAATGGAAAGGTGTTTAAGTAGTAGATAACCTCGTAAGTTCCTTGTAGGAATCCCAAAGAAAACTATGAACGATTGGGTAGGATGTCGGCTATAAGGAATTGAAACAATTTATAGAATTTATAATTTACTCTAAAAAAATAGCCACTAACTTATGACAAAAGCATAAGTTAGTGGTATACAAGTTCTAAAATAAGTTAACAAGTTAGTGCCGGGGGCGGATATTTACCGGGGGCGGATATTTATATTTAATAATCATCCTTAAGTAACTTTTCTATGGTATTTACGCTATTATCCTTCCTTAGTGGTTTTACTGCAGGACCTTGGATTATCTCGCCTTTGTAGGTAAATCTTGAACCATGACAAGGACAATCCCAGGATTTTTCCGCAGAATTCCAATTTAGCTCACAACCCATATGGGGACAGGTGGTATTTACTAAATGGAAGTTGCCTTCTTCATCTCTATAGGCTCCAACTCTTTCCCCTTCTATTTTCACTACCTTGCTTTCTCCAGGTTGAATATCTATATCTTCAGGTATTGGAGTAAGCTTTCCATCTAACAGATGCTCTGCAACGCTTAAATTTTGTACGATGAAGTTTTTGGCTGATGCAATTATATTTTTCCGTGAAGGATTATACACATCCTGCCATTCGCTTTCCCCTTCTACTATCAAATCCCTAAGAATCATAGCAGATACCATGCTATTTGTCATACCCCACTGTTGAAATCCTGTGGCAACGTATAGATTAGGGGTGTTGGATGTAAAGTTTCCAACATAAGGAATCCCATCTAAAGTTAAATAATCTTGAGTAGACCATCTATAGGGAATGCTCTCTACAGTGAATAAATTTTCGGCGAAATCCACCAAGGCTTGGTAATTCTCCTCTGTATCATCCTTCTGCCCAGTAATGTGATTGGCCCCTACTACTAATATGAGTTCCCCGTCTTCAGTATTTTGATGGCGAAGGGATCGGGTAGGGCTTTCGGCATTAATATACATTCCACCGGGGTATTTTTCTTTTGCCTTGATTCCGATGATATAAGATCTTATGGGGAAAATTCTTGCAAAGTAGATTCCCGGCTTATTATAGAAGGGATAATGAGATGCCATGATAACCTTCTTAGCCTTTATTCTTTTTCCCTGTTCAGTAGTAACTATATAATTGTCATCTTTTTCAATATTAATTCCTCGACTGTTCTCAAATATTTGAACACCATTCTTGTGTATAACTTCTGCTAAGCCTAGTACATATTTTCGTGGATGAAATTGGGCCTGATCATCAAAGCGAACTGCTGCCTTAATGGGAATGTGAAAAGGTATTTTATCTACGTAGGAGGCCTTGATCCCTAGATTATACGCTGCTTTAGCTTCATCCTTAATCTTTTGGATATATTTGTCTTCTTGAGTATATACGAAGGCTGATTGGGAGATATAATCACAGTCAATTTGATTGTCCTCGGAAATCTTCTTTATCTCCTTTATTGCATATTCATTAGCTTCAGCATATTGCTTGGCTAAATCCTTTCCCATGGCCCTTTGGATTTTATCATATATCAGCTCATGCTGAGATGTAATCTTAGCTGTGGTATGGGCTGTGGTACTTTGACAAATACGGTCTGCTTCAATAATTGCTATTTTAAAACCTTCCTTTTGCAATAGATAAGCACAGGATATACCCACCAATCCACCACCTACTATAAGAATATCTACATCTATATCTTCTTCTAATGTTGGATATTCTGTAGTAGGAGTAGATGCCAGCCAATAGGATTTAGGCAAATCCCTGAAGTTATTCTGATCATTAACACCCATATTATCCCCTCCAAATAGATACGTAAAGTTTCTTTCAAATCTATTTTTTGCTTTAGCAAGATAAAATATACAGATACTTTTTACTTTTATTTTATAGTAGATATAAAAGATTTGCCTTATTTAGCAAAACCAATAAATATAGAAGAATTTTTTCTGTCATCCTGTTATTTAACCAAAGAATATCCCAATAAGTTCACAAGTTAGTGCCGGGGGCTGATAGTGTTGAGCGCCGAGGAAGGATATTGGTATGTTTTTTTTGGTGCAATTGAAATAGTATAATGCTATAATTATATGTAAAAGGAGGTATATATGAGAAAGGTTTCTAAAGTATTACTCATTTGCTTAAGCATATTAATACTATTTACATCAATTCCCCAGAAAATTTATTCAGAAAGAAAATCCCAATCCATAACCATACTTTTTACCCACGATATGCACGACCATTTCTATCCTTCCAAGGTAGAAGGAAATGGGGAAATTAAAACAGTAGGTGGATATGCTAGGCTGTATACAGCAATTAATGAAGAAAGGGAAAAGGATCCCAATCTGCTACTAGTAGATGGAGGAGATTTTTCCATGGGAACTCTGTTTCAAACTATCTATGCTAGCCATTCTCCCCAATTGAGAATTCTGGGACAGATGGGATATGATGTGGTAACTTTAGGGAATCATGAATTCGATTTTAGGGCAGAAGGATTAGCAAATAGTCTAAAAAATGCCAAAGATAGTGGAGAAGATTTACCCCAGATTGTAGCCTCTAATATTTCCTTTCCAGTAGACGATGAAGGAAAACTAACCCCCACCTTATCCAAGTTAAAGGATTCTATGGAGCACTATGGAGTAAAAGATTATACCATAATCCAGCGTAATGGAATCAAAATAGGTATCTTTGGGCTAATGGGAAAAGAGGCAGATTCCAATGCACCTATGGCTGAGGTGGTGTTTGATGATCCTATTGAAACAGCTAAAAATACGGTAGATATACTAAAAAACGAGGAAAATGTAGATCTGATAATTTGCTTGTCCCATTCGGGAACTCACAGAGATAGCTCTAAATCAGAAGATGAAATACTAGCTAAAAAGGTTCCAGACATCGATGTAATCATAAGTGGCCATAGCCATACTACCCTTGATGAACCTATAATAGTGGGGAATACAGTTATCGGTTCTTCTGGGAAAAATGGAGAAAAACTTGGAGTATTAAATATAAAACAAGAGGGGGATCATTGGAAAGTAGAGGATTATAGATTGGAACCTATAGGAGATCATCTAATTGGGGATCCATCCATTGACGAAACTATAGAATCCTACAAGGAAATAGTCCAAGAAGAATATCTAGATAATTTCAATATGGCCTTTGATGAAGTGGTGGCCTATACTCCCTTTAGCTTTACCCCTTATAGTGTATTAGGAAATATACACGATGAGGATACACTAGGCAATCTAATCAGCGATTCCTATATATATGCAGTAAAAGAAGCTGAGGGAGAAGATTATGAACCTATAGCTGCATCTGTAGCTCCTGTAGGGACTATAAGAGGTTCCTTTCCTAAGGGAGATATTACAGTATCCGATGTATTTACAGTTAGCTCATTAGGCATAGGACCAGACAAGGTTTCCGGCTATCCTCTAATATCCGTATACCTAACGGGTAAGGAGTTAAAGACCGTAGCGGAAGTAGATGCTTCCATTACCCCTATCATGAAAGTAGCTCAACTATATTCATCAGGACTTAACTATACATTTAATCCTAACAGGCTCATTTTTAATAAGGTTACTGATGTGTATATACAAGATGAAGAAGGCAATAGGGAGGAAATAGTAGATGACAAACTATATAGGGTAGTAGCAGGTTTGTATTCAGCTCAAATGCTTTCAATAGTTGGTGATGAGTCCTTTGGAATACTATCCATAGTGCCAAAGACAAAAGAAGGCATTCCTATTACAGACTATGAAGCACAAATAATATATGATGAAGGCCACGAGATAAAGGAATGGCTGGCCATAGCTGAATACCTAAAATCCTTTGATAAGGAGAGCCAAATACCCCAAGTACCAGAATACTATAGTCAAAAGCAAGGAAGAAAAATCGTAGATGATAATCCTAATCTATTTGTTAGAATTAAAAATCCAAATAAAATAGCACTAATCCTATATGGGATTGGACTAGTTATAATAATCCTAATACTACTGTTGATTAGATTTATAGTAAGGAAAAATAAGAGAAGAAGAGAAGCAAGTCGAGGATAGTTATAGTCCTCGACTTGTTTATATTTAACATGTATCTAAAGAATCCCTAAATAAGTTAACAAGTTAGTGCCGGGGGCGGATATTTACCGGGGACGAATATTTGCTTAATCAGCTTTAAGTCCTGATCCACATAATGGAATTAACACTTTTTTATTTAATAGACTCTTATCTTGTTCTACATATTTAGCATAGCTAGCAAAGGTGGCAGCTGTTGTTGGTTCTACAAAGAATCCTTTATTGGAAAGGGATTTCATAGTATTCAATATTTCATCTTCAGGGCTAACTATTATCTTACCTTTTGTAGCTCTTATTGCTGCAAGTATTTGCTTTCCCCTTTTAGGTTCGGCAATTGCTATTCCTTCAGCTAGGGTAGGCGTAGTTTGTATTTCTTCTACATAGTCTTTCTTTTCAACAAAAGCCTTATATATAGGGGCACAGTTTTGTGATTGGACGGCAATTATTTGTGGCATCTTAGATATAAGCCCAGCATTAAATAGATCTTTAAGTCCATAGTAGGTGCCCAATACTAGAGTACCATTACCTACAGGAATTACTAGAACATCGGGCATTTCACCCTTTAATTGTTCATAGACCTCATAGATATAGGTCTTGGTTCCTTGATAGAAAAATGGATTATATACATGGCTAGCATAAAAAGCTTCCCCTTTATTAGCTGCTACTAAAGCAGCTTTTGCTGTATCTTCTCTACTTCCTTCAATTACATGTATATTAGCACCATAAGAAGCTATTTGTCCAATCTTTTTATGAGATGTATTTTCAGGTACATAGATGTCGCATTGGATATCTGCCCTACTTGCATATGCAGCTATAGAAGTACCAGCATTACCACTACTATCCTGAATAACTTTTTTTACTCCTAATTCTTTTGCTTTAGCAATCAATACAACGGCACCCCTATCCTTAAAAGAAAGAGTAGGCATTAAATAATCCAATTTAACCAATAGATTGGAATTATCAGCATCTAATGGAACAATGGGAGTAAGCCCTTCACCCATAGAAATACCTTTCCAAAGAGTAAAATCCTCCCTAAAAGGTAGAGCCTTGATATATCTAAATAGGCTGTATTCATCTTTAATTATGTCTTTCTCTGAAAGGGAAATACCAAAGTTATCTAGATCTAGCATTCCACCACAAGGGCATCTAAATATCAATGTTTTGGGATCATGTTTTTTACCACATTTAGTACAAATATAATTAAAAGGCATCAAATCATCTCCATACTTTTCTTATATATTGTTTTTCCTTACTTCATCTAGATAGCTATATATCGTTACCTTTGAAACATGCAACTTCTCAGCAACCTTATCAATAGAATTTTTCATTAAAAATATGCCTTTCTCATCCATGAACTTAATCAATTGAATTTTATCCATTCTTTTCATCTCTGCTATATTATTATCTCCAATAATCTTGTCAATCAGATCATCTACAATATCTTCTACATTTTTAAAGGGCTCTATCTCTTGTTCTACTTCTTCAACCTCAACAAAGGTGAACTCTTCTAGCCAACTTTCAAAATCATCCATAAGAGTTATATCAAAATTCACACATAAAGCCCCAACAACCTTATCCTCATTATCTCTAATTAAGGCTGTGGAGGATTTGATTCTTTTACCACTAGGATCCTCATGTAAATAATTTGATAGATAATCATCCTTAAAATTTTTAGAAAGCAAAACATTTTTTATCAGATGATCAAAAGTTTGACCAACTTTACGACCAGTTACATGATTGTTAACAGTATATACCACAGATTCTTGAGGTATAGCTAGATCATGAATAACTACCTCGCAATTTTTTCCGAAGGTACTAGCGATTAAATTAGCAATAGGAATAAACTTTTCTAATTCTTTATTTATTTTTGTCAGGATACTCACCTCCCAATTAATAAATTTTATGTATATTACCAAGGAACAAAAAAGGTAAAATATAAAATTTTATATATAATTACATAAAACTTTATGTAAATTGGCACAAAATGTATCAATATAACTATTATATATAAATTATTATACAAAATCCAATAAAATATTATACATTTTCTGAATTTTGTGTTACAATTACATTATACACAATATAGGAAAGATACTGACAATTATTTAAACCTAATTATTTTCAAATATTAAAAATTAAATATATGGGAGGGGATAATAAACGACCAAATTCTATAATAATAAAATTTTAGGAGGATATTTATGGCAGAACTAAAACAAAGATTAATGGAAAAGGTTATTGACGAAATCGATAGTAGAAAAGCTGAGTTAGTAGGACTATCAAGTTATATTTGGCACAACCCTGAATTAGGTTACGAGGAGCATAAGGCATGTAAAGTATTAGCAGATTCTTTAGAAGAAGAGGGCTTTCAAGTTACAAGGAAAGCAGCAGGATTAGATACTGCATTTACAGCAGTAAAAAAAGCAACAAAAGAAGGACCTTGTATTGCCTTGATGGCTGAATATGATGCTCTACCTGAAATTGGCCATGCTTGTGGTCACAACTTATTTTCAGTATCAGCAGTAGGAGCTGCTTTAGGACTATCCAAAGTAATCGAAGAAACTGGAGGCACTATCATGGTAGTTGGAACTCCTGCAGAAGAAGGAACGGTTCCAAATGCAGGCGGTAAGATAATAATGCTAGAAGAAGGCATATTTGACGACGTAGATATAGCTATGATTTGCCACGCAGAAGGAAGAACCATAATAGAAAGACAACTAGTAGCATCCGCTGTCGTTAAAGCGGTATTTACAGGAAAAGCAGCCCACGCAGGAGGCTCTCCCCATGAAGGAATCAATGCACTAAGTGCAGGGATTCTAGCCATAAACAATATAAACGCATTACGTCAACATTTCCTTCCGAGGGTAGTTGTAAATACCATAATTACAGAAGGTGGAGTTACTCAAAATACTATCCCGGATAGATGTGTCCTAGAGATGAGTGTAAGAGCAGACAAAAGAGAGGTTTTAGCAGAAGTGATGGAGGTCATCAACAACTGTGTGAAAGCAGGAGCGATAGCTACGGGATGCAGCTATGAGATCAATTCACCAAAGAAAACCTATGAAAATCTTATATCTAATCACAATTTAGCATTAGCATTTAAAGAGTCATTGGATATTTTGGATGTTCCTTCAATTCCAACGGAAGCCACTAATTATGGCTGGGATGCAGGAAATATTAGCCATGTATGCCCAACTATTGCACCATATATAAAGATAGGTAGTGAAGATCTTGTAGGACATACTGCTGAATTCAGAGAAGCAAGCAATTCCAAAGAAGGGCATGATGGAATGCTTATAGGAGCAAAGGCTATGGCTATGACGAGTATCAGTTACTTAGTCGATGAGGATCTAAGAAAAAGGGTAGAAGAAGAATTTAAGAATAAAAACTCGTAGAACTTATTAAAGGGGGAGAATGATATGAGTAACAAAAAAGAGAAGGGTGGAGTACTGAAAGGAATAGAAAGAATAGGAAACAAATTGCCTCACCCTATTTATATTTTCTTAATATTAAGTGTTGCAGTAATTATCATATCAGCATTAACTGCCGGTACCGAAATAGTACATCCTGGTACAGGAGAAACTGAAACAATAAACAGTTTAGCCTCAGCAGAAGGATTTAGATGGATATTAGATAATTTAGTAAAAAACTTTACTAAGTTTCCACCCCTTGGCATGGTCTTGGTAATGATGATAGGCTTAGGACTTGCAGAGGAAACAGGACTTTTGAGAGCAGTTTTAAGGAAAGTAATCGTGGGAGCACCCAAGACTTTGGTAACTTTTATAGTAGTATTTGCAGGAGTTATAGGTAATATTGCTGGAAGTGCTACATTTGTAGTTATTCCACCATTAGGTGGTTTAATATTCAAAGCATTAAATCGTCATCCGTTAGCTGGTATTGCTGCAGGGTTTGCAGGAGTAGCAGCAGGACTAAATGCCAATATACTAATCACACCGACGGATATATTATCAGCTGGAATTACAGAAAAAGCTGCACAGATAATATCAGCAGACTTTTTAGTTCATCCTGCGGTAAACTGGTATTTTATGATAGTTTCAACAATTATTTTATCGGTAGTAGGAGTTATTGTAACGGAAAAAATCGTAGAACCTAGACTAGGAAAATATGAATCGAAAGATACAGATGAAATTACCTCAGAAGACGAAGAACTAATGGAGATAACACCCCTTGAGCAAAAGGGATTGAGAAATGCCGGGATAATAACTTTAATATATTTTGCTATTATAGCTTTTATGGTGGTACCTAAGAATGGCATACTTAGAAACCCTGAAACAGGATCATTAGTGCCATCACCATTTCTTTCTTCAGTAATACCATTGCTTTTATTCTGGTTTATTTTAGCAGCATTGGCCTATGGAATAACATCTAAAGGTATTAAAAACTCTAATGATATAGTAAAATATATGACAAAATCCATGGAAGGTTTTGCTGGGTTTATAGTACTATGTTTCTTTGCAGCCCAATTTGTAGAGTTCTTTTCCTATACAAATTTAGGATTATTATTAGCAGTAAATGGAGCTGACTTATTGGAATCTAGTGGTTTCACAGGAATACCGCTAATAATAGTATTTATATTGATAGTATCCTTTATCAACTTTTTCATTGGCAGTGCATCGGCAAAATGGGCATTATTGGCGCCAATATTCGTACCAATGTTTATGCAAATAGGATTGTCACCATTTTTCACCCAAGCTGCATACCGTATAGCAGATTCAGTGACAAATTCTATATCCCCTTTGGAACCTTTTATGCCATTTATAATAACTTGTGGTCAACGTTATGATAAAAAGACAGGCCTTGGCACAATAATATCCATGATGCTTCCTTATGCCATAGCATTTTTAGCATCTTGGACTATACTATTAATTATATGGTATGTGTTTAATATACCACTTGGACCAGGCGCTACAATAGGAATGTAATATAAAATGTAGATAACGTATACCCACGAATTCTATTCGTGGGTATATAATTTAGAAAGAATAAGGAGGACAGAAATGTCAACTCAAGTACAACAAAACAAAAAATCCATAGAAGTAAAAGAAGTAGTAAGAAAACTAATATTCATCGTATTAGGAAATTTTTTATGTTCTATAGCTTTCAATGTCTTTTTTATACCCAGTAGACTTTTAAGTGGCGGGGTAGGAGGACTAGGCATATTGACCCAGTATTTAACAGGTATACCCTCTGGGATTGCCGTATTTGCTATTAATGTTCCCATATTTATCATAGGAGCCAGGTTAGTAGATAGAGAATTTGCTCTATATGGATTTATATCTATGTTTGTTTTTTCCTCTCTATTAACTCTAACCAATGGCATAGATAAATATTTTGCAGTAGAGGATATATTATTAGGTGCAGTTTTTGGTGGGGTATTTAATGGTGTAGGAATGGGACTTATGTTTAGAAATAGAACTTGTCAAGGGGGCTTTGATATAATAGCAGCTATACTTAAGAACAAGTACAATGTAAATATAGGTTCAGGATTAATGGCTGCTAACACCATAGTTATATCTCTTTCATCTTTACTATTTGGCTATAAACCTGCTATGTATACATTAATATCCATGTACATAGGATATAAGATATTGGACAAGGTTCAGACCGGATTTAATGTAAAGAAGAAGATAGTCATAGTATCCAATAAATCGGAAGAGCTAGCCGATGCCATAATCACTCAATTGAATAGGGGAGTCACCTTCCTAGATGGCATAGGAGGCTATACTAAAGAGGACAAAAAAGTTATATATTGTATAGTAACATCTAGAGAAACAGCAAAGCTAAAAAATATCATAGATGAAATAGACCCTACAGCTTTCTTTACCGCTAGTGATGTAGTTGAAGTAAGGGGAAGTGATTTTAAAAATGTAGGTATGTGATATATTTGTTACTTTAAGGTATAGTCATATCATTTTGAGAGGTAGTGGAAGAAACTCATAGGCTTGAAAAGCGAGCTCTTTCACTACGCTCAAGATGATATTTTTTTGTAGCTCTATTTTGGGATATAATTAATGAATCCCTAAATAAGTTAACAAGTTAGTGCCGGGGGCGGATATTTTTTTCTTGGGTAACCTTACCAATTATACTTTTATTTTTGCACAACAAGAGTATAATAGTTTTAAAGGTTTGATATGTAGAAGTTAGCTAAAACTTAACTGAAAGGAAAATGCTTATGTTTGATATTCTAGTTATAGGAAGTATTAATGCAGACTTGGTCTTTACATCAGATATTATGCCAAAGGCTGGCGAAACAGTAATCGGCAAAGATTTTAGAGTTGTTCCAGGAGGTAAAGGTGCAAATCAAGCTATTGCAGCTGCAAGACTAGGTAAAAAGGTTGGCTTTATTGGTTGCGTAGGGGATGATGATAACGGCAAAATGCTAATCGATAATTTTAAAGAAAACAATGTAGAAACTAGACATATTAGGACTTTAGAAGGGATTCCCAGTGGGGTTGCAAATATAGTAATATCTGAAGATGACAATAGTATTATTGTAATACCTGGGGCAAATTATTATATTACGAAAGAGATGATAGACGAAAATATAGATATTATAATGAATTCAAAGCTAGTAGTATTACAGCACGAGATTCCCATGGATATTATAGAATACATAGTAGATATATGTTTTGAAAATAGAATTAAGGTTATTCTAAATCCAGCTCCTGCCATCAAGCTAAAGCAAACTATTATAGATAAAGTTGATTATTTAACGCCGAATGAACATGAATGCAAAATAGTATTTGACAATTCCAATATAGATGAACTTTTGTCTAATTACCCAAACAAGTTAATTATTACCAAGGGTGATAAAGGAGTTGTATATCACAATGGAAATAGAATGGTTAATATACCCGCTATTAATGTAGATGTAGTGGATACAACTGGGGCAGGAGATACCTTTAATGGTGCACTTGCTACCGCTATTGTTAATGGGTACAATATAGACAGTGGAATTGAATTTGCAAATAAAGTGGCAGCTATTTCAGTTACCAAATTTGGAGCACAAAGTGGCATGCCTTATTGGGAAGAGTGTTTTGTAGACTGTGAACCTTAGTTACGCAAAAGTATAAAATAAGCTATCAGTTTATAATTGGAAACTGCTGAGATTATTCCTCAGCAGTTTTTTGGTGCTTACACATATATTCAATAAATAAAACTAGATTTAGTGACTACCAGGGAGTACTGTAACCATAGTAGAGAATAAGTTAACAAGTTAGTGCCGGGGGCGGATATTTACCAGGGGCGGATATTTATTAGGGGATGGATATTTACCAGGGAAGATTTATAATCAATATCTACCTTATCTACAAACAATATACCTTCAACATCAATGGTACTAGAGGGGTTTTCAAATATATACTTTGAATTAATATGGTTTTCTTTGATGAAATAAATATATTCTAGCAACTCCTCTAATCCCTTAATTATATAATTTTTATTGGTGGTATATTTTACTTCACCGATGATTATTTTAACCAAATCATTAGTATCCTTGCGGCATATTTCAATTAGTATATCCGGTCTTCCGCTCCAAAAGTTATCACTAAAATTAATATTATTAAATAGTGACTTAGCAATAGTTTTGGTACTGTTTATCGCTTTTATCTTTCTATTTAAATATTCATTATCTGAACCTTCAACTTCATCAAAACCAATATTAAAAGAAAGATTGTTAGAGCCTGTACTATCATGGTATATCTTATATAAGAATTCATCATCCTGCCAGCTAGCTACAATATTATTAGTACCGTCAACAATATACATTTTCTCGTCTATGGCATTTTCCCTTATTATATTGATGATCCAGTATAATTCAAACAAGGTATTTTCATCAGCAATTTCTATGAAGGTTCTTTCAAACAACTCTTTCACCATAGTCACATCTAGATTTAGATTCATTAGATTCCTATACTTTTGTAATAGTTGAGCAGCGGTACTATATAGGATATTCCTATCCTTTGTCACATCTTCAACCATTCTATCGGTTACATGAACTCCTTCTATATTTATTCTATTTATATACACATTTTTTTCATATATTTGTTTAACAATATTATTTATATCCTGACCACTAGCATACCAGGAATAATGGACGAATTTATCCATAGAAATATCTACAAATATGATGTTATATAGGGTTTCAATAAACTCTTTTAATACAATATTTTCCTTGGTATTATACCATTTATCTATTTCATTGCAGACAAATAGGGTTGGATCTTTGTAATTATAATTTAAACGTCTATTTAAGGTTTCCTGCCAATGGATACTTCCCCTAATTTCCCCTTGGTTAATTGTTCTCGTAAAACTAGTGGAGGTTTTCAAATTTCTAATTAAAATAGGTAAATTTAATATATATTCTCTTACTTCTGGCAACAATAGAAAGTGTATTTTTAACAGATCTTCTATTCTATCAATATTTAAATTTAATTTATTGAGAAAAGGCCTAGGAGATAGTTTGCCAGACTTTAGATATATAATTAAATCATCAGAAATATCCTTTAGCAGTGCTTCTTTGCTGGTTTTCATCATAATAACTCCTCTAAATTATCTATATTCTAAAGAAATCTTTAACGAAATTATCTAGCATATTTCTTTGATTAGAAAAATCTTTAATACTAGAAGCATATAACTCTTTAGTAAAGCTGATGATATCCGTTGGCATAATTCCTTCAAATTGGGGTAGTACATATAGTATTAACGCAGAGGTATAATCCCCTTGAACGCTAACATATCTAGCAATATCTTCAATAATAGCAGGACCAACTGTCCTATATTTGTTGATGATATTCCATATTTCAACTAAACCTTCCTTCAGATCTATATCGTTGATACTCTTATCTTCTATTCCCCAAAGGGTTAAATATTTTTGCATAATATCCTCATCAATATTTTCTGGTATTCCTACCGGTATGAAAGCAAATCTTCTCATGAAAGCATAACTCATCTCATATAGAGAAGTTTTATCGAAGGTATTCATAGTCCCTATAATTCTCCAGTCTTTAGGTATTATATATTCATAATCATTAGGTTCTATCATATCGCCATCCTCTTCAGGTTTTAAAACTATATTATTATCCGACTGAGATTTAAAGTGTAAGGTAATCTTATCGTCTGTTAAAGCAGAAAATAGGGAACCAAAGGCTTTGTCAATATCAGCCCTATTTATTTCATCTATGATTAGCCATTTATTTATAGGAGAAAAATCATCCTTATCTTTAAATAGCTGTAAGAATATCCCTTCATCAAAATACAAATTCCCATCCTTACCAGGTTTATATCCACCAATAGTATCATAGGTAGACCAATCGGACATAGCAGTAGTCATTTCATATTCTATTTCATAGGATTCGCATATTTCCTTAGCTAGTTTTGACTTACCAGTACCAGGAGGGCCTACAAGTATAATATTTTTTCCTGATTTAAGTGCAGTAGATATTTGGTTTAATAAAATATTTTTATTTTCAAAGAATAGTTTTTTGATTTCAATATTTCTATTGAAATCCACTTCAAGATCGTAGGTTTTTCCATTATCAGTACCATTACCATTGATATCCTTATCAGCACTTTTGTTAATTTCTTTAAATTCATCAAATACTTCTAACATTTTCTGTTTCATATCTTTGAAACTAAAATCATCAGGATTTTCTACTATATCGACATTCTTTATTAAGGATCTATTCTTTTTTTCTAATTCGTCACCAAAAGTAAGGCCGTAGGATATATGGTTATAGTCTTCTTCTTTCGTATATCCAATACCTAAATATAATTGAGCTGAATCCTTGTGACTATTTTTATCACTAGGATATAGTACAAACCAACATCGAGAGTTGCCATAGTTATTTGGACCGAAAAAGTCAGATATAAACTTATTTTCCTTGAACTCAAAATCTTTAAATTCCTCTATGGATTTAACGGTATCGAAAAGCTTTCTAAACTCTATACCTACTTTTTCTTTATACTTTTCATAATAAAAGGGGAATAATATTCTAAAATTGTTCCATTGCTTTAGTATATTTTCTCCAAACCTATTTAGAGCTTCAGTTTTTATACCTTCTAGTTGATCAATATCTATGCTTCCCTCATTTAATATTTTATCTGCAATATTAAATCTAATGAAATTTACCTTGTCATCTCCTTCATACTTAATACGAATATTATTTAAAAATTCTTTATCTAATTTATTTATATAGTCTATAAAGACTTCATCATCTAGTTCAAAGGATCTGATCTTTTCGGCATGTTCATAAATATACCTAAGGGATATCCTAGCATGCAGTTCGTGGTATTGGGTTGTGCAGAATATGAAGTCTTGTACATCTAACATATTTGGATTGTCTATGTAGTGGTTTTTATTGAAATAATCCAGTAATATAGTACATAGTTCATAGTAATTAGTATATTTAGTGGGTATATCGCCTAAGTTTTTATTGATTCCAAAGGGTCTTAAGAAGTCCCTATATATTTCGTCTTTATATAGGGGGTATTTTTCCAAGTCATATCCTGCCAATAAATATCCAAAGAGTGGGGTACCTAAACTAATTTTTCTATTGTAGGCTTTGCCAGCATTTAAAAACCTTGTAATCCTGTCATTTAAATCAGCAGAATCCTCATATAAATAATTCAAAAGCTCTGCCACCTCTAGAGGCTTTGCTGTTGCATAATCCTTCAGGTTGCCAAGGTTGCTCCAATGGACAAAACCACCGCTAGATGGATTTTGAGTTTGGAAGTATTTTATTATCTCCACTACATTTTCAGAAGTTATTTTTTTATCTTTCAAATAATTATTGATTTCCTTCAAAACTTCTCTTTTATATGTCTCACCGTAATCATCTTGATCTTTAAATTTTAGATATTCTTCAATTGCTATATCTAAATAATTATCTTTAAACAGTTCTTTTTTCAAATCTTCAACTTTCATCCTAACACCTCCAATGGATTTGAGTGTAATGGTTAATATATACAATATTCTATAAGGATGGCAAAAATCCTTTTTATCTATAGTAAGTTCCCATGAAAATGATTTAGCTAGTAGCTCCTCCCGATTAGTCAAACAAGAAGCAAGCAAATACTAGAACATCATCTAATGAAGTAGATAATTGGAGTATTAGTTGATATAATAATCTTATTATTGTATAGTTAAAAACAACAAATAGAAAAATATAAATATTTTTCTATTTGTTGTTTTTTAGATAATCTTTAATATATAGGAAGGGATTGAAACAAATTGAGAAAATTAAACCACAACTTAACTGAAGGAAATATATACAATTCGTTGTTGCTTTTTTCAATACCTTTTGTTATAGCAAATCTAATACAAGCCTTATATGGAACAGTAGATTTAGTAGTAGTTGGATTGTTTACAGATACACAAGGGATATCATCTGTTGCAATTGGGACACAGGTTATGCAGATTGTAAATGGATTGATAATAGGCTTCACCATGGGTGGGACAATACTTATTGGCCAATACTATGGAGCTAATAAGAAAGAAGATACCCAAGAAGTAATTGGAACTATGTTTACTTTAGGGTTAATTATATCTTTGTTTATTATGATTTTTATGTGGGTAATTACAAATCCACTACTTAATATTTTACGCACACCTGATGAAGCATTTATAGATGCCAGGAAATATGTCACCATTGCCTCCAGCGGTATTGTTTTTATATTTGGATATAATGCTATTAGTGCTATATTACGTGGTCTGGGTGATTCTAAAAGGCCGGTTTTGTTTATCGGCATAGCATGTGTATTCAATATTTTATTGGATTTTCTTTTTGTTGGGTATTTAGGAATGAGGGCATCTGGTGCAGCTCTAGCAACTATACTTTCTCAAGGCATTAGTATGGTTTTAGCAATTGTGTATCTGAAAAAAAACAATCTTTTATCCTATCTTAAATTAAATAATTTTGCTATAAATAAAGAAAAAGTGAAAAAACTATTTAAGATTGGTTTTCCTTTATCATTACAAGAGGTACTACTATGGATGTCGTTTTTATTTATTGCAGCTATTGCTAACAGCATGGGGGTTGCAGAGTCTGCAGCAGTAGGTATCATAGCAAAGTTTGAGACATTCTCCATGTTACCACCTATGGCTTTTTCAAATGCATTAGCAGCATTAGTAGCACAAAACGTTGGAGCAAATAAATTGGAACGGGCTAAAAAGGCTTTATACATAAGTATTTTCATATCCTTGGCATGTTCATTATTATTCTTTTTATGGGCACAAATATCCCCTCAATCTATAATTGGGTTGTTTCAGGGAGATGAAGATGTAAAAATAGCTGGTTCTAAATATTTCAAAAGCTACAGCTCCGATTATATTCTAGTTTCAATCAAATTTAATTTGAATGGATTCTTAAACGGATGTGGATCTACTACATTTACAATGATAAATGGAATAGCCTCATCATTATTGATAAGAATTCCAGTAGCATATATATTAAGTATATATCTTTCTAAAGGCCTAATAGGCTTAGGTGTTGCAGCACCAATAGCCTCTATAATCTCTATAATTGCATCAACAATATATATAAGAATGGGGAAATGGAAGAAACATAAGTTAGAAGACTAACTCATATTTAGCGTGAAAGAACCACAGAGATTTTCTGGTGAAGTTAAGGAGAGCTACTTCACCAATGAATAACACATAATTGTCGTCGGTCCAAGGTAATGAACCTAAGGATGTCGACGACAATTTTCTTCTGTCATCCTGCAGCGTAGCTGAAGAATCCTCAATAAGTTAACAAGTTAGTGCCGGGGACGGATACTTTGGGGACGGGTGTTTTTCTATCCTAAATTTTCAATATGCTTTTCCTTTAATTCATCCGACACATTAGTATAGGGCTTTAATATTTTATATATTTCGAGAATCCTATCTGGTGATATTACCTGACGTGAGTCTGCTAAGATATTTTCCATTACCTCTTGAAGTTCTGTCCTTTTTATTACATATAATTGATCCGAATAAGTTTCTATTTTTTTCAGGGTGCATCTTTCACTAAATACGATAATAGAAGTGTAAACATCATCTTTTTCATCTTTTAATAGATTTTTTAGACATTTTATGTGGGTGTTGTTTTGCCAGATTGGGTTATAGAAATATGATTTGTGACCATTTTTGAATGTTTGGAGCCAATTTTTGTTATTCTCATTTCCAAATATCCAACCTCCATAGTTTTTAGATTCAATCACATATATTCCTGTTTGATGGATAAATATTATATCTATTTCAGTAGTTTTGTCATCTTTAGGTATGTAGGTATTGACTAATATTTTAGAGTATCCAGGCAGAGATTCCAATATTCTGAAACTCAGGTATTCTCCATAAAGGCCTTTGTTAAACTTGACTTGGAAATAGCTTAGTTTGGATTCATCTTTATATATACTTTTGTTGTATTTTTTTCTATCAAGATAAAAATATAATAATATAATGGCAATTAATACTATTGTCACTAAAATCACCTCTTCATTTTTGTTAGATACTTCCCTATTTAGTAGTATATACAAAACAATATTTTGTGTCTATATATATTTCTTAACAGTAATATTGAATAAATAGAACCAGATACAGTGACTGCTAGGGAGTACTATAACTACAACAGAGAATAAGTTAACAAGTTAGTGCCGGGGGCGGATATTTACATTGCAGCATATGCATTAGGAGCAAAGCCAATGACTATAAATGTAGCTGCTCCACGAGGAGTTGGAAAAGCTGGTGACCCAGACTTACCACAAGGGCCTTTAACTGCCGCATTAAAAGAAGCAGACGTATGGATTGAATATAATAATCAATGGCTTTTATACTCAACACCATTTGATGAAGCAGTAGCAGCAAACAAAGATTTAAGATACATGTGCTTAGTTGGCATGAATCCGGACTTAATGATTAGGAACATTGGAAGAGTAAACAATATTGCAGTAGGAAACTTTTTAAGAAAAGTTGAAGAAATTACGAAAAACGCAGAGCATGTTAAGGTTACCACACCTGCTGGTTGTGATGTAGAATTCTATCACCAACCAAATAGGGACTTTTATACTTCAGATGGATTTGTAGGACATGGGGAAAAGAAAATGATGGCTGGTCAGATAAGTTGGGCTCCAAAACTAGACACCATAAATGGGAAAATTGTATTTGATGGTTCAATAGTACCTGGACCAGGTTTGCTAAATAATCCAGTAGAATTAACAGTAGAAAAAGGAATAATAACGAAAATAGATGGTGGAATAGAAGCAAAACAACTTGAAGAATTTCTAAGGGGTTTTGAAGATGAAAGGATGTTTAAAATGGCCCACATATCCTATGGTTTTAATCCAGGAGCTAAACTTACAGGGGATATTGTTGAAGATGAAAGAGTATGGGGCTGTACAGAATGGGGAATTGGGAATGTAGGACCACAGTTAACTTCAGATATACCTGGTGGTATTGAAGCACCATCACATACGGATGGTATATGTCTAAACTCATCAGTTTGGTTGGATGGTGAATTATTCCTAAAAGATGGAGAAGTAGTAGGGCCAACAGATGAGATTATAGAACTAGCAAGAAAGGCAAAAAAATTAGAATATTAAAATTTGCATTAGTATGTTAAAAATATAGCTTGACCCTTTATTATCTACGTAAAGTAGTTTAACACTAAGCTTGTCCTCATGTTTATAAATGTATAGCGTTTATATTTATGACAACCCCTGTCAAAATAATATTACTACTATAGGTAGAGACCTTCGATTTAGTACCAAGGAATTTAATCAAAATCAAGTTGATAAAAATATGAGGACAAGCTAATTAAATTAATTTTGGATCGATTTTATGATACATAACTGAATTCAAAACTATTAAATTAGTTAGATTATGCCTATGGGAGGGATTACTAAATGAATAACTTTGTAGGAGGACTACCTGGGGAAACTTGGGGGATGATTATAGTAATAATTGCAGTTGTATTAATAAACATAATAACCGTACGAAAGGAAATCAAAAAAGAGGGGGTAAAATAGATGACTCATTATGGAATCTATTTATTTTGTATACTTGTATTTATGGCGATTATGATAATAATAGGTTTTAAGACTAGAAAAAAAGTTACTGATGCTAGTTCATATATTACTGCAGGTAGGAGCATAGGCGTACTGTTAGGTGCTGGCATGTTTGTAGCTACCTTCCTTAGTAGTAGTTCAATAGTAGGATATGTGGGCTTTTTATATGACTCAGGTTGGTCTGGTTTTTCATCAATTTTAGGAACAGTTATATCTGTATTTATAGTAGGTAGGTTCTTAGTTGGAAAAATTAGAGAACAAGGGGATTATGGCCAGGAGACTATACCTGATTTCTTTGAGGATAGATATTATTCAAAATTTGCAAGAGGGTTTTCAGCTTTATTTATCGCAGGACTATATGTAATATTTGTAGCTGTAGAGACTATGGGAATGGCTAAAACATTAGAGGCATTTTTAGGTTGGAATTACTCTTTATCAGTTATACTGGTATCTATAATAACTATATCCTACATATTTTTAGGAGGATTACTAGCAGTAGCTGTTAATGATACTATTTGTGCTTTTATAGGGGTTGGTGGAGTATTAATTACCACTGCCATAGTGATGGCAAGGCTAGGCGGGATGACTGAAATGAACAATCAACTGGCAACAATTGATCCAAATCTTATCTATACATTCAAAGAAGAAGGAGCTTTAGCATTTGTTATTAGTAATGCAGCAGTTTGGGGTATAGGAAATTCCTCCCACCCATCTTTTTTAGGACAAGCTTATGGTGCTAAAAGCAAAGAAAGTGTCTTAAAAAGTTTGGCGTGGAGTTCTGTAGTCATATTCCTCTTTTATGGTGCAGCCATGCTTCTAGGAGCAGGTGCTAGGGTTATGTTACCAGATCTAGCTGATCCCGACTTTGCATTTCCAATGTTAGTCCAGATGGTATTGCCACCATGGGGTGCAGGTATATTAATTGCAGCGGTGCTATCATTAGTAATTTCAACTACAGATACGGTATTATTAACTGCTGGTACAGCTATAGGTAGCGATTTTATTGTTAAAACCTTAGGAAAAGAAATGGATGAAAAAGAAAGATTAAAGGTTGTAAGGATTTGTGTAGTGATTATAGGATTGTTGGGAATGATCATATCCCTTATGAAACCAGCACAAGTGCTAATCTTTCAAATGTTGAATTTTGGTGCAGCAGGTGCTGTATTCTTTGTACCTATAATATTTGGACTGTATTGGAAAAGAGCAACCAAAGAAGGTGGAATTGTATCTATGGTTGGTGGATTAATCGCTTATATAATTTGGTTCTTGATAGGATCTCCATATGGAATACATGCTGTAATAGTAGGGACTATTGTATCAGTACTATTGATGATTATAGTTAGTTTGAATACGGAAAAACCACCCAAAATAGTAATCGACCAATTCTTTGGTGAAAAAACTGAGGAAATAAGCATTCAAAATTAAAAATTTATAATATTAGGTATTGCATGGTGAACATAATTTAAAGGAGATGATATTCATGGATTATAGATATACCTTGTTTCCCGAAATAGAGTCCTATGAAAAAGGTTATATAAAGGTATCCGATTTACACACAATTTATTATGAAGAGGCAGGGAACCCTAAAGGGAAACCTATATTATTTTTACATGGGGGACCTGGTGCAGGATTAGATCCAATGAACAGACGATTTTTTGATCCTAAATTCTACAGGATTATATTGTTTGATCAAAGGGGTTGTGGAAATAGTACACCTCATGCAGAATTAAAAGAAAACACCACTTGGGATTTAGTTGAAGATATTGAAAAAATAAGGCAACATTGTAGCATAGACAAATGGGTGGTATTTGGTGGAAGTTGGGGCGCTACTTTATCCCTTATTTATTCTATATTACATCCTGAAAATGTATTGGGATTAATATTACGTGGGATATGGCTTTCTAGGAAAAATGAAGTTCAGTGGTTATACCAGGAGGGAGCATCAAGATTTTATCCAGAAGTTTGGGAAGAATATTTGAAGCCTATACCAGAGCATAAGCGTAACGATATAGTTAAAGCTTATTATGATATCTTTACAAAGGGCGAAGAAGAAAAACAGATGGAAGCTGCAAAGGCATGGAGTGCCTGGGAAGGTAGTATATCAAAACTAATTCCATCCAAGGATCTAATAGAATCTTTTAGCGATCCAAATAATGCAATAGCTATAGCTAAAATAGAATGTCATTACTTTGTAAACAATATGTTTGCTAAATCAGACAACTTTGTCATAGAAAACGCACATAAAATTTCCCATATACCAACTATTATTGTAAATGGAAGATATGATTTAGTATGCCCAATATATACTGCTTGGGAACTCCATAAGGCACTACCAAAATCGAAATTTATAGTAGTAGATGATGCTGGTCATTCTGCTACAGAGCCAGGTATAGTTTCTGAACTTGTCAAAGCAACAGAAGAATATAAAGAATTATACTAAACATTTTACAAATCAGTGCATAGGGCTAAGTATTTAGGTCTATGTACATTAATATATATAAGCTGGACAGCGAAGAGAGCTGTCTAGCTTTGCTTTTTGGCGATTCAATCTATCAATCCTAATGAAGGAGTATAAGATGAGATTTTCTCAAAGGATGGGGTTAATACCTATTAAAGTTGATATCCAAAAAGATGGTATGGATAAAGAGCTAAGGATTGGTTTATGGAATGTGTTTTATGAGTATATTGGTATTCATAGTCCAGGTAATGATTTATTGTCAAGCTCTCTTTATAAAGAACTTATCATGATAATATGGAAGGTTTTTTTAAAAAAACCTTCAGCTTTAGAAAAAGCATTTATTTCACCTTGCTCCCCTTAGCTAATATATCCATCTTCTTCTTTTCCTTATAATTCTTATAATAAGAATCTACATCCTTGGTAATACTGGTATCAAAACCATTGTCCTTCAATTCCTGTTCCATCTCTTTTAATACCTGATTGAAATTAGCATCGCTTTCCTTTTCTAGAGCCTTGCTCATGGAGATGTATTTGTTTGCAAGTTTTATCTTGGACATATCTCCATTTTTGTATTCCTGGTATCCTTTCTTTACCATATTATCTAGTTGGCCTTCAAAATTTGTTTGCAATGCTTCAAACCTAGAGTTATATTTAGCTAGTATTTCCACATACAGATTCTCATTGTTTTTTTCTATAGCCTTATCTTTACTATCAATATTTTCTATAGAAGAATCATCCTTTTCATCCTCAGTATTCTCATCTACTGAAGGCGACTTAATATTTCCTTCTTCAATAATATCCAACAAAGGATTTTTAAGATCGGCTAATTCTTCTTTAGCAATCTGTTCATCACCACTAGAACTCCTTGACATCATATTGACCAAAAGCTTTATATCTCCCCAATTAACAGCAACTAATACGATAATAATTCCGACAATACCTAATAATATATACTTGCCTGTTTTCTTTTTCATAAGCTTTCACCTCCCATAAGGATATTTAATAAATTATAACACAAAACTATAAATTACTGTATAAGATAATATAATATTCTCCTTTTTCAAAAACATGTCGAAAAATGAGAAATAAAATATGTAGGAAAATTGGTAAGTATGCCATTAATGGTTTGAGATTGGAATGAAAATTTGGTATAATAAGATAAGCATAGGCATTGTTACCTATATTTACATAGGAAGATTGTACTAAATCCATAGAAAAAATTTTACCATGGGTTTGTAGGGGGAATATTGGATGGGATCAGCCAAGAAGGCAGCAAAATCTGCAATAATCATCATAATATTTTCGCTTATAAGCAAATTATTAGGTTTTTTAAGGGAAGTTTTAATAGCATTAAATTTTGGCTCAGGTATGGAAACTGACACCTACTTTGTAGCTCTATCAGCTACTACCGTTCTTATGGGCATGGTAGCAGCAGGACTAAATACTACCCTTATACCTATACTTGCTGAAATAGAAGTAAAAAATGGCCATGATAAAAAAATAGACTATATGAATAATCTAATAAATGTGGTAAATATACTAGCAGTTTTCTTTGTAATATTAGGCTGGTTTTTATCTCCCATGATTATTAGGGTAATGGGCAAAGGATTTGAAGGGGAGCAGTTCCAACTAGCAGTCAATCTAACCCGTATAGGTCTACCTATAATGCTATTTACAGGAACTAGAGCTATATTTACAGGATACTTACAGAGTAATGAATCCTTTTTAGCACCAGCAGCTATTGGATTGCCTTTTAATGCGGTATACATATTGTATCTAATATTTTTATCCCCTAGTTTTGGCATAAAGGGCTTAATGGTAGCTAGTGTGTTGGCAGCTTTAGCTCAGATATTCATCCAAATTCCAGCAGCAAAAAAGCAGGGATACAAGTATAGGTTTAAAGTAGATTTTAAAGATAGGTATATAAAAAAGGCATTATTATTAACCTTGCCAGTAATGGTAGGTACAGCTATCAATGAATTAAATATGATAGTAGATAAGACCATGGCATCTAGTCTACAGGAGGGAAGCATATCCTCTTTAAATTATGCAAGTAAGCTTAATGGCATAATACTAGGGGTATTTATAGCAGCTGTAACTACTGTGATATTTCCCATGCTGTCTAAAGAATCCAATAAGGATAATATGGATGGGATAAATATCATCATGAGCCATGGGATCAATATAATCCTATTGATAACCCTGCCAGCAACTGTAGGATTGATCATATTATCTGAACCTATAGTTAGGCTGTTTTTTCAAAGGGGAGCTTTTGATGCTACAGCTACAGTTATGACTGCAAAGGCTTTGATATTCTACGCCGTAGGGTTGGTGGGCATGGCCTTAATGCTTATGTTAAATAAAGTATACTATTCCATGCAGGATACCAAAACACCAATGATAAATAGTGCTATAGCTGTAGGAGCAAATATAGGTTTAAACTTTCTATTTATAAAACCTCTAGGCCATGGGGGCTTAGCTTTAGCCACTAGTATATCCACTACTATAGCTACTATTCTACTCATAAGGGATTTAGACAAAAGGGTAGATGATATAGATCATAGTACCAATAGAAAATGTATGGTCAAAACCCTAGTAGCATCTATAATAATGGGAGTAGTAGTATACTTCCTATATGGAGGGCTAAACCGGGTATTCATAGGAGGCAAGATGATAGAACTGTTGATATTGATAGTATCTGTAGCTATAGGGGCTATGGTATATATAGGACTGTGCTATCTATTTAGAGTAGAGGAGATCAGGATGGTAATAGATAGGATGAAGCTAAGGTTGGGAAAGAGTATGGCTTAAAATAAGGCAATCAATAGATACTATTGGTTTACACAAATATCCATCCATGCTATACTATAATCATTCGTACGGCGAACGAAAGGATGGAGGATGAATATGAAGTTTTTCAACCCAACTATTGTATATAAGGAAATGATTCTATTACAGGAAATAGAAAAGAATCCTAGCATAACCCAAAAGGAACTAGGAAATATCATAGGGGCAGCACCATCTATGGTTAATGTATATATAAAAGAATTGGAAGAAGAAAAGTATCTAAAAAGAGAATATATATCCACTAAAACAGTCAACTACAAGATTACTCCCGAAGGTATAAAGCGGAAGAACTATCTACTGATAGTCTATATGAGGGAGCTTTTAGGTCTTTATCATTTAGCTAAAAACAATGTGGAAGAATTTCTATCAAAGGTAGAAGAAAAAGGCTACAAAAACCTACTACTATATGGAGCAGGAGAAGTAGCAGAAACCATCATAGGAGTAATCAGAGACAGAGAAAACTCTACACTTAATATATTGGCAGTAATAGATGACGACAAAGAAAAACAAGGCAAAGAAATACTAGGATATAAGATAATATCCACAAAACAAATACCCAACTACCCCCACGACGCCATAATCATCACCAGCTACACCTTTGAAGAGGATATAATGGGAAGATTGAAGGATATGGATTATGAGATGAGTAGGGTGGTTAGGTTCTTTGGGGTGGGGGAGCATAGAGTTTAATACGGAGAAGGATGTTGTTTATGAAAGTGTATCCAATAATTAAAAGAATAATAGATTTTATATTGTCTTTAATAGGATTAATAATTTTAAGTCCATTGTTTTTAATTATTTCAATAATGGTATACCTAAAACTAGGGAGGCCCATATTTTTTATCCATGAGAGGCCAGGAAAAGATGGTAAAATTTTTGGAATGATAAAGTTTAGAACAATGTTAGATTTAAGAGATGAAGAAGGCAATTTACTTCCCAACGAAAAAAGACATACAAAATTTGGATTGATGTTAAGAAGTACAAGCCTTGATGAGTTACCAGAATTAATAAATGTGTTAAAAGGTGACATGAGCCTAATAGGACCGAGACCTTTATTGGTTGAATATTTGCCATTATATAATGAAGAACAGGCCAGAAGGCATGAAGTAAAACCTGGGATAACAGGTTTAGCTCAAGTAAATGGTAGAAACACAATATCATGGGAAGAAAAGTTTAAGTACGATGTTTGGTATGTGGATAATTTTAATTTGATTTTAGATATAAAAATATTATTTAAAACAGTTATAAAGGTTTTCAAAAGAGAAGGAATTAATTTTGAAGAAATAAATAAAAGTAACAAGTTTTCAGGGAGATGAATTAATATATGAAATCTCTTTACATAATAGGTAGTGGAGGATTTAGCAAACAGGTTATAGAAATTGTGGAGGAAATAAACAATATTCATAGAGAATATGATTTAGTAGGGATAATTGATGATAATCCTAATTTATTGGGTAAAACTGTATTTGATTATAAAATAATTGGAGACACAGATTATTTAAAATCAATTGCAGAACATAAAGAGGTGCATTCTGTAATTGCTATAGGGGAAGGAAAGACAAGAGAAAAAATAGCTAGTAAATTTATGAATATTAATTGGGTTAATTTAATACATCCAAAAGCCATAGTCAGCAAATATATATCTATTGGTGAAGGAAATATTATATGTGGCGGGGTTATCATAAACCCTGAATGCAGAATAGGAAATCACTGTAATATTAATATAGGATGCACATTAGGACATGATGTTATTTTAGAGGATTATTCTACATTAATGCCAGGATGCAATGTATCTGGGAATGTGAGTGTAGGGAAGTATTCTACTGTAGGGACAGGAGCAGCTATAATACAAGGATTAAAAATTGATAAAGCTACTACTATAGGTGCTGGATCAGTAGTTATTAAAGATTTACCTGCTAATTGTACAGCTGTAGGAATTCCAGCAAAGCCAATAAAGTTTAACTAGTATAGAAAATGAATTATAAGAAATAATAGAATAGTCTTGAGTTTGCCCTACTAATCTAAATTTATGCAATACTATATTAAAAAGAGGGATAAAAAATGCTAGGTGAAAATATAAGAAAATGTGGATTTTGGACATTAGATTTTTTAAGACAAGGACAAATAAGAAAACCTTATGATGATATAAAGAAAATTATTGGAAATGAGGAACTAGGTAATAAACGAACAGAAGAATATTTAGACAATTTATTATATCATGCAGTAAATACCACGAATCATTACAGAAAGTATAAAGAATATGAAAGCCTAAATGATTTTCCAATTATCACAAAAAAAGATATTAAGAACGATTACGAGGGATTTTTATCAAATAAATATAGAATGCAAGATTTAATAAGTGTAAAAACAAGTGGGTCATATGGAACACCTTTTACATTTTATCTTACTAATGAAAAGAAGGCTAGGCAAACTGCAGAAATAATCTATTTTAGTGAATGGGCCAGATATTATGTTGGAACTAAACATGCATATTTAAGAGCAAGAGTTAATAAGTCAAGGTTAAAACTAATTATGCAAAATGAATATTACATATATACTAGAGTAATCGACGATAATTGGTTAAAAAATGCTAGAGACATTATTAAGGATAAAAAAGTAAAAGTTTTAATTGGATTTCCTACAGCTATATCTGCAGTTGCTCAGTATTGTAATGAACAAGGAGATGTATCTGAAGATTTTTCTATAATCGGTGTCATAACTTCTTCAGAGCCATTACTTGGTAGTCAAAGAAATGTTATTGAATCAACTTTTGGTTGTACTTGCTTAAGTAGATATTCTACAGAGGAGCTAGGTGTTTTAGCTCATGAGTGTTCAACTTCAAAAAAACACCATATAAATACTGCAAGTTATAAAGTTGAAATACTGGATTTAAATGAAGATAAACCTGCAAAAGAAGGAGAGGTAGGAAGAATTGTTGTAACAGATTTGTTTTCGTATGCAATACCACTAATTAGATATGAAACTGGAGATCTTGGTGTTTGGGGCACAGAATGTTCCTGTGGGTTGGAGGGCCCTATTATTGAAAGCCTACATGGACGAACAATACAATCAGTATACAGCACTGAAGGAAAAAAGGTACTCCCTTATTTTATAGATGAAGTAATGAAGGATTATTCTAACGTGATTCAATATCAATTTATTCAAGATGGTAGAAATAATTATAGATTTAAGGTATGTAAAATAGAAGGTACAGACATAGAAGAAGAAAAGATTATAAATGGAATTAAGAACTGGATGGGACAAGATGCAATTGTAAAGATGGAATTAGTTGATGATATACCAACATTACCGTCTGGTAAGAGACCATACGTAATAAATAATTATATCCCTAAAAAAAATTAACATAGATTGGGTGAGATAAATGACTAACAAACCAATACCCCTCTCAGTCCCTAACCTTTCACTAGACATATTAGAAAACGTCAAAGAGACCATAGAAACAGGTTGGGTATCAACTGGAGGAAGATTTATAACTGAATTTGAAGAAAAAGTAGCCAAATACGTAGGTGTAGAAAGAGCAGTAGCTTGTCAATCGGGTACAGCAGGACTACATCTTGCAATGAGGGTACTAGGTATAGAACCTGGTGATGAAGTTATAGTACCTACACTTACATTTATAGCAGCGGTAAACCCTGTTAGATACATGGGTGCAGAGCCCATATTCATGGATTGTGATGAAACTTTAAACATGGATATGGACAAGCTGGAAGAGTTTCTGGAAAATGAGTGCGATTACATAGATGGGAAAGTAATCAATAAAAAAACTAAAAAGCAAATAAAAGCCATAGTAGTAGTCCACGTATTTGGTAATCCAGCAAACATGGAAAAACTAATGGAAATAAAAGAAAAATATAATTTAAAAGTAATAGAAGACTCTACTGAAGCCCTAGGATCCTATTACCTAGAAGGCAAATACGCAGGAAAACACTGTGGCACAATTGGAGACATAGGAGTATATTCCTTCAATGCCAACAAGATAATAACAACTGGCGGTGGGGGAATGGTTGTATCTAATAATCAAGAATTACTAGACAAGGTAGCATTTTTAGGAGTACAAGCTAAAACAGATTCACTATACTTTGTTCATGATGAAATAGGATATAACTATCGTATGACCAACATACAAGCAGCCTTTGGAAGAGATCAAATAGATAGACTAGAAGGTTTTATAGAAACAAAGATTAGAAATTATAATCTATACAAAGAAGCTATAGAAAACATAGAAGGATTAACACTACTGCCATTTAGAGATGATACAAGAGCCAATCATTGGTTTTACTCTATAGTAGTGGATAAAGGAAATTATGGTATAGATAGAGATGAATTATTAAGGAAGCTAAATGAGTCAAATATTCAAACTAGGCCATTGTGGAGATTGATACATAAGCAGAAACCATATTTGGACAATCAAGTATATGATATTGAAAGAGCAGAGTATTATGAAAAGAACTTGATAAATATACCCTGTAGTAGTAATTTGAATGAGTATGAAGTTGAGGTAGTGGTGGAGAAGTTAAAAAAATATAAATAAGAATAAGGGTGGGCGATGTAAGGTTGAAGATATTATATGTTACCACGGTTATAGGTACTGTTAACACTTTTTTAATTCCACATATTGAATATTTGATAAATCATGGACATGAAGTAGATGTAGCTGCTAATATTACGAAAAAGCCTGGCCCCGATTTACTTAAACTTGGATGTAATATTTATGATATTAAATTTGATAGGTCTCCAGTTAGTAAAAATAATTACCAGGCATATAAAGATATAAAAAAGTTGGTTCAAGAAGGGCATTATAAACTAGTGCATGTTCATACACCTGTTGCAGCATTTTTGACTAGATTAGCTTGCAGAAAAATTGTTAATACAAAGGTGGTCTATACTGCCCACGGTTTTCATTTTTATAAAGACGCTCCGCTGAAAAACTGGTTATTATACTACCCTTTAGAAAAACTAGCTGCAAGGTGGACAGATATAATAATAACTATAAATGAAGAAGATTATGAATTAGTTAAAAGAAGGAATTTTAAAGAATCTAATTCATTATTTCACGTACATGGAGTTGGAGTTAATTTAGATAAGTTTTCTCCCACATCTTTTGAAGTAAAAAAAGAATTAAGGAAAAAATATGGGTTTAAGAGTGACGATTTTATATTATTTTATGCTGCTGAATTAAATTATAATAAACATCAAGATTTACTAATAAATGTAGTTAACTTGCTTAAAAGCAGAATACCTAATATTAAACTTTTACTTGCTGGTGATGGAAACTTTAGAGGAAAATATGAAGAACAGGTTAGAAGATTAGATTTACAAGAAGAAATTTGTTTTCTAGGTTTTCGTAAAGATATATCAAATCTATTAAGAATATCGGATGTTGCGGTTGCATCATCTAGACGTGAAGGATTACCAGTTAATGTTATGGAAGCTATGGCAACAGGTTTGCCTCTTGTTGTTACAAATTGTAGGGGACAACGTGAATTGGTACGTAATCGTGAAAATGGGTTTGTAGTAGATATAAATGACATAGAGGGATTTGCTGATTCTGTAGAAAAACTTTATAAAGACAAAAACTTAAGAAATCAGTTTGGTAAAAAAGGAGTTGAATTAATACAAAACTATTCAATAGAAAAAGTTCTTAAAGAGTTAAACAACGTATATCAGGCACAATTAGGGGGCTAAAATAATGAATATATTGGTAACAGGCGGTGCAGGATTTATAGGCTCAAACTTAGTCGATAGATTAATAAAAGAGGGGCACACCGTTGTTGTGGTAGATAACCTATCGACTGGCAGACTAGATAATATACATAACAAAGCAAAGTTTTATCAATTAGATATTCGTAGTAGAAAGGTTGCAGATATATTTAAAAAAGAAAAAATTGAAATTGTCTATCATAAGGCAGCTCAAATCGATGTTCAAAAATCGATTAAACATCCTATACTTGATGGAGATATAAATATACTAGGGACAATTAATATTTTAGAAGCTTGTAAAGAAGTTGGCGTAAAAAAGATTATATATCCATCATCAGCAGCTGTCTATGGTGAACCAATGTATTTAGGGATTGATGAAGACCATCCTATTAATCCTGTGTCTTATTATGGGATTTCTAAATTTGCCCCAGAAAGGTATATTAAAACCTATAGCAAACTTTACGGTATAGATTATACTATATTTCGATATTCTAATGCTTATGGAATAAGACAGGATCCTAAAGGTGAAGGTGGCGTAATTGCTATATTTATGGACAAGCTTTTTAGAGGTGAATCTCCGACTATATTTGGAGATGGCAGCGCTACAAGAGACTTCATATATGTTGAAGATATTGTAGAAGCCAATATTAAAGCTTTACATAAAGGAAATAAAGAAGTGTTTAATATAGGAACTGGAAAAGCCACTTCTATAAAGGAACTATTTTATCTTATGAAAGAAATTATGGATGTGGACATTGAAGTAAAGTATGGAGAAGAACGAGAGGGAGATATAAAGAATTCATTTTTTAATATTAACAAAGCAAAAGAAAAATTAGGATGGATTCCAAAATATAGAATAGAAGAAGGATTATATAAGACAATTATATACTATAAGGAATTATTAATGGAAGAAGCAATGGATGAGATTGCTGTAGCTAGGGATGATAGGTAGGTAAAAGATGAAAGCAAGGCGCAATATGTTTATGTACTTGGAATTGAAATAAGAATCTATAAAGATAGGTGTTTAACTATGAAAAAAGTTTTAATTATAGCTAATCATATAGATTGGGTTTATTCGCTTAGAAAGGAGTTAATTGAAAAATTAAGTGAAATCTATAGGGTAATTATATGTATTCCAGAATGTAAGGATAATAATAAATTAGATTATTTTAAAAGTATAAATGTCGACTTCGCATTTGTAAATTTCCAAGGTAGAGATAAAAACCCTTTTAAAGATATAGGAGTTTTTATTAAATATCTGAATACGATAAAGAGTTTAAACCCTAATGTTATCATAACTTACACTATTAAGCCTAATATATATGGTTCAATTGCAGGTAAGTTATTAAGAAAAAAGGTTGTTATTAATGTGACTGGTTTAGGAACTGGATTTCATAGCAATAAAGTTGTTAAATTAATAGCAAAAAACCTATATTCGATAGGTTGTAAAGCATCTTACCATGTGTTTTTTCAGAATACTAACAATATGAGTCTATTTATTAATAATAAGATGGTTGAAAGAAGTAAATGCTCGTTAATCCCTGGTTCTGGTGTAAATATTGAAAAGTTTAAACCTATGGAGAAGACAAAAGAACATGACATTATAAGATTTCTATTTATAGGAAGGATAATGAAAGAAAAAGGAATAGAAGAGTATTTGCAAGTAGCAGAAAGTTTAATCAAAAAATATTCCAATATAGAATTTCAGATACTAGGTTCCTTTGAAGAAGATAGATATAAGGATATTATCTATGACAATAAAAATAAAAGAATAAAATATCTTGGCAGATCCGATGATGTGAGAAATGAGATCAGAGAAGTAGATTGTATAGTAAATCCCTCATATCATGAAGGCATGTCTAATGTGCTGCTGGAAGGAGCGGCTATGGGGAAACCCCTTATAGCTTCTAACATACCCGGATGCAAAGAAATAATAGAAGAAGGGTATAATGGATACTTATTTGAGCCTAAATCGGTGGAGTCTATGGAGGAAAAGTTAATTCAATTTATAGAACTAGATGAAGAAAGCAAAGAGATTATGGGGAAAAACTCCAGAAAAAAAGTTGAAAAAGAGTTTGATAGAAATATTGTTATAAATGAATATATGAAAGTAATAAACGATATTTTGAAAGAAGGTCGTTAATATGAATCTATATGAAGCTATTAAAAACAAAGATGAAAAAATATCAGTAATTGGGCTAGGCTATGTAGGATTGCCACTAGCCATATCCTTTGCAAAAGTTGCAGATGTAGTTGGATTTGATATATCAAAAGAAAAAGTACAAAAATATCTTAATGGAGTAGACGTAACTAAAGAAGTTGGAGATGAAGCTATAAAGGAAACTACAGCATTATTGACATGGGAAGAAAAGCATTTAAAGGATTGTAAATTCCATATAATTGCAGTGCCAACTCCAATAAGTTCTGACAAAATTCCAAATCTTAAACCAGTAATGGAAGCAAGTAAAACCGTAGGAAGAAATCTTACCAAAGGTTCAATAGTAGTATATGAATCTACGGTATACCCTGGAGTTACAGAGGATATATGTATTCCTATTTTGGAAAAAGAGTCTGGGCTAAAATGTGGACAAGACTTTAAAGTAGGCTATTCACCAGAAAGGATTAATCCAGGAGATAAAGTACATAGACTAGAAAATATAGTAAAGGTAGTATCAGGCATAGATGAGGAGTCGCTGGAAATCATTGCTAAAGTTTATGGCTTAGTAATAAAAGCAGGTATACATAAGGCAGAAAGTATTAAAGTAGCAGAAGCTGCAAAAGTAATAGAAAATTCTCAAAGGGATATAAATATTGCTTTTATGAACGAACTTTCTATAATATTTAATAAATTAGGAATAGATACAAAGGCAGTACTAGAAACAGCAGGTACAAAGTGGAATTTTTTAAACTTTAGCCCAGGTTTAGTTGGAGGACATTGTATAGGAGTAGATCCATATTATCTTACATATAAGGCAGAAGAAATAGGGTATCACTCTCAAATAATCCTTGCAGGAAGAAAAATAAATGATGATATGGGTAAATATGTAGCTGAAAATGTAGTCAAAAACATGATAAAAGCTGACAAACCAATCAAGGGCTCTACAGTAGCAGTATTTGGGATTACATTTAAAGAAAACTGTCCAGATATTAGAAATACAAAGGTAGTAGATGCTATAAAGGAATTAGAAGAGTATGGAATAAATGTAAAAGTAGTAGACCCAGTAGCAGATGAGGAAGATTTATGGGAAACTTATGGAATAAAACTACATAATATTGAGGATATAGAGGACATGGATGCAATAATATTTGCAGTTCCCCATGAAGAGTTTAAAACTATAAAGTTAGAGGACATTAAGAAATTATATAATCAAAGATGGAATGGCTATTCAAATGTAATGGATGAAGTTGCAGCAACATCAGAACTAGAAGATGGAAGTCCAAAATATGTACTTATAGATATAAAAGGAATGTTTAATAGGAAAGAAGCAGAAGATATGAATTATTTATACTGGAGGCTATGATATGAGAAAGGACTATAAAGAATTGGATAAAAGCAAAATTTATTTAATAACAGGAGCAGCAGGATTTATTGGATTTCATTTATCGAGAAGATTACTTAAAGAAGGCTGTACTGTTATAGGACTAGATAATTTAAATGATTATTACGATGTAAATTTAAAAAAGGCAAGATTAGATATATTAGAAAAAGAAGATAGGTTTACATTTGGATATGCAGATTTACAAGATAGACAAGCTATGGATAAAATCTTTGAAGAAAATAAAATAGATATAGTAGTAAATTTAGCAGCCCAAGCAGGAGTAAGATATAGTCTTAAAAATCCTTATGCATATATAGAATCTAATATAATGGGATTTATGAATATATTAGAAGCTTGTAGATATAATGAAGTAGAACATCTAGTATATGCATCATCTAGCTCTGTTTATGGTTCTAATGAAAAGATGCCTTTTTCGACAAGTGATAGTGTAGATCATCCTGTTAGTTTATATGCAGCAACAAAGAAGTCTAATGAGTTAATGGCTCATACCTATAGCCATTTATATGGAATACCTACAACTGGATTGAGATTTTTTACAGTATATGGTCCTTGGGGTAGACCAGATATGGCGTTATTCTTATTTACTAAAGCTATACTTAATGATGAACCTATTAAAGTATTCAACTATGGGAAAATGGAAAGGGATTTTACCTATATAGACGATATCATAGAAGGAGTAATAAGAGTTATAGCTAATCCACCTAAACCAAATGAAAACTATGATAACATCAACCAGGATCCAAGTACAAGCCATGCACCATATAAAATATATAATATAGGTAATAACAAACCAGTACAGCTAATGGAATATATAGAAACATTAGAAAGACATTTAGATAAAGAAGCGAAAAAAGAATATTTACCGCTACAAGCAGGAGACGTCCCTAAAACCTATGCAGATGTAGATGATTTGATAAGAGATGTAGGATTTAAACCTGAAACAAGTGTAGATGAGGGGATAGGAAAGTTTGTTGAGTGGTATAAGGAATATTATGGGGTGTAAATTATGAAATTATTGTATGCACATGATCACAAATTTTATAAATATAAGGACGATTATTATAGTAATGGAAGTTTTCCTAGGGAAGTTCTTTTGAGATATACCAATGTATTTGAAGAAGTAAGGTTTATATCAAGGCAAATATTAGTTAAAAGCCAGCCTGAAAAAATGTCTTTATCTACTACGGAAGGAGTGGAATTTGTTAAAGTCCCTAATTTTAAATCTCTAAAAGCTTATTATAAAAAAATAGAAGCAAAAAATATAATAAAAAATGAAGTTAAAAATGCAGACTGTGTAATCGCTAGACTTCCTAGTGCTATAGGCTCTATGGCGGTAAAATACGCTGTGAAATATGAAAAACCGTATTTGGTAGAAGTAGTAGGTTGTACATGGGATTCTCTGAGGAATCATAGTTTTAAGGGAAAGCTTATTGCACCCTATAGTTATTTAAAAACTAAAAAGCTAATAAAAGATACTCCTTATGCTATATATGTAACTAATGAGTTTTTACAACGTAGGTATCCTTGCAAAGGGGAAAGTATTAATTGTTCTAATGTTACATTACCAACGTTAGATGACAATGTAATAGAAAGACGTTTAAATAAAATTGAATGTATGGATAATAGTAAGTCAATTATTTTTGGAACAATAGGAGCAGTTAATGTGAAATATAAGGGGCAACAGTATGTTATTAAAGTTATTTCGGAGTTGAATAAGGAGGGATACAACATTGAATATCATTTATTAGGTGATGGAGATAATAGTTATCTTATGGAAGTAGCAGAAAAATATAATGTTGCTGATAAAGTTAAGTTTTTAGGTTCATTACCTCATGAGCTAGTCTTTGAGTATTTGGATAATATAGATATATATATTCAACCAAGTAAAACAGAAGGTTTACCAAGAGCTTTAATAGAAGCTATGAGTAGGGGATGCCCTGCTATTGGTTCAAATGTAGGAGGGATACCAGAGTTACTAGATGAAGACTGTATCTTCGAGAAAACAGATTATAAGAAATTAATGAAAATAATTGATGAAAATGTGTTTGATCAAAACTGGCTAAAGGGCAAAGCGATAAGAAATTTTGAAGAGGCTAAAAAATATGATAATGACAGGATAGAGTTAAGAAGAAATGAGTTTTTGAGAAAGTATGCTGAACAAGCCAAGAAAGCAGTAAATTATTAATAATATGCAAGTTTATATAACTTTTAATAATGAGAATATTAATTCAAGATCATGAATTTACTAGATGATAATTATATTAACCGGAGTTGAGCTTAATATGAAAAGAACAATTGTTATTGAATCTATGTATTTAGTTAATTACAATAATCCAGCAAAAGGAGTTTCAATTGGTGGAAGTCAACGTTATGGTATTGATTTAGGAAAACTATTTTATAAAAATGGATATAATGTAATTTACGTTACCAAGGGAAATAAAAAATTAATAATAAATCATGGAGATTGGGCAAAAATTCATGTATTTGATGTACCTTTTGGAACAAAAGGGTGGGTACAATATTCTAAAGAAGTTTTTAATTTTTGTAATAGAATAAAACCTGATTTGGTTTGCTATTCTGATTTGCAAATTGCGTGGCCTTACTGTTATGAAAAAAGCTTTGCTTTACAACATGGAATAGCATGGGATGGACCCAATAATCATTTCATTAATTCAATCAAGAATTATTTTCTAAAAAAAGCAATTAAAAATGTACAAAAAATCATTTGTGTAGATACAAATTTTATTAATTGGTGTAGAGTGATTGACGCAAAGTACCCATATTACAAGGATAAACTTGTTTATATTCCTAATTACGCTGAGGAGGAAATTTTTAAATATAGTTATAAAGAATACAAAAGCAGTGATAAAATTAAACTTTTTTTTCCAAGGAGATTAGTTAGGCATAGAGGATTTACAATATTTATGGAAATGTGTATTGAATTATTAAAGCGTGGCTATGATATATATCCTGTATTAGCAATAGAAGAATTTAGACGTGATGAATTTATTAATTTATATCCTCAGTATAAATCTATGGAAGTTGATGTAGTTCATCCAAAATTTGATGAAATAGCCCAATACTATTCGGACGCATTTTTAACCTTTGTTCCTTCGCTTTGGTCTGAAGGGACTAGTCTTTCTGCAATTGAATCAATTAGTAGTGGCTGTCCTGTAATAGCAAGTGATGTAGGAGGATTAGGAAATATTATAATTCCTCATTTTAACGGAATGTTGTTGCCACCTAGTGTGGAGCCATTTACTAATGTTGTTGAACATTTAATAAATAATATAGAGAAACGTAACATTATGGCCCAAAACTGTAGGCATGTTCGTAAGTATTTAGGAAAGTCACGCTGGGAGTCAGATATTATGTTAGTTTTGGATGATTTAATGATTAAATCTTGATATAAAAATGGTTATTAAAAATCAAAAGTATGTTGTGGTGACTAATATTATTTGTTATCTGAAATGGTTTGTTTCTAATGATTAGCATTATTATATGACTTTATTTGTTAAAGGAGAAATTTATAATGAATATAGATAAAAACAAGGATAGTATGGGATGTAAAAAAGTATTTCCGACAATACTTTCATTACTGTTTCTTATACCATATCTTGAGGTAGAAAAAATTCGTTCTATATTTACATATTACCATCCAGGTGAAAATAATTTGATACCTTCTATAATAATTGTTATGTTGATAATAATAGTAATACTTTCTCCATTGTTATTTGTTAGCACTATTAAGAAGACAGGAAGAATAGATACTTATTTTATAAGTATTTTATTAGCAAGAACAGCTTTTGATTTTATAACACTTATAAGAATAATTTTTTCAAGCAAACCTATTGATATTTTATTTCAATATTTTTGGTGTGAGGTGCCATTTTATTTTGCTTTTTTTGTTTTATATGTAATTAATCGACTTAATGTAGATATATCTAAAATTCACTTAAATGCTATATACTTCTTTACAATCTATCTTATTTTAAACATATTTATTAATATAAGCAGATATGAATATGTTTTTGGTAATATTAAATTAGGTGCGCGAAATAGATTGATATCTCCAGGTGGAGGCCCTGTTATATTAGGATATACAATTGCTATTATGTTTTCTCTTTTCTTATTTTATCAACATAAAATTAAAAAACAACGATTTACCGTAATGTTTTTTATAATGCTTATGGCTTCTTTTTTTACAGGTTCAAGGGGAAGTATGTGGATGATTACTTTTTTAGTAATACTTTATTTAATAGATAAAAGAAAGCTAGGTATTGTTGGTCTAATAATTGTTCTGATAAGTTTTTTGTATGTGAATCCTATTGAATTTCTTAATGAAAAAGTACCAAGGTTTTTCAATTTGACAGATGAAAGTAGAATATCAACTGTACTTAATACAATAGATATATTTAGCAAGCAATCAACATTTGGATTATTGTTTGGTAAAGGCTTAGGTGTTTTTTTTCCATACCAAGACTGGTTTTTGTCAAAAACTCCAGGAATGAATTATTTTATTTATGAAGGGAATGTATTATTAGTTCAACCACATAATTCATATATATATTTGTTGATAGAAACAGGTATATTTGGGTTAATATTATTTGTCTATCCATTATATAAAGCATTTAGGATTTTACCTAAAGCAAAAGATATCATGAATTGGAAATATGCAGTGTGCACGATTTTTTTAATAGTATTTTTAAATTGTTTTGATTCGGTCTTTGTAATAGCACCAGGATCAGCAGCATTATGGTGGTTGATAATATTATCTCTGTCAAAATATTTATATGATTATTCAATTAAAAAAGAACATATCGAAACAAATAATTATAATTAATAAATATGATGTGGTGTCTATTATAAAGAAGAAAAGAAGATTGAGCTAGATTACCTAGAAAGGACTGCCTTTTGAATCATTAGACTAGGTAATTCTATATGTTTCTACTATGTTAAAAAGATAAGTTAGTCGAATAATTGTTACAAAATATCTTTTATAAAATATTTATCTTATTTATGTTATCAATTACAATTAGTTTAGCTATAGAGTAGGAGCTAATTTATCATTAAATTATTATATCAAAACGGAGGATAAGCGCATATGGCTATATTAGTAACTGGAGGAGCTGGATATATTGGAAGCCATACCTGTGTGGAATTGTTAAATTCAGGTTATGATGTTATTGTAGTAGACAACTTTTCCAATAGTAAGCCTGAATCATTAAACCGTGTACAAGCAATAACAGGAAAATCATTAAAGTTTTATAATGTTTATATTTTAGATAAAGAAGAAATAGAAAAGATATTTAAAGAGAACGAAATTGAAGCTGTAATTCATTTTGCAGGATTTAAAGCTGTGGGAGAATCGGTGGAAATTCCTATTGATTATTATCATAATAATATTACTGGAACTTTAATACTTTGCGAAGTTATGGCGAAATATAATGTAAAAAAGATGGTATTTAGTTCATCTGCTGCTGTATACGGAAAAAAAAACAAATCACCATTAATAGAAGATTTACCTCTTAGTGCAACTAATCCTTACGGATGGACTAAACTTATGATAGAGCAGATTTTAAGGGATATATATGTTTCTGATAGAGAGTGGAGTATATCTTTATTAAGGTACTTCAATCCTATTGGAGCTCATGGAAGTGGTAGAATTGGAGAAGATCCAAATGGAAAGCCTAATAATTTAATGCCTTATATAACTCAAGTTGCTATTGGTGAAAGAGAAAAATTATATATTTTTGGGAATGACTATGATACACATGATGGGACTGGAGTTAGAGACTATATTCATGTAGTAGATTTAGCAAAAGGTCACTTAAAGGCATTAGAGAAAGTTATGGCAAGCACAGGAGTTGATACATATAATCTTGGTACTGGTATTGGTTATAGTGTACTTGACGTAGTTAAGACTTTTGAAAAAGCTACAGGGAAAAGAATACCATATATAATTATAGATAGAAGACCAGGAGATATTGCTAAATGCTATGCAGATCCTACGAAGGCATTTAGGGAATTAGGGTGGAAAGCAGAAAAAAGTCTTGAAGACATGTGCAGGGATGCATGGAGGTGGCAATTTAATAATCCGAATGGATATGACGAGAAAGATAAAGTTGCATTGGGTGAAGTTGCTGCATCTAGGGAGGAATAGGGATAATCTTAAAATCTATATTTGGGAATAAAAATAACAAACAAAGGATACATAGAAATTAATAGTAGTGCATAAGAGGTGCATAATAATGAAATTATTTGCACGGGATTATCAAAATATTACTGCGGATGAAAAAGAATTAGAAAGAGAAATTAGGAATAAATATACAATTCAACTAGGGAAAATCAAGGCATATAATTCTAATATGCATAGAGAATTTCCTAAGGCAATAAGACACCATAATAGTCTATTTCCAAACAATTATCTAGATCCTGTAGACCTAAAAGATGAAACAAAATTAAAAGTATTAAATCAACAATTTTTAAAAACAATTGAAGATAGAGAAACAATAGAAACAGATATTTTAAAATTTATAAAAGAAAATAGGGCATACCATATAATTGGTTCAATATTTAGTGAATATAGCTTTGGGCATCATGATGCATATTTATTTAGAGAATTTCAGCTTGGTAATTCATATCAGGTAGAGTACCTTCTTGTCGGTAAATCATCTGATGGGTATAATTTTATTTTTATTGAATTTGAAAACCCATATGGGAGAATAAGTCTAGCTAACGAAGAGTTTGGTGATGTAATAAGAAAAGGATTAAGTCAAGTAAGTGATTGGATGCTTTGGACAGAGGAGAGTTATTCTTCATTATCTGAGTCCTTTGAAAAAGAAACTAATAATCAATTACCTAAAGAATTTTATAGACTGGATACTTCGCGAATGAATTATGCTGTTGTTGCTGGTAGAAGAAATGATTATAAAGAGAAAACTAATAATGATGTTAGTATATAACTATGGACACAAAATAAGGTTTTCTATATACTAAAAAAGAGGAAGGAAGTGTCCATAAATGTCTAAAAGAAATACCTATAC